>NZ_JBALDE010000237.1:0-50921 GCF_036917515.1 Nostoc sp. | reverse complement strand
TAGATCATAACTGTAAGGGTTTGCCATACGAATGCAGAAATCAATCACTTCTCTATATATTCTACGTCCTAACTAAGATGGCGACTGCTATATCAGATAGTCACAGAAAAACATAACGGCAAGATATACTGCCAATCTGAACTTGGCAAAGGTACAGAGTTTGTGATTGAGTTGCCGATTTATCAGGTAACAACTAAAAAACCAGTAGCTAAAGTTAAGGGGCTAGACCAGGAATAAGCAAAGAGACCAAGTGATGATTTATATGCATTCATCTGAAAAATCATCACTTTTTTACTCAGTACTATTTTGGTTACAGCAATATTAGATAATTAATTGTTTTACCTTTTCTATTACCCAATCTACACGATCCTTTCCCCAAAATCTTTCGCCTTCCACTACCCAAGTCGGGACTCCGGGACAGCCAAACTGTTCATATTCTGCCAAAGCTGCTACTGCTGCTTGTTTGGCTGCTTCCCCGTAGATTAACTCAAGAATGCGATCGCCATTCAGCCCAACATCATCTGCAACTTTCTTAATCACAGACTCATCGTTGACATCAAGTAGATCAATGTACGTTGCTCGAAAGAAAGCGGCATCAAGCAGATGCTCCTTCCCAGTTCCACAAGCAGCGTAATATGCCCTTGCGGGAAGTTCTTCACGACCAAACTTCATTTTCTCCCAGCGCTTGACCCACATACCAAATTCTTCAAGTTCTTTGAGCCGAATTTCAATACCGTACTTTTTTGCCCACCGCAGACAATCTTCTTTGTGATAGGACGATAAAAGAGCGCTTTCACTTCGTCCTTGGAGATCAGCTACCTTTATCCCACGCTCCTTCGGTATATAAATTGGTCGTCGTTCAATGTCAACAGGCAATCCGCGCAAAGCTTTTTCTGCAAGAGCAATACCAATATATGAATTTGACGAGTGGTATATCGAGTATGAGTATACTTTGATTCGCTGCGACATCTTGGCTACCGTAGCTACCTAACTAGATAATATTACGAATTAGCAATCGCAGCAGTAGCCAATATTCAATCATCAGAGTCCCCAATTCCCACTATTGAAAAGAGGCAGAGGGGCGGGGTGCTGTTCTTGCTGAGAAAAAAAACTTACTGCAACTTCTCCTCTGCTCCCCAGCTCCCTTACTTCTTCCCCAATCCGTATCTGATTGCTACAGTCGGGGTGAAAAATACTAAGCTGGTAGATAGCACGTTTAAACTTTAGCGGAAATTCCAAATCGCATTCATCCGCGGTTTAGAATTCCCCATTGGCGAACTACCTGTAATTACATTATGTTTGATGCATTATCTGACCGTTTAGAATCCGCCTGGAAAAAACTGCGGGGACAGGACAAAATTTCTCAATCCAACATTCAAGATGCATTGCGCGAAGTGCGCCGCGCCTTGTTGGAGGCAGATGTCAATCTCCAGGTAGTCAAAGATTTTATTAGCGAAGTCGAAGCCAAGGCACAGGGAGCCGAGGTGATTACCGGCGTGCGACCTGACCAACAGTTTATCAAAATTGTTCACGATGAACTGGTGCAGGTGATGGGAGAAGAGAATGTTCCCATAGCAGAAGCCCAAGAACAGCCTACTATTGTGCTAATGGCTGGATTGCAAGGTACTGGTAAAACCACGGCTACCGCTAAGTTAGCCTTACATCTCGGTAAATTAGAGCGTAGCTGCTTGTTAGTGGCGACAGATGTATATCGCCCAGCTGCGATCGACCAGTTGGTGACGTTGGGTAAGCAAATTGACGTACCAGTATTTGAACTAGGAAGCGACGCCGATCCCGTAGAAATCGCAAGGCAAGGTGTAGAACGCGCCAGAGCAGAAGGTGTCAACACAGTAATTATTGATACTGCTGGTCGTCTGCAAATTGACGAAGATATGATGGCGGAATTAGCCCGCATCAAAGCAACTGTCCAACCTGATGAAACTCTGTTGGTGGTGGACGCAATGACTGGTCAAGAGGCAGCTAATCTTACCCGCACCTTCCACGAGCAGATCGGCATTACTGGAGCGATTCTCACCAAGATGGATGGTGATAGCCGTGGTGGTGCAGCGCTTTCGGTGCGAAAAATTTCGGGAGCGCCGATTAAATTTGTGGGTGTAGGTGAGAAAGTCGAGGCACTGCAACCGTTTTATCCAGATCGCATGGCATCGCGGATTCTGGGAATGGGCGATGTATTAACCCTGGTAGAAAAAGCCCAAGAAGAATTTGACTTAGCAGATGCTGAGAAAATGCAGGAGAAAATTCTGTCAGCAAAGTTTGACTTTACTGACTTTCTCAAGCAGTTGCGGATGCTGAAGAACATGGGTTCTCTGGGAGGCTTGATCAAGATGATTCCAGGAATGAACAAGCTCTCAGACGATCAACTCAAACAGGGAGAAACCCAGCTTAAGCGGTGTGAGGCGATGATTAACTCCATGACTCGCCAAGAACGCCACGACCCCGACTTATTAGCCAGTTCTCCCAGTCGGCGGCGGCGGATTGCTGCTGGCTCCGGCTATAGAGAGTCAGATGTCAGCAAACTGGTGGGTGATTTCCAAAAAATGCGATCGCTCATGCAGCAAATGGGTCAAGGTAGCTTCCCTGGAATGCCGGGAATGTTCGGCGGTGGCGGCATGGGCAACGCCTTTGCCGGAGCGGGAAATCGTCCCCCAGCCCCTGGATGGCGAGGTTATGATGGTGCCTCAGCCACGAAAAAGAAAAAACCCAAAGATAAAAAGAAAAAAGGCTTTGGCAATCTTTAGTCATTGGGCATGGGGCATGGGGCATGGGGCATAGGTAGTTTGCTAATGACAAATGACTAATGACTAATGACTAATAGCAGCAAATGCTAGACGAGTGCTAAAATTAGCATTTCGGCATACTTACCAATTAGGAGAATAGATTCTTCAATCATGATCAAACTGCGCCTGAAGCGATTCGGTAAAAAGCGGGAAGCAAGTTACCGCATTGTCGCCATTAACAACCTCGCTCGCCGCGATGGTCGTCCCTTAGAAGAGTTGGGATATTATAACCCCAGAACTGATGAAGTGCGACTAGACGTTCCCGCTATCGTCAAGCGACTACAACAAGGCGCTCAACCTACTGACACCGTTCGTCGCATTCTAGTAAAAGCTAATGTTTTTGAGCAGGTCAGTGCAACAGCCGCATCATAATTTGAAAACAAAACTCCCAACAGCTAGCCCCAACTATGTTGAGCTGGTTCGGTTTTTGGTGCAGCCGTTTTTGGAATCTCCAGAGACATTAAGCGTCGATTGTGAAATTTCTCAGTCCCTGAATCGGGTTTGGGTTCGCATCGCCTTTGAAAGCACAGATAAAGGGAAAGTGTTTGGTCGAGGGGGACGCAATATTCAGGCGATTCGCACAGTAATTGCCGCAGCCGCAGCCGCAGCTGGGCAATCAACATACCTGGATATCTACGGCAGCACCACGCCAGGCCGTGAGGGTATGTCTTTTGATGAAGAGACAGAAGAGCGATCGCCACCACCCACTAGGAGAGAACCGCGTGGAAATGATGGGTCTAAACCCATTGTTAAACCCCGCCTCCGCTAGGTTGAAACTAGAGAGCAAATCTGAGCGGTTGTTGCTACCTCCGCTCAGAATTTTTATAAAGATGGAAACTAGTAAAAAGATTTTTGAATCTTTTTTTGGACTCTTTACCAGTAGGAGCGTACAGCTTTGCATTGGTGTCAACTTCAGATTAAATCTTCTGAGTGCATGAGTTTTGCCTTCACCCCCAGTTCTTCTCCCATATTGGCAGAGGGGAGTAAATTCTCCAGTTCCCCTTCTCCCAATATGGGAGAAGGGGTTAGGGGATGAAGGCAAGCTGTACGCCCCTACAACCGATTAATTTATGACAAAAATTTTTCCACAATGTAAGTAATAAAAGCGTAATTTCGCCGTTAGCGAGAAAAGATTAACCTTTGTCAAACACAGATCCTCACCAATTACGAAATACTATGGCAGGTGCTTTAACAATTCAGCTGCCGAATATTCCCAGTGCGATCGCTCTTAGCGGAGATGGAGAAGAAAATCTCAAAATCTTATCTCGGCAAACAGGAGCCGCTTTAGTGCTACGCGGACAGGAATTAGTCATTTCTGGTACCGAAAAGCAAATCGATCTGGCTTCTCGATTAGTGCGATCGCTTGAAGACCTCTGGATTAAAGGCAATACCATTTCCAGTGCCGATATTTTAACAGCTCGTCAAGCCATAGATAGCGATCGGCAAGGGGAACTGCAAGATTTACAGCGAGATGTCCTCGCCAAAAGTCGCCGAGGTGAAGAAGTCCGTGCCAAAACCTTTCGCCAGCGCCAATATATCGACGCACTCCGCAGACGCGATCTTACTTTTGGGATTGGGCCTGCTGGTACCGGCAAGACTTATCTCGCTGTTGTTGTTGCTGTCCAAGCACTCCTTGCCAATCAGTTTGAAAAGCTAATTTTAACTCGCCCTGCCGTCGAAGCCGGCGAAAAACTCGGTTTTTTACCTGGAGACTTACAGCAGAAAGTTAATCCCTATCTTCGCCCACTTTACGATGCTATTTATGAATTCATCGACCCAGAAAAAGTACCCAGTTTAATGGAACGCGGTGTGATTGAAGTCGCACCACTCGCCTATATGCGGGGACGCACCCTCAATAACGCTTTTGTAATTGTCGATGAAGCTCAAAATACTACACCCGCTCAGATGAAAATGGTTTTGACTCGTTTGGGCTTCCGTTCGCGGATGGTGATTACAGGCGACATGACACAAACTGATTTGCCACTTCACCAACAATCAGGTTTAGGAGTAGCTTTACAAATTTTAAAACACGTTGAAGGCATTGCCTTTTGTGAATTTTCCCAAAGAGATGTTGTGCGTCATCCTTTAGTTCAGCGTATTGTCGCTGCTTATGAACAATATGAAAAATAGGGATTGGGAATGGGGCATAAGGCATTGAGCATTAGTTAGAAATCATCGTTTAACCAATGACAAAGGACAAATGACAAATGACCACAACATTAAAAGAATTTTTAGCAGCTTGCGAGACTTTGGGAACTTTGCGTTTAATTGTTACTAGCAGCGCTGCTGTGTTAGAAGCACGAGGCAAAGTAGAAAAGTTATTTTATGCAGAATTGCCCAAAGGTAAATATGCAAATATGCATACTGAAGGCTTTGAGTTTCACTTGAATATGGATAAAATCACTCAGGTGAAATTTGAAACAGGTGAAGCGAAGAGAGGTAACTTTACAACCTATGCCATCCGGTTTTTAGATGATAAACAGGAGCCTGCTTTAAGCCTCTTTTTACAATGGGGTAAACCGGGAGAATATGAACCAGGACAAGTGGAAGCTTGGGAAACTCTAAAAGAGAAGTATGGGGAAGTTTGGGAACCTTTACTAGCATAAATTTAATACAGCTAAACTGATAAGGGTGGAGGAATCGGATCTCCTGTTGCCATATACTGGTATTTTACTATTAATTCTCCATAAAAAGAGCGGAATAACCAGAAATTAGCTCAATTTGTTGCTTTAACCATTCATAAAACAAGTCTGAGATAATTTTTAAGCGCAACATCTCGTCCAATTGTGGCTCAATGAGTTCCTCAACCAAAATCAGATGCGCCCCAATCGATGTCAATATTGGTTTGATAACTTGCGGTGGAGTTGCCGCAAAGACAGCAGCAGAAATTTCTGGTTTCAAATTTGCACGTTTTAATATGCCT
Organism: Nostoc sp.; assembly: GCF_036917515.1. Classification (GTDB taxonomy): domain Bacteria; phylum Cyanobacteriota; class Cyanobacteriia; order Cyanobacteriales; family Nostocaceae; genus Nostoc. The sequence goes on along the minus strand of NZ_JBALDE010000237.1, from coordinate 45,200 downwards.
CGATATCCTCCTTTTCTACGTAGTTCTGTATCTTGAATATATTGATGAGCAATTTCATGAAAACTCATCTCACCTTCACCCAATGCGTAAAACAGTTCCATAGCTAAATCAAAATCATCTAAAACCACTTCATACATAACTACCTGGACATAATCAATCTGATGTTCTACAAAAAAAGGTTCAACTTTATCTACAAACAGATGTTGAGCTAATTTTGAGGAAATTACTGTGTAATAAACTAATTCTTCAAACTTGTCTAGAGATAAACTGTGTTTTTCTAGCCATGACCAAGTAGCATCAGCGCTAATCAATTTGTTCATCAGACGCAAGCTATCTGCCGCTTGCTGTAGTTCTTCTGGCTCAACTTTAATACCAACCTCTTGTGCCGTATGTGAAATAATCTTGCGAGTAAGAACACCTTCTATCACAGAAGGAATTTGACATGAAAGCTTGATTTGATTGATAATTTCGTCTAGAGAAACGGTTGGTGCTTCTAACATACTAAAACTCCTTAGGGATCAAATTGAAGCTGAATTTAAAAATATTAAAAATGAAATATTAAAACGTAAATTTTTGAAATTTCCTTTTTTTAGAGTTTTAAACCACCTTTTTGCAACTTTTTAAACGGATCTAGCACAAAATCAACAATACGGCGCTGCCGAACAATTACCTCAGCAGTTGCTGTTTGAACAGGCGTTAAAGCAATACGTTTGTTTCCACTTTGAATATAAGTCTGTGGCATTGCAATTTCTAATTCATCGATAACGTTGTACCTTCATGCGCTCTTGCTTGTTGCGCTGCTTCTATTACCTCTTCTAAAGTTGCTTCTGGATAACCTAAACTAATGTTTTCTCGAATCGTACCACCGAACAGAAAAGTATCTTGGTCAACAACACCAATTTGAGAACGGAGCGATCGCAAACAATCTCCCAGAATATAGCAAAATTTGAGGTTTACTGAAGCTTTAGTAGTGTAAGGCTGAAAGCCTTCTTCTGGAAACAGGGTTAGCTCACTAAATGATCGTCCCATTCCCGGTGAAGCGATTAAGTTATCTGTGCTATTGAGCAGTCTGACCTTACCCGTCAGGATGATATAAATACCAACCGTAGCATCTGATGCCTGCCAAAACAATTTACCTGCATTTGATTCTATGATTTCAATTTGTTGAAGGCAATTTGAAAGTTCCTGTTCTAACAGAGGTTGACCCAAAGTTTGGGTGAGTTGTTGACCTAGTTGTTGCTTTGGAAACGTAGATTTAATTCGGAATCATAGCTTTCCAGGTGCGGAATTAATTGTTGGTTTTCATCAAACTGAATTGCCACAATAAACTAGGTTCAGTGTTCGACGGCAAATCGCCAATCTTAATACTGGAGTCTTCTTGAGTTGAGGAATATTTGTCAGTAGTGTGTATGCGCAATCGAGTAGAAAGCCCCATTTCCTTGAGCAAACGGTTAATGTGGCAACTGCTAACCTTAATCCCCAGTTCTTTAGCCAAATGCTTGCTTAACCATTGTCCTGTCCAGCGTTGAAATGGATAGCCATACTCACGTGGACTATGGCTTGCCAGTTCTTGCAAACGAATAAGATATTGCTCATTCACAGCCTTGGGACGACCCATCGGGCGATCGCTCCAATGGTGAGCTTGACCTGTTTGGGCGATCGTCATCCAGTGCCGTGCCGTCTCCTGAGAGCATCTTAATGCTTCACAAATTTGAGTCTGAGATTGGCCTGCATCTGCCAACAATATGATTTCAATGCGACGGCGGTATTCTGGACGTAAATCTGTTTCTAGACTCTTGAGCAAAAGCTTACGCTGAAAACTTGTTAAGTATAGACCTTGCTTGTCCACAGCAATTCCTCCTGGTATAACTTGCAATGCCCAGATAGAAATTAATCTGGATAATTCCTGAGAACCTCTGTTACTTCTCTGAATCAAAACTCCGGGAATTCCACATCTCGTTACAAAGCTTTACAATATTCGGATGAACAGTCAGAAGTTAGGCTTTATAGGCTTTAATGGTGTGACAAACTAAAAACAGCACCATTTACAACAGAAAACATAGCTTCAATTTGAAATTAGATAATTAGCAGTAGTAACGCGCTACTGCACTGTAATTTTTCAGATAAAAGTACTTTTATTTATGAATATTAAATATTTTAATAATTAAAACATAACTCATGTAATTCTGCATAAAGAAGAAGTTTTTAAGTCTTGAAATTATAGATTAAATCTCTAAAGATTGAAATATGATTAGGTAATATACAGCTAATCTAATTACAAACAACTTCGTCTAAGAGGAAAAATCAATGGCTACTATCAATATTTCTGATTTGCGTCCTACTGGTTCCGACCTATTTTTTGATTCTGAAGGCTATCAGGTTGTTGAACTAGACGATAACGAGCTAGACAACATCGTTGGTGGACTTTTTGGTGCTGCTGGTGGTGCTTTTGTTGCCGGGGAAATTGCACGTAGAGATGGGAAATCTCCAAAGAGAGAATATGATGATGCGCTCATTGGAGCAATTGGTGGCTTTGTTGCTGGATTACCTGGAGGTCCGCTTGGCGCTGCTTTATCTACTCCAAATTAGAAGCCAAAAGAAGCTTGATTCCTGACAAATATTTTACATTCCTTAATGCTTCATAGGCTGATATTGAGCGTAGCAAAACCTAACAAAAACAAACTCCCTTTGCTTTTACGAATTCAACCAACCTATACAAGCAAGATTTGTTGGTCAATCAAGTAAAAATTACTCTAGTAGGATTCAAAAATTGATACTATTAGAGTAATTATGCAAACAATTAAGTCTTTATAGTTCACATTACCTTTATCATCATGGTTGGAAAAGTAACAACATTAGGCGATAGAGCGATTAAAGCGAACGTAGCTCGACAGTTTTTTGGCGTAGACGGAAGTGGAATAAAAGTAGGGATTATCTCGACTAGCTTTAATGCTTTATCTGGGTTAGATACAGATATTAAAAGCGGGGATTTACCAGGCAAAGATAATATTCTTGGGTATAATAAACCTGTCAAGATTATTGCAGACAGTAGTAATCCTTTGTATGCTGATGATGAGGGTAGGGCTTTAGGTCAAATAATTCATGATATTGCTCCAGGTGCAGAACTTTTTTTTCATACTGTTTTAGACGATGAAGATGAGGCTATTGTCACTGAGGAAAGTTTTTCTCAAGCTGTTTCTGCACTTGTAGCACAGGGTGTAGATATTATTGTTGAAGATTCTGTTCTAGCATCTCCTCTTCTTCAAGATGGCAAAGCAGCCAAATCTGTAGAATATGCAGTAAATAAAGGTGTAACTTTTATTTCTGCTGCTGGTAATAACGGAGGAATTTCGTATGAAAGAAAATTTCGTGTAGGAGCAGAATTTGAGTTAGGAGGTCTTCAGTTTCAAGCTCATGATTTTGATATCGGAGAGAATATAGATATCTTCCAAAACGTCAATGTATTAGAAGAAAACACGCTAATCAGACCGTTTTTATCGTGGAACGAACCTACTGGAAAAGTAGAATCTAAATATATTCAGTTTTTAGTAAATACACCAGAATTGCCCAGTTTAAATAATATAGTTAGAATCTCAGTTTCACCTAACGAGTCTCTTGTAGACACAGCGCTTGCAGTGCTTTCGTATGCTCCCAATAAAGGTGAAGAATTATACTTCGTTATTGCAAAACTTGCTGATACTGAAAATAGCAAAACTGATTTTTTTAAGTGGATAAGTGGTGCTAACGGGCTGGATCGTAGCACTGATTATGAATATATAGATGAAAGCGCGAATAATCGAACAGTTTATGGTTCTAGCAACGCACCCAACTCTATTACAGTCGGTGCAACAAATATAGATAATCCTACTGAAATTAGGAGTTATTCAAGTCGGGGGGGTTCTCCTATTCTGCTGGACTCGGAAGGAAATAGACTGACTAAACCTATTTTAAGAAATAAGCCAGAAGTCTATGCACCAGATGGAGTTGAAACTGCTTTTGCTCCTGACTCTCGATTTGCTGTTTTTAGAGGAACATCCGCCTCTGCACCTCACGTAGCAGGCTTAGTAGCATTAATGTTAGATCGAGCCGATGGAAATCTAACTCCTGAAGAGATTCGTACTAAAGTCCAAAATACTGCGCTTTCTATAGAAGAAGGTTCAGGGCTTGTACAAGCAGATCGGGCTGTTATAGAAGCATTTGTTTCAGAAAAGATAGGGTCTAACTGTACTGATTTTCTTTACGGGACAGATTCTGCTGACAATCTTTATGGAAACAAAGGCGCTGATATTCTAGTTGGACGGGGAGGGCAAGACTATTTAGTAGGAGGAGACGGGCAAGACATTTTATTAGGAGGTAATGGCAATGATGTCCTCGATGGCGGTAAAGACAACGATATCCTTATTGGTGGTAAAGGAGCTGATCGGTTTGTGCTGCAATCAGGAGGTGGGCAAGACAAAATAATTGATTATCGTGATGGAGAGGACTTTTTCATCTTAGGGAATCTGACATTTGAGCAGATCACAATTACACAAGGCATTTTTAGCACTTCAATTCAGGTTACAGATACACAAGAAAAACTAGCGGAACTTGTTGGAATACAAACTAGCACTATTGGGGTAGAAAACTTTATAGCGTTGGTATAGCAAGAAGGTTAGATTGATTCGCATGATCGGTTAGCTTTGGAGCTTGGACTCGGTGCGAAGAAAATGATGTGGCGATCGCAGGCGTTCAGCAAGGTAAGCTAACGACTGCTGAATTTGAATACCTGAATTGACTTTAAAAAAGATTTTGGAAGCTCGGTATTAATTTGGCTTTATCGATTCAAATTAAAAGTGCAACAGCTTACCAGCAGTTTGAGGATGGAAACTAATCTTCAAAACCTCATTCAGTAATTACCAGGAGTGGAAGTATGTTTTCTAATGACGGTATTTTAGAACAACGCAATTTTCAAGTCACACTACCGCATACTTGGGATCGTGATTTAAGCGATGTCTACGACGAGCTTCGCTTACGCCAGCAGAGTTTTTTGGACTTACAGAGAAGCAATATAGCGTTAGAGTCAAAAGTGCAAGAGCTTTTGACTGACTTAACTGCTGCTTCCGAGCAATTGTGTCGTGATCAAGCTTTGTATCAGCAGACAGAGACAGAACTACAAAAGTCCCTTTCTTTGCTTCAAGCAACTTTAGATTCTACTGCTGACGGTATTATTGCAATCAGCTGTAAGGGAGATATCCTTTGTGCAAATCAGAAATTTTTCCAAATGTGGCAGATTCCAGATTCGCTCATTATTTCACAGAAGCATAACCAATTTTTAACTTTTTATAAAGACCAACTTAAAAATCCAGAAATTTTTTGCAGACGCATTCAAGAACTGGATAATCAATTAGATTTTGAAGATTACGGTATTTTAGAATTCAACGATGGCAGGGTCTTCGAGCCATACAGCCAACCTCTGCGGTTAGGTGAACAAATTATTGGCACTGTATGGAGCTTTCGGGAGATCACTGCACACAAGCAAACAGAAAGAGAAATTCGCTTTGCTCTAGAACAAGAAAAACTTTTCAATGAACACAGAGCGCACTTTTTATCTATGGTTTCTCATGAATTTCGCACTCCCTTGAACGTCATCTCACTCTCTACTAGTTTACTGAAACGTCATCTTCACCGATGGACTGAAGAGAAAAAACTACAGTATTTACAGCGCCTACAAACAGCAGTTGAACAAATTAGCCAATTGACGGATGAAATTTTCATCAATGGTAAAGCGGAAGTAGGAAAGCTAAAGTTTGAGCCAAAACCACTTAACCCGATCCAATTTTGCCGTGACATATTGGCAGAAATGAATTTGAACGAAAGCAACGCCACTTGCTCCAATTTTGGGAAAGTTTGCAACGCAATGGCTCCCCAGCACACAGTCACCTTAGTTAGCCAAGGTGATTGTACAGTCTGCCTGGATAAAAAATTGCTACAGCCTATTCTCAGGAATTTGCTCTCAAATGCGGTCAAGTATTCACCAAGTGATAGCACGATTGATTTAGTAGTTTCTTGCCAGGATGGAGAAGTAATTTTCCAGATTAAGGATCAAGGAATTGGCATTTCGATAGCAGATCAACAACGACTGTTTAAGCCATTTCATCGGGGTGCGAATGTCGCGAAGATCCCAGGTAATGGATTGGGGTTGGCTCTTGTCAAAAAGCTTATAGACCTACATGGTGGTCAAATCACCGTTACCACTGAAGTTGGGGTGGGTACTACGTTCACAATTACGCTGCCCCTGCTATGACAATCTCTGCACAGCACAGCTGGAAAGATGATGAAAATTCATACAGAGGTGTTTCATGCTATTGAAACTCAATCAGGTTATAGTGGCATAATGTCTTGCGCCCCTACAACATGATTTACCCAATTATAAATCGCTGTAATTCGTTATTCACCTGATAAATAACTAAATATCAAGGCGAAACCATGACAAAGATTTTAGTCATTGAAGATGAGCCAGAAAGTCGAGATATATTTTTAGACAGTTTAGAAGCAGAAGGGTTTGAAGCTATCGCTGCTCAAAACGGTCTTGTCGGCATTCAGCAAGCACAAGAACACTTGCCTGATTTAGTGCTTTGCGACATAATGATGCCAGAACTTGATGGTTACGGTGTCCTCACAACCTTACGCCAAAACCCTTTAACAGCAATGATTCCCTTCATTTTTCTTAGTGCGAAAACTACTAAAACTGAGATTCGTCACGGAATGAATTTGGGAGCTGACGATTATCTTACCAAGCCCTCGACAGTAGAGGAATTATTAGGAGCGATCGCAACTCGACTGAAAAAACAAGCAACTATGCAGCAGTGCTATATTGTTCAGTCCCAGCGAGTTCCAGAGCCACAAAGTACTGACACAGCCAAATCCGTAGATCCGCAGTCGCTTTTGCCTACTTGCCCTCAACTGAAAGAGGTTTTTGACTTCATCGAAGCCAATTATTATCAATCGATTACCCTGTCCAACGTAGCCCAAGCAGTTGGTTACTCCGCAGCTTACTTAACCGACCTAGTGCGACGCCAGACGGGAAAACCAGTGAATCATTGGATTGTCGAGCGCCGAATGGCAGCAGTGCGTGCCTTACTTTTAGAAACTAACCAGTCCGCAAATCAGATTGCTGAGGCTGTGGGCTATCAGAATGAGGGTCATTTCTTCCGTCAGTTTCGCCAGTATCACGGGACTACGCCCCAAGTTTGGCGCAAGGCGCAGCATATCCAGTAGTTAAAAACTGAACTAGCGCCTCAGTAATCAAAAAACCCGTTTGCTTCTCAAAGTACACAAACATGGGACTGGGATTAGCTTCTAGAAATACATATTCCCCAGTTAGCTGATGACGCCAATCGATTGCTGTCCACTCCAGCATGAATGCCTTAGCGATCGCTAAACACTACTGTTGAATTGTTTGTGGAGTTAAGTGCGATTGCAGTCCCACCCAAAAACGGCTGCCGTTTGATTGGTCGCTCCTTCAGGCATCGTGCAATGACTCCTCTGGTAATTACATAAGTCCTAATTGAACTTAGGGCAAGACTCTCACTGGGCTTAACTATAGCCTTAGACCTCTGTTGAGTACGTTTTAGACACAGACCAACAATTAGAATACCGACACATAGCAACCCTAGAGTTGCAGAAGGTTCAGGGACTGGTTTGGGTTCCACACCCAATGCTATAACAGCTTCTTCTGCCTGGATCAGACCAAAGCCAAGTCGAGAGTCAAAACCCGACAAAGGGCTGTCAGCCGTATCTCTTAAAGCATCATAGATCCCACTGGGTGTTGCGCTTGAGGCGGCCTCTAGTAAAAGTGCTGCCACTGCGGCTGTGAAAGGAGTCGATGCCGAGGTACCGAAGAAACTGTAGAAGTCGGAGTCGGCATCAACTGGGGAACCTCCACTCAAGTTGAAGGAAATTGCTAGGCCGTCCGGAGCCACAACATCCGGCTTGAGCAAATCTGGGATGCCTTCCGAAGAGAAGGGTTCTAGTTGCCCCTGCTCTACAACAATATCAAACGCATTGTTTGAGTAGGATTTCGCGTTCCCGTAGTACACTGCTCCAGCAGTCAGTGCATTTGGATTATTCCCGTGTCCGTATATTGGTATATCAGGCACTTTGCTATCGGCGGGATTATTACCATCGGGGGGAGAATCTCCATTACCAGCGCTAGTAAAGTAAGAAATCCCCTGGTTGACTACTGTAGTAATTGCTTGGTTGATAGGCCCGTTCGGAGGCTCTATATCTGAAAAGTTTAAAGGTAAATTAGAAGATTGAAGCGGGGGGTATCCATATCTAACATCATCCACGATGATGTCAGCCCCAGCAGTAGCTAGAGCCTGAATGCCTTGACCAAAGGCTCCTGCACCACCCGTGCTTGTGTGGAACACTAATTTAGCCCCCGGAGCCACGGCATGGATGATCTGCAATATGGCGCGACCCTCATCTTTAGCATCAGTCCCAGCATAGTCCTTTAAGACTTTAATGCCAGATGGTAAATAGTTATCAGCGACGTTGCTGGCATAAGTATCCAGGTTACCAGAGGTATTAACGGTCTTTGCTGTAGCAAAGCTATCGGATAACACACCGATGGTAATTCCGGTGCCATCTAGACCGTAGCGATCGCGCAAATTATCAACCCCTGTAGCTTTGGCTGCTGATTCGATTGGCAAAGTGAACGTAGCCGCCTGTACCTTGGCAACGAAGCTTCCGAATGCGGTAGTTGTCACAATTGCCCCTGAAGTGACGATTTTTTGAAGGAGTTTCAAGTCTCTCATAGTATAGTGTTTAAGAATATTCTCAAGATTCACTGGTTTAAAGATAGATTTACTGCTGTTTACTGACAGGCTAAGATTACACTAATCAGAACTGGGGTCTATAGCCTGAGCGATAAATTCTTTCAGAGCTTTATGCAGTGTGGTGTCTCCTAATGAGGATTAACCGAAACCAGACCATCAATTTGAATTCTTTAGGAAAAGATTCAAAAAAATAATATTAATTATGCAAGAAAACCCAATGAGCGCAGCAGAATTCCCTGCTCAAACTCATTGGGTTAATTCTACTTGTGCCGATCATTAATTTGCTAGATCTAACTAGATCTAGATTTATACTAAATCCTGGGCACCTGTAGTATCGCTGTTGTTGATACATTGGTCAATGCTGGTTATGACAAGGCAAACACTAATGCCACCTGCAACTTTTTCTAAATCTTCTTCAGATAACTCTACCCCAGATCCAACTTGAGCAGGGTTTTCCGGAAGAACCAGGTAAACCTTTTTGCTAGTCTCCTGAAGGACTTCAATTTCCACATCTTCTGGAAGTTGTTGTCTTAACTCTCTATTAATAACAGCCTTGGGATTGTTGATTAATTCCTGTTTGAAGGTTTCACTTTCCCAGGCTTGCTCAATGAGCTTTTGTTCTAACTCGGCTCGTGCATTTAAGGACTGAGAAATAAATTTTTTGAGTTCTGCGTGCATTTTCAAATATCCTAAATAGGGTTGACAAAAACTAGAATAGCGATACGAATAATTAACGTCAATCTATTTTTTTTAGGAAGAAGACCGAAAAAAATAGTAGTAACAAACAGTAAAGCTGAAAAATCTAAATTATTTAGATAAATCGAAACAAGTACACAAGCAAGAACAAGATAAGATAACAGATTTGAGGGAATTATCCAAAAATTATCTTTGAATATTAAACACGATCTAAAAAATTGTTAGTCTGATCGAAAGATTTTAGATTGTGATTCTGGGTTTACATCCGCTAAGCTACAAGTATCTAGGTATCACTAAAATAAACATTCTGGGTTCAACTAAAACGGAATGTAAATAACGAGGAAAAAGTAAAGCACTTACATCAATTAAATATGGTGTAGAGGCAAAGCTTAGGGAAAAATATATTCGGTGAAACCCAAGCTTTTGTTTTGGCTAGCAGTTCTGAGCGGGTATACTTTACCCTTCTAGGGAATTATAGACAAACCTTCATAGAATTAATGCAGTTCATCACTTTGGCAAATACCATGAAGGTTTGTTTGTGCAATTTACAGCATTAGGATAGCTATTTAAATGAAAGTTTCACAGCAAGATTTAATCAAAATAGTCGAGCGAGCTAGTACACTCTCTGAAAGACTCAGCGATCGCTTCATCCCTGATAAACAAAATGTCAACGATAAGCAGGTACACTCCCGCTTGGAAGCTTGGTGTCAGGTTGTCGCAAAAGGCAACACAGAAAAATTTGCCAAACGCCTTGCTTGGGATGGTCTAAATACCAATACTGTTGTTGATATTCTCGGCGATGTTCGTCTTGCTGATACAAAACAACTTCCTTCTTGGACAGAGACTTTGTGGGAAGCTCTAGAGGTAGACTTGAACACAGATAATTCAGATGTGGAACGCTGTCTAGATCCCGAAGATCCCATTCCCTTTGAAGAAGTTTATTTACCCTTTGTGCAAGTAGCACGGCAAAAACTTATTGCTCAGGTTGGCGAGAGTTGGCATCTACTAACTGAAGCAGTTCACATTAGCCTTGAGCGCCAGCTGTTAAAAAAGCTAGGGATTTTGTTTGCCAAATCTCTACACATTGAGTTTTCATTATTCAAAGCTCTGAAACAATCCCCATTCACTCTCTTACTCGGACGTCTGCAAAGCAGTAACTCTCGTGAGCAGTATCAAACCTTTATTAACGATCTTAAAGCAGGCAAACTGCTATCCTTCTTCCAGAAGTACAGCGTCTTGGCTCGACTGGTAGCAACACTAATGGATCTTTGGGTTGAGGAAAAAGCCGAATTCTTCCAGCGACTGGCATTAGACTGGCCAACTATTCAGCAGACGTTCCAAGACGACATAGATCAGGTCATTGCCATCCAATTAAACCTTTCAGACCCTCACAATCGACGACGCTCTGTAATGATTCTAACCTTTGCCTCTGGCTTAAAACTGGTATACAAACCTAGAGGCTTAAGCTTGGAGGCAGCGTATTTTCAGTTGCTCAACTGGTGTAATCAGCAGGGAAGTCTACTACCATTCAAGCTACTCAAAGTTATTGACTGCAAAACTCACGGTTGGATGGAGTACGTAGAGCATCTGCCCTGTAAAGATGAAGCAGCAGCACAGCGATACTACCAGCTGGGATGCTTGTATGTCTAATCTACGTGCTGCAAGGAATTGACTTCCATCAGGAAAACTTGGTCGCTAGTGAGGAACACCCAGTACTGGTGGATCTGGAAGCCCTTTTACATCACGATGCTCGTGATATTGACCCTGCTCTAGAAGAAGAAAATGCACAATCCCTCGTGAATCAACAATTTTTTAACTCAGTACTGCGAACCGGACTTTTGCCAAACTGGGCATTTGACCCAAATAGAGAAAAGGCTGAGGACACGACTGGATTAGGAGGAGTTGGTCAGGAAATTTCTGTCAAAACCCAAAAGTGGAAAAACGTCAACAGTGACAACATGGCATTAGGGTACGAGTTTGAGATCATGCCACCCAAAGCAAATGCACTTTCTCTCAATGGCACTACCCTGTTACCCAGTGATTATGTTGATGAACTTGTCGGTGGGTTCGAGCAGATGCATCAGTTCCTGTCAGAACGACGAGAAGTACTTCTAACACAGAATAGTCCCATAGCGGCTCTGGCTCATCAGAAAGTACGGTTTTTGTTTCGTCTTAGCATTGTCTATGCTCAGCTTTTATACAAGGCCATGCAACCAAAATTCCTGCGGCATGGTATGGATCGCAGTATAGAGCTGGATGTGTTAAGCCGAGCATTTTTGAAGGCTGATACGAAACCTGCCATCTGGCCAATGCTGTCGGCAGAACTACAAGCCTCAGAACAAATGGATATTCCTTACTTTGCTACCGACTCAAGCAGTGATGCTCTGATAGTCAACCCTAACCAGATAATTGAGGAATATATTAAAGAACCTAGCTATGACCAAGTAATTTCTCGTATACAGCAGTTAAATCATGCAGATTTAGTCCAACAGATTGCCATTATTAGAGGTTCTTTATACTCGCGGGTCGCTCGTGGAATGACCAGTGTCGCACCCACTGAATATCCTATTACTAGTCTGGATACTGCACCTGACTTGATACCAGCACAGTTGGTGCAGGAAGCAGTAGAGATTGCCAAAGAACTCCAACAACGAGCAATTCAAGCCGCTGACGGTAGTGTTAGCTGGATTGGCTTGGGATACATTCCAGAGGCTCAACGGTTCCAACTTCAGCCGTTGGGCGATGGGTTGTATGACGGTGTTTGCGGAGTCGCTTTATTTTTAGCGGCGTTGGCAAAAATTACTGGTGACACGCGATTTCGAGATTTAGCACTGAGCGCCTTACAATCCCTAAGAAAAACCTTGCAGCAGACAGACCCAAGTTTTCAGCGTCAAATTACCAAACAAAAGGGTATCGGTGGAGGCATTGGATTAGGGTCTATTGTTTATGCTTTGGTACAGATCAGCAAATTTCTGGATGAACCGGAGCTTTTGGATATTGCTAATCTGGCAGCCTCATTAATAACTCAGGAAAGCATCACAAGCGATCGCAAATTTGACATCATAGCTGGGGCAGCAGGGGCAATTCTAGGGTTACTGAGTTTATACCAAGTAAAAGCAGAGCCAGCTATTCTAGATCAAGCTGTTGCCTGTGGTTATCACTTACTGATTAACCGTCTCAAGAGCGATTCTGGATTGAGAGCTTGGCCAACTCTAGAAGGCAAATTAGTGACCGGATTTTCTCATGGTGCAGCGGGCATTGCCTACGCCTTATTACGATTGTACAAAGTTACCCAAGAAACAATTTTTCTAGAAGCAGCAGAGGAAGCGATCGCCTACGAACGGAGTGTCTTTTGCTCCAGTACTGGAAATTGGCCAGACATGAGGTCTTTTAGCCTTGATCAAAAGAAGCTTTTCTTTATGACTAATTGGTGTCATGGTGCTCCTGGTGTTGGTTTAGCCCGTTTAGGGAGTCTTTCAATTCTCGATACACCAGAAATCCGCCAAGAGATTGCAGTGGCATTAAATACGACTCAACGGTTTGGTTTGCAGAACATTGACCATCTCTGCTGTGGCAATTTTGGCAGGATAGAGTTTTTATTGGTAGGAGCTTCCAAGTTGTCACGTCCGGAACTTAGGGATACTGTCGAAAAACAGGCAGCATGGCTTGTCGCCAGAGCGAAGCAAGTTGGTGGTTTTTATATATTTTCCGAACTTCCCAAAGATGTTTACAGCCCTGGTTTCTTTCAAGGTATCACCGGAATCGGGTATGAACTTCTGAGGCTGGCATATCCAGACTTACTTCCTTGCGTGTTGCTGTGGGAGTAACAAGAGGCGACTGGACTCTAAAAAACATGGTTGTAATTACTGAATCAGCAAGTGAAAATAGAAGCGGATAAAAAGAATAAATTGATTCAACTGGTAGTTATCGTAGCGATTTTAGGTGATCGCTGCTTAGTCATTAAACAGCCATAGCTCTGATTAATCTAGCTTTACCTTTTATATCCGCTTGCTTCAGAAACAGCGATCGCAGCAGTCACACAAAAGAGCCACCGAAGGAAAAGCAACTGAACCCAATACCGCTAATAGTAAGCTTACAATCGCTAAGATACTGGGAAAACAACTGTTACCTATTGGTTAAGTTAAGACAAAAACTGATTTTTGATAATTAAAAATGATGAATAAACTGCAAAAAAATACACTTGTTTACGGAGTTTTGGCAATTATTAGCTTTGTTTTTTTCAGCTTTATACTGAGTAACATTTTAAAACTTTCGGCGTTCTACATTATATTATTTACATTTTTGATTGTGGGATTACTATTTTGGTTATGGGTACTCATCGACTGTATTACTAAAGAACCTAAAGATGGAAATAACAGACTTGTTTGGATCCTTGTGATTCTTTTAACAAACAGTATTGGAGCTATAATTTATTTCTTTGTGAGACGACCACAACGGATAAAAGAAGTAGAAAGATAATTCCTGGCTGAAATTTTCCCAGAGGGAATTTGGCTAAAATACCCATATTAGAGGATTTGAGCTTGATGCAAGATATAAGATGAAGTAACTAGCGCTTTGGATAGGTAAAACGAGGAATATCTGTATCAGCAGTTGTATTTAACCTGATCGGGTAACAAAAATAGTTAAGATCCTGACAGAATAAACCTCATAGCCCTCAATCCTCGTAGATAATACTTTTGCTTATACAAAACAAAAAAACAGTTAGTTCCAGACAAAGATTCTGTAACAAAAAAATAGTTAGTCCCACAAAAATATTCTGCATTGTTTCCAGCTATTGTATTTATTAAGCTATTAAATATAAATCTCCACTTCCAGTTTTGTTCAAGGGAAGGTTGATGAATTTAATCAGAGCAAAAGTGATTAATAAGCTTTAGCCATCTCTAGTATTTTGATGAAGTAAACCCAAAAAGCCAAAAGAGAAACATATCATGACAAACAATCCAATTGAACCCCAAAAGAAAATCGATTCCCAACAGCAATCTACTGAGTTATCAGATGAACAGCTTACTTCGGTTTCCGGTGGTATAGAACTAGGCAAAGTAGTAGACGCTGCTAAGGACTTTGTTACCGACGTTTACAAAGAGGGCAAAGATTTAGTTTCTGATATAGGAGAAAAACTTGATAAACATTTATAAACTTATCTAATTAAATGTCTTAAAACTCGATGTCTGAATCTTCATAAACCTGATTGTGAAATAAGGCAGAATAACTTTCAGACATCTTGATTTTGAGGAAAGTTTTTACCAAACTCAAGTTGAGTTAATGGTAATTGGTAACTCAAGCTTCTCTTCTATTGAATGTAGCGATCGTATCCAGTGGTCAGATAGCTGACAGGATGAACCTAAATCTGCTTACGCCCTAGCAAGAGGTGTAATATGAGCCAAACAATTAATTCCCCTACTTTAGAGAAAGAATTGCTTCCCAACAAAGGAACCGACAATTTTGAGTCTTTGAACAGTGTTTTGGATGCTTAGTCTCCTATCTTACCACGTTCTGGTTGGCAAAATCAGCGAGCCTTTTTAAAGGTTCTTGTTAAGGCGAAGCAGTCCCTGGACATGGCAGAGATTACTGCTACTCTCTGGGATTGAGGCAACTCATTTAATAGCCTCTTAAAATGTATGTCTGTTGAAAGCGCACGAGCCTTTTACAAGCGGATAGCCACGGATGAAGTGTTGCAAAAGCAACTGCAAAATGCTGTCAGTGATCAGCAACGCTTAGAAATCGTACTAACTGCTGGCTATAGTTTTACACTGCCAGAATGGAAAACTGCTTTAGCTAAAATCTCAAAGTCAGGTGATAGTATCAGTGATGCAGAGCTAGATGCGATCGCAGGCGGGCTAAAGGTTGTTCCTTACCAGCCTCCCACCACAGTCTGGTCAGGTTTAAAGCAAATCGGCTTTGGTAAACTCTTGCGTCGGTTATTTAACCCCTCTACCTGGTCTATCAGAACGAAACTCTCGGTAGCGCTGCTTGCAGTTGCCCTCATACCGATGAGCTTTACCACCTATCACAACCTCCAAGAGAGCCTCAAAAGTGCAGAGGAGAGCGAATACCGCAAACTGGAACTCTTAGCCACCAGTAACGCTAGTCGCCTTGACCAGCTAATTATCGACATCCAGCGTGTTGCTGTCCAAGTCAGTACTGACAAGGATGTAATGGGTTTTCTGGCTGCTACTAATCCTCAGAAGCAAGCAGCCTTCCGCACCTCGATGCAACGAACGCTAGATAACGTCTTTCGCTCCAACCCCGACTATGATGTTGTCTACATCATAGATACAAAGGGGCGCTGCCTTGCTGCCACCGACCCCACATTCATTGCTCAAAATTACGCTTTTCGTGAATACTTCCGCTTTGGCATTCAAGGTCGTCCTTACGTCTCTGGCATTATACTGGGTACAACAAGTGGACGACCAGGTATCTACTTCTCCAACCCTGTACGGTCTGAGGGCGGCAAGATTGTAGGTGTAGCGGTCTTAAAAATCAAGGGAGAAGACATCTGGGCGATTGTAAATGCGTTGCAGGCTGGTTCTCAAAGCTATGCTTTCTTAGTTGACGAGCATGGGGTGATCATTAGCCACCCTGATAAATCGCTACTTTATCATAGCCTAGTCCGCTTGCCACCTAATAAACAACAGCAGAGCCAAACTGACAGGCTTGATGGTGTCGATCAAATCAAAAGCTTGAACATTCCAGAGTTAGCAGCAGCGATCGTCGGAGCTAAACAGACAAGTCACACCACCTATTATTCCCCACTTGAGCAAACGCAGCAAATGATCGGCTTTGCCCCTTTAAAAGAGCAACCTTGGGTGTTAGGGGTGAACAAAGCTAATGCACAATTTGATGCTCCCTTAAATGAACTCATTTGGCAGAACAGCCGCAGCTTACTAGCAGTAGGAGCGATCGCAGCAATCATTGCCTTGATTTTGGCGCAAAGTATCGCTCAACCGATTCGTGCTCTGACAAAAGCAGCACAATCCCTAGTAGAACAGGATGATTTTGATAATCATCAGTTAGCTAAGGTTTCTTATGCAAATGATGATATTGGTCAACTGGTGCGTGTTTTCCTGCAAATGGCTCAAAAAGTGAAAGCACGAGAGCAAAAGCTCAAACAGCAAGTGATGGAATTAAACGTTGAAATTGACGAAGCGAAAAAGGCACGTCAGGTAGCTGATATCACACAGACAGATTACTTCCAGCAACTGCAACAAAAAGCGCAAAAAATTAAAGCACGAACGGTCAAAGATGATAATACAGAAACTGATTACTTCCAGCAATTACACCAAAAAGCACAAAATCTTAAAGGTCGCGTTGTAAAAGTAGCTGATTGAAGAAAAGCACAATGGTTGAATAAATCCGTAAATAGCAACTATATCAAAGTTCTGACGTAGCTGGGGTATGACATTATGTCCAAAATTGTATCTATTCACTCGTTTCGTGGTGGTACGGGCAAATCAAATTTAACTGCAAACTTAGCCGCTACTATTGCACGTCAAGGAAAACGTGTAGGTATTATTGACACCGATATTCAGTCACCAGGGATTCATATTATTTTCGGTCTAGACGAGGAAAAAATGAACCGCTCCCTCAATGACTACTTGTGGGGACGCTGTATGATTAAAGATGCTGCCTACGATGTCAGTCATACTTTAAATGCTGATGACGAGACATCTGTAACTAATGGCAGGCTCTACCTGATTCCTTCCAGTATTAAGGCAGGGGAAATTTCCCGCATCTTGCGCGAGGGTTATGACGTAGGCAAACTCAACGACGGCTTTGAAGATTTAATCCGCTATCTGAACCTAGACTATTTGTTGATTGATACTCACCCTGGACTAAATGAAGAAACCTTACTGGCGATCGCGATCTCTGATATCTTAGTCGTTATCCTGCGTCCAGACCGCCAAGACTTCCAGGGTACAGCGGTAACGGTGGAGGTGGCGAAAAAATTAAAAGTGGACAAAATGCTGCTGGTAATTAATAAGGTGCTACCCGCAATGAATTTCAACACTCTGCGAGAACAAATGGAGACAATCTACAACACTCCAGTGGCTGGTATTGTACCTCTTTCTGAAGAGATAATTCAGCTAGCCAGCAGTGGTTTGTTTTGCCTGCGTTACGCTGACTATCCGTTTAGCCAGACGGTGCAAGAAATTGCTCAGCAGATTGTGGATCAGGTTGAGTTAAAGAAGGTATTAGTAGGAGGCGATCGCTTTTGAGCAATCAACACCAACTTCGTGCTAGTGTACTTGCTTCCTATGGTGCTACTGCCTTGGAGACAGAGGAATTACTTGCCTACAATCAAAACATCTTTGATCACAGCTTTTTAACACTCAGCGCCAAGTTTCCGCTTGCACCTGAAGCTCATCTACCCGCCTGGGAAGAATACGCTGCTACAGCCAAAGAGGTAGGAGTCTTTCAAACTTTATCAAGCAAGTTGGTACAGTTACAGTTCCCCATACTCGAAGGCATCAGCCAAACAGAGGCATACCGCTTTGCTACTCGTAAGGGTGTTTCAGTGGATGGTATGGTCGAGGCGACTGGTTTGATTTTGCAGCAACCCCAACAACTTCAGTTGATCCTACATCAAAGCTTGGCTGGAGTCATCCCAGTTTTGCTCACCAAAAACCGAGAAGATTTTGTTTCTTTGGTACAGGCAATAACAATGCGGAATGAACCCAAAGCAGTACCTGCTTCTATGGGAGCTTGCATGGTTACTGGTTTCAACAACTGGGATCGAATTCGCCAGTATCGCCAACAATGGTCAGCTAAAAATTTTGGTAACTGCTCCGAAAGTAGTTGGTTAGAGGAATTTGGGCGACTAATCCCGCAAAAGCAGCTCTATCAAGATCGGTTGATTATTTTGAGTGACGGTTTCTATAGCAATGTTTCAGCCAGCGACATCGGACTTTCGGAAGTAGAATGGCGGCGTATCTCCCTGACCATTCGGCTGGAACATGAATGTACTCACTACTTCACACAGCGCTTATTTGGTTCTATGCGAAATAATCTGCTCGACGAACTGATTGCCGACTACAGAGGCATTGTGGCGGCTATAGGACACTATCGGGCTGATTGGTTTTTACGCTTTCTGGGGCTGGAGTCGTTTCCAGATTACCGAGAAGGAGGCAGATTGCAAAATTACCGAGGTCAACCGCCGCTTTCAGAGGACGCATTTAAGATATTGCAAGCATTGGTGAAGTCTGCTGCTGAGAATTTGGAGGACTTTGACGCTGAACATGGAGGCGAGTTAAGAACTCTCAATAGTCAACCGATTATGTTAATAGCTTTGACTTATTTGACATTAGAGGAATTGGCTGACTCTGAGGCGCATTCATATATCCAAAAAATTCTAGACCAATTGCCGACAACTCTCAAGGAGGCAAAGGGGCAAGCGGAGCATCCAAAAACTGAACCAAAATTGATATGAGTTATGACAGAAGTTCTACTTAAAGAGTTGAGTAATAGCGACATCAACTGGATGATTGCTACAGGTCATCAAAAGGAGATACCCGCTGGCACTATCCTTGTGCAGCAAGGAAAAGCTCTCGATACGCTACATATCATACTAGATGGAACATTCACAATTGCTGTTTTGCAAGGTGTAAACAATCCTCTCGATCAAGCTTTTGCAGCTATGGAGAATAGTGAAACATTAGGACGAGAGATTGCTAGCTTATCAAGCGGTGAGATAGTAGGAGAAATCCCCTTTATTAATGTCCGCCCAGCTCCTACCAGTGTTAAAGCAGCTGAAAAGTCGGTGGTAATATCGATTTCTCGGCAGCAATTGACCGCAAAATTGCAGCAGGATGTCGGTTTTGCTTGCCGTTTTTATCGAGCGATCGCTATTTTACTTGCAAATAGAATCACTCAACTTGGTGATAGCAAACTTGTTAAGAGCAAGACGCTCAGAGATATGCTGTTTGTTTTAGGACAATTGCATGATAGTGACATCGATTGGATGATTGCTACAGGTATTAGCCAAAAAATTACCGCTAACACAGTACTTATCCGGGAGGGAGGGCCTGTAGATGCGCTGTATATCCTACTGGATGGAACAATGACAGTTTCTGTTTCTGAGGATGAACGCAATCCTTTAACTCGCGCCTTTGCAGTTTTAGAGGGTGACGAAACTATAAGCCGAGAGATAGCGAGATTATCAAAGGGCGAAATCATGGGAGAAACAGCTTTCATTGATACCCGTTTGCCTTTTGCAACTGTCAGGGCTACTGGAGACTCGCTTGTGTTGTCAATTCCTCGACAACAATTAGCAGCAAAATTACAGCAGGATATAGGTTTTGCGTCTCGATTTTATCGGGTGATTGCTACCCTGCTTGCAAATCGCCTAGAGGAAATGTTCAATCGGCTTGGTTATAGCAGACGCATTTATAGCAAAGGTCAGCCACTGAATGAAAATGTTGAATATGAGGATGAATTGGATTCTCATGTTTTAGATAATATGTCACTGGCTGGAACAAGATTTGATTGGATGTTGAGCCGTTTGAAAGAAAGTTGAATACAACCTGCCCACCATCTTTAAGCTGTTTTGCTTGTTTGAGCAGAAGAATAGGAAATCAGATTGTGACTGCTTCACCTTCCATATTCACTTGCAACATTTATGTTGTGATATCTAAAATTGTAACCATATTTTGGTTACATAAGTTCTAGAATTGTGAAAAAAGTTTAATGACTGTAGTAGTGGGCGAAAATGGCAGTTATTCATGCCGCCAGTTTCACCAAAGTTGAACAAATCCTTAAGCCTGAAAAATCGAATTCAGTTCGACACAAAGCAAAACGAAAAAAATCATAGTCTTAGCGAAAAATTGTGGATTGTTTTCAAAAGTCACTTGGCGGTTTAATTGTAGCAGGATGTTGATTTGCTTCGCTATTTTATCAAGCGATCGCCATTCTGCTTTCAAACAGAATCACTCAACTTCGTCATCGCAAACTTTTTAAGAGCAAGATGCTCAAAGACATGCTGTTTGTTTTGGTAAAATTGAATAATAGTGACATCGATTGGCAAAACGGTATTAGCTTGAAGTTCAGGCAATTAAGCTACAGAAAACAATTTTAGCACTAATCATCATTTTAAAAATTTGTAATTTACCACATAATTCTGCATTGTTTACTAAATTACATGCTGTTAAATTAGTAAGTTTAACAGTGTTTGCAACTTCAGAGCGTTGTTAGATACTACGCTCAATTTTATTTTTGTTAAGCAATTTGGTGTAACTCAACCCCATTAATATTTATCTAAAAAATTGTGAGTTGATCCCAAAAAATATACATTGTTATCAAATAATTCAAACTATAAATTAATAAATGTAGACGCTAATTGCGGCTATATAAAATTCAGAAAATAGCAGATTTTTAGGAGATATAATCATGTCAGATCGCAAACAAACTGAAGCCAAAATCGCTACTAAATCTCTAGAAAATCCAGAGTATCGTAAACAGCTAATCGCCAATCCCAAAGCTGTGCTGTCTCAAGAGTTAGGACAGCAGATTCCAAACAACATCACCGTTGAAGTATTGGAGGAAACTGACAAAAAAATCTACCTGGTACTCCCTCCAGCAGTAGTAGACGAAGAATTGTCCGAAAAGCAATTGGAGGCTGTAGCTGGTGGCTGCTGGGTTTTAGTTAGTCAAAGTGACGATTGTTGGGTTGGGGTTACTGGATAATAATAGTGACAATGCGGTTACAGGGGAAACTTTGTTAGGCTTGAAATCCTAAGAAGACAGCCTTCCTAACAGCCGCGAGGAGGAAGCTTTGTACCGATGAATAATTCATACTCGGAGTAAGCTTCCTCTTGAGCAAAAGATTTCCAAGTACCTACTATAAACCCAGACACAGTTCTCACCATTGTCTGCGGTAGATTGTTTACGTAAGAGGAACCGACAAGCAAGATGCAATTTTCTCAAAAAGATTTAATTAAAATAGTTGAAAAAGCTAGTACAATTAACGAGCGTCTTGACTCTAGTTTTATTTTTAATGAAGTAGCAGAAAACAAAAAAATAGTAAACGCCAGACTCGAAAGGTGGTGTCAGGTTGCCACTGAAGGTGACTGGGAAAAATTTAAGCAGCGTCTTGCCCTAGATAATTTAGATTTAAACATAGCACGCCGCGCTGTTGGCTCTGTCAGCTTTAGCGACGAGCAAAATCTCCCCGCTTGGATAGAAACTTTAAAGGAAGGTATAAAAGCCACGACACTGGTTTCTAAAGAAAGCATAAAAAAAGGTCTCATAGCAGAAGAAAACCGATTTTTAAACCCTCTAGAACCTTTTCCTTTTGAAGAAATCTGGCTGCCATTTATCTATATAGCGAGAAATAAATTAACCGCTCAAACAGATACTAACTACTTAATGCTTGCGGCAGAAGCTCACGCTACCTTAGAGCGTACTCTTTTAGAGTCGCTGACAACCTTGAGTGTGCAAGCCTTGGCAACAAGGTTCAAGGTGTTTCAATACCAGAAACAACCCGCTTTTATTCGCACTCTAGGGAAAATTACTACCACTCGTTCCAATGAGCAGTACAAACTGTTTATCGAGGAGATGCTGAACGGAGGACTGCTGTCCTTTTTTCAGGACTACCCTGTGTTGGCGCGTTTGGTGGCAACGATCACCGATTTTTGGGTTGATGCTACAGGTGAATTTCTTGGACGATTAGCATCAGACTGGTTAGAAATTCAGCAAATCTTTTCAGCAGAGGCCGAACTAGGTCAGATAGTTGCGGTTAAAACTAGTCTCTCTGATCAGCATCGACAGGGACGTTCTGCGATCGCCCTCCAGTTTGCCTCTGGTTTGAAACTGGTTTACAAACCCAAGGATTTAGGTATAGAACAAGCCTATAATCAGTTACTAGCCTGGTTAAATGACCGTGGCGCACCTCTTTCCTTCAAGTTACTCACAGCAATCAATCACTCAACTTATGGTTGGGTTGAGTATGTGGAACACTTGCCTTGTAAAGATCAAGCAGAGGCGAGTCGCTACTATCAGCGAAGTGGGATGTTTCTGTGCCTAGCTTATGTTCTTAAAGGAACTGACTTTATTGACGACAATATAATTGCTTGCAGAGAACACCCCGTCCCAATAGATATGGAGATGCTGTTGAATCATCGCATCTGTGGAAAAATTGGTGATGAGGATGCTTATTCTTTGGCATATGAGCAGTTACATAGCTCTGTGTTGGATACTGCTTTTCTGCCAAGATGGCTGTTAGTTTCGACAGGACAGTGTATCGATACCTCTGGTTTGGGGGGAGGTAGGCAACAGCAGACACCGTTGAAAGTGCTGAAATGGCAGAATATTAACACAGACAATATGGCGCTGCGTTATGAATATGACCGAAGGCGAGCGCGTGCGAACGTGCCATTTCTGGATGGTGTCAATCTCTCGCCAAACGACTATCTCGAAGAGGTGGTTGATGGATTTCGGCAAATGTATCAGTTCCTTATGGAACATCAAAGTACCGTCCTCGGGGCAGATGGTCCTTTAGCTACTCTAGCTCATCAGCAGGTTCGCTTTCCCTTTCGGGAAACTAAAATTTATTCCTTACTTCTTGAAGCATCCCTGAAGCTCGAAATGCTACGAGATGGTGCTGATAGAAGTATTCAGCTTGATTTTTTGAGCCGAGAACAATTTTGGAACGACAACCTCAAAGGACTCTACTCAAATTCCAAGCAGGACTTGTGGCAACTTATAAAGGCAGAACAGGAGGCGTTGGAGCAACTAGATATTCCGCTATTTACCACTAGTGCCAACAGTGATACTGTAACAATCGCTCCCAACCAAACGATTGAGAAATGCTTTGCCAAACCCAGTATTCACCTGGTAATTGCTCATTTCCAACAACTTAGTAAGGAGGATTTAGAGCAACAGATTAATTTCATTCGGGGTTCACTGTATGCTCATAGCGCTACTCAGTTTGACGGTTCATTGCTAGCTGAAAATTTGGCTCTCAGTATCGAAGATGTGCCTCCCCTAACCCAAAAAGAGCTAGTGCTGCAGGCGGTGGCGATCGCCACCAATCTGCAAAAACTGGCGATCCGCTCGCCCAATGGCAGCGCCACCTGGATTGCTTTGGGTTACATCATAGAGGTTGAACGGTTCCAACTTCAGCCACTGGGTTATAACCTGTATGACGGCAGTTGTGGCATCGCTTTGTTCTTGGCAGCGTTAGCTAAGGTACAAGGCGACCCTGAATATCGGGATCTGGCTTTGGCGGCTTTGCAATCCCTGCGTCAGTATTTACAGAGTCGTGAATCAAGTCAAGCAATTGCTAAACAGATTGGCATTGGTGGCGCTGTGGGGTGTGGCTCTCTCGTCTATGCCTTGGCACGAATCAGTCAATTTCTAGATGAACCTGCTCTAATGAATGATGCCGCGAAAGCTGCTGCCCTCCTGACATCTGAGCGGCTTACCACCGATCGCAACTATGACGTAATTTCAGGTGCTGCTGGTGCGATCTTGGGATTGCTGGCCTTGTATCGAATGACTGGGGAGCCTGAAGTCTTGGAGCAGGCAATACTAGGTGGGCATCATTTACTGGATTGCCGTGTGGCAAGTGATTCCGGCTTCAAAGCCTGGAAAACCTTGAGTGGAAAGCTACTGACAGGTTTTTCCCACGGTGCAGCTGGCATTGCCTACGCCTTACTACGGTTGTATGAATCTAGCGGGGATGCTTGTTTTCTGGAAGCTGCCACCGAAGCGATCGCCTATGAACGCAGCGTTTTTTCCCCAGAAGCAGGCAACTGGCCAGACTTGAGAAACTCAGTCAGCCGTGGGGGCAAACCCAACTTCACAAGTAGTTGGTGTCATGGTGCCCTAGGCATTGGCATTGCCCGCTTAGGGAGTTTAGGAATTCTAGATACCCCTGAAGTCCGGCAGGACATAGAAACTGCCTTAAAGACCACGCAACAGGTTAGTTGGCAAGGGGTAGACCACTGTTGCTGCGGCAATTCCGGCAGAATAGACCTGCTTTTAACGGCAGGAAACTACTTATCGCGACCTGAGTTAATCGCAGATGCTCAAAAACAGGCGGCTTGGATGGTGACTAGAGCCATACAAACAGGTTTTTTCAGATTCAATGACAAAGTTCAGGGAGATACATACAGCCCTGGTTTTTATATCGGGACAACTGGCATTGGCTACGAACTACTACGTTTAGCTCATCCCAACTTACTGCCGTCAGTGCTGCTGTGGGAGTGAAGCCTAGCACCAAAGTATTTATTGAGTATTAGTTCAGCAAAATTTTAATTGAGGTTGTAACATGACTAAACAAATTTTAGAGTTAGCTTTAAAAAAGACCCGACCAGATAAAAGTCTTGAGCAAGAAATCTTCAGTAAGTGGATGGTACTCAGTGAAGAAGAGTTGAAAAGTCTCAGTCAAATCAAGCGATTTAAAGAAAGATATGAAGCCGACCCAGATTTTAGAAAAAATATCACTATCGAACCGGAAAAAACTCTTGCTCGGTACAACCTGAAAATAGATCCGGAAGCAATCAGATGGCTGTTGGACAAAGAATTCGTTGAGAGTCAACAAGTTGAAGGCAAGCCATTTCCTTTGTCTATCCAACATTACTTAGATTACAACAATGCCGTCACTAAGTGGATGCGTCGGTGGCGCGATACAACTCCTGATATAACTTTTGAAAGCGATCCGAGATTTCGTGTCTGGCGAGAACGACAGATGGCTCGTAATGACAGTGAAATTTCCAAGTCAGGTAACGCTAAAATTGTCCATGCTCCCGTTTGTTTTGAACTTAGCAAAGGATGTTCTGTAGGATGCTGGTTCTGCGGGATATCGGCACCACGTTTGGGCGATATCTTCTATTACAGTGCCGAAAATGCCAAGCTATGGCAAGAAGTGCTGGAGTTGATGAAAGAGATTGTTGGTGCAGCAGCAGGGTCGGGATTTTGTTACTGGGCTACTGATCCATTTGACAATCCAGACTATGAAAAATTTGTCAGCGACTTTCACGAAATTTTGGGAGTTTTTCCGCAAACGACAACTGCTCAATCGATGAAAAATCCGGCACGCACGCGTTCGCTGCTGAAACTTTCAGCAACAAAAGGTTTCACCCATCACCGATTCTCGATTCTCTCCCTCAAAATTTTAGATAGCCTGTACGAAGAATTTACTCCTGAAGAGCTAGTTCATGTGGGACTAGTCATGCAAAATAAAGAGTCTCTCATGAATAAAGCCTTGGCAGGGCGAGCCTTGGAGAAGAAACAAAGAAAGGCACATGAGACAAATCAAGAAGCGGATGATGAGTTAGCACAACCAACTATTGCTTGTGTAACAGGATTTTTCTTCAACATGGTTGAGCGCAGCGTTAAATTGATTAGCCCTTGTAAGGCTTCAAAGCGATGGCCTAATGGTTATAAAGTTTACGATGAAGGAACTTTTGCAGATATCAATGACCTCAAGGTTCTACTGGAAAGGATGATTACCAATCATATGCCTTTGTCAGTCAGAGAAAGCGATCGCATCCGTTTTCGACGCGATCTGATACACGAGAACCTCATTGATGGTTTTAAACTTTCTACTCGGTTCTTAACGCTTAAGTTCCGTCACCGTCCCTTGATAAAGGAGCTAGGAGAGGTCATCCTCAAGAGTAATAAAACTGCACAAGAGATTGCTATTTTGTTTGAGAGTTTAGGTGTCTCTACGGCTGATACTTTCTACTCTTTAAATTTGATGTTTCAACGAGGAGTTTTAGATGACGACCCGCCACAACTAAGCCAATTTCAAAGCGAAAAGCCATGATTGATGTGGGTATGTTAATACCGATGCTTTCCGTTGCAACAAGCGTGAGCGACGCACCATTCTAGAAACATCGGGGTTTTCTACGGTTTCTACAAAGTAGTTATACAGCATATTTCATCTGAAGTAGGTACATAAGGGCGGGCAGGATGCCCACCCCACAAAATTTATCATTTTAAGATATGTACTTCATTTACTTGCAAAGTGCTGTAAATTCCTGTTTAAAGAACTTGCTATGTCTAACAGCTACAGAAAAAGGGAGATTTTTCAGTACAAGTGATTGTCGAGGCATCCTAAATGGTCGAGCAGAAGCAAAATTTATTCCGAAAAGAGTCATTAGAGCGTTTATCTTCACCTGAAAGACTAGACCAATTAATGCAGGTGGTTAGCCCTAAAAGCTGGCTACCTTTAACCACCATGGGTTCCTTGGTAATAGTTGCCTTGGTCTGGAGTATCTATGGACGTATTCCGATTACCGTGGAGGGTCAAGGGGTACTGATTTATCCACGTAACGTTATGCCACTGCAATCGAAAAGTGCAGGACAGTTACTTGCTTTGAATTTTAATGTTGGGGATGTGGTCAAGAAGGGAGACGTACTGGCAACGGTTGACCAAGTTGACCTGCGTAAGCAATTACAACTAGCAGGCGCTAAACTAGTCCAACTAGAGGGACAGGATCGTAACGCCAGCTTGTTACAAGGGCAGCGTCAGCAGCTTGACACAAAGGCAATCCAAGAGCAACGCTTATCTCTTCAGCAAAGACTAAAAATTGTGCAGGATTTGACACCTGTGTTGAGGGAGAAAGGGCTTGTGTCAATAGAGCGCGATCGCCTAAATTTACAGCGACGCTTACAAACACTCCAAGGGCTACTTCCTACTCATAAAAAGAGACTAGAAAACCGCCAGAAGCTATTAAAAGAGGGGGCAATTCCTGATGATGTGGTGTTAGAAGCGCGGCAACAATACGACAATGCGCGTGCAAGCATTGATGAAGCTGAATCTCAGCTGAAGCAACTAGACCTTAAAGAAGCAGATGCACAACAACAATATCTCTCAAACCTGAATGAAATCAAAAACATCCAAGCCCAGTTGCAAGAACAAAATAGTAAAGCAGCCACTTTAGCTCAAGAAGACCTGCAAACTGTAACTACCCGCAAAAACGAGATTCAAGAAGTCAAGCGAGAGATTGCCAAACTCGAACAACAACTAGGCAATAACAGCCAGATTATCTCTCAACACTCAGGACGTATTCTAGAAATCACTGTTAGTCCTGGACAAGTTATTGATGCTGGAACCCGTTTAGGGAGTATAGATGCGGAAACTTCATCTAACAAAATGGTTGGCATCACCTATTTTCCGGTTGGAGAGGGCAAGAAAATTCAACCAGGTATGACGCTGCAAATTACACCGCAAACCGTGAAACGGGAACGCTTTGGGGGTATTGTCGGTAAGATTACCACTGTTTCACCATTTCCCATTACCAGAGAAGCAGCCGCTAGTGTAGTGGGCAATCCCGAAGTGGTGACAGGTCTGATAGGTGAGAAGCAAGAGGCTGTTATTCAAGTATTTGCTGACTTGCAGCCAGATTCTACCACTTTTAGCGGCTACAAGTGGTCTTCTTCTGATGGCCCGCAGCTGAAAATCTCTTCTGGAACAACTACATCTGTGCGAGTCAAGGTGGAAGAGCGATCGCCGATTACATTTGTTTTACCTATTCTGAGGTCTGTCAGTGGTATCTACTAATCCTTCATTAGTGGCACCGATTAATCCTTTACAGTATCTGCAAAACCTGCTGAAAAATCCAGGCAAGCGGGTAAAGACACCCACGCTTTTGCAAATGGAGGCAGTGGAATGTGGTGCCGCTGCTCTGGGAATTATTTTGGGTTACTATGGTCGGATTGTGCCTCTACCAGAACTGCGTCAAGAGTGCGGAGTTTCCCGCGATGGTAGCAAAGCTTCTAATGTCCTCAAAGCTGCTAGAAGCTATGGACTCCAAGCAAAAGGCTTTAAAAAGGAACTGGATCAACTTTCAGACTTAAGCCCTCCCTATATTGTGTTCTGGAACTTCAACCACTTCCTGGTAGCAGAGGGATTTAGTTCTAGTTGGGTCTATCTTAATGACCCAGCCAGTGGGCCACGAAAGATATCCCGACAGGAATTTGACGAGGGGTATACCGGAGTGGTGCTGGTCATGGAACCAGGGCCGGAGTTCACCAAAGGGGGTCGTAAACCCAGCCTAATTCTATCACTGTGGTCACGGTTACAGGGCGCTATTGGTGTATTAATTTACTGTTTGGTTGCAGGATTTTTGTTAACACTAGTCGGGCTGGCAGTACCAGTATTTAGTCAAGTGTTTGTAGACGAAATCCTAGTGCAAGGACAGCAGCACTGGTTGCGTCCGTTGTTGCTAGCAATGGCGATCGCAGTAGTCCTCCAAGGAGTATTGACCCTGCTGCGGTTGCGATATCTGCGCCGCTTGAAAGTCAAGCTGTCTGTGGGAATGTCCAGCCGTTTTCTGTGGCACATCCTGCGCTTACCTGTTAGCTTCTACGCCCAACGGTTTGCAGGTGAAATTAGTAATCGCACCAGTCTCAACGACCAAGTTGCTGATGTGCTTTCGGGGCGATTGGCGACTACAGTCATTGATGTGGTGATGGTAATTTTTTACGCCTTAGTCATGCTCCAATATGACTGGGTATTGACTTTATTAGTAGCTAGTTTTGCTGCTGTAAATGTCTTAACTTTGCAGTGGATCTCCCGTCAGCGCGTCGATGCTAATCAGCGATTAATCCAAGAGTATGGTAAAGCTGCGGGTGCGTCGATAGCCGCTCTCCAAAGTATAGAAACTCTCAAAGCATCAGGGTTGGAATCAGATTTCTTTTCGCGGTGGTCAGGGTACTACACCAAGGCGATCAATTCCCAGCAAGAACTGGGGATAACAAACCAAACTTTCTCAATATTACCTACACTTTTGTCTTCACTCTCATCAATGGCTTTATTAGTTGTAGGTGGTTTACGAGTAATAGATGGACACCTCAGCATCGGAATGCTCATCGCCTTTCAAGGACTAATGCAGAGTTTTCTGCTGCCTGTTAGCAATCTTGTCAACTTCGGCAGTACTCTCCAAGAAATGGAGGGCAATTTGATTCGCCTAGACGATGTGTTGGACAACCCTATTGATGAGGTAGGGGAACAGGAGAGTGGGGGAGCGCTTGTGCAGGGGAGCGCTTGTGCAGAGGAAGTAAATCCTCCCTCATCTTTTCTGTCCAGATTACAAGGATACGTCGAGCTGGAGAATGTAACATTTGGCTATAGCCGCTTAGATCCGCCTTTGATTGAAAACTTTAACCTTTCGGTCAAGCCTGGACAGCGAGTAGCTTTAGTAGGCGGGAGTGGCTCTGGCAAATCTACCATAGCCAAACTAGTAAGCGGACTCTATGAACCTTGCGAGGGAGAAATTCGCTTTGATGGAATACCTAGAAAGCAGATTCCGCAATCAGTACTAACTAACTCCATCGCTTTGGTGGAGCAGGATATTTTAATGTTTGGCGGAACTGTTAGGGAAAATTTGACTTTATGGGATACCACAGTACCAGACAAAAATCTAGTACGGGCTAGTAAAGATGCTGCCATTGATGATGTAATTTTCTCTATGTCTGGCGGATTTGATGCAGAACTGATTGAAGGAGCCGCCAATTTAAGTGGAGGTCAACGACAGCGACTAGAAATAGCCCGCGCTTTGGTAAACAATCCCTCAATCCTGATTATGGATGAAGCTACCAGCGCCCTGGATTCTGAGACGGAAAAAGTTATTGACCAGAATCTGCGGCGACGTGGCTGTACTTGCCTGATTGTTGCACACCGATTAAGCACGATCCGTGACTGTGATCAAATCATCGTCCTTGAATGTGGAAAGGTAGTGCAACGAGGTACTCATGAGGAATTGTGGCAAGTAGAGGGGGTGTACTCACGGTTGATCAGCAGTGAAGGGGAAGCTTAATTATGGTCATCAACCAAATCAGGGGCAAAGACTTACAGGGGAAATTATACAGCTTTAAGGGAAATGAACCAATACTGTTAGACGACCCGCAGACAATTTGGGTTGTGCAGTCTGGCTCTGTAGCGTTGTTTGCTGTCACAGTTAAAAATGGTATCACCGAAGGAACTCGCCGTTATTTGTTCACTGGCAATCCCGAAGAGGCACTTTTTGGAACGGCTTTTGACTGTATTCATCAGCACCGCCGACTCTTAGCAGTGCCGATGGGAGAAACAGAATTACTGAAGGTAGACTGGGAATATTTTGAGGAGTTAGTTGTTGATGGGGATACCAGAATAGTTGCTTTGGTGGAGGGTTGGCTCCAACAAATAGATGCTACACTTTCCCATATTGCCACCCCAGCAATTCAAATCCGGGCTGTGGGAGAAGCGCGATTTTCTCTAATTGATGGTCAAATTCTCCAGCCTGAACCTGATGCGATCGCCTGGGTGAAAATTCAGCAAGGAAATGTTCACTTTCTGGGATTTGAGGAACTGACTCTAGATGCGTCAGCAGAAATTTTTCCCCTCAGCCAGGGGATGTGGTTAGAAGCCGTGGGGGAGGTTCAGCTTGCCACTCAAACCACAAACGCCATCTGCAACCCAGATACCCTGCTTGGGGGGCTGTCCCAGCTTCATACTCAACTACTGCAATGGATCAACTTCCTAGAACAGCAAGAAGCTCATGAAGAAGTGCAACGGTTGACTGAGCGGGTACGTCTCAATCGTCAGGTGACAGCAGAGGCTCTAGGCGAACTAGCATCTTCCTTGGGAACTCAAGAAGCAACCTTTTTCTTGGAAGGCACGCCGTTGTTAGTTGTTGCCGGTGCTGTGGGCAGGTCTTTGGGTGTGAAAATTCGTTCCCCTGCTAAGTCAGAGAACCTCAAGCGGGTGAAGGAGCCATTGGAGGCAATTGTTAGAGCTTCGCGGTTAAGGATGCGACGGATTTTATTGCGGGACAACTGGTGGGAAAAGGACTGTGGCCCTTTGGTTGCTTATACCCAAGAGGACAACCGACCGATGGCACTCCTACCGGTTAGTGCTACTTGCTACGAAATCTTTGACCCAAGCGATCGCACTCGTCTGACTGTAGATGCCCTTATTGCCTCGACACTAGCGCCCGTTGCTTATATGTTTTATCGGTCTTTGCCCGATAAAGTTCTCAATGCTAGTGATTTATTTCGGTTCGCACTTAAGAATCGTGGTAGGGATATACTAATCATTTTTTTGACTGGTATTGCCGCTACACTGCTGGGTATGCTCACACCCCACGCCACTGCCATTTTAATTGACAACGCCATTCCAGATAGCGATCGGGGGCTGTTGCTACAAGTTGGTTTGGGGTTGCTGGTTGCAGCTTTTGGGATGGCACTGTTTCGGCTGGCTCAAGGATTCGCACTTTTGCGGGTGGAAACAATTTCAGATGCCTCTACTCAAGCTGCTGTGTGGGATCGGCTACTAAACCTACCAGTATCCTTTTTCCGGCAGTACACCACAGGGGATCTTCAGTCCCGTGTGACATCGATTAGTACAATCCGTCGCCTACT
This sequence comes from Nostoc sp., assembly GCF_036917515.1. Classification (GTDB taxonomy): domain Bacteria; phylum Cyanobacteriota; class Cyanobacteriia; order Cyanobacteriales; family Nostocaceae; genus Nostoc. Next base: position 13,320 of record NZ_JBALDE010000237.1, on the reverse strand, counting down.
AAGTGGCACAACTTTAATCACTCTGATCACTGGTCTGTTCTCATTATTGAACTTGTTGCTCTTGTTTTACTACAGTTGGAAATTAGCTTTAGTTGCTGTGGCTGTAGCAGTAGTTGTTATAAGTGTAACGGCTCTGTCGGGGATGCTCCTCGTCCGTAAAATTCGTCCACTGTTGGAAATAAAAGGAAATATCTTTGGGCAGACGGTGCAGCTAATCAATGGCATTTCTAAACTACGTGTCGCTGGGGCCCAGGAGCGCGGTTTCGCTTCTTGGAGTAAAAATTACAGTCGGCAAATAAAACTAGAACTCAGTACCCAGAACGTTGAAGACGGTGTGGCACTTTTCAATACAGTCATGCCCACGCTAACTTCTGGTATCCTCTTTTGGTTTACTATCCAACAGCTTGAATCAGCCCAGACTACAGGTGCGATCGGACTGACGATTGGGACTTTCCTGGCTTTTAACAGTGCGTTTGGTACTTTTATTAAAGGTGCCACAGACGTAAGCAATACAGTTATCGGCGCTTTGCAAGTCATTCCCCAGTGGAAACGCGCCCAACCAATTTTAGAAACCATCCCGGAAGTGGATTTGTGCAAAGCTGATCCTGGTAAGCTCATGGGTAGAATTGCTGTGGATTATGTCACGTTTCGCTACCGCCAAGATGGGCCTCTGACCCTGGAAGATATCAGTCTCCATGCGGAGCCTGGGGAGTTTATTGCGCTTGTAGGCGGTTCTGGAAGCGGTAAATCTACTATATTCAGATTGCTACTAGGGTTTGAGGCTCCTGAAGATGGCACTATCTATTATGATGGTCAAGATTTGTCTGGATTGGATGTTGAGGCAGTACGGCGACAGTTAGGTGTCGTTGTGCAAAATGGCCAGATTATGTCAGCTTCTATTTTCGACAATATTGCTAGCGGCGCTCAGATTACACTCGATGAAGCCTGGGAGGCAGCACGTATGTCTGGATTTGCTGACGATGTAGCAGCCATGCCCATGTCTATGCATACTGTAATTAGTGAAGGAGGTGGCAATCTGTCTGGAGGACAACGACAGCGGCTGTTGATTGCTCGTGCTTTGGCTTTAAAACCCCGCATTTTATTATTTGATGAGGCTACCAGTGCACTCGATAATAGAACCCAGGCGATTGTTAGTGAAAGTTTAGATAAGTTACAAGTTACCAGAATTGTGATCGCTCATCGGCTTAGTACTATCCGTAACGCTAACTGTATTTATGTACTCCAAGCAGGTAGAGTTGTCCAACAAGGAACTTTTCAGGAGCTAGCTGTTGCTGAAGGTCTATTTGCCCAATTAATGGCTAGGCAAATGGCCTAGTTCCAGATTTCTTACTTGTGAGAAATCCGGGATCAGTTATCAGTCATCAGACAACAAGTTTGTTTTGGTACAAGCCCCTTAATTTATAAAGGTTAGAACAAAATGTTTTCATTATTAAATCCTCTCAATTCATTGATGGGGATTAACTGATAACTGTTTAACTGTTCACTGATAACTGTTAATATCCCACCACCTGAATTTTTACCCAAAAACTGTTGAGAGTATTACAAAACTGTACAAACATAACCATTTAAGGTGAAACTATTTATTTTCCACAATGATAGTTATATCATCTATTTCAGGAGTATAAATAATTCTCTTCACTAGCCATGTTTTGTTTTTTAATTGTACTTCTTCACCTACTCTTGGAATAAATTGTAAGTTATAATACTTACCTAGAAATTCTTCTGCATTCCCTTTCCAAAAAATTGTTTTTGTCAGTTCACCAGTTTTGTTACTCATTTTTCTTCCCCCCTAAAATTATTTTTTTCTTGCGTTTGTTCTTACTAGGAAAAACTGTTTAAGCAGTTTCACTCAGTAATCGCAGAATAAATTGGAGTGGAATTTCTACCCGAGCGGAGCGATTATTTAGTTCATTGCCTAGTGCATCAATCGCTTGCTCTAGAAGATAGGCAAAAAGCAGTACATCTAGTTCTTGTGTTGTCTTTGGCAGGAAAGATTCTTGACTAGCAGTTTCTAAATAAGAATTGAGAAAGCTAGTACTAACCCAGGTATACCAAAACTGTCCCCATTGTTCTATAAGGGGTAAATTTTCAGGTAGGATCATCCCAGATTCTTTTTGATAGCCCAGAGCTTCGTTAACTGCATAGTTGAAAGATAGCAACATTCCTGCTACATCTTGTAGAGGCGATCGCTTTATACGTCGTTCGCTTAAACTGCGATCTGCTTCGCCTTCAAAATCAGGAATAATAAAGTCTTTTCCTGTGTAAAATACTTGCGATAAATGGTAGTTTCCATGATGACGGGTACGCAATGCAGTAATTTTTTGCCCGACAACTAACTGAAAGCGTTCTAAGATTTTCTGTTGGTTATTAAGAACTTCTAATGCTAATGGTTGAGTATCGGTTGGCAAGTATTTTACTCGTTCTTTTAATAACCGAAATACTTGTCCAGTTAAGTTACGTGCATTTTGATATATCGAACGCTGATAAAGTGATGAAAAAGATTCTGGAGCAAAGTCTGAGCTATCTATATTTGTAGCCAACGCTATATGGAATTCAGCTGTGGATTTACCCAACAACTCAACACTTTGCAGGTAAGAAGTGATAGTTGCAATTGCCAATTCTGGAATCTCAATTCTTTGTAAATCCAACAAGTAACCTGATGGCAGAGGCACTTCGATAATAGTGGCGTGTTCTGTGGTCACTAAATCAAAGTACTTTTGCAAACTATCAAGGGTGTAGTCCCAGCCACTGCGGATATCTGAAATAAACTCTTGTAATATGCCTATAGTCGTGGCTTGGGCTGTTTTACTGCCTGCTTTATTTGCACGGCGGTACTCTAAAGCACCAGCTAGGAAAACTGAGTGTTGCAAGCGTTTTTTCTGGTATAGAAAACGCCGGATTTCTAAATCTGGGTGCAAACCCTCCTCAACTTTGCGGAAGAGTTTTAACAACAAGCGATCGCCATAAACTATATAAGTATTGGTTTCTTCTTCTTTATTTAGGACAGTCGGCTCATGATTGGTTAACCCTTGATGCAATTCGGAGAATGAATCAGTAGTAGTGCCAAATAATTCTCCGCTTATCCCTTTATAAGAGTGATGATTAGCGATCGCATCATCTAGCAGTGAGGTGAGAAAGTTCTTGTCTGCTAAAGCATCAAATAAAATTCCAACTTCTTGAGTATTGGGTGGAGCAGTGTCTATTTTGCCTTGCACCCCAAGCCGTGCAATTATAGCTTGCGGTATTTCTGCTAAAAGATGTGTTGCTTGCTCACCTTCTGCATAGGCGAGAAATAACAGATAAGTTTCCTGGTTTCCCTGGCTATAATCTACCTGCAACCAAACAATTTGAGCTATCTGCTGATTATAGGGTAAAGAAATCGCTTCAATGATTTGTACTGATTGTACAGTCTGAGTTTTACCGCCAAACCAGCTACAGGTATAGAGATAATCCCGCAGTGTTGATTCTAGAATGCTTTTTGACTCTCGTTGCCGAATCACATTCTGCCATGAACCATTTACCAGCAGAGTTACTAAATCTGCTTGGGGTTTAGGCTCTTGAGTTGAGCTAAGTTTACGTTGTAAGGTGAACCAGTAAAACCCGTAAGGACTTAAGCTGAGGAAATAGGGCGATTCTGCGATCGCTGGGAATTCAGTGGAACCAAAAATTTCTACTGGTATTAGCCCATTGAAGGTTGATAAATCTAATGCCACCGTTTGCACGTAACGAGATAAATTTGCTACTACCAAGACATCTTCTTCAGAGGTAATCCGGCTGAAGGCAAAAACTTTACGATTATTAGACTGTACCAATTCAAAACGCCCTTCACCCAATGCCGCAAACCGTTTGCGAGTAGCGAGTAAACGTTTCATCCAATACCAAAGAGAATTGCTATTGGTTCGTTGTGCCTCGACGTTGAGTGCTTCGTAGTGATATTCTGAGTCAACGATGACGGGTAGATACAAGCGTTGCGGGTTGGCGCGACTAAAACCAGCGTTGCGGTCAGAACTCCACTGCATAGGTGTGCGAACACCATTGCGATCGCCTAGATAAACGTTATCTCCCATACCAATTTCATCACCGTAGTAAAGTACGGGGGTTCCTGGCAAAGATAACAGTAAACTATTGAGTAACTCAATTTGGCGGCGGTCATTGCCCAAAAGCGGCGCTAATCTGCGGCGGATGCCTAAATTTACCCGCATCATCGGGTCTTGTGCATAGGCCCCATACATAAAATCTCGGTCTTCATCTGTCACCATTTCTAAAGTCAGTTCGTCATGGTTGCGGAGGAACAATGCCCACTGACAGTTATCAGGAATCGATGGTGTTTGCTGGAGAATATCTACAATCGGGAAATTATCTTCCATCCGCACTGCCATAAACAAACGCGGCATTAGGGGAAAATGAAAGTTCATGTGACACTCATCCCCAGCACCGTAATATTGCGCTGCATCTTCAGGCCATTGGTTGGCCTCAGCTAGTAACATTCGGTTAGGAAATTTCGCGTCAATGTGCGATCGCAACTCCTTCAAATACGCATGGGTTTCGGGTAAGTTTTCACAGTTCGTACCTTGCCGTTCGTAGAGATAAGGCACAGCATCCATGCGTAGTCCATCTACACCCATCTCCAACCAAAAATCTAGAACATCAAATACTGCCTCGCGCACCAAGGGATTGTCATAATTCAAATCTGGCTGATGAGAATAGAAACGATGCCAGCAATAAGCTTGGGCAACTGAATCCCAAGTCCAGTTAGATGTCTCAAAATCTTGGAAGATAATTCGCGCTTCTCGGTATTTTTCAGGAGTATCACTCCAAACATAAAAATCTCGCTCCTGACTTCCTTTCGGAGCGCGACGTGCTCTTTGAAACCAAGGATGTTGGTCAGAGGTATGATTAATAATTAACTCAATAATTACACGAATACCGCGCTGATGAGCAGCGCTCAAAAACGCTTTAAAGTCTTCCAACGTGCCATAGATAGGATTGATACTAGTGTAATCGGCAATATCGTAACCATCATCTCTGAGTGGTGAAGGAAAAAAAGGTAACAACCAAATAGCAGTAATACCTAAATCTTGTAAATAGTCTAGTTTTTCTGTCAGCCCTGGAAAATCACCAATACCATCACTATTACTGTCAGCAAATGTCCGAACACCTAGTTCGTAGATAATTGCATTTTTGAACCATAATGAGTCATCTTTCAAGCTGGAGTTTGGCATTCTTTTAAAAAGATATGCGATCGCATATCCAATAGAACTATATTTTTACTTGATACAATTGCTGAGATTATCAGCTTATTTATCTTACACGAGTAATGTTTCCACTTTCTTACTTAAGTAATGAAACTACCAAACGAGCTATATTTAGTCAGAAATAATTATACCAACTGCGTATATACATATAGCAGTTTTCATTTGCATGAAGTATAAAGTTACGGTTTTTGAGGCAGGAGGCAGAAGCTTTTTATATCTGATACTCCCGTCCTGTATTTTGAAATTCACTTCAAAAGCAATCTGTTGTATAATTTTTATTTTAGAGTGGAAAAATGTAACAAAACTTATTGTAGACTATAGCAATCCTAAATGAGATTGTAAAAATTTTTGTTATAGTCGTCTTTTTTAATTACAAATGACAAAGGACAAATGACTAATGACAGCCAACTCAATAATATTTCACAAACATTTAGGACTGCTATATTTCTAACAATGACATTAGTCTATAGGACTCATATTTGATTGCGTGATAAAAACTCAGTACACCTTTATTCCTTCTTAAGAGTCCCCAGTCCCTAGTCTCTATGAGTAATTCAGGAATCAAATCGGATTGCTATATGACTTATTTACTTAATACTGATACTTGCATTTATTAAATTAAAGATATTAATTCAGTCAGAACTAAAGTGAGAGAAATAGGCTGGGAGCAAATTTATATTTGCAGCATTACGGTTACTGATTTATATTTTGGTGCTTATAATTATCAACGAGTAGTCGAAAATTTAACTCGTACAGAAGAATTTATTCAAAACTTACCCGTTATACTTTTAACCGATCCTGCTCTGAGAAAGTATGGTGAATTAAAAACAGAACTCCGTAGAATAGGACAAACTATTGCTGAATTTGATTTACTAATTGCTAGTGTTCCAGTTGCAGACAATTACACTTTAGTAACAAACAATACTCGTCACTACAGCCACATTTCTAATTTACAATTGGAAAACTGGATTTCATCTTAAAAATATTAAGTATTTTACACTTTTGACTTAACTGCTTGCTGTGATGCTTGTAAAGTCTGAGGCAAACTCCAGTCGGGACGCAAGCTAGCAGCGTTGCGTAAATAAATATGATGAATTGAGGCGGAGGTTGGCAGATAAGCGTGAATTAAGAGACGAATACAGCGCTGTAAGCTGCCTTCAACGTGCATTTGCTGCACATCCAACATAGCCACATTATCCCAACCAGGACGCACTCTAGCGATCGCAGCTGGAAAAACTGCATCCAAATCGCGTGTTACTGAAAAAGTCACACTAATGATGTCCCTGAGCTGGAATTGATTCCGGTTTTCTAGTTCATTTAGTAGTTCTGTCACCACTTCTCGGATTGTCTCAACAGTATTTTCTGAAGCGGTTGTTGCTCCGCGAATAGCCCGCATTTGCCAGTCCACGCCAAAATCCTCCTTAAAACACAAAAGTGAGGAGTTAGGAGTTGAGAATGAAAAGTTAAGATTTTTAACTCATAACTTTTCATTCATAACTAAAGGCGGAGCTTCTCCAGCTCCGCTCCTAACTCATATTAGGGTCGATATAACCACAGAGGTAAACCACTAGTAGACATTTCAAATTCTAGCCAATCAATACCAGCCCCGATTCTTGATGAAAACTGACGACTCCCTGGTATAAAACGACTCAATAAAGGTTTACGCTCTTCTAGGGTATAGCAGAGAGTTTTTTCTGGATCAAGACCAACCAGTTCTGCTGTCCAGCGACGAGCATCTTCTTCGGTGCCCAGGCGGTCTACAACACCCAAGGCTAGGGCTTGCTGTCCAGTAAAAATCCGGCCATCGGCGAAACTTTTCACAGCTTCTACTGTTAAAGAACGACCCTCAGCTACCGTTTGGACAAACTGCTGATAACTTGTATCAATCAACTCTTGCAGGATATTTTCTTCTGGTTGAGTCAGTTCCCGGTCAAAAGCCAAAATGTCTTTATAAGGGCCAGACTTAATTACCTGGAAGGAAACACCAATTTTTTCTAACAAGCGTTCCAAGTTATTTCCACGCAGAATCACACCAATGCTACCCGTAATCGTACCTGGGTTAGCGACGATGTGTTCGGCTCCCATGCCGATATAAACTCCTCCAGAAGCCGAAATATTGCCAAAGCTAGCGACAACTTTGATTTTTTCGCGTAAACGCTTTAGGGCACTGTAGATTTCTTGAGAATCTCCAACTGTACCGCCAGGGCTATCAATACGTAGCAATAATGCCGGAAACTTTTTTTCTTCTACAGTTTTCAGCGCTTCTAGGACGCGTTTGCGAGTACCACTGGCGATCGCACCAGTAATTTCGATCCGCGCAATTTGTTTTTTAAACTTGGGCTTAAACGGCCAAACCATGAGCTGTCAACATACCTCGTAATAAATTCAATATAAGATGCCCAACGGTCAGACGACCTGCTTTCCTCTGTTAAGAAACATGAGCAGGCATTGTACTCATCAGGATTTTAAGGAAATTTTTATATTTTTCAGTGAGTTTTATTTGATATTCTCAATTAATGCATTAATGCTAATCAAATCCTTAAAAATTGCAATTAACACAAAATGCCAAACTCTAGTTTAGCGTTAACGTGATGATTTAGAAAGGCTATTTTAGTTATTTTGCCAAATTCAGAGTTCTCAATGCCTTGTATTTCTGGCTTTTTGAATGCTTAAGGACTGGTTTACTACGGTCGCGCACGTTTACTAGTTGTCAGTAATTAATAACTAATAACTAATGAATATATAAATATTTAATCAATCACTTCGACAGTTAATTTAATTAATAAAAATCCATTTAGCAACACTAATCTCTAGTTAAGTTAAGATCAGTAGTACTTTCACTCTTGGAAATATCACTTTTCCTGTCTTCTATAGCCCAATAATCTCCTGATGAAGCTATTTTTACTACTTAAGAATTTATACGTAAAATTTGATACTTATAGTAGACAAACATATCAAACAGTGCCCCAACAAAACTACAGGTCAAGCTAATTACAAATAATCCGCGTAGGGGAGTTCCACTGCCGAAGGTGGCGAGAAAATGCATAATCTCAGTTGTGATCGCCTCAGTTAACTCTTGTAAGCCAGGGAAGTGACCAATGAGGGATAGAAAGAGGAATCCGCCGCCAACAAAAAACATGGGAACGACAAAACTAAAAATGATTGTAAGTACTAAGGAGCGGAGAAAGTTAGTAAAAATAGTCATTTAAGACAAACTCCGTGAGTAGAGATGACAAAAGCAAGATAGTGGTTTGTCATTTTCTAGAATACGGGCGATCGCTCCAAAGCAGCCAATCTGTCAAAAATCTTAAGTTTTCATTAAAATAAACCGCTAGTAGTTACAGCTCATGCTGAGGATATAAAAAGCAACTGAAATCTACAAAAACCCTGTAAAATGGAGGTTATAGCCAAGCTTACTACTTGTTTATTGCTTTGCAACATGTTTAATAACAGCTTCATTTTCTGAGAGCATTTTTAATCTAAGTTAATACTCAGCCTTCTTGGAGGAGCAGGGGAACAAAGGAGTAGAGGAGAAGTTGCAGTAAGTTTTTCCCCTCTGCCTCTTTGCCTCTTGTGCCCAATGCTCCATCCCCCATTACCCCTTATCCCCAGAGGGAACCCCACCTTCCCCATTCCCCATGACTTCCGCTATTCTTAAGGCAGTTACGAGTTAGCTACAGAACATTGAACCAGACTACATCCAAATCCAGTTTAGAGGAATGGAGTCAGCGGCTGCTGGCAGCGATTTTTCTGGGTGGACAAGTACTAGTTCACCTATTGAAAGGCAAAATCCATCGGCGCAACACTTTAGAACAAATGGCAGCAGTTGGGCCGGATTCCCTATTTATTGCTCTATTTACCGCTATTTTCGTTGGCGCGGTGTTTACCATTCAGGTGGCGCGGGAATTTATCAACTTTGGCGCCGGAAACGTTATCGGCGGAGTGCTTTCTGTAGCTTTGACACGAGAACTTTCTCCCGTGTTGACAGCAGTGGTTTTGGCAGGACGAGTTGGTTCTGCCTTTGCAGCAGAAATCGGTACTATGCGAGTCTCAGAACAAATTGATGCCATGTTGATGTTGAGAACAGATCCAATCGATTACCTAGTTATCCCCCGCGTCCTTGCTTGCTGTTTAATGTTACCAATTTTAACCGTTCTGTCTTTGGTGACAGGGATGTTCGGAGGATTCATCATTGCGACAAATATCTACAACCTGTCTGATACGGTATTTTTAGACTCAGCCCGTAACTTTCTTGGTCTCTGGGATATTTTTAGCGCCATGATTAAAGCCTGTTGTTTTGGCATTTTAATTGCTGTAATTGGTTGCAGTTGGGGGTTAACGACAACAGGAGGTGCCAAAGGTGTAGGACAGTCAACTACAACTGCTGTTGTGACTGCCTTGCTGATTATATTTGTTAGCAACTTCTTTCTTTCTTGGTTAATGTTTCAGGGGACTGGCAGTGCATTCACAGGGCTATAAAACTGATGAGTTAGGAGTGAGGAATTTTAACTCCTAACTCCTGACTCCTAAAATAGGAAAGATGCCTACTAAACAAAGCAGGATTTAAGACTGTGACCAGTTCATTTATTTCTAACTCCACATCAACTGTGGAACTCAAGCCTAGTTACAATATACCCATAGTGTTGGTGATTGCCGCGATTCCACTACTATTGGTACAACCTTGGGTAGGCTCCGTTTTCATGCTGTTTGGTTTGTTTCTGATGTTTCAGGCGTTAACGCTGCGTTTGCAATTTACCGCTACCGACTTAGATATTTACAGAGGCGAAAAATTGATTCGGCGCTTTCCCTACCAAGAATGGCAAAACTGGCGGATATTTTGGAATAGAGTCCCTATCTTGTTTTACTTTAAAGAAATTAAAAGTATTCACTTTTTGCCGATTTTATTTGACCCCAACACCTTGAAAACTTGCTTAGAACAACGTTGTCCGCGTATTTAGTGCTGAGTTTTGAGTCATTTTCATATAGACTCAGAACTCAGCACTCATGCTCAGGACTTTTATGGCAGGTCAATTGTAATATTTCTAAAAGCTATTTATTCGCGTCATAGGAACTACACTATTATTTATGAACTCAGAGGCATCTCAAACCCCAGAACCAATTGATGAGCGGTTGGCAGAAAAACCAGAAGAGAACAATGTAGTTGAACATCCAGTCAATCCATCAGTTGAGTCAGTAGTAGATACAAAAGCCATTAGCTCATCAGAGGACTACACAACTTTTGAGCCACTCATTTCCAATGCAGAAGTGGTAGATTCTACAGTAGAGCTAACAGAAAATTCAAATGGCGAGTTTGTCGTGCAGTTAGAAGCGGAAAATGTTGCCCTGGGGTCTGAAATAGGATCGGGAAATCATTCATTATATGCAGAAGCAGAGCAGCGAGTGGCAGAGTTGCAGAGTGCTGAAGTAGCTCTCAAGTCAGAAATAGCCAAGCTGCAAGCTTCTTACGAAAAGCTTCAAACACAGGTAAGTGAAACTCAAACCTCACTGGGGCGACTTGTGCAAGAGTCGCTAGTACAGTTAGAACAACGCAAACAAACCCTGCAAATTTCTGTAGAACAATTAGAACGCCGTCAAGAACGTATCCGCAATGAGATGCGAACGACTTTTGCTGGTACATCCCAAGACTTGGCAATTCGGGTACAGGGTTTTAAAGACTATCTCACAGGTAGTTTACAAGATTTGGCTTCTGCCGCCGAGCAGTTGCAACTAACGCCAAGTGTGGTGGAACGAGAAAAACCAGCTGTAAAAGAGGCTAAACCAGCTGAACCCCAACCTGGAATACCCCAATTTGCCCAACAGCAGTTTCAAGATACTACAAAGCAAATTCGCCGCCTAATTGACCAATATCGTAATAAACCAGATTACTACGGCCCACCGTGGCAACTACGCCGTACTTTTGAACCAATCCACGCTGAACGAATCTCCAACTGGTTCTTTACCCAAGGAGGAAGGGGTGGTTTGCGGACAATGGGTAGCCGCTTACAAAATATTCTGATTGCCTCAGCTGCAATTTCGATATTACACAAGCTCTATGGCGATCGCGTCCGTACTTTAGTCTTAGCTAATACACCAGAGCGATTAGGTGAATGGCGGCGCGGCTTGCAAGATTGTCTGGGAATCGGTCGCCCAGATTTCGGCCCAGACCGGGGTGTAGTATTATTTGAGGCATCTGACGCTCTTGCTCAAAAAGCAGACCGATTGACGAAAGCCAATCAACTGCCCTTGATTATTATTGATGATTCCGAAGAACAAATCAGTCTGTCACTGCTGCAATTTCCTCTGTGGTTAGCCTTTGCGCCTGACCCCAAAATAGTGAGAAACTATGATGATGACTTTTAAATGAGTCATTAGTCATTGATCATTGGTCAAGGGTAATACCTCTTGACTTTTTTGAATTTTGAATTTTGAATTTTATTATGGCTATTTGGTTAACTCTGTGCGGAGCAATTGTGGTCATAGCTTACCTGCTGGGTTCTTTTCCCACTGGCTACATTGCTGTCAAGCAGTTAAAAGGTATTGATATTCGAGAAGTTGGTTCAGGTTCTACTGGCGCAACTAATGTATTAAGAACCTTAGGCAAAGGACCAGGAGCATTGGTTTTAGTACTTGATTCCTTAAAGGGAGTATTAGCGATCGCTCTAGTTTATTGGTTGTTCAACTTTGAACCAATTCAAAATTATATCCCTCTAACGGTAGATGTACAACTGTGGCAGCCGTGGCTAGTAATAATATCTGGATTAGCTGCCATCCTGGGACATAGTAAATCAATTTTTTTGGGCTTTACCGGTGGTAAATCTGTTGCTATCAGCTTAGGGATTTTGTTGGCAATGAGTTGGCAGGTAGGTTTAGCAACAGCGGGTGTGTTTGCTGTCGTTGTGGCGATATCGCGGATTGTCTCTTTAAGTTCAATTGCAGGTGCGATCGCAGTTTCCATTTTTATGGTACTTTTTCATCAACCTTTACCCTATATTCTGTTTGGGATTGCCGGTGGGTTGTATGTGATTTTGCGCCATCGCACTAATATTGAACGACTGTTTGCGGGAACGGAGCCAAAAATTGGGCAACCTGTAGCGACAGAACCCGAACAAACTGCATGATAGGGAAGTGGGAGCCTAACTCAAAACTCTTCTTGAGGAAGCAAAGAGGATTGGAGGAGAGCTTCTAAAGAACTACTGTATTCATGTTTTAGGCTCACGAACGCTGCCTTTAATTAAACGGTGGAAAAGGCGGCAAGGCCACAAAAAAGCTCCACAAACACTGACTGAGGCAATGGCGGCCACAACTCGCAAACTTGAACTAGACCCGGTGTCAGATTTTGAAGGATGAGCTTGTGTGTTTTTAGCTAATTCTGGCATTGAATGAGATAGCTGACTAGCTGTACTCACCCCTTCAATCGCTGCTCCAATTAGATAAGCTACTAGGGCAACTACTAGCCAGTTATTCATAATATTCCACTGTTTGAACTTTGAGCGTATGCTTGGCAGCGAGCAATTATTTGATTTTTCGGACTAATGATTGCCGCCTTGTTCTAAAGATAATCGACCCTCAGCCGTATCACGAATCAGAGGCAGTTTAGATTTTATATAAGTATCGAGAGTGCTATCTGTCTGGGCATCAAGACCTTGCTTCGCTTGTAACTGCTGGAGAAGCAATTGTACTAAAGCAGCATCGTCAAACTGGAGCAGGGTGCTGACCTGAGTAGACTCAATTACAGCCCAAAGCTGTTGCATCATTTTGGCAGTGACCATGAGTCTGTACACCTCTTAAGCTTTTCTTTATGTTTACACAGATTTAGAGTTTGTGGTCAGTTTTTATTTGAAGATTTATAAAGACATAGGCTAAAAATGCCTGAGTTGGTTAAATCAGTTAAGTTATAGCGATACACTTTATCTTAACCGTGCCATCTAAAGAAATGAAACTGCCCAAAGGCGAATGGCACTAAGAAAAGCTCTAAGCCATGCAGGATAAGTGGTACAGATTTTAAAGCTATTGAACAGTGAAGGTCTTGGTATGGGACAGGCGA
>NZ_JBALDE010000236.1:0-8815 GCF_036917515.1 Nostoc sp. | reverse complement strand
AATTAACCAAACCAATTATTGCATCTATTGCCCGAAGGCAATATATTTTAGAGGCACTATCTGTAGCCAGCTTTTAGAGAATTGGTATTACTCAAGGACAATATTTAATCAATGGCAAAGGAGCCTTCAAAGAAGAATTTGTTACCTGTGGCGGTGTCAAGCTCAAAGAAGTCAACTTCAAGACGATGGAAAGTCGATTAGTTCCTGGTCTTTATTTTGCCGGAGAAATCTTAGATATTGATGGTGTTACTGGTGGGTTTAACTTCCAAAGTGCTTGGACAACGGGTTATTTAGCAGGTGTAGCAATGGCGACTAGCCACGAATAGTCTGCCGCTCCAAAATTGATCAATTTGGAGTGACACAAAGACGCGGAAATTTTTCTCCGTGTTAACCTCAGCGCATTTACCAGTTCTTTAGGAACAAGCGATCGCTACTTAACTATATTTACTTATCAAAATTCACACTAATCCTCCAGCATTTCCCACCTTGCGACTCTACATTCACACCAGCCACCCTAGAGAAGACAAACTTGTGCGGGTGTATTACTTTTTTTATCAATAATGTATGAACACTGATAAAAATACTGCGTCTGAAATTAGGTTACAGGGAAGCCAGTATATGCTGTATGGCTTTCCAGTGCTTAGTATTCCTGATGAGGAGCGTGCTGTAAAATACTTTAGCCTCAATCCATTTTTGCCAAACGCTCAGAACCGTTGCCCGATTGAATGTGCTTATTGTGTCTGTCATCAAGACCGTGAATGGCATCATTATCCAGAAAATTTTCAGGATGTTTCAGCCCCGATTGACCTACTCCATCTTTTGCTAGACTACATTTTTGCTACCCAGGAGGGACAAAAGGGTTTTCCGATTTCATTATGCGATTACTCTGACCCTTTTATTCCAGTCCATCGAGAACGTGTACTATCAATTTTGGATGCACTTATTGACCGGAAAGCTGCCAACATCGTTTACATCACCACTAAAGTCCATCCTGGTCAATCTTTTTTAGAGCGTCTCAAAACAACTTTGGAGCGACCTCATTCACTTCGAGTCACTGTCTTTGTTAGTCTACCACCCTTGAAACCAGGCTATGAGCAAGCTTCAATTCAGAGCCGAGTAGAGTTGCTGCAAGATTTAGTAAACCTTGGTATACCCTGTTGTTGGTATCTGCGTCCACTGGTTGAAGAATGGTTTGATGAAGCTTTAATGTGGCAATTAGCACGGACACTATTGCCCCATGTTTCCCGTCACGTTATTCTGTCTGGGCTTGTGATATCTGAAGAGATTGAAGCGAGTCTGTTAAAACAGGAACTAATCGTTCCAGAATGGGATCGTACACAACCAGGACGTAAACAATACTTGTCATTGGAGTTCGAGTCAAAACTGCGCTCAATTCTCAGCACTGTCGCTAGCGAGCAAAATATTTCTCTCGGCCCGGTGATGGGACATCGGCTATGCGGTACTAACGGCAATCATGCATACGGCTGCTTGATTTGCGCTAAACAAAACCGTTATTGCCAGCTTTTTCAACTTCATCACTATGGTGAAACCATCGCTACCGAAGATAATCAACGCCTCAAGACACTATTGAGACAAGATTCTGTGAAAGTAAGCTCACCACAGCCATCAACACAAGAATGTCACTAAAGTAATCCAACCTGAAGTGAATTTAGAAACGGTCTAATTGCTTCACCGCTACGCGTCTACAAAATTATTGTATTGGAGCATAAAGAGGGAAAATTATCTTGCGATTGTAGATCAATTTTGAACACACCCAACAATGAAATTCAGCGAAATCCTCCGTCAATTTGGTGACGCGGCCACCAATCATAGCCTGACTAGCAATCCAGACCAAGACCTAGAAATTACAGGGGTAGCAGCCATTGATGAAGCTACCAACGGTACGATCAGTTACGTAGAAGGTGCAAAATTTGGGTCTTTTGTCGGCAATACCAATGCTAGTGCTTTAATTTTGCCCCAGGACGAAAAATTACAGGCGCTTGCACAAGAAAGAGGTATTGTCTGGCTAGCAACCCCAGATCCACGATTATTGTTTGCCAAAGCGATCGCCCTTTTTTATCAACCATATCGCCCTACCCCAGAAATTCATCCCACCGCTGTGATTCACTCCACCGCAAAAGTTGGTAGTGATGTTTATATTGGCCCTCATGCTGTGATTCAACAAGGGGTAGAAATTGGCAATGGTGCAATCATTCATCCCAACGTGGTGATTTATCCAGATGCCAAAATAGGCGATCGCACCACCTTACACGCCAACTGTACCATCCACGAACGCACCCGCATCGGTGCAGATTGCGTCATTCACAGTGGTGCTGTCATCGGTGCAGAAGGCTTTGGTTTTGTTCCTACCCGGACTGGTTGGTTCAAAATGGAACAATCAGGCTATACAGTCTTAGAAGATGGTGTAGAAGTTGGTTGCAACACTGGTATTGACCGCCCATCTGTCGGAGAAACACGGGTAGGTCGCAATACAGTAATTGATAGCTTAGTGCAAATCGGTCACGGTTGCCGAATCGGTTCCGGCTGTGCGATCGCAGGTCAGGTTGGCATGGCGGGAGGTGTTAAACTGGGAAATCGCGTCATTTTAGCTGGACAAACAGGAATAGTCAATCAAGTGAAGATGGGAGATGGGTCGATGACATCTGCTCAAACTGGAATTCACAACGATGTTGCACCAGGAGAAGTTGTCTGCGGAACTCCAGCCCTTCCTTACAAACTATATCTCAAGGTATCTGCTGTTTATGGTCGCCTGCCAGATATGTATCAATCGTTAAAACAATTGCAACGTAAATTCAAAAATAGCAATGATTAATTTTATCTAAACTTCTATTTCTCCCACCACCAATCTGCGTACAGATGTGGTGGGGGTCTGGTGAAGGTTTAGATGAATTTGATTTGGGTGTGGCAAATACATTCTCAATCGGGAAAATTAGCGATCGCTAATTACTAAAAACAGTTAGGTAGTAAATGTAATCCCAGGAGTGATAGCACTCAAACTGACATCTTCAGCTGTAGCAATAACATCGCCGAAAGCGGGCGCTCCGAAGAAGATAACAGTATCTAAGATAGATGAGTCATTCGTAAAAGTACCAGTACTAAACTTTTGCTGTACGAATGTGTAATCGCTAGCCAAACCGCGAAGATTAAGCTTGTCCCCATCTGTTAGAGAGAAATCTGTGATAATAGCATGACCAGCTTGCCGATAAGAGTCACGTAGGCTGAACGTATCAACAGATTGAACCCCTTGAAATAGGACTCCTCCGGTTAAAACATCTATCTCTTTGCTATTAAAGCCACCACTACCAAGGAGAGTATCATTACCTGCGCCTCCGAAAAGAGTATCATTGCCAAGATCGCCATCTAGGCGATCGTTACCAGCGCCTCCGTTGAGATTATCATTGCCTAATCCACCCGATAGTACATCGTTACCGCTACCACCTAGCAGAATATCTGCACCATCGCGACCATCAAGAAATACGTTAACATTTTGGTTGGCGCGACTGGCATCTATGCGATTGCTGCTATCTCCTCCTTGGATTGTGACGTTTTCAATATTTTGGAGGGTATCAGTACCAGTGGCTGAATCATCTAGATTCGCAAAGGGGCCAAATTTGCCACCTTTGAGTTGGCTTTTGTTTGGGTCATTGACAAATGAGAATAGCTCAAAATTATTGTCGCCCTGTATGAATAGGGAGTCCTCACCTCCTCCCCCGATGTATTGGTCATCACCCGCTCCATCAAAGGCACTATCAGAAAAACTATCCCTCCCCGCTCCACCTTGGAGGAAGTCAGACCCTTCTCCACCATTAAAATTATTGTCGTCATTTCCACCGATAAGGGTGTCATTGCCATTATTGCCACGCAGGAAGTTAAATCCTGTTCCTCCTACTATACTGTCATTACCATCACCACCGTTGATCTGGTCAAGACCACGGCTACCGATGATGGTGTCATTACCTGTACCACCAAAGAGAAACGTTCGTCCTGACAACAGAGCCTGAGACGCATTAATCGTGTCATTACCGGAGGTACCAGTGAGCCTAACATTTTCAACCTCAGAAAACTGGTGGGCTAAATTACCGACAAACAGCTGATTATTGGTCAAGAAATAATTTGAGGCTCCCTCAACACGCACCTCGTCCTCATCTGCACCGCCAATCAGGGTATCGCCAACATCACCTATAGCCGGAAAGTTACCGTTTTGAGCGATGAGAATATCCTTACCCGCACCGCCATTAATGCGATTGTTTCCAGTCCCACCTATAAGAGTGTCATTGTCATCACCGCCGTTGAGAGTGTCGTTACCCGTGCCACCATCAAGGGTGTCTCTGTTGAATCCACCATCGAGGAAATCGTTACCAAGTGACCCTGATAGAGAATCATTGCCAAAGTTGCCTATTAAAGTATCATTGCCCGCACCACCAAAAACCGTATCGTTACCCGTCAGAGCATCGATTTTATCGTTGTCCCCATTAGCTATAATTCTGTCATCAGCAGGAGTTATGCTTCCACTAATAATCGCCATAATTTTGAGTTTTCTTTGATTTGGTTATAAGTTTGTGTATTATTTCCCTGGTTTAGAGTTTGGACATTTCAACAGCAAAGCTAGATTTGCCCAAAATCCAATTAACTGCGGTTGCTGTTATTACCAGATTGCCTTTTGGACTCAGGAACGTAAATATGGGTAATTTAAGGAGTTTGATTCCCAAAAATTAAATGACAAAAGAGGTCAATTTCAGCTGAGGTAAGAAAATTTAAGGTGAGTAATCTTTGCTGATCCAGGTAAGCGATGAATTACAGCCATTTGAATAGAGTTTGGTGAAAAATCTGGAAAGTTACGAATTCAAGTTGTAACTGAATAGATCAATAGTTGTTATTCATCCTTAAGCAATGGACTTTGAAACAGCATTCAAAATCTTAGATACAGCAGTTTTTGCCCAGACAAAAAGACATCTCAAAGATATTGAAGTAACAATACTTCGTAGCTCTTGGCAAGGAAAGAAGTATGACGAAATTGCCCAAATTCATGGCTACACTACCGAATACCTACAGCATGATGTTGGGCCAAAGCTTTGGCAGATGCTGTCAGCAGCATTTGGTGAAAAGGTTAGTAAAAAGAATTTTCAGGCAGCATTAGAGCGGCAACGGCTTTTTGGCACTGCCGCGTCATCAAAGCAATTGGAAGCTATTTTACAGCCCCAAAACCTGATGTCAGCTGATTCACAACTAAAAAGGGAGAAAATAATATCTCTCAATTCAGGTTTTGAAGTAAATGAAGAGCCATTACTAACTAATGAACTACCCCAACTGAATGCAGAAGCAGAATTCCCAGTAGGTCAAGTCCCTCTTACTTCTAGTTTTTATGTTGAACGCCCTCCAATTGAGGATCGCTGTTTTCAAGAGATTTTACAGCCAGGTGCCTTAATTCGTATCAAAGCATCTAGACAGATGGGCAAAACCTCGCTAATGGCTAGGATTCTTGATGAAGCTAGAAAGCATGGCTGTCAAACAGTAGCTTTAAGCTTTCATTTAGCAGATAAAGCAGTTTTCGCCAGCTTGGATACATTTTTACGGTGGTTTTGTGAAAGTGTTGGCAGGAAACTGAAGCAGCTTCATCAGTTAGATGATTATTGGAGCATTTATGGCAGTAAGGATAAAACCACTGCTTACTTTGAAGAGTGTTTGTTAGAAGAAATCGACAGCCCATTAGTAATTAGCTTAGATGGCGTTGATCGCATTTTTCCATATCGTGACATTGCCGAAGATTTTTTTAACCTATTACGAGCTTGGTATGAGTATGCTAAGTATGGCGATCGCAGTAGCGAACTCTGGCAAAAACTCCGCTTAGTATTAGTACATTCTAAAGAAGTTTATATTCCATTAAATATTAATCAATCTCCCTTTAATGTTGGGTTGAGTATTGAATTACAAGAGTTTAATCAACAACAAGTCAAAATTTTAGTTGAGCGTCATCAAGGACTAAATTGGACTGATGCTCAGGTCGAAAAACTGATGGACATAGTAGGAGGACATCCTTATTTAGTCCGGCTAGCTCTTTATCATGTTCAACATCAAGACATCACACTTGACCAGTTGTTGCAAACAGCCGCAACTGAAGCTGGAATTTACAAAGACCATCTTCGAGGGCATTTGTGTAATTTCAACGATCATCCAAGTTTAGTGGCAGCTTTTACCCAGGTTGTGAACAGTTTAGTACCTATGGAATTAGACTCAGAATCAGCATTTAAATTACACAGTATGGGTTTAATCGTATATTGTCATGACAATAAAGTAATGCCACGCTGCGACTTGTACCGCCAATATTTCCAAAATCGTCTTGTGTAATTATACTTTTTAACTAATACTAATTATCTCTGAAGATGCACATGACAAAACTCCCCTGTAGTCAGGGCAAACCAGAATAAGAGTGTAATTCACCGATATCCTGATTAGATATGACTTTCAAGAAACTAAATTTTCCGTTGAACTGGGGAGTGTTTACATCCCAAGACTCTCCCAAAAGTAAATGATCGCTTTGCAAATAAATATGTGCAACGGATTGCGATAATCTTACCAAGAATACTGGTTACTTAATACTCTAATTGGTTAATATACTATGACAAAACACTTGGGTCAATCAAACAGTACTGACAAAAGACAATTTTCCTTGAAAGCGACTGAAATAGTTGATTTTCGTGGCCTCATCACCAGTAAAAATCTGAGTAGCAGCAAGATTTTTTAAGATTTATCACTAAAAGATATTTTGTATTTTACTCAACTATGTTGGTAATATTCAAAATAGAGGTGATTTTAGAAACGGGGATGAAGAGCAATCGCCTGCAAGTAACTCCCAAAACTGAGGGTAATTCCTATATTGCAGACATACCTAACGCTCAGTTGCGCTTAACTAATGGCAATACATTTCGTCAATAAAAGCCAGTACCAGGAATTACTGAGGTAATTGTTTCCAATATTGATGCTAATAATATCCGGTTGATAGTAACTGGTGAAGCGGGTGTTCCAACAGTTGAGTTATTTGATAGTCCAAATCAGAGGTTGGTATTTGGCGTAAGTGTGACTGCGACTACTGCACAACAGCCGATACAGACAACTCCACAACCCGCAAACCAAGAGGAGCAAAAGCCGATTGAGTTAGAGGTTATTGGCACTCCTGACACAGGTTATCAAGTTCCCAGGACGAGTGTAGGGACAAAGACAGATACACAGCTTAGGGATATTCCACAAACAGTTCAAGTGATTCCTCGGCAGCTTATAGAAGATCGGGGAGCCAATAATTCTGGAGAAGCACTCAGAAACCTGGGCATAGGAGCTGCTGGGTTCCCAAGCCGCTTCAACGGTGAGTATCAAAATTCAGGAAGCTTTATCGATTTCCAGCACACTCAGCGTTACTTTGTTGCACCAGTTATCAGTTGGCAACCAGGAAAAGACACTAAGCTAACAATAGAAGCAGATTATCAAAATCTTCGACAATCCTTCTTTGAGACAGGTCTACCCGCCGCAGGGACTGTACTGCCTAATCCTAATGGCAAACTTTCACGCAGTCTATACCTTGGAGAGCAAAAGCTTGACCAAGAGAGTCATGAACTAGGGAGAATCAGCTACTACTTCGAGCATAAATTTAATGAGAATTGGTTGTTGCATAATGCCTTTCGATTCGCATTTGCACGCAACAACAGTGAGGGTAACGTGCTACCTATTAGTCTTCTAGGAGACAACCGCACCCTGACTCGCCGCTATCTTGTTTATAACCAACCACGAGTTACTAACACATATGAGCTAGATACAAATGTAGTTGGGAAGTTTAAAACTGGTAGTCTGTCACACCAATTGCTTGCTGGTGTCGATTTGTACAGCCTTATAGATATCCAAAATTATCTCTTGCAAAATCTGATTCCAATTAACATCTTTAATCCTGTGTATGGACAATATACTCTGGGTTCTCCTTCTAGACTTAATAATAAAACTAGAAAAGGTGCAGCAGGTTTTTATCTCCAAGATCAAATAGCATTAACTAATAAGCTCAAGTTAGTTTTGGGTGGACGCGTAGATATTGAGAGAAATAAGTTTACAGACTTTATTAACTCAAATAACAATTCAGATAAAACTGACACTGCATTTAGTCCTCGAATTGGTATCATTTATCAACCTATTGAATCTGTCTCGCTATCTGCTAGCTATAGTTGTTCTTTTGAGCAAGTTGGTGGTGCAGATATCAACAGCAATCCCTTTAAGCCAAGCCGTGGTACTCAGTATGAAATAGGTGTAAAAACTGATTTATTAAACAATAAATTGGTTGCTACCTTGGCTTTATATCAAATTACTAAGAATAACATTACAACTACTGACCCAAACAATACTCTATTTAATATCCAAGTAGGTGAGCAGAGAAGTCGAGGTGTTGAGCTAAATTTAATCGGAGAAATTTTATCAGGGTGGAACATTATTGCTTCCTACAATTATAACGACCCCCGTATTACTAGGGACAACACTTATAAAGTCGGGAACCTGCTTAACAATGCTCCTGAAAACAGTGCTGCTTTGTGGACTACTTATACTATTCCTAAAGGAGGCTGGAAAGGATTTGGGGGTGGCATTGGTGTAAACTATGTAGATTCGCGCTTTGGAGATTTGGATAACTCATTTCGGCTACCTTCCTATGTAACTGCTGACGCAGCTATCGGGACTTAAACAAAAATCAAGCCCAAATGTAGCCTAAACTGGCTTTATAAGAAGCAAACAGGTGACGATTAAGAGTCAACCAATCGAAAAATCT
>NZ_JBALDE010000235.1:0-19154 GCF_036917515.1 Nostoc sp. | reverse complement strand
ACAAATGCTCTGAATGCGGTAACTAAAAAAGACATTATTGGATGGTTCACCCACTGCTGTTACTATATTGCACCCAACTGAGAACCGCTATATATTCTGCAAACATACTGTATCTATACCCAGAATGGCAAGATAAATCACATCTCAAAAAGAGGTGCGATCGCTAAGTCTTGTTTGGCAAACTATGAACCTCTCCTAATATCTTTTCACAACCGCCGAATCGCCATCTCTAAACCTTCACATACACGAGTAAGAAAATCTAAATCCAAAGTAGCGATCGCATCACTAGCTTTGTGATAATGTGGATTTCGCAAGAATGCTGTATCTGTCACCATCATTGCTGAATAACCTAAATCCCAGAAAGGTGCATGATCGCTAAGTCTGGTTTGGGGAACTATTAAACCTCGATTCGGCACGGGTAGCCATTGACTAGATACGCCAGCTTTGCGAATATTACGGCTCATCCCAATTAAGTCAAGCAATGTCCGTAAATTACCAATTAAAGCAATAAAATCACCTGTATCTGGGTAGAAGCGTTCCAGAGGAGGGGGGTAACTTTGGGAACCAGGTGTAGAATCCTTATAGCCCAGCATTTCTAAGGAGATCATCAAGCGTAGCTGTTGCTTTTGTTGATGCAACAGGGCTGCATAATCAGCACTACCCAATAAGCCGTATTCTTCCATATCGAAAGCAACCAGCCTTAAGGGATATCTGACAGGTTCAGTAGCAAACTTTCTCGCCAATTCCAGTAACACTGCTACACCTGTAGCATTATCATCAGCCGCAGCTGTTCCCGGAACGCCATCATAATGAGCACCAATTAAAATTGGTAGTAAATCCTTTTTTTGCCCTCTCGCTTGGGATAGTAAATTTAATATCAAGTTATTACAAGCTTTACCTCTGACTTCAAAGGTGTGGATTTCCACACTCCCCCATTGGGAAAATTGCTGGCGGATGTATTCTTGGACAAAAAAATGCCCAGCTGTTGCCATGTAAGGATCGCGTTCTCGCGCTATCTCACTCAGGGAAGTCTGTAATCGCTTTGTTAAATTCAAATCTTTAAAGTAGTAGCAATAATATAAGAATTTTTAGGCACTTGAAAAAGCAGAGCAAGCATCATTAAGGTGAATTTAGCAATTTGCAGATACCGTAAACAGAAGTAGGCGGATAACAAGAATTGAGGCTGCTTAGGCACACCAACCATCTCAATGCTATCCTAGTCTTGCAACTATCTCCTCTAGCTGCACTTCTTAGCTTACTGCCTTAATAATGAGTATTATACATTGAGGTGTTTTTATCTTGTAGCACAAAGCTAGAGGTAGTTCCGCCCAATCATAATAAATATATAAGACACTTTAGGAGAAGAGTAACGCATGGGCAAGGTAGTCGGCATCGACTTGGGTACAACCAACTCAGTAGTCGCCGTTATGGAGGGTGGCAAGCCGGTGGTGATTGCCAATGCAGAAGGAATGCGAACAACCCCCTCCGTAGTTGGCTTCAGCAAAGAAGGTGAAAGGGTGGTTGGGCAAATGGCACGGCGACAAACCGTCCTCAATCCCCAAAATACCTTTTTTGCAGTTAAACGCTTCATTGGGCGGAAGTATGGCGAACTTAATGCAGATTCCAAGCGTGTACCCTACACCATCCGCAAAGACGAAGTAGGTAATATTAAAATTGCCTGTCCCCGTCTTAATAAAGATTTCGCCTCAGAAGAAATTTCGGCAATGGTGCTGAAGAAATTGGCAGACGATGCTAGCCGCTATTTGGGTGAACCAGTCACAGGGGCAGTGATTACAGTACCCGCCTATTTTAACGATTCTCAGCGGCAGGCAACCCGCGATGCTGGTAGAATTGCTGGTTTAGAGGTGCTAAGAATTCTGAATGAACCGACGGCGGCATCTTTGGCTTATGGATTAGATCGGGGTGAGACAGAAACTATCTTAGTATTTGACTTGGGTGGTGGCACTTTTGACGTGTCGATTTTAGAAGTAGGCGATGGGATATTTGAAGTCAAGGCTACCAGTGGCGATACGCAACTTGGTGGAAACGACTTTGACAAAATAATAGTAGATTGGTTAGCAGAGCAATTTCTAGAAACAGAAGAGGTGGACTTAAGACGCGATCGCCAAGCTTTGCAACGTCTGATGGAAGCGGCGGAAAAAGCCAAAATTGAGCTTTCTGCTGTCAGCGTCACCGATATTAACTTACCCTTCATCACTGCCACAGAAGATGGCCCCAAACATCTCGAAACTCGTCTAACACGTTCCCAGTTTGAAGGCTTGTGTAGTGATTTGGCGGGAAGATTGCGGACACCAGTGAAACGAGCGCTCAAAGATGCTGGACTTTCACCTAGAGACATTGAAGAAGTGGTGTTAGTTGGTGGTTCTACGCGAATACCAATGGTGAAGCAGCTAGTACGCGACTTGATTGGCATAGAACCCAATGAAAATGTCAACCCCGATGAAGTCGTGGGAGTGGGTGCAGCAATTCAAGCAGGCATTCTCGCAGGTGAACTCAAAGATGTGCTGCTTTTAGATGTCACACCCTTATCTTTGGGATTGGAAACCATCGGCGGCGTGATGAAAAAACTTATTCCTCGTAATACTACCATCCCAGTACGTCGTTCTGACATTTTTTCCACGTCAGAAAATAACCAAAATACTGTGGAAATTCACGTAGTTCAGGGCGAACGGGAAATGGCAGCAAGTAACAAGTCTTTAGGACGGTTCAAGCTGTATGGTATCCCACCAGCACCACGAGGAATTCCTCAAGTTCAGGTGTCATTTGATATTGATGCTAATGGTATTTTACAGGTAACAGCCTTAGATAGAACCACTGGGCGAGAGCAGAGTATTACCATTCAAGGCGCTTCCACCTTGAACGAGTCGGAAGTGAATCGGATGATTCAAGATGCTCAAAAATATGCCGATGTTGATCGCGAACGTAAAGAGAGGATAGAAAAGCGGACTCGTTCTGAGGCATTGATTTTCCAAGCAGAACGACAACTGAGGGAAGTGGCGCTGGAATTTGGTATGCAGTTTGCCCGCAGCCGTCGCCAAAGAATTGATAATATTTGCCGACAACTAAAGGAAAGTCTTCAGGAAAATAGCGATCGCGGTATCGATCAAGCCTACGCCGACTTGCAAGATGCTCTCTATGAGCTAAATCGGGAAGTCCGCCAGACTTATGCTGAAGATGAAGACGATGACTTGTTTGGTACTATCCGTGACATCTTTACTGGCGGTGATAAAGAACGAGAACGCGAATTTCCCAGAGATACATATCGAGAACGCGACTCATATAGTAAAGACTATGGCAAAGATTACAGCAGAGACTACAGCAGAGATTATAACCGCGATAATCGTTCTTCCTCTTATGAAGGCCGTCCTCCACGTAAATCCCGCCCCAGCTACCAAGATAACTGGGATGATGAAGAAGACAATGATTGGTTGTAGTACTTTTAATAAAAGTTAGGAGTACAGACGCGATTAATCGCGTCTGTACAGGAGTTAAAAATTAAATCTTTCAACTCATAACTCCTAACTCCTAATTAATCCAAAATCTAAAATCTAAAATCTAAAATTTAAATAACTGAACTATGCAAAATTTGCCGAACTTTCGCGATTACTACGAGATTTTAGGAGTATCTAAAGATGCCTCTGGTGAAGAAATTAAAAAGGTTTATCGGCGGTTAGCAAGGCAATATCACCCCGATCTGAATCCGGGTAACAAAGAATCTGAGGAAAAATTTAAAGATATCGGCGAGGCTTATGAAGTTCTTTCCGATCCAGCCAAGCGCTCGCAGTACGACCAGTTTAGCCGCTACTGGAAGCAAAAAGGCTTTGCAGGTAACAAACAAACACCAAAGGCTAAAACTTGGCAGAGTAGCGCCAGCGATCGCAATGGCAATCAGGACGTAGATCCCAGCCAATTCTCCGATTTTGAAAGCTTTATTAATCAAGTTATCGGTGTCAAAAATAAAAGTGCAACAAATAACTCCAGTAATGGCAATACTAGCGATCCGTATCGTACCCCTAGAACAAAAGTTGCCTATACAGTTAACCCCCCACCTCGCACAACCCGGCGAGATATAGAAGCCAGATTAACGCTTCCACTAGAAAAAGCTTATCAAGGTGGTAATGAACGCATTCGTTTGGAAGATGGGCGATCGCTAGAAGTTAATATGCCTCCAGGGATGGTAACAGGTCAAACCATCCGTTTGCGGAACCAAGGCGTTGGTGGTGGCGATCTATACTTAAAAATTACCGTTGAACCTCATCGATTATTTAAGCTAGAAGGTTTAAATATCGTCTGCCAAGTACCTGTTACTCCTAGCGAGGCAGTTTTAGGAGGACAGGTAGAAGCACCTACTCTTGATGGCCCAGTGAAAATGACCACCCCTCCTGGAGTTAGGTCTGGTCAAAAATTTCGACTAGGCAATAAAGGTTATCCTAACGATGCCGGCAAACGTGGCGATCAACTAGTAGAAATTCAAATAGTTACACCGAAAAATATTAGTCAAGAAGAACGGGAGCTTTACGAAAAGTTACGGCAAATTGAAACCTTTAAACCCCGTGCTGATTTAATACGTTAAGGATGAAGTAGGGTATTAATCCATGACTGACATTAGTAATTGAGTACTTAACCTGAGTTTGAGTTAAGAGATCAAGCGATTACCCAATTGGAGGCTATAATCTCAGATTGACATAAAATAGGTCAAATCTACCTTATCTTCCAGTGCATGTCAGCAGAAATTAAATCTCGTCACTACTTTGTTGACGAAGCAGGTGATCTTACATTCTTCGATAAAAAGGGACGCATCATTGTAGGTCAACCCGGAGCATCTAAATTTTTTATGGTTGGTGTTGCTCAAATTTCTGATCCAGAACAAGTTAACTGGGAACTAAATGCACTCCGCGCAAGTTTGATGACTCATCCTCGCTTCAAAAATATTCCCTCTATGCAGCCTGAGGCGAAAAAGACTGCGATTACCTTTCACGCTAAGGACGACCATCCCGAAATTCGTGAAAAGGTTTTTGAACTGATGGAGTCTTTCGATATTAAAGTTTTAATTGCAATTCGGAGTAAAGCTGATATGGCAGAATCAGCAAAAGCAAATTTTAAGAGCTTAGGTACAAAGCTTCAGCAGAACGCAATTTATGACGATCTCATAACACGGGTGTTCAAAAATCTGTTGCATAAAGCAGATGTTATCAATATTGCTATTGCTAGACGCGGTAAGGCAGTACGCGAAGAAGCACTAGAACAAGCCATCAACCAAGCTCAGAAAAACTTTGAGTCTCAATGGAAAATTAGCTCAAATAGTTCGATTATCATTGAACCTACTTATCCATCTGAGGTTGCTGGTTTACAAGTCATCGACTATTACCTGTGGGCTATACAGCGATGCTATGAACGCGACAATGAGCAGTTTTTTCTGCCCCTTGCTAAGAAATATAGACTGATTATGGACTTGAACGATAATCGCAACAAACCTTATGGAGAGTGGTATAGCGATCGCAACCCATTAACTCTTGAAAAGCTAAAAGGGGCTAGGTCTAAGTAGAATTACTACTCGGACACACGGCATGAAGCCGACGTTCGCCCCTCTAAATACTATTGTACAGTATATAAATACAACCATTCAAGTCCTCACCTATAAAAGGTTTGGGCATGATGCCAGAATCTCATCAGCCATTTTTGCCTCTGGAGAATGGCAGAGGTTTACAATACTAGAAAAAACTTGATTGCAAGGTGACTCAAACAGCCGTGAATCAAAACGGGGCAATGCCACAAAGCAGCGAACCAACTTATTACTCCCTGCTAGGACTGCATCCCTGGGCATCGGTAATTGACATTCGTCGCGCTTATCGGCAACTGAGCAAACTCTATCATCCTGATACTACAGACTTGCCGACTGCGATCGCCACTCCCAAATTTCAGCAAATCAACGAAGCTTACGCTACCCTTAGCCATCCAGAACGCCGATTAAGCTACGATTTAAAAATTGGTTATTCCCGCTTTGGAGTGATTCAACCACCTTCTGATTTGAATCATCCCGTCTCGCGTTCTCACGACTGGTCAAAATCAGCTTACCTCGATGCGAGCGATCGCCCCTTATCATCTGGCGAAATCTTTGCTTTATTTATGCTGGTGTTAACATTTGTAGGTTGTCTATTATTAGCAGTTGCCATTGGCTTAACTCGTGGCGAGGCTGCTTTCCAAACCGATAAGCTGCAATCATCTGCATCTGTACAACAGCAGATTACCTATCTGTTGCAACTAATTACCCATCCAATTATTAAAAATTAAACAATTCCCTAATCCAAAATCTAAAATTCCTATGGTTCTTCTTCCCTCTGATACTCCCCTATATAATCATCCCCTACCACAAATTGAGCAGTGGCTAAAAGACCAAGGCTGTCAACAAGACGAAACACAAAGGCATTGCTGGCGTGTGCAGCGACCTAATTGGCAAGCTGAATTATGGCTTGATGTTGAACAAATTGTAGTGCGATATGTCCAATCTGGGGAAAATGGACAAGATATTCAACGCTCATTCAAGTATTCTCTTAGTCGGGATGATGTAGAACAAGCTGTGTTTTCTGGGCCATAAGGAAGTGCTAATGAATTAGATACATATCCTACATATCCTAAAAAAAATTGCAGTGGTAGTACTTGCTCAACTGTTCTCCACGGACTAAAAGTTTAGCCTGATGAGAGTAAGTAAAATTATCATCAATTTGAAATACACACTGATAAACCTGAGTTTTACCCAAATTGGAACCAAAAGCTATTATTCCCGGCTTGACTTCGTAGCGTCCACTCATGAGAGGAAGTAACAAACCGCATTATCAAAGGCTTCAACTGTCGTAGCTATTTATTTGGAAATACAAGTGCTGATATGCGTCTTTACAATAGTCAATGACCAATGACCAATGACTAATGACTAATGACTAATGACTAATAATTAATTTCTTTCCACCCATGCATGGATGCTATACCTTTAGTAACCCATTCGATCGCAATTGGGGGAGCTTCTGATATCAAAATCCCAGGATAAACTGCTGCACCCCAATCGGGATGAATTAACACGCGGCATTGATTTTTAATCACTGGATAGTTGAGCAAAGCTTTGACAACTGCTGTGTCGTCGTGAGGAATTGCTCCGGGATGGGAGAGTAAAGGATAGCCTGTACGAGGGTCAATCAGGTCAGTTAAATAACCGCGATCACGCAAATTAAATGCTAAATCACAGCCAAATCTCATAAACTTTTCTCGTAAGCGTTCTTTCTCTAACTCTATTTCTGCTGTTTTTTCGACTAATTGATAACGCGATTGCTGTAATACAATCACTACTCGTAAAAATGGCTGCTGCCGTTTCCAATCTGGTAATATCCGTTCGCAGTTGGCACAGATATATTGACTGGGAGCATGAATTGAAATTTGAACCGCTTGTCCTGTTTCGCCAACTAAATTAATCGGACAGGCTTGCTCCGAAGTGTAAACTTTGGGATAGTTCACTAAATTGATTCGGCTTATACAAGTTTTTTAATTTAATCTACGGTATAGATGATACCTCTTAAAAGTTAAGAAAAATCATCATTTTCCTATAATATGTTACTTTTTTTTAGAAGTAGTTACTAATAATTTGATAATTTTAATCCGAATTTTATCCTTTATTAACCTGTTCTGATGGTATTTGCTGCGATCGCTCTAGGCATTGGCAGAGATACAGCGTGTAGTAGACAAGCGATGCTTATGGCAGGCTACGTCTACGCTCCTGAAATATGTTCGCTCAAAATCCCAAAAAATGACCTCCATCTTAGACGATTTATAGTCAAAACCAAAATGTCTAACTGTCAGCAAAGCTGGATTAAACAGGCATCTGGTAAAGCAAAGCGCGTCAAAGTTTCGCTCAAAAGACAAAGGTAATCTTGTCTGCTTAGAAAAAGTTAAACTTTTAGCCTACTTTCTATAGCACCCAATTAATTGAGTTTTAAAGAATTCACTGGCACTTCATCCCAAGAATCGACTGTTCGCAATCGCGCTACCCAACCTGCTGCCTTTTGCCTCTCGGTCAAATTATTCTCAAAAGAATCATGACAATCTTTAGCTTGAGATTCATTACAAGTGGCAATACAGGCATGAATCATTCCAGACGGATCAATTTGCTCATTTACCCAAATAGTCATGGAATATTCCCTCTAAAACTTTAGCGAAAAAAGCTATTTGTCATTTTAGAACACTATTAGAGTCGAAAATTGTAGAGCAAAATCTGTAATAAGTAGTGAACTAATCTCAATTACCGATTACCAATTTACATTACCTAGTTCTGCTTCATCTGCTAGGCACAGCACTAATTACATTATCAAGGTGATAAAGCTGTAGTACCTCTAGCACCACCTTGTTTTGCTGATTATTTATCTTTGCCCAAAAGCTGACACGTTTGAGAATCAGTGCCACCACTAACAAGGAGAACCCCAGCAGAGGCGAGATGACCATGCCATCTGCTGTAAACAGATTGCTAATTTCCATCTACCCTTTTTTAACTTTTCAACAGCGCTAGGTTAATAGATCATTGTTTGAGCAAAGTTGAGATAATTTCTCAAAAGGAATTGCTCTGCAAGTTTTAAAGTGTTAGCAGCAAGTGCGGCTTGCCCAAGCCCCATAGATGTTTGACAGTAATTATCAAATTTATAAGGTATAATTAATTTAAGATAAAAGTCTTGCTGCCCTTTAATAGGAGTCGTAACAGCGAGTATGCTCGTTGCCCCATTACAGGGGTCGTAACAACGAGAAGTATCTAAGTAAGCTATTCAACACGGGACACAATAATGCAGACAAACGCTAAACAAATACTTAACAAAGGTTTAACTAATGCCCAAGTTTCACCACGAGAAGAAATCGTATTGCTTGCACTTTACAACAAAGAACTTTATGGTCTGCAAATTCCGCAGGCTATGGAAGAGGCTAGCGGCGGTAACACTAAGATGGGGATTGGCACACTTTACCCTGTTCTCCATTCTCTGGAAAAGAAAGGGCTTGTCGAATCCCGTTGGGGAGATGAAGGGCGTGAAGAACGAGGTGGAGCAAGACGACGCTATTACAAACTCACAGGTAGCGGCGTTGCGACTCTCGAAGCCGTCCAATCTTTCCGCTCTAACCTACTTACTTGGCAGCCCAGTTAGTGGAACAGCAGGCACAGAAATAGAAGATAACGATTGGGAATTTACTATAAAAGAAATTCAGCTCAAGACACAACACTTGCAGACCATAACATCTTTAAAATCAGAGGAAGTTATCCAAGTTGTGGAAGAGTTGATAATTCAGAAAGTGGTGAACGATTTAGAAGACTCAGTAGAAAATCTAGAAAAGCTCTCTAAGTTAAAGAAGAGATTACGCAAGTATAAAAAATCTGATCCTGCTGAAACTTGGGCTAGTAGGTGGATAGCTTCCCCAATTGCTTACCTCTTCCCCCCAGAACGACGTGAAGAATGGCTAGGGGATTTGTACGAAGTGAATTGGGAGATGCTGCATAAAGACTATCCTCGCTGGGTAGTTAATCTTAACAATGTTTGGAAAACTGTAATCCTGGTAATTTCTGCTTTAAAAATCAGGCTGTCAGATTTCTTTTCACTAGGTAAAGTCAAGAGCAAGTAGAGGAAAATACATTCTCAAGGATGGCGTAGAGTAATTTACCACTACGCCATTTCCCTTTTATCTATTTTGTTCTCTTGGAGATGTCCCTCACGGTGCATCACAGGTTATTGAGAATTTCTTTTTAGTAGTAACTTTAACAAATGTTAAGGAGTTCAGATTATTCCTACACCAGAACAAAAAACACAGTGCTACATATTGTGCTGCTGGTTTACTAAGCTTTACTTGCCTATTACAGCAATCATCTACGTTGTATAATAAGGTACGAATTTTTAAGGAAGAAATTTCGGCTTGTTCCTAGACGATAGGAGGGTAAGTGCACTACTTAATTAGCTGTCGTAAATAATCTTCCACAACTCGGAATGCTTCAGGACTTTTACCATTACTCGGATTACTTCTTAAAAATACTTTTTTCTCTTTATTGTCTATACATACTGAAATAGAATAAGGATAGTACCTTTGATTAGTCGCTACACCATACTCTGCTGCTAAATTCATAAAGCCACTTGATTGAATCAGTTTTTTAAGTTGATTCAACTGATAGTTAGTAAGTTTTTTGTTTTTTATATGAGTTGTGACTTGACTAGGTATTGCAGATATGGAATTTTTGTATGATTCGATTCTCTCACTCCAAATTAGTGACAACTTTTTAACTGTAATTGAAACAGTAGGTGCAGAATATTTGACTACAAAACCTTCGGCTTGGTTCTCACACTCAGTCTCAGGTAAACTTTTGCTAATCATAAAAACAGTGGGAATAGAATCAAAACTTTGCACAACTAATGTCTGTGCTATATAGAAGTAAAAAATGATTGTTAGGGGAAATAAGAAGAATTTCATATCGATAATATAATAAGCAAAAAAGTCCTATATAGAGCGTATTCGCAGCAGTTCTGAGCTACGAGATGGAGCAGTTTAACCCTACATTGCAGTTACAGCAGCTTTTGGGCTATCCTCAGTTTGGCCGATCGCGATCGCGGATTCTGACTAATTTCCTCTTCTTGAGCAATAATTGGCTTTTTTGTCAAGACTTTTAATAAAGGTGAATTTCTTAAACCATGCTTCACCGGACGGTCTTCTAAACTGTGGAAACTGATAATCGCAATTCTACCGCCAGGGACAAGGGCATTTGGTGCTTTATCTAAAAAGGTTTCTAGAGATTTTAACTCATCGTTGACGACAATTCGCAGAGCTTGAAAAACACGGGTAGCCGGGTGAATTCTGCCATAACGGTATTTCGGGGGAACTGAAGAAGCGATCGCATCAGCCAATTCTGTAGTCGTATGCAACGGTCGCCGTTCAACAATGCGTCTTGCAATGCGCCGCGATAATCTTTCCTCACCGTACTTAAAGAAAATATCTGCTAATTCCGCTTCATCCCAATTATTAATTACATCAGCAGCAGTTAGCGATCGCCCCCGATCCATTCGCATATCCAAATTTGCAGCTTGGCGAAAGCTAAAACCTCTTTCTGCTTGGTCTAAATGGTAAGAACTTACCCCCAAATCGGCTAAAATACCATCGAAAGTGTTAGGGGGAAACTCGTAGTCAGCAAAATTGCGATGAATAAATTGTACGCGATCGCTAAACTCTGCTAATTCTTTCCTCGCTGCTGCTAAAGCCTCCTCATCTTGGTCAATTGCCGTTAATTGTACATCTGGTGCAGCTGCTAAAATCAAACGGCTGTGACCTCCACCGCCTACCGTCGTATCAAGATAATGACCTCCTGGAGATACCGCTAGACCTGCAATTACTTCCTGCGGTAACACTGGGAGATGAGAAAATATCGGTTCTTCAATAGCTAGCTGACGATTCATGAGACTTAGGGCAAAAAACCACAGATGAACTTTAATTATGTATTCTTTTGTTTATGTCTTTGTGGTTCCTAGCTAAAAAATAGTTTTTAAACCACTAAGACACAAAAGAAAATATCATAAACTCAACACTCAGCGTCAGCTTTGAATGTTGAGCTTTAAGCATCTGTAGTGCTATTTTTTACCTTTCTTTTGGTAAATCATCGAATTTGGTATCCTTTTTAATTTTTTCTCCATATTTAAATGGTTATTTAAAATAAAAATGAATACATTACCGGGCAATTCATTTTCTTGTAGCAAGCTGTTCACGAGTTTTGAGTTATCAGCTTCATGGCTACCTTCTAACCAACTGAATTCTCGCTTCACAGCTAGAATATAAAGTGGTTTATCAGGAAAATATTGTAAATTTTTTTGAACTAAATAAACAGTTATTATATGCGGATAATGAGATAACTGCTGACGAAGCTTGTTTAGCTCTGTATCTGAGATATTATGAGATTCAAATTTATCATTTTCTCTCACATTGGAACGCTCTTGCTGTGCTTTCAAAATTAATTCATGATAATTTTCGGCACGTTCTTGATAAGATTTTGCTTCATGAATTTTTCCTTGTTTTTGAAGAAAATAGCAAATTGTCTGACAACCTTCTATGACTATACTTGAGTCTTGCTCTATTGCTCTTTCAATGTATTCTATTCCGGTTTTATCCTGTTTATTTAATAATATTTGACCTAGTAAATAATTAGCTGAGGTGTGGTGAGCATCACGATGAATAATTTCTTGTAATAGTGGTATAACCGCTTCTTCACCATCAAACTCAAATGTTAAAAAGGCTCGTTGACTAGCTTCATCTAAAGTTAGCTGTTGTGTTTTTGCTTTTTGATTTAAATCTTTTAATGTAGCTATTGATTCTTGAAAATCAACATATTTTTGTCGCCAAGGTGTTGCTATTTCTTCTCGCCAAGCTTGACTAAAATGTGTGATAAAATTTTCTAACCTATTTCCCAATATTTTTTGAGCAGCACTGATTTCAATTGGTGCAAATATAGCTAATTCCTGCTGAGGATTGAAGATGTATCCCAAGGCTTTTAGTCTATCTGTCAGGCAAGGATGAGTATCAGCATTATTAGTTTTTTCTGTTAAAGCTTCCATTAAATAACTACTTGTT
Source organism: Nostoc sp. (assembly GCF_036917515.1). Lineage (GTDB taxonomy): Bacteria > Cyanobacteriota > Cyanobacteriia > Cyanobacteriales > Nostocaceae > Nostoc. The sequence goes on along the minus strand of NZ_JBALDE010000235.1, from coordinate 6,512 downwards.
ATTTCCTGATGAAGTCTCTGACTTAAAGCCTGTTGCATAGCCATATAAGTCATTTTTGGTGGTTCGATTTCTGTTTCAACTTGTCTATAGATGCTAGACCAAAAATATCTTTCTAGAAATCTAGCTTTGACCTCCACATTTATCAAAGCTTCAGCAGCATTTTGTTCCCCCGTTAGCTCAACGGCACATCTATCTGCTTCATATTCATCCATCCGTGCTAACACAAAAGAATAGGCATTAAAAAACGGGCTGTACCATGTCAAAAACCGCTCAAAGATTGACAATGATACTTCATTTCCACCTTGTCGTAGTCCTTTAATGATGCGATACCAAGTTTCACGTTGGCGATAAATCCAACCACTAAAACGGCTGTGATTTCCTGATAAATGTCCTAGTTCATGGGCTAAGACAGCACAAAATTGTTCGGGTGGCAGTGCTAGCATCAGCGGTAGACCGACAATTAAGTAATTTTGCTGCCATCCCAGTAAACCTAAGCGTGGTCTTTGAACAACCCCTGCATTAAAATCGTTGGTCAGCAAAATGTGGTGAAACCGTGGAGCTTGTAGCTTCGATGAGATTTCGTTAATTAAAGAATAGAGATTGGGTACATCCTGAGATTGTAGTGGTAAACCTGTAGGCGGGGGAAAAGAAACCCAAAGCGATCGCACTAACACCAATGCAAATGCCAACAAAAACAGAACACCTTTCACAGATGAAGCATGAATTGAATGAGCGTTAAGCATCAAAAAGATAATACCTACCAGCAGAGTCAACGTTACAGCTAGAACCAAAAATATATATGCGTAGCCCAAAGTAGCCAAAAAAGCAACGTGCAATTTATAAAGATGCGGTTGTTTGTTAGCAAAAACTTCTAACTTCTGAATTAGCTTATCAAAACGCTCTTGATTGAAAGTCATAGATGTGTATCAGCATCATAAAACTGTAATATAACTGACACAATATCTTTATAGCTTACGTAAAAACTCAGAAATCATTGTCTCTTTATTTGAGCACAATCAGGTGAAAAAAATCCGATGCCTCAATTAAGTGGATATCGAGCTTCCATATAATAGTTGAAGAAGTGCAACAAACTGAAACATTCTGGTTGACATCTTGGCGGTTCAATTCAAAATTTTGCCTTCGGCACGCTACACGAACACAACAGGAGAACACAAAATCTATGACCAGACTAGAAACCCGCACTGAACCGATGGTGCTAAATATGGGGCCACACCACCCCTCAATGCACGGGGTTCTGCGGTTAATTGTCACCTTGGATGGCGAGGATGTCGTTGACTGTGAACCAGTTATCGGCTATTTACACCGGGGAATGGAAAAAATTGCTGAGAACCGCACTAATGTAATGTACGTTCCTTACGTTAGTCGGTGGGACTACGCTGCGGGAATGTTCAACGAAGCCGTCACTGTTAACGCCCCAGAAAAACTTGCAGGTGTCGCTGTTCCCAAACGTGCTAGCTACATCCGCGTCATCATGCTGGAGTTGAACCGCATCGCTAACCACTTGCTATGGTTTGGCCCTTTCCTCGCTGACGTAGGCGCACAAACTCCCTTTTTCTACCAGTTCCGGGAACGGGAGATGATTTATGATTTGTGGGAAGCCGCCACAGGTTATCGGATGGTAAATAACAATTACTTCCGTGTTGGTGGGGTAGCAGCCGATTTACCTTACGGTTGGATAGATAAGTGTCTGGAATTCTGCGACTACTTAATACCCAAAGTTGATGAGTACGAACGCTTAGTAACCGATAACCCTATCTTCCGGCGACGTGTTGAGGGTATTGGGACTGTCACCCGTGAAGAAGCAATTAACTGGGGACTTTCTGGCCCAATGTTACGCGCATCTGGCGTGAAATGGGATTTGCGGAAAGTTGACCATTACGAATGTTACGACGATTTCGACTGGGATGTACAGTGGGAAACCGCCGGTGATTGCTTTGCGCGTTACGTGGTGCGGATGCGGGAAATGCGCGAATCTGTAAAGATTATTCGCCAAGCAATTAAAGGACTTCCTGGCGGCCCTTACGAAAATCTGGAAGCCAAGCGTTTAGCCGCAGGTAAAAAATCTGAGTGGGATGGATTTGATTATCAATTCATTGGTAAAAAAGTTTCCCCCACTTTTAAGATGCCTAAGGGTGAAATTTATGCTCGTGTAGAAAGTGGCAAAGGTGAATTGGGAATTTATTTGGTTGGCGAGGATAATGTCTTCCCTGCACGTTGGAAGATTCGTGCCGCAGATTTTAACAACCTTCAGATTGTCCCCCATTTACTGCGGGGCATGAAGGTTGCAGATATCGTGGTGATTCTTGGCAGTGTTGACGTAATTATGGGATCTGTAGATAGGTAGTAAATATCTATCTAACTAAATACTTTTTTAGAGCAGTTGTATTACGTGCAACTGCTCTATTTTTTTAGTATTGGGTAAAACTACTGACTATATTACAATACGCTTGGGTTAAAGCAGGAGACGCGATAAATCGCCGTCTCTACAATAATCAGTCCTTCGTAGAACCACTCCTTCTCTAGCTATAAATATTTTTTACTTATATAACAGATGTATAAAATATTTATAGAGTTTTAAATAATGCCCCGCATTTTTGACAATATTGATTTACAATTGTTACCGATTTTACGAGAAACCCTCAAAATCTCTTATCGAGCAGATTTTTGCGTTGGCTACTTCAACCTTAGAGGTTGGCGAAGAATTGATGATTTAATTGAACAGTATGTTGGTAGTGAAAATGCTTGTTGCCGTTTGCTAATTGGGATGCAAAGTTTGCCTAGTGATGAAGTTCATGCGGCATTTAGTCTTGTTAGTAGTGATGGACGGATTGACAACAGTAGCATTGTGCGGTTTAAAAAACGTATGGCGGCAGAATTTCGCCAGCAGTTGACTATCGGTGCGCCGACTAATCAAGATGAAGCGGGGTTGCGGCGTTTAAGTCATCAGCTAAAAACTCAGAAACTAATTATTAAACTGTTTTTACGCCATTCTCTCCACGCCAAGTTATATCTTGTGCATCGGCATGACCCTAATACTCCAACTGTGGGATTCTTAGGTAGTAGTAATTTAACCCTTCCCGGACTGGCGAAACAAGGGGAGTTGAATGTTGATATTTTAGACCACGATGCTTGTAATAAACTGCAAAAGTGGTTTAGCGATCGCTGGCAAGATTACGGTTGTGTAGATATTTCCCCAGAATTGGCAGAAATTATCGATCAAAGCTGGGCAAGAGAAAAATTAATCTCACCTTACTACATCTACCTGAAGATAGCTTACCACTTATCCCATGAAGCGATCGCTGGACTTTCAGAATTTCGTATCCCTCGCGAATTTAATAACTTATTTGATTTCCAAAAAGCCGCCGTACAGCTAGCAGCACGTCATGTAACAAGGCGTGGCGGCGTATTAGTGGGTGATGTGGTTGGTTTGGGCAAAACTTTAGTTGGAACCGCCTTGGCCAAGATATTACAAGAAGATTGCTTTTTAGAAACACTAATTATTTGTCCGAAAAACTTGGTGCCAATGTGGCAAGAATATGTAAATAATTATCGGTTACTTGCTGAAGTTATGCCAATTAGTCAAGTACAAAATAAATTACCAAAACTCCGCCGTTACCGAGTTGTATTGATTGATGAAAGTCATAATTTACGTAACCGCGAAGGCAAACGTTATCGAGCAATTACAGAATATATTGCTGCCAATGAAAGTAAATGTATTTTATTATCAGCTACTCCTTACAATAAAAGTTATCTTGACCTTTCTGCTCAACTGCGGCTATTTGTACCAGAAGACCAAGATTTGGGATTAAGACCAGAAGCTTTAATTAATGAACTTGGTGGCAGTTCTCTGGGAGAATTAGAATTTATTAAAAAACATCAATGTTCTGTACGTTCTTTAGCAGCTTTTGAGAAAAGCGAACACCCTGATGACTGGCGAGAATTGATGAAGCGTTACATGGTGCGACGCACTCACTCTTTTATTAAAGATAATTATGCCCAAACAGATGAAACTGGGCGGAAATATTTAGAATTTGCTGATGGAAGACGTTCTTATTTTCCTCAGCGTTTACCTCGTAGTCTTAAGTTTCCTTTAGAAGCTTCTAACACAGACTTTTATGCTCGTCTTTACTCTGAATCGGTAGTAGAAGTTATTAATCACCTTAACTTACCTCGTTATGGGCTAGGAAATTATGTTATTACCAAACACAAACAGCCGCCTACAGACACAGAGCAACGCTTTATTAATAGCTTATTTCGTGGTGGTAGGAGGTTAATGGGCTTTTCTCGCACTAATTTATTTAAACGTTTGGAAAGTAGTGGTGTTGCTTTTATTCAATCAATTGAGCGCCACATTTTACGGAACTTTATCTATTTATATGCTTTAGAACAGGGACTTAATATTCCGATTGGAACTCAAGAGGCTGAGTTATTAGATACAAGTAATAATGATGAAGATGCCGATTCTGTGGTAGCAACCTTGTTTGATACAGAAACCGAAGAAGATGATTCTACTACTTTGCTGCAAGTGAAAAGAGAAGAAGTAACTTATTTTGATAACAAGGATGAGAAAGCATCTAAAACAGAAAAAGTTTTTCGTCAAAGAGCAGAATTAATTTACCAAGAATATACAACTCGATATCAACGACGATTTAAGTGGTTGCGTTCTACACTTTTTGATATTAAAAAACTGAAACGAGATTTGTTAGAAGATGCCAAAGCACTGATTAATGTGCTGCAACAGTGTGGTGAGTGGAATCCTCAAAAAGATGAAAAACTTGCTGCTTTAATTAAACTGCTCACAAAAACTCACCCCCAAGATAAAGTACTAATTTTCACCCAATTTGCTGATACAGTTCGTTACCTTGAAGATAATTTACAGTCAAGTCATATTATTAATGTCGCTGGGGTGACAGGTCAATCTAAAGACCCGACATTAATGACGGGAAGATTTAGTCCTGTGAGTAATGGAAAACGCGAGCAAATTTCATCATCAGATGAGTTACGGATTTTAATCGCCACCGATGTTTTGAGTGAAGGTCATAATTTGCAAGACTGTGCAATTATCGTCAATTGGGATTTACCTTGGGCGATTATTCGCTTAATTCAACGCGCCGGAAGAGTAGACCGTATTGGACAAAATGCTGATTGTCATACAAGAAGTGGCGAATCGCCTAAATCTCTCAGTGAGTGCAGTGAAGGGGCGTTTACATAAAGCTCGACACCAACTCAGAGAAAAATTATCGCCCTTTCATGAGCAAATTCAATCAACTTCACTTCAGGAGATTAAAACTATGACTAGTAAAACTTCTGCTCAAACCAAGCCTAAGCATTGCTGTTCATTCTGTGGCAAAAGCCAGGAACAGGTTGACCTTCTGATTGCAGGTCCAAGTGTATTCATCTGCAATGAGTGTGTTGATATTTGTAATCGAATTATCAGCAAAGAAATTCCCCCACTAACTCAAGAGCAAGTAGAGAAATTGCTGAATTTGACTGAGGAGGAAATAGAAGAAGGGCAGAAATCCGCTGAGTCCTGCAAGAGAAAATAGAAAAAGTGCAGAATTTGAGTTCTGGTGTCTCCTCCCACACCTTCCACACCCACTCTAAACAAAGGTTTCAGCTTTTCTTAGTGCCATTCGGTTAGGTCTGTATTGCACTCAACTCACAAGCCCTATACTAGGTTGGGTTGAGGCTTTGCAAAACCCAACAAAGCTTTGATATATCTTGGGTTTCATTCCTCAATACAACCTACATCTTACGTAAAATACTGAAATAAGAAAGCAAACTGGGGTTTGAATAAGTAAAAGCTGATTTGACTTGCGGAAAACACCAAAATGAGAAAGTAAAAGCTTCTTTTGAATAAGTAAAAGCTGCTTTTGCTTGCGGAAAACACCAAAATGAGAAAGTAAAAGCTTCTTTTGAGTAAGTCAAAGCTGCTTTTGCTTGCGGAAAACACCAAAATGAGAAAGCAAAAGCTTCTTTTGAGTAAGTCAAAGCTTCTTTTGAGAAAGCATTTCAGTATTTTGAGAAAGCAAACGGGCATTTTTATAAAGCAATTAGCTACTTTGATAAAGTAATCAGCAAATATACTTGACAATTAAAAATGACAACTGCACAAATTAAGCCGATGCTCAGATAAATGGATAACTTTTTCGGTAGTATCGCTGAACCTTAACTAAGCATAAAGGATTTATAAAATATAAGAGTATTTTAGATTTGCTGAACAGTATAAAAATCAGGTTCCTATAATTAATGGTAAACGCCACGGAAAAGATGTTAATTTTTACAAACTGTTTTTAGAACAATGTTTTAATCTTTTACGTCATGGTGGTGGATGTGGCATCGTTATACCAAGTGGTATTTATACTGATTTAGGAGCTAATAAGCTTCGAAAAATGCTATTTATAGCAACCGCCAGGTTGGTTAGGACACTAAACTCAGAACATACTCCATTGCCGCTCGCAAGGTAGGGAAGTACTCCAGTTGCTTGCGGA
>NZ_JBALDE010000234.1:0-16067 GCF_036917515.1 Nostoc sp. | reverse complement strand
TTTCTAGCTGATATATCCCTGACATTGTTCATCCTTCATCTGGTTTATTCTTATTCTCTCATCTGTAGTCCAATTTTAGAGAATTGGTATAAGTATATAGGCGATTTAATTTACTGCCTATGCAACAAAGTATTTTTCCTAAAAAATTTTCAATGCTCTTGCTTTTTTGTAAGAGCATTTTTTACATTAATTTATAAAATTTATAGCAACATTATCGGCGATCGCTCCAGAGTTAGTTTCCCACATAACCAGGGGCGATCGCACTTTAAGGAAAGAAAGCATTGATAGGAGTACAGAAAACATATATCGTTACTGAGGAACCAGCTTAGTTATATTAAAACGATTATGCACACAGTATAACAATCTTGGTGTAGCGCAGATTGCTGTCTATCAAAGTAAGAAGCAATCAGCCCCGACCGGGAATAAAGCTATGCTGTACTGCCTCTTAAATACCCTCGATATTTACAATAAATTCATGTATGTAGCAGTCTGCCTTGGTTTTTGAACTGACTAAATACACTGTTCACAAAAGCATTGACAGTTATTGATAATATGTATGAATAAGATTAAATACATACCAAATAATATTGACAGCTAAATCAACAGCTATCCGATCCATCCATTCAGCCTTTCGAGACTTTGGCATAATCAGAACAAAATGTGGGAGAATGAATCTCCCACAAGCAATGCTGACATAGGAGGTTATAGTATCTATACAAAAATAATTTAACAAATAATTTGAGTTATTGCAAAATTTTTGCAATAATTTTAGATAGATAGCGATCGCCAAAACCAACCAAGGGATGATTAACATGAGTACATACGCGCAGGAATTGAGAAACACCGCTAAGGCAATGGTTGCTCCTGGTAAAGGTATCCTGGCAATGGATGAAAGTAACGGTACATGCAACAAGCGATTTGAAAAGTTAGGTATCCCCACGACAGAAGAACGACGACGTGCTTATCGGGAGTTAATTCTGACAACTCCTGGTTTATCGGAATACATCAGTGGAGCTATTCTCTATGATGAAACTATTAGGCAGTTTTCTCAGGCTGGGGTTGCTTTTACGAAGGTGATGCAAGACGGGGGTATGATCGTTGGTATCAAAGTTGATGCCGGAGCTAAAGACTTAGCAGGTTGTCCAGGTGAAAAAGTCACCGAAGGATTAGATGGTCTAAGGGAGCGCATTGCTGAATATTACAAAATGGGCGCACGTTTTGCCAAATGGCGGGCTGTGATTACCATTGGTAATAGTATTCCCAGCGGTACTTGCATTGAAGCTAATGCTCATGCGCTAGCTCGTTATGCTGCTTTGTGTCAGGAAGGAGGACTTGTACCAATTGTAGAGCCGGAGGTATTAATTGATGGCGATCATACAATAGAAGATTGTTACGAAGTAACAGATGAAACTTTAGAAGCGGTATTTAATCAACTGCGTCTGTATAAAGTTGAGTTTGACCAGATGATACTTAAACCTAGTATGGTGATTTCTGGCTTGACTTGTCCCAATCCGGCGAGTGTAGAGCAGGTAGCAGAAATGACTATTCAATGCTTGCTCAAGAACGTACCTGTTACTGTTGCCGGAATTGCTTTCCTTTCCGGTGGACAGAGTAACGAACGCTCAACTGAACATCTAAATGTGATGAATGCTAAATTTGCTTCCCAATGTCCTTGGTCTGTTACCTTTTCCTATGCCCGCGCTATTCAGCAACCAGCTTTAGAATACTGGCGGGGTAATGATGACAAGACATCTGAGGCCCAAAAATTACTCTATCATCGAGCGAAGTTAAACGGAGCAGCCAGCCTGGGTCAGTACAATGCAGAGATGGAAAAAGCACCGACTTTGGTCTGATAGTTTAATTCATGAGTTTTTAGCGACTTTCCTCGACATCAACACAGAATTGTAGCGGCATTTGGGAAATAGTCTTTATCTATCCAGTACCGCTATTTTATTTACACAATCAGTTGCTTGGTAGAGTTGCTTCGACTTGCCCAAGAAACTTAAGTGCTTGTTCTTTGGATTGCATGATGATTTCAGACAGCGCATCTTCCCGACCAAGAGCTTCATAAAACTTGACTAAATCTTGAAATACCGCATAGAAAGCACAATATGCTTGTGTCCGAAATTCCATTGGTAACTTACTAGCCCCCATTATATCTGATGCACTGCTTTGGGCTTTGAGCAAGTAAGTTTCAGTTTCGATTAACTGTCCCATCGCCAAGTGACAATTAGCAAGATTCTGACATGAAAGCACATAGATATGAATTGCCTCGGAATTACTTAAGTAGGAAGTTGCTTCCTGCAATACCTCCTCTGCAATAGTCAATGCTTTTTGATAACAGGCGATCGCATCGTAGTATAACTTTACTTGCATCTTACTGTTTCCTTCCTGGATATGGTTTTTCCAAACCGGATGGACTGTGTTCAGGTTTATTGGAGTGCTGGACATGATAAGTAAGGATAAGAATGAGGTGGGGAAAGCTTAAAAATCTTGATTCTCTCAAGAACCACAATCCTTAATATTTCTTTAAGGGCATCAATACTTATAATTTATAACAATTGCGAATTTATATCAATAAGTTGAAACTGTAACATCCACAACTGCGCTGCCTTACTGACTCTTAAGAGTTTCTCACGGCCGCATTTTTCGCTCTTGCAACATCTAGAACAAACACTTTCTTCGCCCTTACACCCCTACACCCTCACACCCTGGTGTTTCTTAGGATCAAGCGCACTGGCGGCGTACCACCCGCTACAAATGAAATAAACAGCTTTTTTCCCTACTCCCTACTCCTTACTCCCTGTGTTTCTTGAAAGTCAATAGCTTGATCAAAGACAGAAACACGATAAGCGCAGCGGCGATCGCCACTTAAAATATGTTCGACTCGTTCAATGCTAACTGTAGAACCGAGTAACCTTGTGAAGACTTGTAATTCTGAACTGCACAATTGAGGGCACTTTTGGGCAGCAGTACAAATTGAACAGTGATTTTCCACTAACAGAAATTCATCCGGTGACTCCTCAATCACCTCTGCCATATACCCTTCCTGAGTACGCAAGCAAGCAAGCACAGCCACTCGTTCCCGCCATAAAAGACTATCTGACATTTTGGCTGAATAATTTTGAATTTGAGTTTGGGTGCGCTGTGCAATTAACGCCTCTAACCCATCCATCCCAAATAGTTGAGTTACCCCCTCAATTAGATTCACCACCAAGTCAGTGTGATGATTAGGGAAAAAATTCATGGCTTTATCTGTCAAATACCATAGCTTTAGCGGACGACCTACAGCTTGACGTTCTTCTGTATAAATCACCAATTGCTCATCTTGTAGAGTTTGTAAATGTTGACGAATTGCCATTGGTGATACTTGCAACTGTTGAGCTAAATCAGCTGCTGACTGTCGTCCTTTGATTTTAAGTAAATAAAGGATTTGATTTTTGACTTTTACTCGCTCAACTGTAGCAGATTCATCCATGCTAACTGGATAGACTTTTATTGAATGTCTACCTAGATTAACGCAATTTTTAAGAAATTTTAAGTGTTTGGCAAGTAATTTTGTGCTGTCCACCCCAACAATAGACCTAGCCATGCCAATGCGGTTGAGAAAATAATAAATTTTAACCTGCCCCAATCTCTCACTGTTAATACCATCATGACAGTAGAATTGATTGCTGTTATTAACCCAATGGCAATTGGTTGGGAAACTGGCAAGTGGGATTTTACTTCATGGACGAGTATAGTTATGGCACTGCTTATCAACCCTGAAGTCAAAGCTATCAGCATTTGTTGAAAATAATTCTCTCTAGTGTAGTGTATGTTTGAGTTATCAAAATTTGCTAAATGCCAATGGTAAAAGAGAATTCCTAAACCCCATAATCCAAAATTAATTCTCAAGTTTCCCAAAGCAAATCCGACAATTGCATAGATTAAAACTATGATGCAACTAAGAGAAATAACTCTATCAATTTTGGTAACTCGATAATTTTGATAAATGTAATTAAATTTACGCATATAGCGATCGTATTTTATTTCTGAAAATTTCAAGCTACAGATCCCTGACTTTTCAAAGAAGTTGGGGATCTGGTTTCTCAGTAAAGATGTGAATTATTATTGCGTTTTGTACAGTGATAAATTAAATTGCATCGCAACAAATTAGTGTCATCAAGTTAAGCTTTATCTAGTTTAGGCTTGCAACAATTTGTTTTGATGCAGCTTGTAAGTTTCCAATACTGATATTAGGCTGAACGCAATCTTAGTCCAGGCTTCACGCCCTCAATGACACAAAGCAAAGCATAGCAACAAATAAACAGTCACTGTACAAAATTTTTGTAAAACTACAAAATGCTCGGCCAGGAAAGAGTCAATAGCATGATTATATTACTTGACCAAAACAAAAGCAAGAGCCACAAAATACTACTAATCAACCTGGAGTTCGGTTGAGAGAAATGAGTGGCTTTGAGAAATTGCTGCTCATGCCAAAGTTGCCAAACTCGAAATGCAGTGTAGAGTGTACCAATTAGCACTACTAAACTTGGAAACCAAACCCTACTTACTACTCCTTCGGTCACAATTTGGATTATAAGAACCAGCAAATACAAGCCAAAGATTTTACGAAGTTGAGGATATTTAAACCAAATAACAAATGCAATCGTAGGAAGAATAAGTCCAATTGCGATCGCCAACCAGATCCAGACTCGAATAAATCTCACCCCAGCATCGCTGTAGTTAATCACTTGACTAATTGGTAATACTTCAATTGAGGTAAGCCAACCTACAAGTACCACTACTAAAGTTGCTAGCAGCACAAATATGAATGCTATTCTCCAATTCATTATGTTCTCCGAGTCATTATCTGAATTACTGCGAATCCAGAAAATGATTAATTCGTTATTTAATTTAGGTAGGTCGGCGTAAATATTTGTAGTTAAGAGAAAACAGGAGGTAGGAGCGTAGAAGGTTTTAGCCTAATTTACATAGTTTGTTTTTATTGTGCCAACTTACTTAAAAGTTTGGTTTATCCCCCTTACCTACTTAGTACCAGGTTGAACCCTCGTAAATTTGCGAGGGGATTGTTATAGAGAATTAGTATTATATCATGTCCGGCAACCTGAGTAAAAAATGTTCGTAGTCAGGACTGAGTATTCTCAAAGTTTACTACGCAAACATTACAAATCAAAGTTTTTATTATGGGTATTTTACCGGACATGATATTACTTGATTAATTAGAGACTAGTTGATGTGGCTAAACGGTTGTTCACCTCGTTCCAGTTAACTGTATTCCACCACTGTTTGAGATACTCTGGACGACGATTTTGATAGGTAAGGTAATAAGCGTGTTCCCAAACATCGTTGCACATAATAGGATAATGACCTTCAGACCAAGGACAATCTTGATTAGGTCTACTTGTCACCTCCAATTTACCCCCAGTAGTCCGAACCAACCAGACAAAACCACTACCAAATTGCTTGGCACCAGCATCATTAAACTGGGTTTTGAAGTTTTCAAAGTTACCAAAAGTTTCATTAATGACTTCTGCAATGGCTCCTGTGGGTTCACCACCAGCATTGGGAGCCATCAAAGTCCAAAATATTGAGTGATTAAAATGACCTCCGCCATTATTGCGAACTGCATTACGAACCGCTTCTGGCAAAGTGTTCAATTCACAAATCAATTCCTCTATGCTTTTACTTTGTAAATCTGGATACGATTCCAGCGCAGCATTTAGGTTGTTAACATAGCCACCATGATGAAAATCATGATGAATCTCCATTGTTCGTGCATCAATGTAGGGTTCTAAGGCATCTGTAGGATATGGTAGAGGTTCCAAATTGTATGACATAAACTCTTTTTTCCCTCAATAATAGGTTTTGATAGATTATTCTATCAAAAATTTTGACAGTATAATCTATCAAAAGTCAAAAAAGCTTACCATATAAGTTTTTGGGGGATTTTGTAAATGTGTACTCTTGTAAAGAAGCAAGCTACGCTTTGCGTTGCAGCAGGCTAGTACAGCACGGTGTAAATAAGCAGACGATTGAAAAACCTTAAAGAGCTTAGGGACTTCCAAAGAATAAATTGTCCTAAAAAATTAATTTTTAAGCATCTAATTAATAACTGACTTTTCCCGTTAAGTCTTAAAAGCACGAAATAGCACGGGTTTCAGGCTAAAATTTCTTATCAATAACTTAAAATTAATGATAATGAATCACCAGAGAATAGGACTTTGGGCTAGGGGTATAGTAAGCGTTGGCGCAGCCCGTCGTAGACATCGCTCAATCAAGGAGATAACGGGAAAAGTCAGATTACCTGACTCCACAAGTAAGTTCATAAATCAAATAGAATCGCTATAATTGCACTTTTCTGAATATTCAGGTAGACAATTACGTAAATAGTAATGCTTATAGTTGCATATGTATATACACAAAAGATAGTTGATTCATCAAATATTTTTCTTTATCTTATTTATTAAACAAGCGAGCAACAGTATTGAACGTAACTAAAGACAAAACATACAAGAATAGTAATAACAATCTTCTTGTATTTGCTTTTGTTACTTCAAAGGTTATTATTTTAGGAGTAAATCATGGACATTGGAAACTTATCTTGCCTGACTGCACTTACTGATGAAGATGCCAGCAAGGTCAATGGTGGTTACATTGATTATGACAGCATTGCGAATTCTACATTTGATTTATATGCATCTATAGGCAACTTTTTTGATAACGTAGGTTTAGATGGTAGTTCTTGGTATGCAGCAGGTTTGAATTACTTTTTTTAATTCCAGCCCCATCTTTTAAGGGAGATCCAATAAATAAATCAGCAAGCGCCTTCGCAAAGCTGCCATAAGGCAGCTTTGCTCCACATCAGTTAATCGCATATTCTAACCCTTAGCTTCCGTATCTTCCTCAACCGCCTCAGATTTTTCTGTTAACGGCTTTACTACTCGCGCGATCGCTTCTTGAATAAAAGCTTTAATAAATTCATCTCGGCGATTAATTTGAAACTGTCGCTGCACAACTTCCGTCATTCCACCATCACCCCAATCTTGGTCATGACGAAAATATTCAATAAAACTTTTACCTGCAATTCGCGTTAAATAAGCTGCTGTCACGCCTTGAATCGCCCTACCAACAATAAAGGTGGCAACATTGAGTTGCAACGCTGTAGATAATAATTGAATTGCTCCTTTGATAATGCCCAAACTGGCGAGCGTTTTCGCTAAAGAAAGAGCTAACTCTCGTCCCCGTTCCATATTCAATTCACAGCCGTAGACTCTGCCAATTTCCACAACCATTTGAGCATTAACAGCAGCTGTCGCCAGCAAATCTACCACTGGTATCGGCGTGACTGATACCACACCAGCACCAATCCATTGAAATCGTTCTACAATTTTGTCAGCTTGACGGCGACGCTGGCCATCGATGAGTTTTCGCGCCTCGTCTCCTAATCGCAGAGATTGCAAAAGAATATTATCCGCTACCAAATCTTCACCTTCAGCGCGTAAAACAGCAGCCGTGCGTCGCAGCAAAGGCACAATATCGGGTTCCGGTTGGAAGATTTCGCCAGTTTCAAGTTGTGCAGGTTGGGGATTAGCAGCGATCGCTACCACATCATTAGTAGCAATAAATCCCCGTACCCGTTGACGCAATCTCGCGAGGATGGATTCTTTATCTTCATCTGTATATAAATCAGTTTTGTTGAGAACTAGGAGCGATCGCTTGCCAATTTCTGCTAATCCTCGCAGTGGTTCATATTCTGAACGGCGTAAATCATTATCTACTACAAACAACAGTAAATCTGCTTCTGTTGCCAGTTCTCGCGCCATCTGTTCGCGTTCCGTTCCCGCTACCCCAGCTTCTAAAATCCCCGGCGTATCTGTAATTAAAATCTTGCGTTCTAATCCCTTGAGCCGCAAACAATAGGTTTCTCCAACCTGAGTTGTACCCATCGGTGCATCCACCTGACCGACCATGCGTCCCATAATCGCATTTACTAAAGAAGTTTTGCCAGCACTCCCCGTACCAAATACCACTACTTGAATTTCGCCCCGTGCTAAGTTGGCTTCAATCTCTCGCGATCGACTTAATAAAGCTTGGCGTGTGACTTCATCTTGAATTTGTGCTACCTGTTGTCGCACAGCTTGGAGAGTTGTAGAAGCAGCGTCAGATTTAGCAGCCGGAACTTGCGCCGCAGTCACTCGCTTTGGGTTGCGACGCGATCGCTTTTCTCCTGACTGAATCACCAATACATAATAGACAAATGCGGCAACCAAACCTCCAATCAGGACAATCAGCAATAACAGCAACAAATTGCCTAGCAACGGCGAATAAGACAATTGCCAATAGAGGCGTGATAGGGAATCAATTAGCCATAGGACTAGCCCCAAAATGACAATTAGACCGACAATCAGCGTTACTATGCGTGACAGAGGCATGGCTGGGAAAGTTTAGTAAGTATTCAGTAGGCAGATGCTTCTAATCTTAATAGTTTCAGCATTTTTTACCAGAGTAGTGAGAAAAAGGCAGGAGAAAAACAGCCTTTCTTGATAAACCAACAATACTCACTCCATTTTTTGCATCTTTAAAAAATTGCCACAATGTAAGAATGCAATTGTTTACATTATCAATCTTTCCAAAAGTTTTAGTATGCAGACGATTACTAAAAAGTCAATAAATAAATCCTGGGCTGGTGCGCTCGCAGAACCAGCAAAAGAATTTCCCCTTACTCAACTGTCAATTATTTCTGGCAAAATTCCAGATGGCTTGCGTGGCACTCTTTACCGCAATGGGCCTGCACGGCTAGAACGCGATGGCAGTCGTGTGGGACATTGGTTTGATGGAGATGGGGCAATTCTCGGCGTCCATTTCACAGATGCAGGTGCTACCGGAGTCTATCGCTATGTGCAAACAGCAGAATATCTAGCTGAAACTGAAGTGGATAGGTTTCTTTATGGTGTCTATGGTATGCATCCGCCAGGTCCCATCTGGAAGCGCTGGGGTCAACAAATCAAGAATGCAGCGAACACTTCAGTGTTGGCTTTACCTGATAAACTGTTGGCTTTATGGGAAGCAACCAATCCATATAGCCTTGATTTGCAAACTTTAGAAACGAAGGGATTAGATGATTTAGGCGCTTTGGATAAAGGATTACCTTATTCTGCTCATTACAAGCGCGATTCACAAACAGGCGAAATTTTTAACTTTGGAATCAGTATCGGAAGTTCTGTACAACTGAATCTCTACAAAAGCGATGCTACTGGCAAAATTATCCAAAAAACTGCTTTTAAACTAGATCGCTACTCGATTATGCATGATTTTGTTTTAACTCAAAGGTATCTGGTATTTTTCATGCCACCGATGCGGATGAAAATGCTGTCACTTTTGCTAGGTGTGACTACCTTTAGTGAATCTTTGTTGTGGGAACCTCAATTAGGAACCCAGGTGTTAATCTTTGACCGGGAAAACTTATCCTTAGTGAGTCGTGGTGAAACTGATCCTTGGTTCAATTGGCATTTTGGCAATGGCTATGAAGATCAAGACGGTTCCCTGGTTCTAGACATGGTGCGATATGCAGATTTTCACCAAACTAATGAGTATCTCACAGAATTTGCAACTGGTGAGACGCATACAGTTACTAAAGGAACATTGTGGCAAGTGCGCCTCAATCCTCAAACTGGTAAAGTGACAGCAATACAGGAAGTTGTCAACCGCAAGTGTGAATTTCCTGTAGTGCAGCAATTGCAAGTTGGGCAACCTTGGCGCTATACTTACATATCATTAATGCCCCAAAGAGAGAATATAGACAAAGAATGGTTCGGTGCGATCGCCCGCTTCGACTACAAAACCGAAACTCTCATCGAAGCAGACTTAGGAGAAAACCGCTATCCTTCAGAACCCATCTACGCCCAAGATGCCCAAAACCCCAAGCAAGGCTGGGTGTTAACCGTTGTATACGATGGTAATTCTCATAGTAGTGAAGTTTGGATATTTGATAGCGATCGCTTAGATGAAGAACCTGTTTGCAAACTAGGATTACCTAGCGTCATTCCCCACAGTTTCCACGGCACTTGGAACCCAGCGTAACAATTCAAAATTCCAGATTGAAGGGAAATTGATAATTGCTAAAGTACAGTTTTGCGTAAAAGCGTAGCGTTTTTAATGCAACAGGAAACATTGACATTGCAGGGCGACGCATTAATAATGCAACGGGAAACATTGGCATTGCAGGGCGATGCATTAACAATGCAACGGGAAACATTGGCATTGCAAGGCGACGCATTAACTAATGCAACAGGAAACATTGACATTGCAGGGCGACGCATTAACAATGCAACGCGAAGCATTGGCATTGTAATACCAGTTTAAAAAAAGAATGCGACAAATAGACCATTTGTAGAGACGCGATGAATCGCGTCTTCACCCAAGGATGTGTTGCAATCATTAATTGAATTGGTATAAGATATTGCCAAATTTAATTCGCTATGAATTTATAAGATAGTGTACTAAGTTAGGACTTATGCACAAGAGATCCCGTAACCTCCTTAAAAAGGGGGCTTTTAAGTTTTCAGTGCGTAAGTCCTGCAAGTGTAAAAACGTAGTATTCTATATATTGGTATCTAAAAATAAGTCCAAAATCATGAGGAGAAACCCCATAGCATTACTACTTAGCGGAGTGATTGTCAGCTTCGGGCTGTCATCATTGTTAGCTCAAGCACAACAAAAGGTTTCTGATGCCCAAGTCGCGGCAATGGTAGAAGCGCTGCGACTAGCAGCACCACAGACTGGCATCGCCAATGATGGACTTTATAGTGAATGGCAAGTTAAACCAGAAACCTTAAAAGGCTGGTCGAAATATTGTCTTAAACAAGAACTAACACCAACACAGTTTGAAAATAGCCCCGCGAAGGCACGCCAAGTTATATCTTGCATCACGCGCCGTGAGTTAAACAAGCAATTTATCGCCACTAATAATAATGAAACTGCTGCTGTGCGTGGCGTCGGTTGTTGGTGGATGACTGGCAGCTATACAGGCTGCAACAGCGGATTTACTGCTACATATCTTCAAAAAGTTGTGGGTTTTTACCAGCAGCAGCGTTCAAAACCAGCAACTACTCGATAGACATCACCAAATTAATCGCCGCGATGTGACAATAGAAATATGAGTGAAAAAGAATGTAGAGATGTAGCACTGGTATGTCTCTACAAAAGTTATGGATAATGCATATTTAATTTCACCAAATGTTTAATGATTAAGCGATCGCAATTAAGGAAAATCAACTTCTATGCGTCTACGTTGAGTTTAATAACAGAGTTCTAGTCTTAACCCAACTGTATTGAGTTATATCTAAACAAGGGATTGTTTGAACTTTGCCAATCTTGTTAAAATGCCTCGATGTCAAAAAAGCAACATTTCTTAAACACAAAACCCGGTTGGTCTTTGGATGAGCGAGATCCAAAGTTCATAGAATCTCTGATGCCGCTGTTTGGCTTTTTGTATCAGTACTATTTCCAAGTTCAAACTAGTGGCTGGGAGAATATTCCACCCCAACAAAAAGTCTTATTTGTTGGTTCGCACAATGGTGGACTTGCAGCGCCTGATATGTCAATGATGATGTACGACTGGTTCCGAAGATTTGGTGTAGAGAAACCAGTTTATGGTTTGATGCATCCCAAGGTTTGGCAAGTTAGCACGCCACTAGCGCAATTAGTCGCTAAGGCTGGAGCAATCATCGCTCATCCAAAAATGGCTTACACTGCCTTACGCTCGGGAGCGAGTTTACTAGTTTATCCTGGTGGAGCCGAAGATCTCTTCCGACCGAATTATTTACGTAACAAAATTTACTTAGCAGGGCGACAAGGATTTATCAAGTTAGCGTTACGGGAAAATGTGCCGATTGTGCCTGTGATTTCTTGGGGCGCTCACGATACACTCATTATAATTGCTGACTGCTACAAAGTTGTGCAGCAACTCCACAAGTGGGGAATGCCTTGGCTATTAGGTATCGATCCAGAAGTTTTTCCAATCTATCTTGGACTGCCTTGGGGATTAGGAATTGGACCATTGCCGAATGTTCCATTACCAGTGCCCATATATACGCAAGTTTGTCCGCCAATTGTATTTGAACGCTACGGACCTGAAGCAGCTAGCGATCGCCACTATGTCAAAGAATGTTATGAATTAGTTGTTAGTCAAATGCAGCAAGAGTTAGATAACTTAATAAAGCTAACTGCCAAGACCAATTCTCTTTGAATAGTTATGAGTTATAAGTTTTAAATCTTTAACTTATCACTCATAACTCCTAACTCATAACTGTTTCCTAGCCGCCGCTGACTGGTGGAATCAACACAACCTCATCCCCATCTTGTAGTAGGGTATCTGGTTCGACAAATATCAAATTAATCCCAAAACGGGTTATATCTCGCCATTGTGAGAGTTCAGGGTGTTCAGCTATGAGGCGGTCGCATACTGCTTTGACTGGCATACTATTAGGAAATTCCAGCACCAGTTCCGAAACCCTAAAGGCTTCTTGATAAGCAGCGAATAACTTGACGGTAACGGTGATGACAGATTTAGACATACAACATACTTTGGCAGTACGAGCAAGTGTTTTAATACTTGACAATTACCCTGTACTGTTGGCGTTAATTATATATTACTAACTGGATAATTTCATCTCATGTTTAGTTCAGTCCGGCTTGAAGCAGAAGTAACCCACGCACAACTAGGTGTGATTTAAGCAAAACCGGAAATTGTTCCCTTGATTGCTTGCAAGGAGGTACTCTATACCTTTGTTTTCACAACTGATTTGTTTATGGGGTTTCCCCTTATCCCTTTGTCCTTTTTTATAACTATTCAGCATTGAGGATTTTTGGTACTTTGAAAAATTCGCCTTCCTGTTCAGGTGCACTGTTGAGAATACTTTCCCGGTCAGGATAGGGTTGCAATTCATCCTCTCGCGTGATATTGCTGACATCAATCGCGCGTGTTGTTGGCAGCACATTACTGACATCAAGTTCATTCAATTGTTCGATATAGTCCAAAATACTTCCCAACTGGGTAGTGAATTGTTCCTCTTCTTGTGAAGTCAATTCTAAACGAGCAAGATTAGCTACTTTGTGAACTTGTTCTTGGTCAATCATCTTTTTTTAGTTAGGAGTTAGAGACGCGATTAATAAACCCCCGCAACGCGCTGGCTCATTAATCGCGTCTACATGAGAGTTAGGAGTGATTGATTAATAATTTTTAACTCATCACTTTTAGAAGAATACGTCAATTTGCGATCGCCCGGTGGTTTTCAGCCAGTTTTGAGCTTCGACGTAGTTATTGGGGGCCATGCGAATCGCACGAATCCAATAGTCTGCTGCTTGGTCAAAAAGTGCTTCACCAGCCTCGTTATCTCCAGCTTCTTTTTCTTTTTCGCCTTGGTAATGGTAAATCACAGCGATGTTGTTCAAAGCTTGGGGCATACGTGGATTTAAGTCAATTGCCTGGTGATACAGTTCTAAAGCTTTGTTGTGGTCGCCATTGCTGGCATAGATTAGCCCCATATTATATAAAATATAGCCGCGATCATTGGTATCTTCCTCTAGCGTTAGAGCTTCTTCATAGTATTCCAACGCCTCAGCATATTCCCCTTCCGCTTGGGCCGACATACCATCTCGATAATAAACAAACGCTTCTTTAGCTTTTTTGTTGGTTGGCAGGATCTTTAGAATGATATCTGCCATCACAGTAAAGGATTTGTCAATAAAATTATCGTTTTTTTGTGTTCTTGGCATATTTATCTCTGGGTATTGGGTATTGGAGATTGGGCATGAGGCATTGGGAAAACACGTTTTTATCCTCTTGTCTGCTTGTCTCCCCTATTCCATAGTTCACTCAATAGCTAATTTAACTGATTTGCAGGGGCATTCTTCTCACTCAGGGGTACGATACATTCTGAATTATTATGTCGAGAGTTGTTTACCAAGGTGCTCACTGGATATGCAGTCATTGCTGACGCTGGATAGGGACGCAATAGCTGTTGTAGGGTTTGGGGCGTTTCTACTTGAGAATCTAGCCATAAATCGTAATCTTGTGGTTCCAGAATCACTGGCATCCGCTCGTGGATGGGTTGGAGTAATTCGTTAGCTGCCGTTGTCAAAATTGTACAAGAGATTATTTCTTCATTAGCAGGCGTTCCCGCTTCGGGTTGCCGAAGGCATCGCCATCTCTCCCACAAACCTGCAAAACCGAAGGGTTGCTCATCTCGAAGACGAAAATAAAATGGCTGCTTCTTACCTTGTTGGCGTTGCCACTCATAAAAGCCATCAGCTAGCACTAAACAGCGTCTGTACTTAAAAGCCGAACGAAAAGCAGGTTTTTCGGCAACAGTTTCTGCTCTAGCATTAATCAGCTTTGTCCCCATTCCTGCATCTTTCGCCCATGACGGAATTAATCCCCAATGTAACTGCTTAAATTCCCGCTTTTTGCTTTCGGGATTTTGTAACACTGTCGCCACCATTTGCGTAGGTGCAATGTTATATTCGGCTGCCAAATCAGGAACTGACTCGACATGGAAAACTTCAGACAATCCTGCTGCCGACTGGTTTAGAGTAAATCTTCCACACATAGTTTTATTTTCGACTACTAATTAAATTAAACATCTCAATCTATAAATAAATAATATATTTTTTTATTTTCTCGAATAATTTGCTGTAGTACGTTCAGATACTAAATACAAAAAAATATCCGGTTTTGGGAAAATCTTTTGGTAAAATATTGTATTTTGAACCTTTGCTTATCAACATATTTCTAACTGTATTTTAACATGGAACTACTACATCTGTACGATTTTTTACCTTCTGGTCATGGTTATAAGATACGTCTTTTATTGACACAACTAGGTATGCCTTTTGAGAGGATAGAGCTTAACATCTTGAAAGGCGAGACTCGAACACCAGAATTTTTAAGTAAAAATCCTAACGGTAAGATACCTGTTTTGGAAATCGAGCCAGGGAAATATTTGGCAGAATCAAATGCCATATTGGTTTATCTGAGTGAAGGTACAGAGTTTTTACCTTATGACCGCTTTTTACGAGCGCAGGTGCTGCAATGGTTATGTTTTGAACAATGTAGCCATGAGCCTTTTATTGCTACATCAAGATTTTGGATTTCTATTCTAGGTAAAGCTGAAGAATATAGTGAAGCTATCAAACAAAAACGCAAACCAGGCTATGCAGCACTTAACCTAATGGATAAACACTTAACTTCTCAAGATTTTTTTGTGGGAGAACATTATACGATTGCTGATATTGCCTTGTTCGCTTATACTCATGTAGCTGATGAAGGTGGATTTGATTTAACACAATATCCTGCTATTCAAGCTTGGATAGAAAGAGTTAAAACTCAACCAAGGTATATCAGTATTACACAAACATAAAAATTAGATTTTGCAAGTTTCTGTCTCTCGTTTCTTGTCTCTACTAGAGGATATCCAGGGTAGGATGTAGCTCACATCAGAAGGCATCAAAGTCGTCAAAAAAGGTATTATTAAGTAGCAGTTAGGTATTTGTATCAATTTCCATCAGCTTTTGCTGAGAGGACAAACCTAACTTAATTCTGATATGAGACTTAGGAACATCAAATTTATCTGCTAGTAGTTTAATTAACTCTTCATTAGCCTTACCATCAACAGGGGGCGATTTTAAATACACAGTCAGACTGCTATCAGGTTGTTCTTCAATTCTTTGCTGTTTTGAATTAGGTTTAACCTTGACTTTTTTTTGCATAACCTATTCTGTGTAATTGTCGTAGCCACAACCAACCTAAAATAGAACCCAATACATAATGAGGAAAATCCCACCAAACAAAGGTCGTACCAAGTAACAATTTACCTATCAAGGTGGCGCGAATTTGCTCTAATAGTGGCGGATGCCAAAGTTGCAATAATTCTAGTATACATGTGATGGTAAAAACCCATATAGGAATTTGGGCGTTGCATAAGTGCGGGATGAATCAGGTTAACACGGGTATTTTCCCGTACTTCAAGTAATGAAGTAATAATCGAATTGAATACTTCAGC
>NZ_JBALDE010000233.1:0-45465 GCF_036917515.1 Nostoc sp. | reverse complement strand
CAAATTAACCAAACCAATTATTGCATCTATTGCCCGAAGGCAATATATTTTAGAGGCACTATCTGTAGCCAGCTTTTAGAGAATTGGTATTACTTTAAATAATGGGTTATTTTCAAAAATATATATTAAATGCTCTGTCACATTAGTATGTACAAGAAAAAGAGTAACCAACAAAGATATGAAAGGTGTAAGAAGCCTCCAAGCCTTTTTTTGGTTTCTTATAGATATTTCATAAACCAGATAAACTCCACTAAGATCCACATCTATATTTGGATTCGTAGCTCGCCAATCATTCCAAGCTG
This sequence comes from Nostoc sp., assembly GCF_036917515.1. Lineage (GTDB taxonomy): Bacteria > Cyanobacteriota > Cyanobacteriia > Cyanobacteriales > Nostocaceae > Nostoc. The sequence continues at coordinate 45,163 of NZ_JBALDE010000233.1, read as the reverse complement.
TAACTCCCTCTGCAAGTTTATTAAGATGAATTTTATTTGCCATTATACAAAAATTAAACTAAGTAAATTAATTCATTATAGGCAATATAAATTATAAGTTTTAAACTTATGAGAAAATAAATGAGGCTGGTAATTTTGAGCAAAAGCACGATCGCAATAGGAAAAAGGGGGTAATTGCTGTATCAATAGCAATATAAAACCAATAAACTTTAAGGTGCAAAAGCTGTTGTTGATGAACTCAAAAGCCCACACTTACAAGTGAGAGAGGTGTGGGTAGTTCAGTGAATCATGTTTGGTCTACAGGGAGCGATGAGTTGCTGGTTTAGTACATTGAAAACGTTTGTAAAATTTTTTCGCCTGGGCAGCTAACTCAGGCGCTAGTTCGATCCGTAGCTTCTCTCTGGGATTTGAGTTGAGATGCAATCAGAGGGACTTTAGGGGCAAGAAAAAATCCAATTAAACTGGCAAAAAGGATCGGTGTCAAAGGACTCAAGTTGGTCAGTTTTGACAGAAGTAAAGTCGTACTTATCGGTGTGCGCGTTACGGCTGCGTTGACAGCCGCCATTGTACAAATCATCGCCAGGGTAGGATCGAGTGCTGGAATTAAGACTGCTACTGCTTTACCAATGCAAGCACCAGTGAAAAATAGGGGAATGATGAATCCACCGCGCCACCCACCTGTTACTGTAATGCTAATGGCAGCCATTTTCCCAAGAGCTAGAGTTAAAAGAAAAACAGCACTAAAGTTAGCTGTCAAGACTGAATCTAACTCTTCATGTCCAAAATAACGGGTGAGGGGTAATAAAACTGCTAAACTGCCAATTCCCACTCCTGCTAGTGTTGTGCGTACATAAATGGGAATAGGAGTTGGTGCAGAGACGCCCAGACGTGAAACAGCTTGCCAAAAGGCATCGCAGCCGCGAAAAATACCCATAAAAATCCATCCCGCTACCGCCCCGATAATTCCAAATGCGATCGCGATCGCAAAATCATCAATCCTTTCTAAGTGATACTGAGGAAAATGCCAAGTGGGCGCAATACCCAAATGTGTAATTGCTGCAAACACCAGATAGCTAGCGCAACTCGAAACAATGGCTGGCATTAAAGCTTCGTAATATTCCACAATATGCTCGTGGTGCAAAATCTCCAAAGCGAACATTGCACCGCCAAGAGGTGCGCCAAACAAAGCAGTGAAACCAGCCGCCATTGCTGCTAAACTCATGGTTCTGAGGTCTTCACCTTGGAGTTTTAAGCGATCGGCAACCCAAGTACCAAAAGAACCTGTTACCTGTACCAGTGGTGCTTCTGGGCCAGCACTACCACCTGCTGAGATGCTGACTAGAGAAGCAAGAATCATTGAAGGATTTTTGCGAACATCTAGGCGTCCGCCACGAAAATGAATATTATCAACAATCACAGCGGTTTCACCGGGATTTCCCAAAAAATGAATCACCAGACCGATAACGAAACCGCTAAGTGGCATCACTATCAGGAGGCTAAAACCCTCAAATCGCTGGAGTCTGTGAGTTAAAAACTCTAAAACATTCCAGTACAACGCTGCAAATAGACCACCAGCAGTCCCCACAACTAGCCAGCAAATCGTCCACTGCGAAATCATTAGGGGATTACGCTTTACCAGTCCAAAAAGTTGAGCAAATGTCCAGCGCTGAGTTTGATTGGTAGCGGGGGGCTTCTTTGGTAACACTGCTTATTTCCTATTTATGAAACTGAGAGTACTGAATATTTACGCTTTTTATCGTATAGGCTATTTAGTTTAGTGAATCATCTATTTCTTATGTTTGATATTGATATAGCAGTCCTAAATTAATTGTGAAAACTTCTCTTTCTTTTCTTCTCTACGAGACGCTGCGCGTTCGCGTAGCATTCTGAAGCAAAGGCAGTTCGTTAATTTTCACAACTCAAATAGGATTGCTATACAAGCTAAAGATTGGCAAATAGTTATCTATAATTAGTAAATAAACCGATTAATGCTGACAATAAAAAGGGGCGTACATCTGTACGCCCCTAAAATATTTATCTACGTAGGCGTAGCCCGCCGTAGGCATCGCACCTTCTTTAAGGAGAATAAGAGTTATTGAAGGTTTCCCAAGCAGCAATAGCCGCCTTTTGTACGCGAAAGCTGAAGTCTACGAAGTCCTTCATCAATAAGTGCCAGTTTCTCTCAGCTTCATCTTGAATTACCGCCCAAGAGTTTTCTAAGCGATCGCGTTTCATCAGTAAATTTAGAAGCTTGTATCCTTTCTTATTTTTTTGACTTTTGACTTTCCGCAGGGTGGTCATTAGTCATTTATTTCACAAAGGACTAATGACAAATGACTAATGACAAATTAATAAGTTTTTGTTGGTAGTTGTTGCTCTAATTTCAGTAATGCTGCAACTCGCATTTCTGTAGCTGGGTGACTGGAAAATAAGTTACCCATAAACTGTCCAGAGATGGAATTGATAATTAATAACGGCTCATAAGCTGGATTAACATTTAAAGGCATCTGCTTTGCTGAAGCTTCTAAGCGTTGCAATGCCCTAGCTAAGGCGCGGGGATTACCAGTTAATCTAGCAGAACCTGCATCAGCAGAAAATTCTCGTGTGCGCGAAATTGCTAGCTGAATGATTGTCGCCGCCACTGGCGCAAGCATGACAGTTAATAAAACACCTAAAGGATTTCCACCTCTGTTGTCATTTCGTGAACCACCGCCAAACCATAGGCTGTAACTAACCATTTGGGCTAGGAATGAGATCGCACCAGCCACAGTAGCAGCAACAGCTTGTGTCAAGGTATCACGATTAATAATATGGGTTAGCTCGTGGGCGATAACACCTTCAAGTTCATCATCTGGCAATATATTTAGAATACCTTCAGTGACGGCCACAGCAGCGTGTTCTGGATCGCGCCCTGTAGCGAAGGCGTTAGCACCTTGGCTGGGAACGATGTAAACTTTAGGCATGGGAATGTTAGCGCGATCGCTCAATCTCTGCACCATCCGATAAAGCCCTGGTGCTTCCCTTTCACTCACAGGTTGCGCCTGGTATACTGCTAGCGCAATTTTATCTGATTGATACCAGGAAAACAGGTTGGTTGCTGCTGCCAAGCCAATCCCGATAATCAAGCCACCAGAACCGCCAATTATCCAGTAACTAATTGCAATCAAAAGACCACTTAGCGCAGCTAGCAAAGCAGCCGTTTTCAATTGATTTGTCATCTTTTCGCTCTCCTGCTAATGCTGTATAAATTTTCTAGAAAACAGCATTAATATAAGCCACGCTTTAATTGTATCCAGCTAAACTTAGATATATAGTACAGAAAACCTATCAGATAAGTACGGTTTTCCCGCTTAACTTTTATCAATGATAATTTAGTTATTTTTGATACTTTGTTTATTGAAAAGTATGTTTATCTTTTAATGTATGAAAAATACATCTATCTCTAGCAGGAAAATTGTAAAAAAATTGTTGATCCAGGCGGAACTTCTACTCTTAGGAGCGTCACTTTTCAAGATAGGCATCACTAATGTGTAATTGCTGATAACTCAGAGGAATAAATAGTAAAACTTTTAAAGCAATACAAAAGCAAAAATGGTATTGTTGAATTAATTAAATAGTATTTATGGCGATGGAGCTCGCCAAAACCGCCTTTCCAGTACAGGTTAAATTAATAATTGGAAGGCTGATGGCTCCTACTTTCCTGACTTACTGCGGGAGAGTAGGGCTTGGCTAAATGCATTACCTGACTCCCCTGTAGAAAGTATAAGTCTACAAATCGCACCTCAAGGAGTCACGGTATGAAACAATTTCGTCAGTCTGAACCGTTTATAGCCTTACCTCACCTAATTAAATGGTTGCCCATTTCCTTTATAGTTGGTATTCTTGCTGGAACTGCCTCCGCAGCTCTTTTAGCATCATTAGAATGGGCAACTGATTGGCGAGAATCGCATCGATGGATTATTGCTTTGCTTCCCCTTGGCGGCTTCTTGAGTGGTTGGATTTATCATCAATTTGGTCGGACTGTAGAAGCTGGAAATAATCTTTTACTTGAAGAAATCCATAAACCTAAAGATATTATTCCCTTCCGTATGGCTCCTCTTGTTCTACTAGGAACAGACCTTACACATTTATTTGGTGGTTCAGCCGGTCGTGAAGGTACAGCATTACAGATGGGTGCTTCTTTGGCAGACCAGTTAACTAAAATATTGCGTTTTCAAGGAGCTAATCGACGGATTTTATTAACAATAGGTATCAGTGGAGGATTTGCTTCAGTTTTTGGTACTCCCCTAGCTGGAACTGTATTTGGTCTAGAAGTCTTAGCGATTGGTAAGATTCATTACGATGCTCTTTTTCCCTCTTTAATTGCTGCGATCGTGGGAAATCAAGTAACCTTGTTATTCGGTTTACATCATACAGCATACCGACATGCTCCCTCAATACCGCCGCTGACAATTTGGGGACTGATTTGTGCAATTATCGCAGGTGCAATTTTTGGAATTGTCGCGAGATTTTTTGCTCAAGTAACTCATAAAATTAGTCACTTATTTAAAGCAAAAATATCTTATCCTCCTATGCGTCCTTTAATCGGTGGTGCGATAATAGCAGCAATTGTTGGGTTGAGTGGAACAACAAAGTATATTGGGCTTGGTATCCCAACCATCGTTGATTCTTTCTATACTCAACTACCTCCTTGGGATTTTGCTGCCAAATTCGGTACGACTGCTTTAACTTTAGGTGCTGGATTTAAAGGGGGAGAAGTAACACCTTTATTTTTTATTGGTGCAACTTTAGGTAATGCTTTGTCGTTGCTTTTAGCATTACCTGCACCACTGTTAGCAGGAATGGGATTTGTGGGTTTATTTGCGGGTGCAGCGAATACACCTTTGGCATCAACCTTAATGGGAGTTGAACTGTTTGGTGTGGAATCGGGAGTATTTGTTGCTATTGGCTGTGTTGTAAGCTACTTATTTTCGGGTCATTCTGGAATTTATACTTCACAGCGTATTGGGTTGAGTAAGTACTCTGCTGTATATCTAGAAGAAGGGGAAACTTTAGCTAATTATGGACGACCAAAAATTGAGCCAAAAATTGATTTAACCGATAATAGCAAAGAAAGAGGAAATTCTCAGGAATAATTTCTGGATGCAATTTATGGATAATTAGGAAAGTGCGTAGTTTACTGCCGTAGACATCGCATAGTTAGAGTAGTCATGTATGTGCGATCGCTATTGTATAAAGTCAAGTAGCCACTCAATCAAAAAAAGAGGGGAAATCGTACATAAATTTGCTGGGCAAAAGGTGTCTGAAATCCTGAAGTACAAGAAAGGTAGTATAAAACAGGCTCCACTTCTGGAATAATCGCCCAGTTGGGATGAGTTTTATGAAATGTTATGGGAGGAGATTGAAGCGGGAGCAGAGGTAAATCAACCGGGTTTTAAAGTTGTTCGCAAGTTATTAAGTGATAAGAGGTTTGACAAATGAAAAATCATGGATTTGGCAAACTAGTTACCTTTCTAAATCAATTAGAACAAGAGAAAATTAGTTACACCTTAGCCCATCATCGGGATGAAACTATTATGGTGAATGTGGCTGTGCCTAGTGAACGATGGGAAGTGGAAGATCCTAGTAGTCGTGTCCTCTTGACATACCCCAATTTTGCTATTAAAGCTTTTTATTTATCTTGTCAAAACCTTGAATTACTGGAACATTCTAAAGAAGCTATTAATCAAGGTAATACTTGCTCAACAGCAGTAGCACTTTGGTTTTTGACTTGTGAATCATATATAAATGCAATTTTGAAGGCTGGGTGTCTTCAGAGTAGTACACCATTTAGTAATTATCGTGGTCGTGACTTTAAAGCCAGAATTAACGGAGTTTTCGATGTACTTAAATTAGTTAAGGAAGATTTTTATAAATCAGGAATTTATCCAAAGCTACAAGAGTTTATGGAATTTCGTAATGAGATATTTCATGATCGTAGTCTAGGTGATGAACGTAATTTTAGCAAAACAAGTTTTAGTCCAATACCATTCTTGTGTAATCAAGTGGATGTTGTTCAAGCTACAATTATTGTTCTTGAATTATGTACAGCTTTTAGAAGAGTATTACCAAACTGTGATTTAATGCCAGATATTTTTGTTGAGAGTAATAGTTCCTTTTGTTTCATAAAGTTTGATAATATGTACTCTAATTTAATACGTCCATTTTTTGGACAAGCGTTAGCAAAGCACGCCTTATCTAGTGATTTATTGCTAGAACCAATAGTATTTACACTTCCTTGTACAAAAATTATCTCAAAAGGAAGTATAAAGGTAATAAATAAAGCTTTGCCTGACTCAAAGTTTAACTTTAAAGCAAATTCAAACAATACTACGATTGGAACTAATTTGATGAATTGTGTAAGAAAAAATATAAGTTTTAATACTAGTAACCAATTTCAATTACCTAATTATATGAGTATTACCTAATATTATCTCTATTAGGTTGCGGTGGATAATACAGCCCACCGTAACCTTTAGATTAATAGAATGAGTTTAACAAAAGCGATCGCCTTACACCTTAAACTTCTCGGTAATCCGCTTCATCGCTTCTTCCACATTCTCCCGGCTGTTAAACGCTGAAATGCGGAAGTAACCTTCACCCGCAGCACCAAAGCCAGAACCAGGTGTTCCGACAACGTTGACAGTTTGCAGCAACTTATCAAAGAATTCCCAACTGGATAAACTATTAGGCGTTTTCACCCAGACGTAAGGTGCATTCACGCCACCATAAACTGATAATCCGGCGGCTGTGAGTTTCTCACGGATAATTTTGGCGTTTTCTAGATAGAAACTCACCAATCCCTTGATTTGTGCCTGTCCTTCTTCAGAATAAACCGCTTCGGCTCCCCGTTGGACGATGTAAGAAACGCCATTAAACTTGGTAGACTGGCGACGATTCCACAGTTTCCACAGTTCTACATCGGAACCATCGGCGGCTTTTGCTGTCAGCGTCTTCGGTACTACAGTTAACGCGCAACGAGTTCCTGTAAAACCTGCATTCTTGGAGAAAGAACGAAATTCGATCGCAACTTCTCTTGCACCTTCAATTTCATAAATTGAGTGCGGAATCGATGGATCGGTGATATAAGCTTCATAGGCGGCATCAAAGAAAATAATCGAGTTATTAGCTTTGGCATAGTCCACCCATGTCTTGAGATATTCCTTAGTAGCAGTGGCGCCAGTAGGGTTATTGGGAAAGCAGAGATAAATTAAATCGACTTTCTTGGAGGGAATCTTGGCGGTGAAGTTGTTATCAGCTGTAATTGGTAGATAAATTAAACCCTCAAATTCGCCTTTATCGTTGGCATCCCCAGTATTTCCCACCATAACGTTAGTGTCTACATACACAGGGTAAACTGGGTCAGTAACGGCAATTAGATTGTCATGACCAAAGATTTCTAGAATATTGCCCGTATCACACTTGGAACCATCAGAGATAAAGATTTCTGAGGCATCTATGTTGGCTCCCCGTGCTTGGAAATCTTGAGTGGCAATTTTTTCCCGTAACCAAGCGTAGCCTTGCTCAGGGCCATAGCCTTTGAAGGTATTGCGATCGCCCATTTCTTCCACAGCTTTAATCATCGCTGTGCGGCAAGCCTCCGGTAGAGGTTCGGTAACATCGCCAATGCCCAGCCGGATGATTTTAGCATCAGGATTGGCTTCTGCAAAGACATTCACCCGCCGACCAATTTCTGGAAACAGATAACCCGCTTTTAGCTTCAGGTAGTTGTCGTTAATAGTTGCCATAGTAAATATAAAAAACGCCCTCAAACAGCTTACTGCTAATTTATGAGGGCGATAACTTTGTTGTAGGGAGTGGGAAAGCAGGGGAGCAGAGGAGAGTAATTAATGCCCAATGCCCTATGCACCATGCCCAATGCCCAATTTAGATATTTACTGGCTGTTTATTAGTTTCTGATGTGTAATATATGTTGCGATCGCTAATTTGGAACTGCGTGATTGATTCTTGTCCTGTAATCAATCTTGCTCCCCGATTACGGGTGAAATAGTTCCATGCCCACTGAATCATTACTACTAATTTGTTGTTAAATTCAATTAAGAAGTAGATGTGAATCAACAGCCAAAACAGCCATGCAACGAAACCTTTTAGCTTGATAAAGCCAAAATCGACCACAGCAGAATTGTGCCCAATCATTGCCAAACTACCATGATCAGTATAAGCAAAGGGTGGCAAATTGTTACCTACAAGCCGCTTTTGGATTAGTTCTGCGACATATTCACCTTCTTGCTTCGCTACAGGTGCAACACCAGGTAGCGGTTTACCATTTTGATGAGAAAAATTTGCTAAATCGCCAATTACAAAAATATTCGGATGTCCCTTAATACTCAAGTCAGGTTCAACGATAATCCGTCCAGCGCGATCGCACTCAGCATCTGTGCGTTCTGCTAGGACTTTTCCCATTGCGGAAGCTTTCACACCTGCTGCCCATAATACTGTTTTTGAAGCAATTTCTTTAACTTCATCGCCTTGTTTAAGAGTAACAATATCATTTTCAATATTTGTTACCAATGTTTTTGTCTGCACAACTACACCCAAGCGCCTTAGAGATGCTTCCGCTTCTTGTGATAACTCTGGTGCAAAGGGTGGCAAAATTCGCTCCAAACCTTCTAATAGCAAAATCTGGGCTTCTGAGGTGTCGATATTGCGGAAATCTTCTTTGAGAGTTTGATTTGCCAATTCTGCGATCGCACCCGCCAACTCTACACCAGTTGGGCCACCACCCACAATTACAAAAGTTAACCAAGCGCGGCGTTTTTCTGGATCGGTTTCTTTTTCTGCGGCTTCAAACGCTGAAAAAATCCGCCTACGCATTTCTATAGCATCTTCTACAGTTTTCAAGCCGGGAGCAAATTCTTCCCAGTTATCTTTGCCAAAGTAGGAATGCTTCGCACCTGTGGCGACAATTAACGTATCGTAAGGTATTGCTTCGTCGCCCACAATCACTTTTTGCGCTTCTGAATCGATATTGTTCACCTCTCCCAGCAGCACTTTCGTATTCTTGCTTCTGCTGAGGACAGAACGCAATGGTGAAGAAATATCAGCAGGAGATAGCGCACCTGTGGCGACTTGATATAAAAGGGGTTGAAATAGATGAAAGTTACGTTTATCAATTAGAGTAACGTTTACTGCCGCTTTGGCAAGTGTTTTTGCTGCATAAAGTCCACCAAAACCACCGCCTACAATTACCACATTATGAGGTGGAGTATTGTCAAGTGAGCTTACCATAAGAAATATTATTGTGTACGCCGACTATTGTAACTATTCTTAACAGATTTGTATCAAAATTGTCATCAGATATTTTGTATTGCTGTTTACATTTAAAAAAGTATTAAAGTAATCAAGACTACAGGATAAAGAAAATTTTTAGGCGAAAGGTACAGACAATAAGAGTTTGGAATATTTAAATCCCTCTTTATCTATGTAGATTTATAAAAGTTTAGTCAGAACTAGTTGACTCTGGTGTTTGTGCTAAACGTGGTGAATGAGTTCGCCGCCAACGCCTAAAGCCATAGACAAGAGCAGCAAAAATTAACAAATAAGGGCTGTAAACAATTAACCAAATACCCAGCTTGAGTAAGCCAACGGAAAATGCCCTCAAAGAATGGGTAGAGTTGTTCCAAGTTTCTTGAACTTGCAAACCCAAGGCAGGTTGGGGACTAGTGCTAGAAACTGCTGCTTCTAGGTTGAGCGTAATAGTAGAATATGCAACTTGATTTTGTAGGTTTTTAAGTTGGGCATCAATTTGTTCTATTGTTTCTCGGACATTACTCAATTCTTGGGCAACACTAAGCACATCTCTCACAGAACTTGCCCGATCCATAATTTTTTGCAAATTGGCTTCCGTTTTTTGCAAATTCGTTAATCTAGCTTGGAAATCCACAAGGCGATCGCCTACATCTTCGGCAGTGATATTACGACTCTCAAGAGTGCCCAATTTAGCTAGTTGTTCTAGAGTAGGTTCTAGCCGATTCTCTGGTATCCGCAATTGGATTGTTGCTGTGTAACGCGGGTTGTCGTTTTTGGGTTGTTGTTGTTTCAACCCGATTAAATCTCCTTGCTGTTGATTGATAATTTGCGAAACGGCATCAATAGTCCGATCTACAGAGTTGACTCTCAAAGAGATTGCTGCCTTTTTGATGAGTTGGGGACGAGAACGCGGTGCAACTTCCGCCTTTTGGGAAAGATTGCTTTCACGAGCAGGTAATTGATTTACCGCACCATTGGCTGCAATTTGAGGTGCAGATTGAGGTGCAGACTTATTTGCCGTCTGTTCGGAAGAGGCGCAACTGGTGAAAATCACCCCTCCCAATAATGCACTTATAAATAAAGCAGATGTACGCGGTAATTTAGTCGTATACATAATCTACCCCCAGATAGATGAAGTTAATCCCAGTATTACTGAAGAAAAACTCAAAATCGGGATTGTTGCGATTTATGTAACAGGGTTAGTCATTTGTCTCCAGTCCCCAATCCCCATTACCCCTTATCCCCAGAGGGAGCCCCACCTTCCCCAGTCCCCAATCCAAATTGAATGATTGATAATTCATCTGTGCTACTCAATTTGGGGTACAATCGTAAGCCTGCCAAGAAATGACGATGCTTGCTGACAGGAGATGCTTCTATGGCCCGGATGTATTATGACGAAGATGCCAATTTAGACCTTTTGGCTGGAAAAACTATTGCTATTATCGGCTATGGTTCCCAAGGTCATGCCCACGCTCTCAATTTAAAAGATAGTGGTTTGAATGTGATTGTGGGGCTATATCCGGGCAGTAAGTCAGTTGCAAAAGCCGAAGCAGCTGGGTTAACTGTGAAAAATGTTGCAGATGCTGCCAATGCTGCTGACTTCATCATGATTTTGTTACCTGATGAAGTTCAAAAAACGATTTACAAAAACGAGATTGAACCAAATCTAGAAGAAGGGAATGTGGTAGCTTTTGCCCACGGCTTCAATATTCACTTTGGGCAAGTTGTACCACCAGATAACGTAGATGTGGTAATGGTAGCACCAAAAGGGCCGGGGCATTTGGTACGGCGGACTTATGAAAGTGGTGAAGGCGTACCAGCGCTGTTTGCAGTTTATCAAGATGCCAGTGGTCAGGCACGCGATCGCGCCATGTCTTATGCTAAAGGTATCGGTGGTACTCGCGCTGGTGTTCTGGAAACGACTTTCCGCGAAGAAACCGAAACAGATTTATTTGGCGAACAAGCGGTATTGTGCGGTGGTTTGAGTGCTTTAATCAAAACCGGATTTGAAACTTTGGTAGAAGCTGGTTATCAACCAGAATTGGCTTATTTTGAATGTCTGCATGAAGTCAAGCTGATTGTAGACTTGGTTGTGGAAGGTGGTTTAGCCAAAATGCGCGACAGTATTTCTAATACAGCTGAATATGGAGATTATACGCGTGGCCCGCGGATTGTCACCGAACAAACCAAAGCTGAAATGCAAAAGATTCTCAGCGAGATTCAATCTGGACAATTTGCGCGAGAATTTGTTTTGGAAAACCAATCTGGTAAACCAGGATTTACCGCCATGCGTCGCAAAGAAGCTGAACACAAAATTGAGGAAGTTGGTAAAGATTTACGCGCTATGTTTAGCTGGTTGAAAAAGGCTTAAGCATTGAAGTTGTACCTTCATTAGTCTAAACACACAATGGCTTAGACTTCTTGTAAAAGTCAGGAAAAGGTTAAGGGGAAAAGATGAAAAGGATAAAATTTTCCCTTACCCTTTAATTAGGAGTAAACCAAGTCTGACCCGAAATTCTTTACTGTATCTTGCTTTGTCCCAATTTTTTTGTTTTCTTAACTTGTTTAGGATTAAGTAAAGGGTTGATGATGTCTTCAACTTAGTCATTTTAGAAGTAGAAACTTCTCAAATGAGAACCCTTCGCGGGTAGCTCCTTTGAGGTTAGCTCTTACGAGAATTGTTGGCTCCATAGACACCACATAACGATATAGCAATACTTTCTTTCAGTCGTTGATACACCCAAACACCCACCAAAACCACCTACACCACCCACGTTATCAAGTCGATCTCGATATTGTTTAACAGCAAATAAAATACCTGCTGAACAATTGTACAACTAATAGCGATCTTGAGATAAAATTCGATCTCAAAACAGAAATTCAAAATTTTTTGCATCTCTGTAACCTTATAGTATGTGACTAAGGCATATTTTGTTAATCTTTGATATCTTGAACAATCCGAAAACCAGCATGCTGATAAAAATTGGGACGGAACCAGTTGCGGTAATATTTTAAAGCTTCTGTACCATTAGTTATCCAACATCCTCCTAACATCATTTGATGTTTATCATCAAAAAAGATGGCAGAATTATCTTCATAAAGAAAATGGGGTTGATATCCTGGAAGCGGATTTAAGTTATTACTCAACCATTCCCAAACATTACCACGCAAATCGTATAATCCTGAAGAACTTTTGGCTGTTTTTAACATCCCAACAGGACTAGGGGAGCCAAATTTTAAATTGAGATTATAATTTTCTACATTATCTAATAAACTATTACCATAAGTTGCTAAATGGTATTCTGGTTCACTCATTAAGCGAGTATCTTTCCCTTGCCAACGACAATAAGCCATTGCTTCATAATGATTGACTTCCACAGGCCAATCTAGAGGTAAGTCGATTTCATCAAACATGGCTCGATATTTGTAGCTACCATTTTCATGTAACCAAAATTTCGGACATTGAATATTGTATCGAGTTTTCCAATTCCAAGATTTTTCATCCCAATACTCTTGATTTTCGTAGCCACCAGCCTTAACAAAATAGATAAAATCGGCATTGGTAATTAGATATTTACTGGCGAAAAAGGGTGCAACTTCAACAGTGCGATCGCCATAATCAATATCCCATCCATAAGTTGAATCATCTAAGGCTTTACCAAGTTTTACTACCCCACCAGCAACTTCTATCATTTTGTTCTCGGAAGTATAACCATTAAAAGGGGCATATTGCCAATTTTGAGGACGTTTTACTCTCTCAATTGGTAGTTGGCGAATTAACATCGAAGAAGTTTCAATGTGAATACGTTGGTGTTCAATCCCCATCATTAAAGCCCAAAGGGGATGATTGGGATGAATTGGCAGAGTAATTGGGGTTGTTTTAATTAGCTTGGAAATTACAGAATATGCTTGTTCTCGATACTTCCAAGTTTGTGCAACTTGTGGCCATTCCAGATGAGCGATCGCCGCATTCAACTCCTCTGGCTTTTCTGGATCTACTCCAATTTCAAACAATATTTCATACTCTGGATTGAGGCGTTTTTCTAATAATCCCACCTGAATTAATTTATTGATGTAGAAAATAGCCGAATGTCCCAGATAAAAAATTAGAGGATTTCTCAAAGGATCGGGATTGAGAGAAAATGTCTCTTCCCCAACTAGACTTTTCAATAACATATCTTCCAGCTGCCAAGCATTCTCAAAGTAATCGAGGATAACTTGGTTATTACAACTATCAAGTTTTGGAGGTTTAGCAGATTGTAGATTATTCATGGTGTAACTAAGTTGCTGTTAAAGAACAATAAAAAAATTAATTATATAGAAAGCCGATTTACTTTCTAAATTTACTTGCATAGATAGAAAATAATGAGACTCTTAAATATGACAGATTTATTATTTAATAGCAATACTTATTGTTCAATAATTAGGTTTTTTTATAGTACTATAAGTTCATCGATTTAGTGGTATTACTATGGCAGATTTGATTAATTCAATCTTTGTTGAATAATTCAGCTATCAGCCAATAATTAATTCAGTGGGAATAAACGTAAGTATATTATTTAATATAAAAACTTTTTAAACTCTTATCAACAAAAAATTAAACCCTCTTTAGACAGTTTTATTTGTCTTGACTTACCCAGAGTTAAACTAAAAAGAATTTTAGGTTGAGTAGCGATCGCAAGATTAAAAATACTTGTTTTATAGTTTCGATAAAAAACTAAACTGTATTAAATTGTGAGTTTTTCCGAATCTAGATTAATGTATTGGATTTGGATTTATCTATCTTTGATATTTATTAACGCAATCTCGTTAACCCAATACGGTTGACAAACTGGTTGGTCAAGTATATTTACTAGTTGATGTCAGTGGCTACAGCATCAAATCCTGATCGCGTACTGCTTCTTTACGACATACTACGGATAGCTTTCTTCTGTGTAAGTGGGTAAAGTAATGACTACAACTTTGCAAGATACATCTCCAATTATCATTGCACACCGAGGTGCTAGCGGCTATCGTCCAGAACATACTTTAGCTGCTTATGAGTTAGCGATCGCACTAGGGGCTGATTATATTGAACCTGATTTAGTTTCCACCAAAGATGGTGTTTTAATTGCTCGTCACGAAAATGAGATTTCTGAAACCACCAATGTTGCAAGGTATCCAGAATTTACTCACCTGCAAACCACTAAAATAATTGATGGCGAATCAAAAACTGGCTGGTTTACTGAAGACTTTACCCTAACAGAACTGAAAACACTACGAGCTAAAGAGCGAATTCCCCAACTGCGATCGCAAAATACCGCCTATGATGGACTCTTAGAAATTCCCACGCTGCAAGAAATCATCGATTTAGTTAAGGTTAAAGGTGGCGAAATTAATCGGGCGATTGGCATTTACCCAGAAACTAAGCACCCAACTTACTTTCAATCTATTGGGTTAGCCCTAGAAGCACCCCTACTTGCAACTTTAACAGCCAACGGTTATCAGGGATCTAACGCACCTGTTTTTATTCAGTCTTTTGAAGTAAGTAATTTACAAGATTTATCCACAAAGACTGATTTACCTCTAGTGCAATTGCTAAATAACAGTGGCAAACCTTATGATTTTGTCGTTAGTGGCTGTGAACGCACCTATACAGATTTAGTCACAGCATCAGGTTTAGCAGAAATTGCTAAATATGCACAGGCGATTGGGATTCATAAAAATTTACTGGTTCCTAGAGACAGCAATGGTAAATTGCGTAGACGCAAAGCGGCTTGCCGCCAGACATCGCCTACATCTTTAGTCATCGATGCTCATGCGGCTGGTTTGCTAGTTCATGTCTGGACTTTCCGCAATGAAGACTGTTTTTTGCCACTGGATTTTCAAGGAAATCCTCAAGGTGAATATGAACTATTTTTCAACTTAGGCGTTGATGGCGTATTTAGCGATTATCCAGATACGGCAGTTCACGCCTCTACTGTTCAGTGGTAATTTGGTAAAGGAATAAAAAATCATAGAAAAGTAACATGGTTCTACTTAAATGGAAATCCCATATAATAACAGCAATAACCTTGACTGCAATCAGTCTTACTGCATCCAAGTCGGCATTGGCGGTATCTTTATACTCACTTACTGACTTAGGTAATCTTACTGGAGAAGCTTACAGTTACGCTACAGATATTAATAACTCAGGTGAGATCGCGATTAATACTTTAAGTGGTTCTTTTTTTTACAGCAATGGTTCGCTCCAAAAAATTAGTCCCTTGCCTGGTGATACTCAACTTGGAGTGACTGGTATCAATAACTTAGGGCAAGTAGTTGGTAATTCCATTGGTAAGACCGACAGTGATAATAACGTCTTTATTTACAGTGGTGGAACTACGCGAAATACTGGTCTTAAAGGCATTCCTTATGCTATCAATGACTCAGGTGAGGTAGTTGGCGGTACAACTGGTGGCGGTATATTCCCAAAACTTGCTTTTCCTTTCGGAGCCGCTTTCCTATACAACAATGGTACGACGACTATTATTAACAGTAACTTAAATGAAAATTATGTTGCCTATGGCATAAATAATCTAAGTCAGGTAGTTGGCATTTTCGGTTCTTCCGGCCGAGCCTTTTTATCCGACAACGGTATAATCACTAATCTCGGTACCTTCCCTGGTGACAGGTACAGTCAAGCAAACGATATTAATGACTCAGGACAAGTAGTTGGTAGTTCAGCACTCACTGGCGTAAGTGATAGTCGTGCTTTTCTGTACAGTTCTAGCACGGGACTCCAAGACCTCGGTAGGTTACGTCCTACAGATTTGTTTAGTACTAGTTTGGGGATCAATAATTTGGGTCAAGTAGTCGGGTTTTCTGGCACTAACAATAACTTTTTTGCCGCAGATGGCAATGGTTTACGGACTTTTCTTTATAGTGATAACACTCTGTACGACTTAAATGACCTGATTGCTCCTGGTTCAGACGCTGGCTTTACCTTGACAGCAGCGTCTGCCATTAATAATAATGGACAAATTGTCGGTCGTGGTGCAGTTAATGGTGAATTACACGCCTTCCTCTTGACGCCAATCTCATCTGTCTCTGTAGCTGAACCAACTTCAGGCATTCCTATTTTGTCGTTTGGTGCTGTTGTAATTTTGTTTGCAACGTTCAAGCGCAAAACTCACTCTAGCAATGCAGCCATAGAACAAACAAGTTAATACAATAACTTCAGGCAGAGAAAATGATTACTTGGAAATATGCATTTATAAAAATGCTTGTTGAAAATCTTTGAAATATGTCTCTAGACCGTGCTTCGAGACACATCGTACTTTAACCTGAGTTCGGGATAAGCTGAAACCTTGATTTTGTCGTTAGTTTTGACAGTGTGAAACCCTTATTCTTTCATCCAAACGATCAAATTTGAGTCCTTAACCCGAACTGAAGTTACTTTAGGCAAGGGATGACTTTTCGATTTTCACAAACTAGTCATCACCTGAGCTAATTGATTAGATAAATCAATTATAGACTCCTGGCATTTTTTGAATAAAACTCCAGCTAAAAAATAATAATTGCCAGAATAAAATGCCATCTGATTTTTTTGGAGTTTTTCGATGTGCTTCTTTACCTTAGGATCGGAGCTATAGTAGCCAAACTGCAAAGGTAACACCATGAAGTTTTGAACATAATAACCATTCTGCTTTGCTAGGTTCAATGTATTTATTGGATTAGAAAAGCTAGATATTAAAACCAACACATTTTCATAACCTAACGATAAAAGCTCGTTGGTAACTGTAGCTCCATCTACACCCCCAAATAAGAGTGGCATATAAATATCGTTATCTGGTGCGGGAAGATAGGGTGGATTGGCTACAAGATACTCAGCATCGGGTTGAAAAGAATTAAACAAAGATGAATTATGGATAATGTATTTATTAGTGAGATTGTATTCATCAATGGTTGAATTTGCGACTTTCCAAGCAGAAGTATTTAATTCAAATCCCTGGATGACTCCATCAAACTTGTTTCTCAATAAGGAATTAATTACAGGGCTGCCATCTCCTGAACCAAACTCCACAATAGATTCAGAATTTTGACAATTTCTGATCACAAAGCTTTCTAAGCAGTTGGAGTAGAAATTAGATTCTTCAGGGCAAAAAAAGATATCTTTCATTTGACTGCACTTCCAAGTGTATGGTATAATCAATCTAATAAAAGGTTATTTATACCTTGTATTCAAGCAATAAAAACTATTCTTTTAGCAAAAGGTTGCTAAAAAAATGTATTTGCAGGTGAATTAGCAATAAAATGACTTAAATAATGTAATGTCGAATTAAAACGCTAAGAATAACCTGCTATTTATAATTTTTTCGATTGAGCAAAGCGAGTAAAGCGGCTTATTCTGCTTCGCGTATTGATCGCATAACAGCACTAGCGGCGCGATCGCCCATTCGTTTTTCCTGGTCATAGCCAAGCAGCAGTTCCCACGCATCATTGGGATACCGTTCTGCCAAAGGCAAAGCTACATCATCTAACATCCAACGACCGTGGCGTTCATCTTCCCTGATGTGTAATTCCCAATAACCCATCGCCGCCTCTGAGAGTCCCAAGCGTTGCGCTGCCGCCAGATAGTTCTTGTAAGCCGCAGGACCAGCCACCTCAAAATATGTCAACGCCCCACTGTAACGTAGGAAATAGCGTTTGCGATCAGTGGTCAAAAAGTTATGATTATCGCAAGCTAGGACTTCCCAAGGCACTAAATCAAAGTATCCTTCTGGTTCAGTGTTCATCCCAAACTCAGCCAGCATTTGAGCAAAAAATGTCGAGTGCTTGCGAGATAAACGACCGTTGCCGTATTCTTCTAATAGTACTCGCACCAGCGTACACTGCACTTCATTAGCAGCACCACCCAATACGTAGCAAAGACGACTACCTTCAACCAAACCATCAAAGGAGCCGATCGCTAGCAAGTGACGATAGCCAGCTTCAGTCATTTCCTCACGAATGTAGCGGCTATTCTCCGACAAAGGTGGATTTAAATCGGCTGATGCACGCTCAATTAAAGCTTGTTTTACATCCAATTGTTGCAATGCAGCCACATCGATTTGTGCCAATTCCCACTGTTGCCAAGCAGCTTCAATTTGGTCGCGACAAGAGTATAAATACAGCGATCGCTCATTGTTATAATGCCGCAAATCGTCGTACCAAAACAGTTTTAGCCGATTAATTCGATAAAGTATCCGTTGGAGAAAACGGTGAGCCTGTTCATCAGAGCGATCATTTCCATAAGCAGCGCCAATTGCCATAGAGAGCGTTTGTTCAAACTGACTAGCTCTTGCAGATTTTACATCCAGTTGATTGTCCAAATCCTCCATTGCTAGCAGTTCTATGAATTGCTTCTCAGCACGGTCGTACTGGGTAATTGTTCTTTCTTCTATTTGCGTGCTATTTTTCGCCGCCCCAGCTTTAGGAAATATAACTAAATTGCTTTGCATGGAATCTTTGGTAGCTTTGGAAGAAAAGTGAGAAATTACTTTCACCTCTAATACTTAAGTTTCCATACCAGTAGCTTTGTGTACATCTTTCCCTGGTTATAAAGGAAGATTAAGTTTCAAAGGAAAGGGGAATGGGGATTGGGGAATAGTTCTGCCCCTGGAGCCCCTCTCCTCCCCAAACCCTACGGCACTTGCGTTCGTTGCTCAATTGCCTTACTAGGTGGAATCTCCTCAAGAGGAATCAGTGCTTCGATTACTGACTTCACAATTGGCGCGGCGACAGTAGAACCATAGGCACTTTCTCCTTTTGGCTCATCCACCAGTGCAAACACTACATAGCGAGGAGATTCCACGGGTAAAATAGCCACGAAACTGGTCATTCTCGCACCCTTGATGTAGCCGCCATTGGGACTAGCTTTTTGGGCTGTACCAGTTTTACCAGCAATTCGATATCCCGGAATTTGTGCAGGCTTCCCGCTGCCTTCAGTAACAACAGTTTCCATCATTTCCACAACCTTTTGAGTTGTTGCGGTTGAGAAAATTTGGCGGGGGATGGTGCGAGGGGGTGAGTCATGCATCTGCCCTTTGCTATCAATCAACCCCCGAACTACATGGGGTGTAACTAATTTACCGCCATTAGCTAAAGCACCGTGCATTTGCACTAGCTGTAACGGTGTCATGGAAAAGCCTTGCCCAAAGGAAGTAGTAGCTGGTTCAATCGGGGAAGCAATAAATTCTTCTTGACTTTTGAGCCGTCCCCCGACTTCAAAAGGTAAATCTGTATCAACTTTTTGTCCTAGTCCCAATCGTTCTAACCAGTTGTAGTAGATTGAAGGCTTTAAACGTTGGATGATTTGCACCATGCCAATATTGCTGGAATACTGCAAAATTTGAGCGATACTGATTCGCCCATTACGATTATTCATCGCATTTTTAATGGTATAATTAGCGACTCGAATCGAACCGGAGTCATTAAACATATCATCTGGTTTGATGATGCCATTTTCTAGAGCGATCGCTACATTCAAAGGCTTAAAAGTAGATCCCGGTTCATAAAGATCCGCTACTGTCCAGTTTTTAAATAGTGAAATATTAGCTTTAGCGTATTCATTAGGATTATAAGTAGGCTGAGAAACGAGGGCGAGTAAGGAACCATCCAATGCATCCATGACAATTACTGCCCCACGTTTAGCATCAAACTTATCCATCTGTTGTTTGAGCGCAACACGGGCAATTCGTTGCAAACGGCTATCGATAGTAAGTTGTAATCGCAAATCGTCAAAATGCAAAAAACCTTCGGGCGCACGATCGGGCATCAGGGCCCCATTCCCCGACCGACTGAGCCGTACCGTTTGCACAGGACGTTCTAGCAACTTTTCTTGAGAGTATTCCACACCAGCTTGACCGCGACGGTCAACATTCACATAGCCCACCACATCGGCAACCAAATCGTCTGGCGGATAAAATCGGGAGTATTTTTGAATCCACTCCAGGCCATTTAAGCGCAAAGAGATGACGCGATCGATAATTTCTTCTGGTAAGGCTGGCGCAAGGATAATTCCACTTCTTTTGCTTTCAAAAGTTTTCACCAATTCAGCAGTATCTTTTGCCAAAATTGGGGCAAGTCGCTTTGCGATCTCTTCATTAGACTTATCAAACAGCTTGGGATGAGCGTATAAAGTATATACAGGACGATCAATCGCCAATAGATCGCTATTGCGATCTACCACCGGGCGACGGGGCATAAAAGGTCGCAAACTCACCATTTGCTGGTTGCGCGCCTGCTCAGTTAACTTTGGGCCCTTGACAATTTGTAGATTATACAAGTTAATAGCCAATCCCAACCCTGATACCATTAATACGCCCCAGACAATGAACAGTCGGGACTTAGTATTGGATATTTGGTCTTGCACATTAAAGGCTAATTTTCCCAAAAGCCCTCGTTTATTACCCTTGTGTCGCCCTATGAATCCTGGATTCTGAAACTTTCTGAATTTTGTTTTTTTTAGTGACTTCTGCATTGGGTTCTGACGAATTACGATTAGTATCCCAGTGGCGAGAGTGTTTGCGGGTGCGTTTCAGAATTTGGCGTTGTGTTAGGCGATGCTGGCTTAGGACTCTGAGATGCTGGAGGCAAGAAAATCACCCCTTCAGGAGTTGGCGATACTAGCCCTGCTGTTGGTTGTTCTGCTTCATTAGCCATTTTATTTTTCAGCGTCGCGTTAGTTGTTGTTAGCAGCCGTTCATGACGTTGAAGGCTTTGCAGTCTGCGATATGACTGACCCCAAAGCTCTTGAGAATATACTGTCCAAGCATAAACAGCAAGTGTCGATGCTACTAACAAGAATGCCAAAACTGACGAATAACGATGAAAGGTGTACAAGCGCAGCAACCACAAAGGTGTGGCTCCAGAATTAGGCATTGTGGGAAGGCCAAGAAAACCTTCCCCCAGAGTCTTTTGGTTCGCATTCAACTGCTTATTGAGATTTGGTAATTGTTGTCTGCCCAACTCTTTCACCGATTTGGCTATAACTGCCTCATTTGTGGGAGAAACCACTAAATTTTTCGATAAACGCTGTTGTCTTTGAGAGGATACTGGTGTAGAAGCGCTCCGTGCTGCTAACTCCATACGCGCAGAGCGTCGCCTCCCTAAAGAAAGGATAGAATCTCGCCAGAACCAATTACCCCTTGTAGAAACAGTAGATTTACGAGCAATTACCATAAATTTTTAAATTTTTTGAGATGGAAAATACTGCACTTTCGATTGATTGTCTTGATTGTCTGTTTTTGTTAAGGTTAAAATAACCTCCAGTGCAACAAGCACACATAACAGACTATACCCTTTTAACTTTTGTCATAGGTAGCTGTATCAATGTTTGCATCCTCTAAATATGCAATGTTTGCAATCAGCGATTAGAAACTGGACAGATTACCCTTTAGGTATCGCACCTAAAGTATGGCAACGTCGGGTAGCCAGATGCAATACTCTGTGAAAAAAATAAAATTTTTTGCTATGATAGCTCCGTTTGTTAAATAAATTGGTAATTTTCGTTTCGCTCCTGAGTTAAGAGAAACTAATCAGGATACGTAATTCCAAAAACAATACCCCAAAGGATTGTTTTTTTTAACTATGTAATCTCGCAGAATTTAAAAAAAGCAATAAATACGGTATCGTATTCAACAGGTGAAAAATTGTTCTAACCACAATTGGTGAAAGAGGAGTTATGAAAACAAAAATCTTTGGTTTTGCTTTAATGTTAAGTCTGGCTGCAATTCTTGGGGCTTGTGAAGGTGGTGGTGGTGAAGGTGGTGGTACAGCTACTCCAGCTGCTACAGGTGAACCAACTGATGCACCTGCTAAGTCTACTCCTGCCACGACTCCCGCAGCGACTCCAGCAACTCCCGCAACCACTCCCGCAGCTACTCCTAAGTAAGGCATCTTAAACTTTAGTTTAAATCACGCCCAGAACTACTTAGTGACAGCGTTCCTCACTACATAGCTCGAAATATTTAGGTTCGCAAAAAAACTACATTTTTATGTTGGTTTATCTGAGCCTAAAGTTTGCTCAAATATCAACTAAGTAGAGCAGGAAGGAGAGGACACTGGTAAAGAGGGTTACGTCCTTTACCAAGTGTCCACTGTAATTCTCGCCCGATCAAACCTTGTTCCCAGTCCAAGGAAGTTGAGTGAGTCTAAACTATTTTGTAGACAAGATACTTCCTTCGCTCGTTTGGCATTTTAAATTGCTTATACTACTGAGTTTTGAGAGGGCAAAACAATTTATCGCGATCGCTGGCAATTGCTCTTGAGCGTTCCTGTAGTCTATTCCGTATCTGGAAAGACCTGGTAATCGCCCTTGATATTGCCAGATTTTTATTGGGAAAATTTGGGCATGAGAAAAACAGATTTTCATCCTGCGTTATGAACGTAGTTCAGGAGATGAGGAGAGTTAAAACGATAAAGTATATAAAATTACTGAGTTTAATTGTAAGTACTGTAACTTTAGTTTTCTTAAGTAGCTATTGGAGATCGGCAGCAATAGCATTACCGCCACCAGAGGATACCCCAGAAGAAATATTACGGACAAAGATTATTATAGAAGCGCGATCGCCTATTAATGGAAAATCCCTAACAGCTGCCGAGTATGTCCAATTGCAAGCCCAACTGCAAGAAATCCCGCCACCAAAGCTAGACCCCAAAATTCGAGAACAGATTTTCTTGCTTCGCTTACGTAAAACACTATTGCAGTTTTTCCCATTTTTAAATTTTTGATAAATTCGTTATTAGTCATTTATCATTCATCCTCTGCCCAATGACGCCACTTGCTCCACTTGGGGAGACCCCAAGCCCCTTCGGGTTCGGCAGTCCCCCAGACGCTTGTTCGCTCTTAGCGTCTCCCCTTCTCCCAAAGGGAGAGGCTAACGCCAAGGGAGAAGACTCGCTAACGCTGCGCTATCGACGGGAACCACCAAGACGGGGGCTGCCTCACCGCAGTGGCTCCCCCATGCCCAATACCCAATGCCCAATACCCAATTCTGATGTAGGATAACGGTGGCGACAAAATTGCAAATAAATGTAAAGAATATATATAGATATTAAAAAAGTAGATTTAGTCAATCACGTTATTTCACTTAGGTAGCTTCATGTCCATGACCACGATCGCCCCTGAACAGGTTAACAGCATCGTTTGGAATCAGCATAACGATCCCTTTGAAATACTAGGTTCTCATCCCATAGAGCAAGACGGCAAAACTGTCTGGGCTGTGCGGGCCTACCTACCAAATGCAAGTGCAGCATGGGTCGTTCTTCCTGAACAACGCAAAGAATACCCAATGCAAACGGTGCATCATCCTCACTTTTTTGAATGCACCATTGAAACTACCGAACTGGCAAACTACCAGTTACGGATTAAAGAAGGAGAACATGAGCGTGTCATCTATGACCCTTACGCTTTCCGTTCTCCCCGCTTGACAGACTTTGACTTGCATTTGTTTAGTGAAGGTAACCATCACCGGATATATGAAAAACTGGGAGCGCACCCCACGGAAATAGGCGGCGTTAAGGGCGTTTATTTTGCTGTTTGGGCACCCAACGCTCGTAATGTTTCATTGTTGGGAAATTTTAATTTCTGGGATGGGCGTAAACATCAGATGCGTAAAGGCCGCACTGGAATTTGGGAATTATTTATTCCTGAAATCGGTGTGGGAGAGCATTACAAATATGAAATCAAAAATTTTGAAGGACACATTTACGAAAAATCTGATCCCTACGGTTTCCAGCAAGAACTTCGCCCGAAAACGGCATCCATTGTCACTGATTTAGATACTTATAGTTGGAGTGATGAAAGCTGGATGGAAAAGCGGCGTCACACTGACCCCCTAACTCAGCCAGTTTCAGTTTACGAAGTGCATTTAGGCTCTTGGTTACACGCTTCGAGTGCAGAACCAGCTAAACTTCCCAATGGTGAAACTGAACCAGTAGTTGTCGTTTCTGGACTAAAGCCGGGCGCACGCTTCCTTACCTACCGAGAACTAGCTGACCGACTCATTCCTTATGTTAAAGAATTAGGATATACCCACATAGAAATGCTGCCTATTGCGGAGCATCCCTTTGATGGTTCTTGGGGTTATCAAGTAACTGGTTACTATGCCCCTACCTCGCGTTTTGGCAGACCCGAAGATTTGATGTATTTTATTGACAAATGTCACGAAAATGATATAGGGGTAATTGTAGATTGGGTTCCTGGTCACTTCCCCAAAGATGGACATGGTTTAGCTTTCTTTGATGGTAGCCACCTATACGAACACGCTGACCCCCGCAAAGGCGAACATAAAGGATGGGGTACCTTAGTGTTCAATTACGGTCGCCATGAAGTTAGTAATTTCTTAGCAGCAAATGCTCTCTTCTGGTTTGACAAGTACCACATTGACGGGGTTCGTGTCGATGCTGTTGCCTCGATGCTTTATAACGACTATTGCCGCGAACCAGGAGAATGGCTGCCCAATCAGTACGGTGGTAGAGAAAACCTAGAAGCAGCAGATTTTCTACGTCAGGTAAATCACATTATCTTTAGCTATTTCCCTGGTGTTCTCTCAATAGCTGAAGAATCCACTTCTTGGCCAATGGTATCCTGGCCCACCTATACAGGCGGACTGGGTTTTAACTTGAAGTGGGATATGGGCTGGATGCACGATATGCTGGATTACTTCAGCATGGATCCTTGGTTTCGCCAGTTCCACCAAAACAATATCACCTTTAGTATGTGGTACAACCACAGTGAGAACTTCATGCTGGCCTTGTCCCACGATGAAGTCGTGCATGGCAAGAGCAATATCATCGGTAAAATACCAGGGGATACATGGCAAAAGCTAGCTAGTGTGCGTTGTTTATTTACCTATATGTTTGCTCACCCAGGCAAGAAAACCATGTTTATGAGCATGGAGTTTGGGCAGTGGAGTGAGTGGAATGATTGGACAGATTTGGAGTGGCATTTATTGCAGCATGAAGCCCACCAACAGTTAAAAATGTTTTTCCACGATTTGAACCATCTCTACCGTTCTGAACCAGTTTTGTACACCCAGGATTTTGCCCAACCGGGGTTTGAGTGGATTGACTGTAGCGATAACCGCCATAGTGTAGTTGCCTTCATGCGTCGTGACAAGGATTCTGATGATTTTGCGATCGTTGTTTGCAATTTTACACCACAACCCCATTCTCACTACCGTATCGGTGTACCGCAAAAGGGATTTTATACTGAGTTGTTTAATAGTGATGCCCGTAAGTATGGCGGTAGCAATATGGGCAACTTAGGTGGTAAATGGACGGATGAGTGGTCTTTGCAGAGTCATCCTTATTCACTGGATTTATGTTTACCACCTTTGGGTGTGTTGATTCTCAAGTTGGATAAGAAAAAGACTGCTGAGGTAATCGGATAACAGTAAAGGGTGGGTGATGCCCCACCCTACACTTAAGAAATCGCCTATTTACAGCTAATAAACCCAGTTCTCTAAGTAGAACAACGTAAATATTTGTAATTAAAACGAGGCAAAAGGCAGGATACAATAGAGTTTTAGCTTTCTTTATCTTTATTAAGATAGTTGTGTTTTTTCCACCGACTTACTTAATAAACTCTGGTGAAATTAAATATGCGTTATTCATAACCAATGTAGAGACGTAGCAGTGCTACGTCTCTACATTGTTTTTCACAATTTCTCAACTAGCGATCGCTCTGCATTTATCCGTGGAATTATACTTAGCACTCAGGAAAAGCGCACCACTAAAGGCTGACAGTAGCTAGTTGCTAAGTAATAGTAAATCCATCTGTAGATAGATGTACTTTGTATGATATTTGACTTAAATTCACTTTCCACAATTCCTTTTATTCTAATCAGACAAAGTTTCGTGCCATTATCGCCCGATTCAAGTACTGAGTAGCGAAAGATTTGGTAAAACTTATTTAGCTTTGGATATGGCTCAAAAGCCAAAAAAAATTTTGTATAGTACAAATGTATGATTTGTTAGCCCTAATTCTAGATATTTTATAATAATTCTAATGACACAGATTAAGCCGGAAGTAAAGCGTACAGAAGAATTGCGCCAGTTATTGCAACAAGCAAGCTTCGCTTATTATGTCCTAGATGCTCCAATCATGGAGGATGCAATCTATGACCAGCTATATCGAGAATTGCAACAACTGGAAACTCAATATCCAGAATTGACAGCACCCGATAGTCCGACTCAGCGTGTGGGTGAGAGGCCCGCAACGCAGTTTACCTCGGTACGGCACAATATCCCCCTGTATAGTCTGGAGAATGCATTCAATATTCATGAGTTGCAAGGATGGGATCAGCGTTGGCGGCGACAAGTACCGAAAATAGATTCAGTAGAATATGTCACTGAACTTAAAATTGATGGTTCTGCTTTGGCTCTTACCTACCAAGATGGCATTCTAGTTAGAGGGACAACTAGAGGTGATGGGGTGACAGGTGAAGATATCACCCAAAATGTGCGGACAATTCGCTCAATTCCCTTACGTTTGAATTTTGAAGGGTTAGAAATTCTAGAAAGGGTGGAAGTGCGAGGTGAAGCGTTTTTGCCCTTGGAAGTATTTAAACAAATCAACGAGGAAAGGCAAAAAGCAAGCGAGCAATTATTTGCCAATCCCCGCAATGCCGCAGCTGGTACACTTAGGCAACTAGACTCCCGCATTGTCGCTAAACGCCGATTAGATTTCTTTGGCTACACGCTGCACATTCCTGGTAGAGATGACACCAGTATTGCTAATACACAATGGGAAGCGTTGGAGTTGTTGGAAAAGATGGGTTTTCGAGTCAACCCTAACCACAAATTATGTGCTTCGATCGCAGAAGTGGCAAAATATTATGAATACTGGGATACGGAACGGCTGAATTTACCCTACATGACTGATGGGGTTGTGGTAAAGTTGAATTCTTTTAAACTTCAGGAACAGCTTGGGTTTACGCAGAAATTTCCCCGGTGGGCAGTAGCCTTAAAGTATCCAGCCGAAGAAGCACCTACCCGTGTGGAAAATATTGCTGTGAATGTGGGACGAACGGGGGCGTTAACGCCATTAGCCGAGATGCGCCCGGTGCTACTGGCGGGAACAACAGTTTCTCGCGCCACTTTACATAATAGCGATCGCATTACTCAATTAGATATCCGCGTTGGCGATACTGTGATTGTCCGCAAAGCTGGAGAAATCATTCCAGAAGTGCTGAGGGTAATCAAAGAACTCCGTCCTGCTGACACCGAACCCTTTGTTATGCCTACTCATTGCCCAGTCTGCGATCAACTGGTGGTGCGAGAATCAGGTGAGGCGGTGACTCGGTGCGTCAATGCTTCCTGCGCGGCGATTCTCAAAGGTTCCATCGAACATTGGGTAAGTCGTGATGCCTTGGATATTAAAGGTATGGGCGAAAAATTGGTATATCAACTTGTTGATAAAGGTTTGGTGCATTCCGTTGCTGATTTATATGAGTTGACAGCAGAGAAATTATGTGAATTGGAAAGGATGGGGAAAAAGTCGGCAGAGAAATTAATCGATGCGATCACTCAATCAAAAAATCAATCTTGGTCAAGGGTATTGTATGGTTTAGGCATCCGTCACGTTGGCAGTGTGAATGCTCAATTGTTGACTCAGAAATATTTCACTGTAGACCAGTTAGCTACGGCAAAGCAATCAGATATTGAAGGCATTTACGGTATTGGTGCTGAGATTGCCCAATCAGTATATCAATGGTTTCGGATTGACGCTAACCAAAAGTTGATAGAACGCTTACAAGCAGAAGGATTGCAATTAACTGCCCTAGAGGAAACAAAAATAGTTGAGGATGGTAATCATAAGTTCGCAGGTAAAACTTTTGTAATTACGGGAACATTGCCAACCTTAAAGCGAGATGAAGCAAAGGCTTTGATTCAACAAGCCGGAGGAAAAGTGACTGATTCAGTGAGTAAAAAAACAGATTATTTAGTGTTAGGAGAAGATGCTGGTTCCAAGTTAGAAAAAGCAGTTTCTTTGGGAATTATCCAGTTAAGTGAGGCGCAGTTGTTAGAGATGGTTGAAGGTTGAAAGAAGGTAAATGCCTGGAAAGCTACATATTTAGCGAATGAATCCAGGCGACCAGACCCGATTAATTAGCTCGACATGACCGCTACAACCCGGATTATTTTGTTTGCTGAAAAAATCTGCTTATGCTTTATATCTTTTAGATAGGATCACTACATACAGCAGTTTGCAAGTAAGTGAGGTATAAAATGTAAGACTCAATATTAGATATAAAGAGTTTCTACTCCTGCCTCAAAACCCGTAACTTTGTACTTCATGCAGAAAACTGCTGTATTTACCATTACTTAACACTTAACTAAATATAACTTCATAATAACTTTTGCGGAATTTTGATATTCTCTTCTGGATCAAACTCTATTGGCTTATATCTTGCTCCTCTACTATTAACTGTTATTAAGAAAAGTAAAACATCTTTTGACTCACATTAATCTGAAAGCTAGGTGCAAGATATAAGCCAATATGAACAAAAACAATTAACCTTCTGTATATTTACAGAAATTTGTCATGAACAAAAGACAACAGGTTTTTAACGGTATTGTTTTGTGGTTGGGACTAGCATTCCTGATTTTAATGCTACAAAATTTCTACAGTGTATTGCAATATATTTTCTTTTTGCGAGTACCTATAATTGTTGGTTTATTGCTGTTATTCTTACCAACAATTTCGGTGAATACTGGTTTATCAGCAATGTTGAAAAACTTATTTGTACTTCGCGCTAATAATCAGTTGGTTTTAGTTATTGGAGGTGCAGTCTTAGCAGGACTGGCTACGATACAAGTTTTCGATATTATCTTATATAATTCCCATCTTCGTTTTGATGTACCTCAGCAGCAAGGAATTCCAGAATTTCTCCAATATTTAATCGCTATTATCTTAAGTCTTCCGATTGCCATAAAAGCGATTCAGCTTTCTAAAAAAGAAATAGAAGAAGCAGATCGTAGCTGGGAAGGTTGGGGAATTATATTTGGCATTATTGCAGGAGCTTTATTGCTAATAACCAATTACTTTAACAAGCATTTTTTTGAATCTAATCAGTTTTTAAAACAGGTTTTATTGAAAATAAGTTATTTTTTCCCAGAAAGAATACAAAGGGGTTATGTAGATGTAAATGGTAATTTATCTTACGGAATTGCTGCAATAACAGTATTTTCACTTTTTCTATTAATTGTTTATGGGTTAGGTTATTTTATCTTGAAACCTCGCCCAATTAGTAATAGATTTGAAGCTCCTGCTCTTTTTTATATTACTCTCATTTTATCAGTTATTGTAGTATGGATAGGAGGAATTTCTTATTTTGTTGATGTGTCTCGTATTCCCACATTGCTATTATTTTTAGTAATTTCATCCGTTTCTTATGCTATTTTTCAAGTAGACCATTTTTACAAAATATACTCAAAAAATAATTGGCTAAAACCAACAAAAGAAAAGTGGATTAATGTTATCTCTCAACGTCTGATAAATCAACAAACTGAAGATAAAACTTTAGTAGTAGTTTGTGCTAGTGGTGGAGGTATTCAAGCATCTGGATGGACAGCTAAGGTTTTGACTGGTTTACAACAAGAACTTGGATCTAAATTTACCAAAGCTATTGGTTGGATAAGCTCAGTTTCTGGTGGTTCTGTCGGAACAATGTTTTATTTGGATAGATTTGGAGATCGGGGTTATCCAGAAGAAAATCAATTAAAACAGATTTTTCAAAGCGCTACAGAAGATAGTTTGGATGCTACAAGCTGGGGATTTGCTTATCCAGATTTGCTTCGTTTTATTGGTTTACCTTTTGTCTTACCAAAAGAGAAAGAAGAAGATACTACAACTGAGCAAGACCGTGGTACTGCTATTGAAATAGATTGGAAAGGGGAAATGAAAAATCCCAATGCAAGTTTAGGTAGCTGGAGCGATAAAATTGACCAAGGAATTATTCCTATTCCTATTTTTAATGCAACTTTAGTTGAAGATGGACGGCGTTTTTTAGTTAGTCCAATGACTTTTAGTCCACATAAGGATTGCAAATCTATAGATTTTAATACCCTTTATCCAGAATATGATATTGATGTGACGACAGCCGCTAGATTATCTGCCACTTTTCCTTATGTATCTCCTGTGTCTCGTCCTAGTCAAGACACTAGATGGAATTATCATATAGGTGATGGTGGTTACTTTGACAACTTTGGTATTGGTACTACTATAGAATTACTTGATCAGCTATTAGAATCTGAGCAATCTCACCAAATTAAAAAAGTTGTTTTAATCCAAATCAATGCTTTTCCTGATGATGAGAATCCTCAAAAAGAAAAAGGCGCTCCGGGATGGCAGATGGAAGTTATTGGTTCATTGCTCGCTTTATTAAATGTTCGTAGTGATACACAGAACGAAGGCAATACATTAAATATAGAACTTTTGATAGACAAGTATAAATGTGGCTACAAGCATGATGAACAGGAAAAAGTGCAGCAATTTTTGAAAGATAAATCTTGTCAAAAAGGAATAGAAATTATGTATATTCCTATTAAATTTCCTCGTGGTAAAATTAATCCTCCACTTTCTTGGCAGCTAACTCAAGAACAAAAAGAAGCTATTCAAAATGCATGGCAAGAGTGGAAAAAAACCAACTCCAATTATATTTCTGAACTAAAAAAGATATTCCCAGAGTGATGAGTATCCATTCAGATAACCAAATAGAATTTCTATAGCAATTCTATTTGATTTGTGAAAATTGCAATTTGTAGATCCCCGACTTCGTAAAAGTTGTCGGGGATATTGTTTCTCAGGGATGATTCAGGATTGTTATCGCAAACTAGTTGGTTTTGCACAATCAGATAATTATTGTAACGGCAATTTATGAATTGCTTCTACTTAAACGAGGGCAAGTTATTCGGATCAATACCCTGAGATTGTAAGTAAGCAATCAGTCGTTCTTTTTGCTGACGTTCTTGTTCACACGTTGGTGTTCTTGTTCAATCTGTTCTATAGCCCACGGTAACAAATTATCATCTCGATTCCACCAGCGCAACCAATAACCAGTTCGCGCTTCTTTTGTTCCTTGCCAAGTTCCCAAAAATAAACCCATTATATCAATCCAATAACGACCATTTTCGTCAGGTTGCTTTAACTCATAGCGTTTATTTTACAGTTGATAATATTCTAATAAACCGCTATAAAATTCAAAAATTATGTAGATGGTAATTTGTAAAATTTGCTCGTAGAAAAACCATTTTCTTGGTAGATACGTTCACTTTACCGAATATTCTCCACCGTCAGTATCGGATAAAAATTCAATAGCGATCGCCGGAATATCTCCTTCTAAATTGGGTGTATAACTTTTGCGGTTAGCCACCACTTCATTAACCGACGGCACATAAACCCAGTCTGGTGCTTTGGCAATAAATTGAGCGTTGACTGTCGCACAAAGACCAAAGTTTGAAGCTATCAACATCTGGGGTTGAATAAATCCACTGATTTCTAGGCTTTCACGCAAAGCACCAGCCAAAAGTGGCTGACCGGTATTCTCCACTGAGATAAAAAGAGTTTCTACCTCCTGCATCAAAACCAGTAACTTTGTACTTCATGCAAAAGAAATCTGAACTGCTGTATACAGTTTATGCACCGCAACTGAATACTCAGACATTCCTACTTCTACCAATTTGAGTTGCAATTGCTTTGACTAACTCATCTGGTTCGACGGGTTTGGACAGATGCTTTTGAAACCCTGATTCAAGCGCTTGTTGCTGATTGATTTCTCCAGCATAAGCAGTTAAGGCGATCGCCGGAATTTGTTTCGCTTGGTTTGACTGCAATGCTCTAACTTGGCGCATCAACATATAGCCATCTATCTCTGGCATCCCAATATCACTGAGGAGCATATCAAGTTCTGACTCTGCCAAAATTTGCAATGCTTCTTTTGCTGATGTCACTGCTGTCACCTTTGCTCCAGCCTGTTCTAGTACAAATGTGTGGAAGTCACGGGTATCATTGTCATCATCTACAACTAAGATTTGGATGCCTGCAAGGATTTCAGTCCCAGCAGAAGGATTTAATGCCGCAATATCGATGTGTTGTTTTGGAGTTAAATCTTTTTTAATTAGCGGTAGCTTGACTTTAAAAGTAGCTCCTTGCCCTTCACCTAAACTTTCTGCCCAAATTGTGCCGCCATGTAATTCTACCAAATGACGAACAATTGCTAACCCTAACCCCAAGCCACCAAATTTTCGGGTTATTGTACTGTCAGCCTGACGAAAATATTCAAATACATAAGGCAGAAAGTCCGGGCTGATTCCCTTACCTGTGTCACTGACGGTAATCTGAGCTTGAGTGTCAACGCGCTGTAATTGAATATAAATCTTTCCTCCTTCAGGAGTGAATTTAACAGCATTCGATAAGAGATTCCAGATAACTTGTTGTAAACGACCAGAATCACCCAAAACTTCCCCAAAAGAAGTATCCAGCATCGTCTGAATTTGAATATTTTTAGCTTCTGCTGCCAAACGCACTGTTTCCAATCCTCCCTCAATCACAAATACTAGGTTGACAGGAAACATCTTTAGGTCGAGCTTACCTTGTAAGATCCGAGAGACATCGAGCAAATCTTCAATTAGTTGAGCTTGTAATTTAGCATTCCGCTCGATAGTTGCGATCGCTTTCTTCAGCGCTGTTGGTTCAAACTCACGAGTCTGCAAGAGTCTTGCCCAACCAAGAATCGGATTGAGAGGCGATCGCAATTCATGGGAAAGCACCGCCAAAAACTCATCTTTAATTCGGTTAGCTCTTTCGGCTTCAGTTCTAGCAGCTTGCTCAAGTTCCAAGAGGCGATCACGTTCGGCTTCTGCGACTTTGCGTTCAGTAATGTCAATTACTGAGCCGATGTAACCTTTAAACTGACCGTCCACCCCAAACCACGGATTAGCGGCATCGATGCAAGAGCGATATTTACCGTCTTTGCGCCGCAAGCGGTACTCCAAACGGAAGGCCGAGTAACTCCTATTAGCTTCCAGAAAAACATTCCTGGCGTCATTGTAGTCTTCTGGATGCACAGCATTTAACCAGCCAAATCCCAAACTTATTTCCTCGCTCTGACCTGTAAAATCGTACCAGCTTTGACTAAGATAGGTGCAGTAGCCATTGGTGTCTGTTACCCAAACCATAAAGGGGGCATTGTCAGCCATGTTACGGAACTTTTCTTCGCTTTCCCGAAGTGCTTTTTCTGCCTGTTTGCGATCGCTGATGTCTGTAACAAAGATGCTTACTCCTTCTGCAAAGGGGTAGATGCGATTTTCAAACCAGCGTTGCCAAGCTGGATAAAAGTATTCAAACTGAACAACGGTGTGTTGTGCAATCGCCCGATGCACCTGGGTATCAAACTCGCTTTTAACCACATCGGGAAACACTTCCCAAACAATTTTACCTAGCAACTCTTCCTTTGGGATGCCAACAACTTCTGCTACTTGATCGTTGACAAAGATATAACGCCACTCTCGATCCAACACAAAGAACTGGTCTTGGATGCCAGCGATCACAGTCTCTAGGTGTGCTTTTGCTACCTCAGCTTCAATTCGCAGTCCTTGCTCGCGTTCCATTGCCTCATGGCGGAGACGAGCCATTTTTAGGGCTGCTTCTACCCGCGCCAACAATTCACGGGCAGAGAACGGTTTAATCAGATAATCATCGGCTCCCGCTTCTAACCCTTCCACCCGTGCCTCTTCCCCCGCCCGTGCCGACAACAGGATGATGGGAACTTTTTGCGTCTGCGGATCGGCTCGTAATGCTTGCAGCAGTCCAAAGCCATCTAATCCAGGCATCATAACATCTGTCAGTACCAAATCTGGGACACGTCCACGAGCAGAATCTAAAGCAGCTAAACCGTCCGGCACTGATTCCACTTCATACTGCTGACTTAATAATCGCTTGACATAATCGCGCATATCTGCATTGTCATCAGCCAAGAGAATCCGAGGAGAGGAAGGTGACAGGTAAGATTCCTCGCTATTCCCTGTTCTCTGCATACTTGCGGCAAACTGTGCCCTTAGGTAAACAGGAGACAGGTAAGATTCCTCGCTATTCCCTGTTTCCTGTTCTCTATTCCCTTCTTCCGGTAGCCACCGCAGGGCTTCTTCCAGATAGGGTGTTGCCCCTAATGCAGTTGAAGCTAAAGTTCGCGGGGCACTAATCCGGTCTGGAGGCAAATGAGCATATCCTGTTGGAATTGACACAGTAAAGCAACTGCCTACTCCGAGAAGACTGGTAACATCAACTCTTCCACCATGCATTTGCACCAATTCTTGCACCAGTGATAATCCAATTCCTGATCCTTCAAAAGTGCGTCCTTGCGCCCCTTTAACGCGGTGGAATCGTTCAAAAAGGTGGGGAATTTCTTCTGCTGGGATACCGATGCCTGTGTCTTTGACTGCAAACTCAATATGGTCATTTGACCACTGCAAACTGACCGTAATTTTTCCAGCCATTGTGAACTTGAAGGCATTCGAGAGCAGGTTGAGAACAATTTTTTCCCACATCTGGTGATCTACATACACTGGTGCTGGCAGGGAAGGACAATTAACTAATAACTGCATCCCTGCGCGTTCTATCGCTGAACGAAATACACTAGCTAGTTCTGCGGTGAAGGTGGCAAGGTTGGTGGGTTCATAAGATGCTTCAACCCTTCCGGCTTCAATGCGTGAAAAATCTAGTAAGCTGTTGACCAGTTTCAGCAGCCGAAGTCCGTTGCGTTGCACCATTTCTAGCTGCTCTCGTTCTTTCGCTGGAAGCAGAATAGCACAAGTGGTTAAAGTGTCCTCTAATGGCCCCAACATTAAAGTAAGTGGGGTACGGAACTCATGGCTGACGTTGCTGAAAAAGACGGTTTTCGCGCGATCAATTTCTGCCAAGGCTTCAGCACGTTTACGTTCTTCCTCGTAAGCTTGAGCGTTAGCAATGCTGGCTGCAATTTGAGCCGCAACTAAATCAATGAATCCTTTATAATTGTCGTCGAATAGCCTGAAGGGGTTCAAACCAGCGATTAATATACCAGCTTTTCCGGTTTGACCAGATGGGGCAATGGGTACTGCGATCGCTTGATGGGGGGATCGCTGCCAAACACCACAAGGTAGATTACTAAAAGACACTTCCAAATCGGAAATTAATTTTGGCCGATGCGTTTTGATCACTTCTGCAAAGGGCCAAACCCCATCAGCATCGAGAGCCACTGTTTCTGGAACTGCTACATGGTTTTGCCCAATACGGCAGGTTCCAGCCAGAAAAACTTCCTGCTTATCTGGATCGACCAAATAAATCATTGCGAAAGGGAGATCGTAAGGATTGCTCTCCAGACAACTCGCACTCAGCGTACAGGCTTGATCGAATGTCCGCGCGTCTGCTGTCCTTGCCGCGAGTTCGCGCAAAAGTGCCAACTGACGCTCACTGATAATCCGCTGCGTGTCCTCTATGTTAGCGCAGATGATCCCACCTGTGTCGCCCTGGTCATTAGGAACTGGGCTATATGAAAAAGTATAATAGGTTTCCTCTGGGTAGCCGTTGCGCTCCATAATTAGCAGCAGGGCTTCGTCGTAAGTGCCTTCATTCTTCAGCATCGCTGATTCGGCTCGAGGCGCAACCTGATCCCATATTTCCCGCCACACGTATGAAGCTGGTTGCCCAAGTGCTTCTGGATGTTTGCCGCCTACAATAAGCTTGTAGGCGTCATTGTAAAGGTTAATCAGTTCCTCGCCCCACCAAACAAACATGGGTTGACGGCAAGTTAGCATAATCCGCACGGCAGTCTTCAAACTCTGTGGCCACTGCTGTGTTGGGCCAAGGGATGTTTTTGACCAATCGTATTCTCGCATCCTGGCACCCATTTCACCGCCACCGATAAGGAAATTTACGTCGGCGTTGCTTGCTAACGTTGACTCGTTGTTCATTAATTTCTCTCGATTGGTCATGTGTTGGTTACAGGCTACATCGGTGGTTGTCTGGTAAGAAAAATCCTCTATAAATTAGACCTTTACGCTTCTAAACATTCATTTTAGAGGATATTCAAAGGCATATACACAGTGTGAGATGCCAACTCTGCTGTGACTTTTCAAAGCATTGAAACTGTCTTTTGAGGCAAGTTTCTATTTTTGCTATTTTATTGTCTCCTTTATATCATCGATATTTCAAGCTACCAAGGGCGATTCTCATTAGGCTATTTTCTGGAAGTCGCTAGCCACAAGTGTTTGGTAGGCTGTAGGTCAAGCAAACGGGTTTGAATGGGTCGCGTTATAATTTCCCTCCTTACGAAACTTTGAAGGAGGAAAATTATAGCATTCTAAGTATTTAAATCGTTTCTGTAAACATACTGGTTCAGGCAAACTCTTCTTCTTCAGGGGTACCGATTTAACCACTGCATCTAGGATGAGGTAGCAATCCTCGGATACTATATTTAATGCTTTGTACAGTGCGATCGCTTGTTTGATAAACTCCACAAAATCAGTAATTCTGTATGGCAAGTTTTTTACTCGCAAGTGAGTTTCGTGATTTGCAGAGAAACTTTCACGGAAGCTGCGGTAGGCTGCTCCTTAAATCAAACGAAACAGACCAATCTGCATTTGTAAGGGAGACGTACCGCTTTTTTTCTGATTTGGTGAGTTTAGGTGTTGTACTAACTGTTCTCTTAGCTGTGCTAACTCTGGAGTTGTTGCTTCTTGTATCGGTTGGGTGGTAGCTGCTGCTGTCTCATTGGAAGTAGCATCTGTCTTGAGCGAACTGTTAACGGGAAAACGGTGAGTATTGATCACCAGTTTTGCTTTCTGACTCCTCCGGTACTAGCTGACAAAATTCCTCAAAGTCAATTGAGCCATCGCCATCATGATCTACTTCTTGCAACATCTCATTCAATTCAGCGTCTGTCAGCCCAAACTGACTCATGACTGTCCGCAACTCAACAGCAGTAATTTGACCGCTACCGTTCTCATTAAAGGCGCTGAAGGCAAACTTGAGGCGGCTTTGGCGGATCGCCTACTTTCGCGATCATCAGCGTTTTAAATTCTTTAAAATCGATAGTGCCTGACAAGTCAACGGTCTATCGACAAAGCTCAAAGGTTCATTGACAAAGTTCAAAGGTTCATCCACAAAGCTTAGAGGTTTATCTAGAGCATAATTTACTAGATGCAAAAGTCCAATACCCGATTGGGCATAACCACAGCCAACAACAAATATCTCTGTGTCTAATGCCCGATGCCCCATGCCCAATTCCCAGTCCCTTGTATTTGCGATCGCAAACTGACTTAACTTAAATATATACCTTTAGCAGAGGTAAATTCAAAGGCTATGTTTGATATTTAATTAAGTAGTAAGTATCAAGAACAACTGAACTCAGTTTTCATCCTACTTGCGATCGCCTTGGAAATTTGTCATTTGCTTATTTTTACAAAAAATATGCCTTTATAAAATTGATTGCAAATGCCTCTAAATAAAGTATCAAAAGTTTTCTGTCTTTACTTATAAAAGCTCCTTTGCCTCATTTTTGCTCTTAGAAATGAGGCATTTCCTATGTTACTTTACATCCACGCGAAATTTTGTCAACAGCAATAGAGGTAAACTGTTAGTGCTAAAATATTATATTTAACCGATGTTATTACTATTTGTTACAAAGTGAGTTACATTTGCGAACTTGCGCTTTCACTCTAATGTAAGGCGAATTTTTGACAATCTTTGATAAACGCTCTATTTTCAAGATAACTAGCTTTTCTCCTTTTTTAAATTTAACGATTGTTTTTCCAGATAAAGATTTTTCCTTTATTAGATTGACCTCATGTCTAACAGTTACGATTGTTCCTGGTGATGGAATGACAGGTGGCTCAATACTAGGAACTTGTTTAGGATTTGATGGTTGAAGAACTAGTTTTTGTCTAACAGGTAAACTACTTGAGGTTTTATTAACCATACCTATCCATATCCAGCCAGTAGGATTTACTGATTTTGTTAAGTTTTCAGTTGGTTTAGGTGCTAATAAAGAAATATTTAATATATTAAGCTTTTGATAAATGAAGCGTATAAATATACCAGCTACTATAAGGAAAATAGCTAGTCTCACAAGGATATTGCTAACTCTATTCCGGCGACGATACCTGGATGGTCTAAGCAAGTAAGAAAATATTACCGTTTCCACAGATATAAAAGCTTTTAGGACAAATTTTGCAACATATATCACGATTGCCCAAAGCAAATGCAGAAGTTTTTTAATAAAAAATGTAGAATCAGTAAGTTCTTCGGCTACTTCTCGAATACCTGTAGCAATATTTGCAAAAGCTTTATCATAGGGGTTCCATTCAGTTATAGGTCTTCCATTCTTAGGTAAAACTTTGACCTTGGGGAATCTTTCCTTCCAATGATTATCGACTGGACTAAGCAGAATAGTAATAACACGAGATGTTTTAGCACTATGCTGTTCCATAGCTTGTTTTGCCAAAACATTCCAGTGGTAATTTGAAGCAATAAATTCTGAACTAATTAGCAATAAAATTATATCAGCCCTCTTTAAATTTGTATCAATCTCACTTTTCCAATCCTTTCCTGGGATGATCATTGTTCTATCCCAGGTAGTACTTATGCCCTCCCACTTCAAAGGACTGAGGTGATTCTCTAGTTTTTGCCGCATTTTTTTATCTTGATCAGAGTCAGAGCAGCAAAAAAAAATTTTGATAACCTTAGTAGCAGGCATTGACCTTAATACCTATTAATATAAAATAATTATTGCTTTCTTTTCATATCATTTTTTATTTAAATTTCTGATAATTTACTCAATCAGAATCATGAAGTTTACGCAGTTAATTGCTACGAATTTTCAATCAAGTCTTTTATCGCTATTCGAATACCTTGAGCAACACATAAAAATGCATCATTATGATTTCGCCATTTTTTAATAGGTTTAGCATCTTTGGGCAGGGCTTGAAGTCTGCCAAACGGTGCGCTTTCCCAATCAACAAAGTCGAGAATTATAGGAATAACTCTGGCTTCTTTAGTTTCATGCCGTTCCATTGCCTGTTTTACTTCGATATCCCAGCAATAATCTGAAGCGATAAAATTTGCACTTACAAGCAGCAAAATTATCTGAGATGAATTTAAGTGAGTGTCTATCTCATTCCGCCATTCTTTTCCTGCTCCAATTTTGCGATCATGCCATTCTGTAATCACTCCTTCCCGCCTTAAAAGAGCGAGGTGCTTTTCTAGTTTGTCACGAAGTTTTTCATCTTCATGAGCATAAGAATAAAACACTTCAATAGCTTGATCAGGTTGCAATGACATAAGTTGCTTTATAACTCGAATCTCTGAAAGTAGCTTTAAATCTTTATCAAAGTTGTCTGCTAAAACTTGCAGCTTTTATTTGAAGGTAGAAGGGATCACAAGATTGATTTAAATTTACAGAATAGTTCTTTATAAGACTCTACCATATAGCACTACTAAAGTAATAGCACTTGTTCATATATTCAAACTCTTTACCGACACTATTTTATCAGCTTCATCTACTGTTATTTGCGCCAGCCCAAACTGTTCAATTACTGCTGCATTTGTTGTCAAATGCCTACTCACTTCAGCCACTCGATACCGACTTTCTTGTGAAGCTAAAGCTGCTGGCAATAATAACTGATCTGCTAAATGTTCATCCACTGGTGCGCCGGTGTAATGAAACTCAAGCAGTTGCTGACAAGCAATCTCTGCAACTGTTTCTGCTGACAATCGCAAACGCCCAAACCCACCAAAGCCAGTTAAGCTATTTTGATACTCAGCAGTTAAAAAAATACCCGCCCCAGGAGCCACACCTTTTTCTCGCAAGGTCTGTACAGTAACTTTTAAATGGGCTGACCGTAACAAATTCTCGGCACGATTTGCCATCCGTTGCGGAATATGAGAAGGCAATTCCGTCACCACCGCTAGTCCTCGCACCTGTTGTAAATCGCCCCGTTCCAACAAGTCGATCCCACCGAGTTTACCACCGCCATTCACCTGTAACTCTACCTCTCCCCCACCTTGGGGATACCACCCCCAAGCGCCTAACTTGACTTGGGCTTCAACACCCATGCGTTGCAGTATGGGCAGATAAACTTGCTCAATGTACGTCGCTGTCGGGCTAAAGTTCACATGAGTTCCACCCTTTAGTGTCACCAGGGAATTGCCAGATGCTAGCGCCAAAGGTAAGAGAATTGTTTGAAGAACTAGAGCGATCGCACCCGCAGAACCACCTTGTTGTGCTTTACTAACATCAAAGGTATAAATTCCAGCTTGCACAGCACTACCTGGGATAAATTCCAGCAGCATTGAACCCAAAGCATCACCTCGTAGTTGGGCATTACAAATTCTTGCCGCCGCCCGAACTGCTGTTAAGTGTTGTGCTGCTAATCCTGGCTTTTTGCGTCCAGCGCGAATGCCTGTAATTCGTATGGGTTCACCGGTGATGGTGGCTAGACTTAAGGAAGTACGAAGAACTTGTCCGCCTCCCTCTCCGTAGGAACCGTCAATTTCAATCATGGGCGATTATTGGAATGTTGGATTTTGGGTTATCCCCACGGCTGTTAAAATCAAACCACAAATTATAAACGCCCAGCAACTAGCTTTTTGGAAGGAGGTTACACAAATATACAGAGAAATTTCTGATATGTGTTTCTATAGTTTGCTAATTTTGAATTTGGATAGGAGAGCAGAATTGCAGAGGCGATCGCCTTATATATGTATGCAATTGGGTTGAGCGATCGCCTACAGTTTCTCATGAGAAGGACAAAGTAGTAGCGTAGGCACAGCCCGCCGCAGGCATCGCTTTATATTTATAGTGGAGATTACATGACTTAAGTTAGAAAAGACTGCAATAGCTCTCGCATGGATGTAGCTTGCAGATGGTCAGGGAAGACAGTTAAAAAGTTATTTAGGTCTTGGATAGCTTCACGAATAGATTCTGAGGAAGCACCTTGAGATAAAACATGGCGATATGATCGCTCTGCTGGTTGATTATATTGAGCAGCTAAATAGTAAAGGGCTAAATTAAAGGCATTATTCCAGTTTTGGGGATCTTTTTCGTACTGCTGTTTAGCAAGCCTGATGGCAAGTGATAAATCAGCCCATGCTTTGTCTGGTTGGTTAAGGGCTAGGTAAGCTAAAGCGCGATTATACAATTTCCAATTACTGTCAGAATCTAAATCAATAGCGTAATTGAAATCTGCAAAAGCCTCATTATATAGTTTAAGCATTAGGTACGTTTGACCGCGATTTGTGACCGCAGAGGCAGATTTGGGGTCAAGTTCAATGGCGCGGTCAAAGTCTTGTAGAGCTTCGGTGTATTGCTTCATTAAGCGGTAAGTATCACCGCGAAGTGCGATCGCCCAGTCAAGCTTGGGGTCAAGTTCAATGGCGCGCTTAAAGTCTTGTAGGGCTTCGGTGTAACGCTTCATTAAGCGGTAAGTTTCACCGCGATTTGTGACCGCCCAGGCAGATTTGGGGTCAAGTTCAATGGCGCGGTCAAAGTCTTGTAG
This sequence comes from Nostoc sp., assembly GCF_036917515.1. GTDB lineage: Bacteria > Cyanobacteriota > Cyanobacteriia > Cyanobacteriales > Nostocaceae > Nostoc. The sequence goes on along the minus strand of NZ_JBALDE010000233.1, from coordinate 3,313 downwards.
AGCTTGTGCGTAAAGCTCCATTGAGCGGTAAGTATCACCGCGAAGTGCGATCGCCCAGGCAAGCTTAGGGTCAACTTCGATGGCGCGGTCAAAGTTTTGTAGAGCTTCCGTGTAGTGCTTCATTAAGCGATAAGTTTCACCGCAACGTGCCATCGCCCAGGCAAATTTAGGGTTAAGTTCAATAGCGCGGTTAAAGTGTTGTAGAGCTTCCGTGTAACGCTCCATTGAGCGGTAAGTTAGACCGCGAAGTGCGATCGCCCAGACATATTTGGGGTCAAGTTCAATGGCGCAGTCAAAGTCTTGTAGAGCTTCCGTGTATAGCTTTATTCTACGGTAAGTTTCACCGCGTTCTACAATCGCCCAGACATATTTGGGGTCAAGTTCAATGGCACGGTCAAAGTCTTGTAGAGCTTCTGTGTATTGGTTAATTGAGCGGTAAGTTATACCGCGTTCTACGATCGCCCAGGCATATTTGGGGTCAAGTTCAATGGCGCGGTCAAAGTTTTGTAGAGCTTCTGTGTAACGCTCCATTGAGCGATAAGTTTCACCGCGCCAACCTAGAGCAATAGATTGCCATTGTATCTGAATGCTGGAATTCTGTAGGAGTGCGGTAAACATTTCAACCGTGACTTGATAACGGTCTTCTTTATAGGCTTTTAACCCACTAGCTAGTTGCTCACCCCAACGCTGAACTTCAGAGGAATCCGCATCTTTACCAGCCTGAAGCATCGTTTCTGCATATTGTTGGGCAAATTTGAGAAATTTGAGTTGATTTTTGAGTACAGCAAGAAATTCATTGAGAGCTACAGATAAATTCCTTTGCGGTGACTGACATAAGTTGTGGTATAACACGTTTAATGTGTAACTTTGCCAGCTAGGATCACGCTGTTTTTCCTCTTCGTCCAATTGCAGATCCTTCCGCAGGCTGTCATAATATTTTGCTAACTTACCGTGTATGTCAGCCCAACCTTGCGGCGATGAAAGGCGCTTGTGGCGTAACATTTGCGTTTTCACAACATCGTGATAAGCCCAGCCATCAGTACGTTCGTTGACAAAGGATGTTTCTTTGAGCCAAGTAAATAGCTCATCTGCTTCTTCTTCTCCTTTCAACTTAGCTATAACATCCCGATTCAAACACTGAGGAATGGCAGCATCGAGAGCAACTTGTCGCTGCTTAGGGTCATCAATCCATTTTAAAAAGCGTTCTACAGCACTGCTGCTAGGCTCAACTACTTGGTTAGGGTCATTGGGATGAGCATCTGCTAACATTCCTACCAGCAGGGGTAAATTTCCAGAAAGACGTAAAATCACTTCAAGAACCCGACTGTTAGTAATGCCTTTGCGAGTTAGATATTGTTGGGCTTCTTCTTCTGTAAAGGGTTCCAGAGGGAAACGAACTATTAACCCCTCGTAAGGTGCCCAATGATTTTTATTTAATTCCTGCCGACCAGCAATGGTTATCAATATATTGAGAGATACTTCACCGTGGCGACCCTCCAAAATTTCTCGTAGCCAGTTATCTAAGAATTCCCCGGTGCGTTCATAAGTATCAAAAAACAAAACAACAGCAGTTTTATCAGCAATTTTAAAAATATCTTGCAAAAATAGCGGGGTTAGGACTTCTACAGGTTCTTGAACTAATAGCACTTCATCTTTATTTGTGATTTTCTTTGCAACATAAGATGCCCATTCTCCGGCTTGGGTAGCTAAAGCATCCTCATCTACAAAGTCAAAGACAGCACCGCCAACGGGAACTCGACGCGCCAGACGCACACCAGTTTTAACTACAGTTTTGCCTAAAAAAGCCGAAAAGCCTTGAGGAGTTTCTGGATCGGTTTCTAATTCTTGGCGCTTTTGACGGTAAACTTTGTAGCGTTCAGTAAACTGCGTCAGTTTGTGACCTTGCCGTTCTAACTCCTCAGCTAGACGACCCATGACTTCTGGTATAGTTTTTTCAGCTTCATCGATGTAAGCCGAAATGATTTTTGCTTCATCACCAATTTTGCGAAACTGCCGCAATAGAGTACTTTTACCAACCCCGCCTTGACCCCAAACGTTAAACAAAAAACGACGGCGATCGTCTTCTGGGGGTAATGTTAGATTTTGGCGAAATTGGTTTACTTGGTCTTCACGACCCACAAAACCTGATTGCTGGCGCTGCTTAAGAATATCTTGTAGACTCTTGGGCTTGTTTTGCGGGTTCATGACCAGATTGAATTTTGAGGTGCTAATGCTTACAGAATAACTACTAAATACTCCGGCTGTATTTCGGAATTTACTAAATGTTATTTAGGTAATTTTTACGTGTAACCTTGATTTCAGCTCGATGTAGACCTTCTGAGGCTCGACGTTGACCTTCAGAAGCTCAATGTTGACCTTCTGAAGCTCAATGTTGACTTTCTGAAGCTCAATGTAGACCTTCTGAAGCTCAATGTAGACCTTCTGAGGCTCGATGTTGACCTTCTGAGGCTCGATGTTGACCTTCTGAGGCTCGATGTTGACCTTCTGAGGCTCGACGTTGACCTTCTGAGGCTCGATGTTGACCTTCTGAGGCTCGACGTTGACCTTCTGAGGCTGAAAAATACCCTGGCGACTTAGTGCTTCTCGGTGGAGTCTAATATAGATCTAACCCCCAGCCCCTTCCCTACAAGGGAAGGGGAGTAAGATTCAAAGCCTCTCCCCTTGTAGGAGGGAGGTTTGGCGAGAGGTCAAAGTGTATTTTAGATAAACGAAATGCGCTATAAAAATCGCAGCTATATAGACAAAACCCGCCTGTGCGGGTTTCAAAAATCTTTAGATTCAAGACGCGAAAAAGGCATAACAATGTTATGCCCCTACAAAGAACGTGTATTGTACTTAATTAATAACTGCTGTAATCGCCTATTTCAGACTTTAGCTAACTGGGACTTCGGGTTGCTTTTTCTTAGAACGGCGGTAAAACCTGCGTCCCATCTCATCAATGACTGCATCTAAACCTGTGACATCACCGCTAGCTTTGGCATAGCTATAAACTGCTAATGCTGCTGCATACGCTTCACTAGCAGAGGCTATACAGGTATCATCCACCAATTCTTGCAGTTGGGTTAGAGACAAAAGTACTGGATACAATGTTTCAAATAGCGCCAAATCTCGGCGCATCTCTTCTAAATCAAAAGAACGGGGCAAAAAGTTAGGGTTTTGTGTCGCTACTTCTAAGGCTTTGCTGACAAAAGCCCGACTTTTATAGCAGTCGCCATCTTAGTTAGGACGTAGAATATATAGAGAAGTGATTGATTTCTGCATTCGTATGGCAAACCCTTACAGTTATGATCTA
>NZ_JBALDE010000232.1:0-10372 GCF_036917515.1 Nostoc sp. | reverse complement strand
ATTTCTAGCTGATATATCCCTGACATTGTTCATCCTTCATCTGGTTTATTCTTATTCTCTCATCTGTAGTCCAATTTTAGAGAATTGGTATTACATACTCCATAACCCGATTCTTCCCTGTTTGCTTTGCCTCAAGCATCGCTTGATTTGCCCGATTTAGAAAATCCTTAACTGTAATCCCTGGTTCTGATACAGCTATTCCAAAAGAAGCGGTGATGCTTTCGAGGATCTGATCGCCGTCCTTCAATTGCATTTGTTCAACATCTACCCTTAGTTGTTCTGCTCGCTTTCTGAGTGTTTCCAGCGTCATATTAGGCATCACAATCACAAATTCTTCACCACCCCATCTGCAAGCAATGTCAAAGGAGCGAATAGATTTTGACAGCAGTTTTGCTAATTCCTGAAGAACAATGTTGGCAGTCACATGTCCATAGTGCGAATTGTAAGATTTGAAGTCATCGATATCAATGAAAATAACACTAAGAGGTTGTCCCGACCGTTCAGCCTCCGCTAGCCTTTGTTCCGTTATGGTTTGCATATAGTTTTGATTAAATAGTTGGGTCATTCCATCCCGCAAGTTATCATAAGTTAGACGTTGTTTTATCGATAGATTATTTAGTGCAAAGGCTAAATATCTAGCAATAATCTCAGCAATTTGCTGATCTTCTGAGCTAATTTGTTCAAGGGCATAGATGTGTAAAATGCCAATTACTTCGCTTTTTCCAAACAATGGAACACATAAATGTACGCCACTAACAGGCGGTATTAAGTGGCTGCATATCAGTCCTGCATTACAAGATGATGAAAGGTTTAATTTGCCTCTCCGCAATGCCCAACACTCAGATAGTGAAAATACTTCTTTACTGCTTATTTTGGGTCCCCAAGTACTATTCGTCTGAACATAATTTTTAGAATCAGCAATTATATTGATACAACCACTCATATTAGGAAACAGCTTGGAACAGGTTAAAGCAACCACTTGATACACCTCATCTTCAGACTCGCAGGAATAAAGCATATCCGCCATATCTGAGATATATATAAGTTCTCCTTTTTTTACCTCTAATTTCAGTGTTTTTTCTTTTAGCTGCTGATTTAGGTCAGTGAGCGATCGCTGTGTTTCTATGGATTCTGTAATATCGATACTGATCCCACCGATGCGCCTAGCGCCCGTTGCATAATCGCTAAATGGAAACTTAAACGATAGCCAGTAGCACGGCTGATCATTACCAGGCATCTTTACCTCTTCAATCAGCTTCAAGGGGCGTAGACTCTTCAAAACGATTTGATCGTTTTCCATTATCTGCCGCCCCTCTTCTGGATCTGGGAAGAATTCACTATTTCTTTTCCCCACCCATTCTTGTGGATCTAACGAAAATCTAGACTGTAGCTCTTGGTTGTAGTAAAGCACTCTAGATTGGTCATCTTTGATATAGGCTCCAAACGGCCCCTGATCTAGGAATAGCCGTTGTATCTGCTGCCTACATTGAAGTTCACAGGCATCTTCTTGATATCTGGCGATCGCCTCTACAATTTGATAAGCGGTTGGTATCAGGTAGAGTAAGGCAGACAAGGAAATAAATGCCATTAGATCGAGTACGCCTAAGTGCAGCAGGGACACTGATTTATGTGGCTCAAAGACCACCAAAAGGTGATGAAATCCGCAAAATAGTACGAATCCACCTGATAAGAAAAATGCTAACCAAAACTTAGAAGGGATAGTTGCCTTAGTTTTGGCAAAGAAAATCCCTATTACTGTAGGGATGCTAAAGTATGAAAATGCAGTAATGCCGTGAGCAATTATACAATTCCAATAACTAAACTCTATCATTAACTTGATATCAACATCTTATTTGCTTAACTATAATTATCTCTGGGTAGCTTCAATATCCATGTATATAAAGGATGATATCAATATGTCGTTCGTATGAACTGCTGCTCATTTCACTCCCTTACAAACCTGACTTACCAAGTGAGTGAGTTCGGGTAAAATAAGTTTTTCCATTGCCAGGCGTACAGCATTACTGGAACCAGGAAGTGAGAAGATTAATTTATTTTGATAAACACCAGCAACAGCACGAGAAGCGATCGCCCGCGAACCAATTTCTTGATAACTTAAAAAACGAAATAACTCACCAAATCCCGGCAAAGTTTTCTCCAGTAACTTCTCAATTGCATCGTAGGTAGTATCTCTTGGTGCAATACCTGTACCACCATTGAAAATTACAGCATCCAAATTTGAGCTTTTACCTAGATTTACTATCTGCCCTTGAATTTGTGTTGGTTCATCTTTGATAATCGTGTAGGCTGCTACAGCATGGTTAGCACCAAGGAGTAACTGCTGAATTAGCTGACCACTTTTGTCTGTTTCCAAAGTGCGTGTATCGCTGACAGTAACTACAGCACAAGTTACTAGAACTCCAGGCGAATTTGGATGAGGTTGTGGCATTATATGTCACTCATGAACTTTTAATAATCGATAATTGGGCATGGTAAATCGCACATTCATTGAACATGACAATTACCGATGCCCTATGCCTTATGACGCCAGTTGCTTCAACGGATAGCGCAGCGTTAGCGAGTACTCGAGCGTCGGAAACCTCCGCAACGCACTGGCTCCCCTATGCCTCATTTTTGCTCAGTCCCAGATCGTTTTCTTCAGCATACCGCTCCATGAAGCGCATAAACCGATCCCATTCTAGGGCAGATTTCATTACGTAAAGTGCTTCTAATTCTTCTGGTTTCCCGTTAATAAATTTAGCCTTAACTTCACGGGTAATTATCTCGCCTTCTTCGTCAATCAAGTACATCCCGGTAATATCTTCGGTAGTACCTTGATCTAAAATTTTCGGATTCGTAAAAATAAACGTCGCTGTACCACTGTCACCAGTGCGCGATCGCGTCAAGCGCACATCTGGAATTACCTCTTCGTCAAGACCTCTGGAAAACTGGATTTTCGCCATGATGAATGAATTTAAACTTTTGTGATGATTAATTTAATATTCTCTCATCAATTAGAACACCACGGTCTAGAGGCTACTGTTATTCATTGTTTTAGTGTATATACTTAAATTGCTTCTTTTTCAAGTAACAAAGTTACGGGACCATCGTTTTCAATTGTAACTTGCATCATTGCACCAAATTGACCCGTTTCCACCTGCAACCCACTAGCTCTTAATTTGGTAACAAAACGATTATACAAATCTTCTGCCGATTGGGGAGCGGCTGAACGGTCAAAGGAAGGACGGCGACCTTTGCGACAGTCACCATAAAGGGTAAACTGACTGACGACTAACAAATCGCCATAAATTTCTTGTACAGATTTTTGCCAACGGTCGTCTCCTCCTTCGTCAGGAAACAGCCGCAACTCTAAGCACTTACGCACCATCCAGTCGATTTCAGCATCAGTATCGGTATTGGCTATACCTACGAGCAAATTTAGCCCTCGCCCAATTTTGCTGATAATTTCATCATTCACTGTAACTTGAGATGATTTGACTCGCTGGATAACAACGCGCATTTTAACTAATTCGTAATTCGTAATGACGCTCGAATACTCGCTCTAAGCGTTCGCGTAGCGTCTCGTAGAGAAGCCATGCCGTTGGCGTTCGCTGTCTTCGTCTCTGAAAGAGAAGCCTCTCGTTCGCGTAGCGTCTCCCCTTGAGAGAAGAGAAGGCTTTACGCTACGCTAACGTAATTCGTGATTATCGGGCAAACACTCGCACGTAATTTACAGCAGTTAGTAAGTTAAGAAGCTGATAATACAGGAGAGTGAGGAAGCGATGTCTACGACAGGCTACGCCTACGCTATTCTCTCATTTTCATTGCTCAAAATCGATAGCACCATTAGGAATGCATTCCCAGGTTCCACCTGGGAACGAGTACGAGTTTTAAACTCCTAACTCCTGTACAGACGCGATTAATCGCGTCTCTATTCCTAACTTTTATTTGCCAAAGCCTTTGCCACGAGAGGTTGAAGGTAGACAAATGCAGTTTTCGAGTTGACTAATTAAAGCCTCACGATCCAAATTTTGACCAATCAGTACTAGTTGGTTTTTCAATTGACCTTTCCATTCATCATCATCCAAGGTGAAGCGTTTACCACAAAGGTGGAAAATATGACGCTTCGGACTTTCATCAAACCACATAATCCCCTTCGCTCGGAAGATATTTGAGGGTAGCTGGTTATCTAAGAAATACTGAAACTTCCTAATAGAAAAAGGCTTGTCACTCTGGAAAGATATGGAAGTAAAACCATCATTTTCTAAATGGTCAGAATGATGGTGATGATCGTGATGGTCATGGTCGTGATGATCGTGACCGCATGTTGAGTGGTCATGGTCATGATGATCGTGATGGTCGTGATGGTCGTGATGGTCGTGATGGTCGTGATGGTCGTGTTCATCCACCACTGTGTCAAAATATTTATCAGACTCAAACAGACCAACACTTAGAATTAAAGGAAGTGGCACTTGCGATCGCGTAGTGCGGATAATTCTTGCTCCTTCCTTGACTTCGTTAATTTTTCTTTCTAACTCGTTCAAAGTGGCTTGATCAACCAAATCTGTCTTATTCAGCACAATGACATCGCCATAGGCAATCTGGCTGTATGCTGCTTCAGAGTTAAATAAATCTAGGCTGTAATTAGCCGCATCTACCACGGTAATAATAGAATCCAAACGGGTTAAATCCCGCAATTCTGTGCCTAGAAATGTTAAAGCTACTGGTAGCGGATCTGCCAATCCAGTTGTTTCCACTACTAGATAATCTAGATTTTCTTGGCGTTCTAAAACTTTGTAAACTGCATCTACTAAATCATTATTAATAGTGCAGCAGATACAACCATTATTTAGCTCCACCATGGTCTCACCAGTGGAAACAATTAGCTCGTTGTCGATGCCAATTTCGCCAAATTCATTTACGAGAACAGCGGTTTTTAAACCCTGTTGGTTGTTGAGGATATGATTGAGTAAAGTCGTCTTGCCACTACCGAGGAAACCCGTAATAATTGTTACTGGCATTCCTTGTTTGGGCGTATCCATTGCCGAAGATTCGGGTGTAACTGCTGATTGCATAGCGCTGTTATCAAATAGTCAAAAAGTAGTAATGTAGCGCAGATAGTCCAGAAAACACTAGCGCCGCTATGCGGAATTCAAAATTCTTGCATTCAAAATTCAAAAACCCTTGATTTCTGGGCTTTCGAGATTTTGTCCAATAGTATGTTGATTTCCGCCATGACGTACTAGCATAGGGATGCTGGACTGTCATCCCAGCTGCTTTACCCTATTATTGCTTATCTCCCTATTCAGGATTACATCTGTTAAGCTGTTCCACCTTTAACTTCCATACAGTCAGTAGCCAGAATGCCTGCCAATACGCGGTTTTCCATTTTGAATTTTGAATGCAAGAATTTTGAATTGATATATGACCCTAACCCTTTACAATACCCTCACCCGTCGTCAAGAACCGTTTGAAACTCTCGTTGCAGGCAAGGTTAAGATGTATTACTGCGGCGTGACGGTATATGACTACTGCCATTTGGGTCATGCTAGAGCTTGCATTGTTTGGGACGTAGTACGCCGATACCTCCAGTTTATCGGCTATGAAGTCCGATATATCCAAAATTTTACTGATATTGATGACAAGATTCTTAATCGAGCCTGTCTTGAACATTCCTCAATGGAAGCTGTAGCTGATCGCTTTATCAAAGCATATTTTGAGGATATGGCGCGGCTCTTGGTTAAAGAAGCCGATGAGTATCCCCGCGCTACTCACACAATGAATGGCATTCAACGGTTAATTCATGAGTTGGAAAATAAGGGTTTTGCCTACCCTGCTGACGGTGATGTGTATTATCCAGTACGAAAGTTTTCTGAATATGGCAAACTTTCGGGACGCAAGTTAGAAGATATGCAAGCTGGAGCGAGCGATCGCGTTAACGTAGAAGATCCAGAGTACCAGAAAAAGAAAGATCCCTTTGATTTTGCTTTGTGGAAAGCAGCAAGACCAGGAGAACCTGCTTGGGAATCACCTTGGGGCGCAGGCCGTCCAGGGTGGCATATAGAATGCTCGGCAATGGTGCGTGATCGCTTGGGTGATACTATAGATATTCATGCTGGTGGTGCTGACTTAATTTTTCCCCACCATGAAAACGAAATTGCCCAATCTGAAGCTGTTACAGAAAAACCCCTAGCGCGTTACTGGTTGCATAACGGCATGGTGAAGGTAGATGGTGAAAAAATGTCCAAATCTTTGGGCAACTTTATCACTATTCGAGAATTGCTGGATCGAGGAGTTGACCCGATGGCAGTGCGGTTATTTGTGCTGACCGCTCAATATCGCACACCCATAGATTTTACTGATGAGGCGATCGCCGCAGCAACTAACGGTTGGCACACCATAAAAGAAGGTTTACTTTTTGGCTACCAATACGGCAGACTATTAGGCTGGGAAGTGGGAACTGCCTTACTACTCTCTAAACCCCATTCCCTAATCCCTGAAACTGTCGAACGTTTCCAAGAAACTGTGAATAACGACTTTAACTTTCCTGGTGGATTAGCAGTGCTGTTTGAATTAGCTAAAGAACTGCGTCATGGGAGAAACATTCTTGTGCATGAAGGGAAAATAGAAACATCACCAGAGGAGTTACACCGACAATGGCAAACTCTCGTAACATTAGCTGGAGTTTTAGGTTTAGAAGCCAAGCCAGAAGTAAAAACTTCTACAAAAGAAGGTTTAAGTGATGCGGAAATTGAAGCGAAAATTCAGCAAAGGCAAGAAGCACGTATTGCCAAAAATTTTGCTGAAAGCGATCGCATTCGTGACGAACTCCAAGCAGAAGGTATTACGCTAATTGATAGCCGTGATGGCACGCGCTGGCACCGAAATTAGAGGGCACAGGAGCAGAGGAGAATTGATAACCAATGCCCCATGCCCAATCCCCAATCCCCAATTCCCCATTCCTTAAATTATGTGGTCTGAACTTAAAAAAGCGATCGCTAGTTTCGATATTCCCGCTGATTGGATTGGTATTAGAGCCGTAAAGGAAACTTCTACTACCCGTTTAGTCCGTGACGCCTTACCCCAACTAAACGGCAAATCCTTCACTGTTGGAGCCATGCTGGAAGTTTTAGTCAATGGCTGTCTGGGTTATGCAGCTACTAACTCTCTAGAATTGTCTTCCCTACAAGCTGCTGCTCAAATAGCCTATAAACAGGCACTAGCAGCCAATGAATGGTGGATATATCCCTTCCGTGAAACTGAGCGTCCTAAAGTTATTGGTGAATATAAATCTCCATTTCTTGAGCCATTGAATGCTCTGAGTCCAGGAGAAATCAACGATTTACTGGTTCGTATTTGCCAAACGCTCAAAGTTGACGACAAAATTGTGCAAACTATAGCCAGTGCTAGCAACATTGAGAGAGAATCTTGGTTTATTAGCAGCAACGGCTCAGAAGTTTATCAAAAAATACTATCTATAGGCACTAATTATAAAGCCACTGCCCAAGATGGAGCGGTTGTACAGCAGCGCAGCAACAATGGCTCACAAGCAAACTGTTACCAAGGCGGACTCGAACTTTTAAAACAAGAAAACTTATGGCATCGGGTGCGGCAAATAGGTGAACAAGCAATAGAACTTTTAACAGCAGAGGAATGCCCAACCACCCGTACTAATTTAGTTTTAGCCCCAGACCAAATGATGCTGCAAATTCATGAAAGTGTCGGACATCCTCTAGAAATTGACCGAATTTTGGGAGATGAACGTAATTATGCTGGGGGCAGCTTTGTTAATAAAAGTGATTTTGGTAATCGAGTATATGGTTCGCCGTTGATGAATATTACCTTTGATCCCACCGTGCCTGGTGAATTTGCTAGCTATGGCTTTGATGATACGGGTGCTGTAGCAACAAAGGAGTATTTGGTTAAAGAAGGTGTACTGCAACGGGGTTTAGGCAGTCTAGAGAGTCAAGCCAGAGCAGGTATACCAGGAGTTGCCTGTGCCCGTGCTTCTTCATGGAATCGACCAGCGATTGATCGCATGGGTAACTTGAATTTAGAGCCTTTAAACGGTACTTTTGAAGACATTATTGGCGAGATACAACACGGCGTTTACATGGAATCTAACCGTTCTTGGTCAATTGACGATCGCCGCTATAAATTTCAATTTGGTTGCGAGTACGCTAAATTAATTGAAAACGGTAAACTCACTAAAACCCTCCGCAATCCTAACTACCGCGCCACAACACCGGAGTTTTGGCATAGTTTAATCCAAGTAGGAGATGCTTCTAACTGGCAAATGTATGGTACTCCTTATTGTGGCAAAGGAGAACCAAATCAGGCTATTTCGGTAGGACACGGTTCACCTGTTTGTGTATTTGCTAATGTCGAAGTTTTTGGTGGAGGAACTTGAAAAAGTGCTAAGTGCAAAGTTAGGAGCAGAGCATATCCGGCTTTGCTTTTAATCTTTCATCCTTTGTCTTTTTTACTTATTAATATTTAATATCTATGGAAATTGAGGAATTATCTGCTTTAGAAGTAAGTTTTAATCAGCTGATTGAAAGTCTGCTTATAAAAAAAGCAGAAAATGAACAATTCACTGTGAAACTAAGCAGTGAAAGAAGTCAATTTACTCGTTTCAATCATGCAAAAGTTAGACAAACTGGTTGTGTTGCTGATGGTTGGATAGAACTAACTTTGATGGCAGATCAACGCAGCAGTATTCAGCAGTTTCCCTTTACTGGAAATTGGGAGTTGGATTGGCAGTTAGCATATACTGCTTTGCAGGAACTACGTGACGAACTTATCCTATTACCCATCGATCCATATCTAGTTTTGCCATCAGGAAATAATATCAGTAGAGAAATACATTCTGGGAATTTGTTGGCAGCTGAGGCAGTAGTTCCAACTGTGTTAGAACTAGTTACCGAATTGGATTTTACAGGGATATATGCAGGGGGAGTAATAATTAAAGCTTATGGTGATTCCAGTGGTCAAAAACACTGGTTTGCTACTGATTCTTTTACTTTAGATTATTCTCTATTTTCCCCATCTGGACAAGCAGTTAAAGGCACGTTTGCTGGAAGTGATTGGGATAAATCTGCATATATAGCCAAAATTAACGAAGCCAAAAAGCAACTCGAATTGCTTTCTCGCCCCGCGAAAGAATTGCCACGGGGACAATACAAAACTTATTTTGCACCTGCTGCTGTTGCAGATTTATTAGTAATGCTTTCTTGGGGAGCGGTAAGCGAAGCTGATATCCAACAAGGAAACAGTGCTTTAGCTGCTTTATCGCGTCAAGAAAAACAACTTTCTCCAAAATTTAGTTTGAAAGAAAATTTTCAGCGGGGATTAGTGCCGCGATTTAATGAATTGGGAGAAATGGCAGCACCGGAGTTACCTGTAATAGAAAAAGGACATTTGGTAAATACTTTGGTGAATTCTCGAACTGCTAAAGAATATCAAAAAATTGCCAACGGCGCTAATGGTTCAGAGACTTTACGAGCGCCAGAAGTGAGTCCGGGAAATTTAGTATTTGAGCAGATTTTTTCGAGTTTAGATACAGGATTATATATATCTAATTTGCATTATTTGAATTGGAGCGATCGCCACACTGGTAGAATCACAGGTATGACTCGTTATGCTTGTTTTTGGGTAGAAAAGGGAGAAATTATCGCCCCCATTGAAAACTTACGTTTTGATGAAAGTCTCTATCGCTTCTGGGGAGAAAACCTAGTAGATTTGACCGATTTTCAGGAGTTTATTCCCGAAGTAGGTACATACGAAAGTCGCCAACTTGGAGGTAGTTTAGTTCCCGGTATACTGGTGGAAGATTTTACATATACTTTGTAATTCAGATGCTGACAGGAAATCAAAAGCTACCAGATAGAAATAGGCTCTATCACTCCCTTTATGGTTCTTAATATTAAATACCCTGCTTTTGAAAACTATTATTCTTATGTAGAAAGGGTTTTGCAGTTTTCCAAGTTGGTACTCAATAATAGCGTAAGTCACTTTGGCATAAGGGGCGCGATAGAACCTAGAAATCTACCTTAACCGGGAGGTGATATTGGAGCCAATAACAAACAAACTATTACTTATGAGAAGTATCATCCTATTAAGCTAAAGAGACGTAGACCTCACCAGATCCAAAACCGACAATATCATTGCGACCATCGCCGTTAATATCACCAAGCTGACGTGGATATTGGTTAAAGCTAGTCCATCCGCCATCATTGACAGTAAAACCATTGTTCAGAACTACAGAATACTGACCAAAAGTGCCATTGCTTTGACCTAGAGAGACGTAGACCTCACCATCTCCAAAACCGACGATATCATCGCGACCATCGCCGTTGACATCACCAAGCTG
>NZ_JBALDE010000231.1:0-8882 GCF_036917515.1 Nostoc sp. | reverse complement strand
CATTTGCTCACAAGGTGCTGATATCTTCAATCTTTCAGCTTAAGCCTTGTGAGTTTTCTTACAATAGCCCCTCACTTTTAAAACATCCTCTAATACGTAAGTCCGACAAAAATTAAATATAGCGGTTTTTGCTTACGTGAGTCTCAAACGATGGTGTATCTACACCTTGCATAACAGCTTACCATTGTGAAAAAGGGTATTTTACTAAATTGCTGTTAAAATATCTGGAGTCATCAGAAACTTCTTGTCCAATCCAGCTTGGTAATTCAATTTGCTGATTTTCATCACTAAGTTCAACTTCTGCTAATATCAGTCCTTTATTAACACCATCAAACTCATCTATTTCCCAAATCAAACCAGCCGACTCTATCTTATATCTGATTTTTTCTATAAAGGGACGTTCACATAATATCTCAAGTATTTCTTGAGCATCTTTAACAGGAATAGGATACTCAAACTCTAATCTTGAATATTTAATGTTGGGGCCTTTAATGGTCAAAAAACTTTTTTCTCCTACTATACGTATACGTACAATCGCTTCGTCTTGTGTAGCAATGTACCCTTGACGATATACACTACCTTCAGCTAATCCTCTCCAGCTATCTCCTCTCACTAAATATTTCCGCTCTATTTCTTTCGCCATTTTATTTACCAAATTATTTGCTTTTTTATATTATAAATAATATAACAATCCTAAATCTCTTCACAAAAATGTGTGTGCAATTATTGCAATTAGAATGAAGTTTTTGAAGTATTGATATTAACTAATTGATAATTAGCGATCGCTTCTACTGTAATACTAGAAATTTTATCTTGACGACGATTTGATACTATCTGCACTAAATGATTGCAACTAGTAGTAAATTCCTAATTTTCATCCCACTCATTTCAAGGTGTAGAGAACTGGAAAAACTTTTAATACTCAATATCCTATGCTCAATTATTAGCCATGAATTCAAATATTTGTTATATGCAAGAACTCACCAAATGTCCTTGTTTAATTTGTTCTTTTGCTAAAGCTAATGCTTGACGAGCAATTTTAAACTTTGTTTCATCTGTAAATTTACGATCAAAATGCTTTAAGTAAGCTTCCAAATACCGAATACGTAAGTGGGGATCGGTAGGGTTTTGAAGAAAAGGGAGGTCAGCTTCAACCATGAACCGGATAGCTAATAAGGGGATTGGACTACGAAGTGGGCGAAAATTTGGATTGTGTAGACCAGGACTTTCATTCCGTTTATGAAATTCTCCTATCATCAATCCTGACTCAACAAACAAAGGTTTAAGTTTTTGCTGAACACTATCTATTACTTTAGGAGCATCTTCTATATGAATGTCAGGAAAGATAAGTAAAAAAGCTTTATTAATTGCTATTTTTCGCTCTTCAACATCTATTTGCAGAAATATATCTCGATAGCGTTCAACAACCTCTTCTAATTGTTCTGGATATAAATCTTTCGTGTGAATAACTGCTAGACGAATACTGTTTGATTTGAGAGAGTAAGGTACAAAAGGGCAAACTACGCCGGGTCTACCTAAGTCAGGATGAGACCTTCCTAAAAATTTTTTTACCCACTCCATAATTTCAATTAAAGAAGGAAGGTCTTCATGTTCTTGGAGTTGTTCGATTTCACGAGTTGTATAGAGTTGCATAAGTTTGAGTGGAATGGAATAATTGTTTAATTTTGAATCCAAAATTAGTTTTCCAATACACATATAGGTAAAACTAATTATTTAAGTAAACAAAACAAGTCTTTAGTTGTTAATTTTTGATTAATTTGTGGCTTGTATGAAATAACAACGCTTTATGATTTTCTTTTATGATCTGAAAGTGATTTACGTTAATATATACAACAATATTTCGGATAAAATAAATTGTTTTCATTTGTTTTAAAATTATTTTGCAATATATTAGCTACAGGACTAATATTTAAATATTGAAACATATATAGGGCGTGCTACACTCTGCTAACACACCCTACAATGATTGACAGATTTTTCAAAAACGATTTTCGATTTTTATGGAATACGTATGTATTATCATTATTCGGCATCTGCTCCTAGTCGTTTACACTCTTAAGCTTCTATTATTTTTATGAATACATTATAAATTTTATGTCTAAATACTTATTTTTACTGTAAAAATTTGGTATAGATTTAACAGCAACTTTAAGGCTAATATCAAGGTAATAAACTTTTATCAAAGTAAAAAGTTTACACAGAATTGGTATAAGAGCTGATTCGTAAATAAAATCTTAAGGGTACTCAACTCATTACTAGGTCTAAGTTTCAGCGAATAAGTGCTTTATTGACTTAAATTCCTGAAACCCTTACTAGACAACTACTTTACTTGAGTTTACGAATTAGCTCTAAGGCCAATTTATAAGCTGTATATTACTTACAGCGGATTGCAAGTTAATAAAGTAAATTCTCTCCAATACTTAGGTAGATGCCTGATAGGGCGGGTGGGGTAGTTACTCCACTTAGATGAAAAGTACTGTATTTTCGATTGTTTGATTCTCAACGTGAGGTATTTGTAGCAAATATCGCTAGTTTAAGCTTTATTTAGTTTAAAAAAATCCTTGGAGAAGGCAAAATGAGCGGCGACTTCTACCGTTCTCCGTACCCCACTCTTAAGTAAGCTACTCACAAAATTAAATATTTTAAGACTTACGCCCTATACAAATTAACCATAATATGCGTTAAGCAAAATTTATATTTCAGATGCTGACTGCAACCATGATTTTGTCGCATATTTACTATTTTGAGTGTTAGACATGGCTCAAAAGCCCAAATTTAGTATAGTCAATACGTATGATACGTAAGCCTTATATTTGTTCAATTGGAAGTCCCTTATTTATTAACAAATTCTTTCACCACTGCCATAGCATCAGGAGGAATCTGCGTAATTAGGCGAAATGGAAATGCGGCAGTTGAAGCAAACTGGGCATATTCTGGTGTCAAGAAGATAGTATACTTTTTAGCTTCTGGAGTCATCTGTGCAGCAAAGGCCAAAGCTATAGCTTTAACGTACTTGCGAACATCTGCTGCTTCTTCACCGACAACTTCGCCGCCACTAATCGGTGTATTTGGTTGTCCGATCTGATCTAATGTGGTGCTGGGATCTTTTACACTTAGATGAGTACCTCCAATTATACCAACTAGCGATTTTGGGGATGGGATTTTGTCAAATCCCACAATCTGTTCAGTTAAAGCTGGGGTAGTTTTATCGGCGGAACCTGCTAACACTATGGTGGGAACTTGTATCTTTGTTAACCCAGTTTCACCAAAAATCAGAGAAGTTGTCGGATTGAGAGCGATCGCTTGTTTGATTCTGGTATCTCGTAGTTGATAGCTATTTTCTGGTAATTCTTGAGCGATACACTGCAAATTTTCTCCCAAACTCAAGATACTCAAGTTCTTTTTACAGCGTTGTTTAAGATGTTCTAGTTGTAACTCTGCCCCAGCAAGTGCTAAAGCTGTACCACCACCAAAAGAATAGCCAACAACCATCGCGTTCGTGGTTGCAAGTTTCCCTTGTAGGGGATGATTAGTCGTTTGGTTGAGTTTTTCTAATTCGTCGAGGACAAAACTAATATCTTCAGGGCGATTTAAAAACTCTTGAGGCTTCATAACTTTGGTTTTACCTTGTAATGCTAAATCAGTATTTGCCGCATTACTACCGGGATGTTCTAAAGCTGCTACTACATAACCGTGGGATGCTAAATGTTCTGCTAGGTAACGCAAGTCCGTGCGGACTGACCCAAAGCCGTGAGAAAAGACAATAAGGGGTTTGTCGAGAGTTGCAGCAGTTGACCAGTAAATATCAACTGGAATTTTGCGTTGGCGTAGCCCGCCGTAGGCATCGCGCTTTTGATCGTTCAGGCTTAAGTTGAGTATTTTTACTTGGGCATTTCCTGGTTGGCTGGGATCAAAAGGGAAAGTAATCTGCGGTGTTCCCGGCTTTGCTGTTATCGGGTTGAGTTGGGGAGCGAGCGCTAACATAAATTGCTGGGTGCGCCAAAAAGATGTATTTAAGTTTTTTGCAACAACCCAAGCCTTTGGCAAATTAATTTCTAAGCGTTTACTGGGATAAGCAGCAATAAAACTTAGTATAGAAAGACCCTGTGGTGTAGTAGAACCTAATACCAATCCGGCTCTCAATGCTTGTACTCCTGCTTTATCCTTCCGGGCTAAGGCTGTAGCAAAATCATTAAGAATAGTTGTACCAATCTGCGTATTAATTAATTTATCAAGTGTGACAACATTCATGGGTATATTCATGCCCAGCGCTCCCAAGAAGAAGCGACGTTGTTCTTGGGATAATCCTTTAGTGTAAGACTGTAAACTCCCAGGCAATTCCCCAGTTTTTGCAGCCTTTTGCAACTCAGCAAGGGAGATAGATTCTGTAAATAAACCCAAACGCACAACAACCGTGTCAGCAGCAATGGCCGAAGTATTTGCCCCGAACTGTGTAAGTGCGATGCCTACGGCGGGCAAAGCCAACGCGCTAAATAAACCCGCAACTGTCTTAAGACTTCTCCAATTTCCCATAAACTTTTATACCAATTCTTACTTACGGGAATATAACGGATATTTGTGTATTTGACTACCCCATTAATTGCTTAGAAATAAAAGTAAATTTTTTCTTAACTTAATAGGGATGTCTACGACGGGCTGCGTCGCTCCTGCGTCGCTCCTGCGTCGCTATCAGTGACGCTGCAATCTCCTCAAAGCATCTGCTGATGCAAACAGAGCCATATTACAAGCATAACAAAAGCAACGAATTGTAGAATTCATCACAGCTAAAAATTTGAGCATAAATCAGTGTTAACAGCCACAAAAGCTTAATAGTTTCTCAGCTAGGTTTAATACTGTAACAGAGCTACTAAAACAGGGTAAACGATCGCATCGACAATCTGCAATTTTTTTTTCACAACAAAATTTAACCGACTGCTTAATGTTTTGTCTTTGCCCTTTAAAACGTTTTGCAGATGTGTTGCAGGTGAATAGTCTGACTGCTCTAGCTGCACTATCATTTCTCATCAAATTTTACCAGCCGCATCAACAATTTTTCTTGGCTTTATGCGTCGCAGACTCCCATATATATTAATTTTGCTACTCTCTTTGAGTATTATTACGCTGTGGTGGCCTGTGAATGATTCTGATTGCAATTTCGAGGCTTTTATCGCATCAAAAACTCCAAAATTCCAAGTACACGCTACTAAAGTTATTGTTCAGCCGTGGCGTGGTCGTCACCATGTATATGGAATCTTTATGATTCCTGATGAATACAAACAAGCTCCATTTTTTGTGTTAACAGTCCAAGGTGCTGGTAGTTACTGTTCAAAACAGTTTGGTTATAAACAAAACTTTGATGATATCTTTGCTGAACCAGGAACTTATCTGGTAAAGAAGGCTATTAGAACTCGAAAAACTTTCCGGCTCATTCTTCAAGGTTTGTATTCTCAGGTCAATAATAAAAATAATTGGACGTTGACTTTCCCTAAACCAAAAGCTAGTCAAGATAATTTATAATTCACAAGTTAGCTTGGTGCTTGAGTTTCCAAAACCTGATTTTTCTCCAACAAAGCACTAGTAGCATTAACTACAATTTGTGCCGCTCCTGTGAAGAACGATCGCTCGATAGTCGTTGGCACATCGCTAGGTTTATGATAGTGCGGAGTACGTAAATTTGCGGTATCTGTCACCAGCACAGCGCCTACGCCCTGGTACCAAAACGATGCATGGTCGCTGCGTAGGGTGTCTGGTGTCAGTAAACCTTTAAAAGGAATTGGTAGTGTTAGGACTGCTGGCAGATTTACTTGCTGTTTATTCAGAGCAATTGAGGGGATGTTGTGTGAATTTTGAAAGGCATTCAGTAAAGGCAAATGTTCTGTATCACCAACTACTGCCAAAAAGTCGCCCTTGTCGCTAGGTGGTGTAATAGGCAATCCAGTAGGGTATTTCTGACAACCAGTAGTGTAACAAGCGTAACCTACCATATCCATAACGATCGCTCCGCCTAAATTTTGCAAGCGTGCTGTCTTACTCACAAAAGCTTGACTACCCAAAAGTCCTGCTTCTTCTTTGTCAAAAAAAGCTAGCTGTAACGTCCGTGGCGTCGGACGGGAACCGAGCAATCGGGCTATTTCCAGCACTACAGCTACACCACTGGCATTATCATCGGCACCAGGGGATAAGGCAACAGTGTCGTAATGCGCTGCTACAAGAATTGCTTTAGCGGCCTTGTTAGTTCCTGGGCGTTCGGCAAAAATATTCACACCGTCGGAGAACTGTTCTAATTTAGGTTTCCAGCCGACTTTTTTCAGTTCAGTTGTAATATAAGTGCGAGTAAGCAATCGCTCTTTTGTGGTGTAGCGCTGAAAATTTAACTTTTGGATATGGGTTAACAGTTTATCAGGAGACACCTGCAGGGTAATGTCAACTTCCTTTGACTCTGGCTGTGCTTCAGGTGTTTTTACTGGAATGCTCTCAACAATTGTCGGTGAGGAACGCTGTTCAAAAAACGTACTACCTCTGCTACCCACAATAGCAACTGCCATCAGCACCAACAGCATCAGCCAAATCCATTTTCTCATCTGATTTATCCTTGGCTTCCTGACTTAGGGTAGCGCAAATCCACTGTGAACTATAAAGTATGATTACCAGTGACTGAGGCAATATCAAATTCTTAAAATGGCTGTTGTCATTGCTTGCCCTAATATCATCATTCATAAGGTACTGCGACAATTGACATGAGTATTCTTGCCCTTGTACCAAATTCTTAGTTAACCTGAGTTCGGGTTAAGCAGTTTGAGATAAAAGCCAGTCCATCTGAAGGCTGGGTTTTTTAGGTTGGTGGCAATAAGCAATTAATCCGCACAGAACGTTAACACAAAAATTCACGGGGCTTCGGTGTCTGGAATGTTCAATCTGAGAAATATTTTTGAGTTGGTCATTAATAGTTTCAATGATGGAGCGTTTTCGCGATAAAAGCTTGTCATGCAGAAGCATGAGCTTATTTTTCATGTTGCGACGAGGTTTAGCAAAAAACTGAATGCCAAAGTCTTCTAAAAGTTGAGATGTCAGTTTTTGAGAAACATAGCCGCGATACCTTCGGTAAGCTTCGCTAACGCCAAAAATTTTTCCGAAAAGCTCACTCAGTAAATTGGGAACTGGTTGACGGTCATCAACGTTACCAGGAGTCAAAGTAACATTTAATAGTTGACCAAGTTCATTGACGACAAGATGAAGCTTGAAACCAAAAAACCAATCCACAGAAGTTTTGCCACGTGCAGCTAAACCTTCAAATACTTTATGCCGAGAAATCCGACGATTATGGCAGACTTTGAGACTCGTTGAATCGATAAAACCGATACCCGTACACTTGCCAAAGCAATGCTTGAGATAGACGCATAAAGGTATCAAGGTTGATGGTATCCATTCAATAAATCGTTGATAGCTGGGAAGACCTGGAAAGGCATAACTCCATTGCTGCTTCACTTGATTCAAATAAAAATACTTGAAATTCCGATACTGAGTCTGATGGAAAGCGACTAGAATCGTGATTATCTCGCTCAAACATAGACTTCTTTTGCGGTTACGTCTGCTGGCTCCATGTATCAATAGTTTTTTGCGCCATTGCATTTCAAATGCCTCACAAAAATCGTCTATATGGCAGAATAATGCTTCTAAACTAAACATAGGGCAGGTTGCTGGATTTGTCGTTATTTTCAGCTTACTACCTGCTCCTTTCCTTATCCCGAACTCAGGTTAGTTAGTAAAGCTTTCTTTTCTATATAACAGTAAAAGCCTAAAATTTTACTGAACTGCAACTAAAATCACCTAGTAGCGATCTGTTTCGCGATCACTACTAGGTGAAACTAATTCTCAATTACACAAATTACTAAATAGATATTACTCTTTATAACAGTTGGACTGTCTGCATTACCGAGTTGAACGGCTACCTCATTCCTGATTAAGGTTATATAATTCAGTTTGCATTAACTTCTGAAATCTTCTATCTTTACGGATTTTATCAAAATTAGAGTCCAGCTTTGCTCTTTCTCGGCATTTAGAATTAATCGCAATTGCTTCTTTAAGAGTTTTGACTGCTTCTTTTACATTATTTCTTAAAGCATAACAGCAAGCAATACTGTAATGAATATTTGCATAATGAATATTTAATTTTAATACTTGTTTGAAGCTTTTAATTGCCTCGGTATAACGTCCTAGTTTGAGTAGTATAAAACCTTGATTACCCCAAACAATGTCTTTTTTAAAATTCAATTTAATGCATTTCTTACAAATAGCTAGTGCTTCTTGATAGCGGTCTAAATAATATAAAGGATAACTCTGATTTGCCAAATATAAAACAAAATTTTCATCATTTACCCCAAAAATCACAGCTTTATCAAAGTAAATTAACGATTCTTCATAATATTTAGATTCTTCAAAACTATTTTCTTGCTTATCATGAAAATAAACCTGCTCATAATTAATAGCTAAAGGAATATTGAGTTGTGGTTCATCATTACTATATTTTATTAATAATAGATATCCTAATGAGTTCCAGGCATTACTATTTTCAGGATTTATATATATTGATTTTTTAGCACTTTCAATAGCTTTGTCATAGAATTTTAATTTATAAAGAGTTATAGTTTTATAATTCCAAAGATTATAATCATCTGATTTCAACTCTAAAGCTTTATCCAAACTAGCAAGTGCATCTTGATAATGCTCTAACTCAAGAAGCAATCTAGCTTGAAGTTCCCAAAGATTATAATTATCTGATTTCAACTCTAAAGCTTTATCCAAACTAGCAAGTGCATCTTGATAATGCTCTAAGTCACCAAGCAATCTAGCTTGAAGTTCCC
>NZ_JBALDE010000230.1:0-49418 GCF_036917515.1 Nostoc sp. | reverse complement strand
GATCATAACTGTAAGGGTTTGCCATACGAATGCAGAAATCAATCACTTCTCTATATATTCTACGTCCTAACTAAGATGGCGACTGCTATAAATTCTTGCCTTGTTATACGCGGCATAGTTTGTAAAATGTATTTTGCTAAGACCATGAAGTTTTATAAATATATTCTCTACCTCTACATACAGTCAAATAAATATCTACTATACTTACAATTTGCTATAAATTGGTGATTAATACACTTAATTTTTAGCACATCACAAAATCGCCCTACTCACTGATAGTAGTAACTCTATTCTGGGTATACTAAACCATAGAAAGAAAATTATCATAATTAGATGTAATGTTAATAGAATCAAAGGAACCATTTATAATACTTGGCTATCGCATTACTCAGCAATTATATTCAGGTAAAAAAACTTTAGTTTATCGGGCTATAAGAGAAAAAGATCAGCAATCAGTTATTTTAAAATTGATGCGTAATGAAGATCCTGGTTCTGCTGAAATTAATCAGTTTCAAAATCAATATACCATTATCAAAAATCTGGAAATTCCAGGTATAGTAAAAACAATAAGCCTAGAGAAATACAACAGTAGATATATTATAGTAATGGAAGATTTTGGGAGTATTGCCCTTAATATCTGGCAGCAAGAAGAGCAGAAAAAAGGAAAAAATTCTGTTTCATTGAGTGAGTTTTTTGATATTGCCATTGAAATTAGTGCAACTTTGGAACGGCTACATCACCATCGGATCATTCACAAAGATATTAAACCTGCTAATATTTTGATTCATCCGATAACAGGTCAAACCAGGCTCATCGATTTTAGTATTGCTACTCTATTACCAAAAGAAATTCAATTTCTCACAAATCCCAACGTCCTAGAAGGAACTCTAGCTTATATTTCCCCTGAACAAACAGGACGCATGAATCGAGGTATAGACTACCGTACCGACTTTTATTCCTTAGGTATCACCTTCTTTGAACTCCTGACAGGGCAGTTACCCTTTAGTACCACTGAACCGATGGAGTTAGTCTACTCTCATATTGCCAAAGAACCGCCAAAAGCCAGTTATATTAACTCCAATATTCCCACAATTTTATCTGATATTATCGGCAAGCTGATGGCAAAAAATGCCGAAGACCGATATCAGAGTGCTCATGGACTAAGGTATGACTTGGAGAAATGTCAAAACCAATGGCAAGAGAAACAAAATATTACAGTCTTTGAGTTAGGAAGTCGAGATATCTCAAATCATTTTATCATTCCTGAAAAACTTTATGGTCGTCAAAGAGAGATTGAAATTCTACTTACTACTTTTGACCGTGTGACAAAGGGAAACACGGAAATGGTTTTAGTCTCCGGTTACTCAGGGATTGGTAAAACTGCTGTGGTGAACGAAGTCCACAAACCCATTGCTAAACAGCGTAGTTACTTCATCAAAGGAAAATTTGATCAATTCCAACGTGATATCCCGTTGTCAGGATTGGTACAAGCTTTGCGGGATTTAATTGAGCAAATACTCTCCGAAACAGATGCCCAAATTCAACAGTGGAAAACCAAAATTTTATCGGCCTTGAGTACGCAATCTCAGGTAATCATTAATGTAATTCCTGAACTTGAAATAATTATTGGCAAACAACCTGTATCTGCTGAACTTACTGGTAGCGCTGCTCAAAATCGCTTCAATTTATTATTTCAGAGATTTATCCAAGTGTTCTCTACTAAAGATCATCCTCTGGTGATCTTTTTAGATGATTTGCAATGGGCTGATACGGCTTCCTTAAAGTTTATTCAATTATTAATGAATGGAACTTCTTCTCGTTTTGCTAAGGATACAGAGAATATATCTGAAAGTAAAAGTAGTTTACTACTCATTGGCGCCTATAGGGATAATGAAGTTTCAAATCTACATCCGCTATATTTAACACTACAAGAAATTGTTAAAAGAGGAATAATAATTAATACAATTAAACTCTTACCTTTAAATCAGATTGATTTAAATCATCTAATTGCTGATACGCTGCATTGTCCAGAAACCATTGCTGTACCTCTGACTCAAATGGTGTTTTTAAAAACTAAAGGAAACCCCTTCTTTGCATCTCAATTTCTCAAATTATTATATGATGATGGATTAATTGAATTAAGTTTTGATGCTGGTCATTGGAAGTACGATATTACCAAAATTCAAACTTTATCTCTTACAGACGATGTAGTAGAGTTTATGGGCATACAAATAGAAAAGCTGCCCCAAAATGTACAAAATGTATTAAAAATATCTGCTTGTATTGGTAATGAGTTTGACTTAAAAACATTGTCAATTGTTAATGAAAAATCTGTAATAGATACTTTATCTGACTTATGGCAAGCATTACTTGAAGGATTGATTATTCCTCAGAAAGATGGTTATAATTTTGCACCAGAAAATGATAGACAACTATTAAGCCTTTCAACTAGAGAATTAGAAAATTTATCAACGACTAATTCCCAACTCCCCAGATATAAATTCGTACATGACAGAGTTCAGCAAGCAGCTTATTCTTTAATTCCCAAAGACCAAATTAAGCAAATGCACTTAAAAATTGGGCTACTTCTCTTGAAGAATACCCCAGTTGCTGAACGGGAAGAAAATATTTTTGAGCTTGTCAATCATTTAAATATTGCAGCTGAATTTATCACCCATCAAGCTAAACGTAATGAGTTAGCTGAAATGAGTTTAATTGCTGGACGTAAAGCTTTAATATCAACAGCTTATTCTTCGGCACTTAAGTATTTAACTACTGGAATTGAGCTACTAGCAGATGATAGTTGGGATATTAAATATAATATTACCTTAGCTTTGTATAATACGGCAGCAGAAGCCGCATATCTCAATGGTGATTTTGAATTTACAGAAAAATGTGTCCAGGTTGTGTTTTTAAAAGCGAAAACTCCACTAGATCGAGTGAAAGCTTATGAAGTTGAAATACAGTCTTATGGTGCACAAGGAAAAGAACTGGAAGCTGTCCATATTGCAAAAACCTTTTTGAAAACTTTAGGAGTAGAGTTTCCGACAAATCCCAGCCAAGCAGATATTCAGTTAGCAATAGAGACAACATCTGCAAAATTGGCTAATAGATCCATTCAAGACTTAATTGAACTACCAGAAATTACAGAAGCGCAACCACTAATAATCATGCGTATTCTATCTAGTACAATTGGTCTTGCTTATACAGTTGCACCGGAATTATTACTATTTATTATTCTGAAACAGATCAATTTATCAATCAAATTTGGTAATTCTCCTTTGTCTGCTTTTGCGTATGTGATGTATGGAGTAATGTTGTGTGGGGTAATAGGAGACATTGATTCTGGATATAAATATGGGAAACTAGCTGATAATTTGTTGCCTAATTTCCAAACAAGAGAAGTAACTGGCAAGGTTATGGAAACATTTAATCATCTTGTCAGACATTGGAAAGAGCATCTAAAGGAAACATTGAAACCTTTACTTGAGGCTTATACGATTAATCTTGAAGTAGGAGATATGGAATTTGCAGCTTATGCTCTTTATGGTTACTCTCAACATGCATACTTTACAGGACAAGAACTAATAAAACTTGAACAAGATATAGAAATATATAGCAAGACTATTAAGCAAATAAAGCAAGAAAGAGTATTTTATTGGAATGAAATATTTCGGCAGACAATCTTGAATCTTCTCGGAGATGTTCAAAATCCGCAGATTTTAATCGGTGAAGTCTATGATGAAGATAAAATGCTACCACTTCATCTGAAAGCTAAAGATGGAGTAGCACTTTTTTTCCTATATTTCTGCAAACTTCACATATCTTATCTGCTGGCTAATTACTCTCAAGCTCTTAAAAATACAGTCATGGCAGAAAAGTACTTATATGCTGGTGTCGGTATGTTCGTGACTGCTCAATTTTATTTCTATGATTCATTGACACATCTAGCAGTATATTCTGATTTCGATGAATTTGAACAAAAAGAAGTCCTTCATAGAGTGACAGAAAATCAGAAAAAAATGCAAAACTGGGCAGTTCAGGCTCCCATGAATCACTTGCATAAATTTTATTTAGTAGAGGCGGAACGACATCGAGTTCTTGGTCAATATCTTGAAGCGATAGATAATTATGAATATGCTATTTCCCTTAGCAAAGAAAATGAGTACATTAACGAAGAAGCTCTTGCTTGTGAATTAGCTGCTAAATTTTACCTCGAATGGGGTAAACAAAGAATTGCCCAACTATACCTCACTGATGCCTATTATTGCTATGTTTGCTGGGGAGCATTAGCCAAAGTTTATGACTTGCAAAAACGCTATCCTCAATTACTTTTCCCCATGATTCAGCAAGAAGAACTTGGCTATTCCCACTATGAAAAAAATCTACCTGAACTGAGCCTACACCTATCTACACTTAGCAATAAATCTACTTTGGTGACTAATGAAACTGTCATTGGCTCTAACACTAGTATTTCTTCAGATATGTTAGATTTGGGAACTGTCATTAAAGCTTCTCAAGC
The DNA here is from genome assembly GCF_036917515.1 of Nostoc sp. Classification (GTDB taxonomy): domain Bacteria; phylum Cyanobacteriota; class Cyanobacteriia; order Cyanobacteriales; family Nostocaceae; genus Nostoc. The sequence continues at coordinate 44,896 of NZ_JBALDE010000230.1, read as the reverse complement.
AGTGTCTGGAGAAATTGAATTAAAGTCGCTCCTTTCTACTTTAATGGAAGTTGTTATGGAGAATGCCGGAGCTTCTAAATGTGTACTTGTATTGAGTGAAGCTAATAACTTAGACTTAACTGTTGCGGCAATTAGTTCTGGTTACACTTTTAGAGATCCTCACACAGATTTTTTATCTATTCCTTTAGAATATAGCGATTCTGTTCCTATTTCTTTGATTAATTATGTCAAACGAACTCAAGAAATCTTAGTAATTGATGACATTAAAGCGAAAGCTTCTTTTGCAGTAGATAGTTATATTAACCGTGAGGAACCAAAGAGCATCTTATGTATTCCGATGCTTAATCAAGGTAAATTGCTGGGGCTGATTTATCTAGAAAATAACTTAACTACAGGAGCATTTACACGCGATCGCCTAGAAGTTCTCAAGCTTTTAACTATCCAAGCTGCAATTTCTTTACAAAATGCTATTCTCTATAATAATTTGGCTGAGGCGAATGAACAATTGGAGGAATACAGTCATATATTAGAGGAAAGGGTGGTAGTAAGAACAGCAGAACTTAATGAGAAAAATCAGCATCTGCAAGAAGCACTAGAAGAATTACAAAGTACCCAAAGTCAATTAATCCAAAGTGAGAAAATGTCTTCATTAGGGCAAATGGTAGCGGGAATTGCCCATGAAATTAATAACCCGATCAATTTTATTCATGGTAATATTACTCACGCAAGTGACTATGTTCAACAATTGCTAGATTTGATTAATATTTATCAGCAACAATATCCCCATCCCTCAGCAATAGTGGAGCAAAAAATTGAGGAAATGGATGTACAATTCCTGAAAGAAGACCTCCCAAGGGTTCTCGATTCTATGAATGTAGGAAGTTACCGTATCCGAAATATTATTCTGAGCTTACGTAATTTCTCTCGTCTAGATGAATCGGAAATGAAGCCTGTAAATATTCATGAAGGCATCGACAGTACCTTAATGATTTTGCAGCACCGACTCAAGGAAAAGAGCGCTCGCCCAGAAATTGAGGTCTTTAAACAATACGCACAACTACCGAATGTTATTTGCTATGCCGGTCAACTCAACCAAGTGTTTATGAATATTTTAAGTAATGCGATCGATGCTTTAGAGGACTACAACTATGAAGAAGATTCTCCCAGAAAAAATCCTCAGATTCATATTCGTACTGAACTAGGAGAAGTAAACACGTTGAAGATTCGGATTGCTGATAACGGTTATGGTATGACTGCACAGGTGCAGCAGAAAATATTTGATCCATTTTTTACCACTAAGGCAGTAGGAAGTGGTACAGGGTTGGGGTTGTCAATTAGCTATCAAGTGGTAGTGGACAAACACAAGGGTCAGTTAAGCTGCAAATCAACTTTGGGAAAGGGAACTGAGTTTGTGATTGAGATTCCAATGCAACAGTAAGACAAGCTACCGTTGCTGAAAAATTTGGCGTTACATAATGGCGGTATGAATCATTGCAGAACTGGAACATCCTAAATAGATGGCTTACAGCGATCGCTTCTTGATCATTCTCTAGAAGTAAAGATTGTTTTGGGTTTTTGAGCCTTAATAAGCGGATAATGAAGGTTTAAGAGTTCTCACCGTCGGGGAGGATTGACAAACTTGTCAGGACATAAAGGAAAAATCCTGGTAGTAGACGATGAAGCCAGCATCCGCCGGATTTTGCAGACACGTCTTGAGATGATTGGCTACGATGTAGTAAAAGCAAAGGATGGCGAAGAAGCTTTGTTAGCTTTTCGTCAAGAAGCTCCAGACTTAATAGTTTTGGATGTGATGATGCCAAAACTGGATGGTTATGGTGTCTGTCAAGAAATACGGAAACAATCGGATGTACCAATTATCATGCTTACAGCTTTGGCAGATGTCGCAGAGCGAATCGCTGGACTGAATATAGGCGCTGATGACTATATGACGAAACCTTTCTCACCCAAAGAACTAGAAGCTCGAATTGCCTGTATACTTAGGCGACTTTTACAAAAAACTAGTGTCAATATCATTGATAATTCTAGCCTAATCCATCTGGGCAATCTCAAAATCGATACAAGTAAGCGGCAAGTCTATAAAAATGAGCAACGCATTCGTTTGACAGGTGTGGAATTTAGCTTGCTAGAGTTATTGGTTAGTCATTCTGGAAAAGTTTTTTCCCGATTAGAAATCTTGCAGCAACTATGGGGCTTTGTACCAGAGATTCATACAGATACCCGTGTAGTAGATGTGCATATCTCCCGATTGCGGACAAAAATAGAATCTGACCCAAACTTGCCAGAGTTGATCGTCACAGCAAGAGGTAGTGGTTATTTTTTCCCACGAATTATTTCTAAGAGAGCAGGAATAGCAGAAAAATATGACTAAGCTCATCTTAATTACAGGTATAAGCAAAGGTCTAGGTTATGCGATGACCGAGGGTTTTATTCAAGAAGGACATACTGTTATTGGTTGCGCTCGTTCATCAGATGCTATCGATAAAATACGCCAGAAGTTTAGTGCGCCCAACGATTTCACATCTGTAGATGTGACAAATGAACAGCTTGTAAAAAAATGGGCAGAACACGTACTTCAAAAATATGAACCGCCAGATATAGTGATTAATAATGCGGCAATTACTAATTACCCAGCACCTTTATGGGAAATACCATCTGAAGAATTTTCTGATCTAATAGATATCAATATCAAAGGAGTAGTGAATATAATTCGCCATTTCGTACCAGCAATGGTAAAAAACAAACGGGGTATTATTGTTAACTTTAGTTCTGGCTGGGGACGTTCTACTTCTGCCCAAGTTGCACCATACTGTGCTTCCAAGTGGGCAATAGAAGGATTAACTCGTTCTTTGGCACAAGAATTGCCGACTGGTATGGCAGCCATACCCCTCAATCCAGGGATTATTCATACTGATATGCTCTCTATTAGCTTTGGAGAAGAAGCTGCTAATTATACACCTGTGTCCGATTGGGTATTGAAAGCTGTGCCATTTATTCTCAAGTTAAAACCAAAAGATAACGGGATTCCCTTGACTGTACATTAAAGAGTGAATCTCAATTGCGATCGCATGACCCTTCGGTTGCTGACCCGTCACTCAAATTATTATTGAAGATAACCTGAAACCATTGCGTCTCTACACTTCACTTGCCGCGATCGCAAAATCATTGAGAGATGGATGTTGTTTTTGTTTTGCTTGTAATTCCTTGCCCAGATGCTTGTAGGCAGATGGATCAATTGGCATCAGAAACTCCCCAACCAAGTTTCCTGGTTGACGGCGGCTACTCAGACCCATATCCTGAAGCAACTCATCAATGTAATGGAATGTAAAAGGAGTTACACATGCGCCACTGACGAAAGCATAGGGTCTATCTTTCTTCCTCCATTCCAACTCTGCTGTTACATCCTCTAGCATCTGTTGCGGGGATGGTAAAGGTAAATTTCCTTTGACATACTCTGATAACCACCTAGCACCAATTTCTGCTGATAACTGGGCACAGAAAGTATAGTTATAACCAACAAAACCCATCTGTGGAATATGGGGGTGAATAAGATGGCGGTAAAGATGGATAGTGCCTTCCTGATCAAATACGTGTCTATGGTATTTCTCTTCTAAAAAAGGGATATCCTGAAGAAAACCTGTGCCAAAGACAACAACATCTGCCTGTATTTTCTTGCCGTTATCCAATTCGATGCCACTAGCAAAAAACTTGTTGATCTTTGTCTTAACAGCACGAATTTTACCTGCGCGTACATATTCAAAAAAGCCTTTAGGCACTAAGCCGATACTACAACCAATCAATTTGTTCATCGGTTGTTTGGGCACCATTCCACAAGCATCAAGGGGAAACTGTAAGCGCAAGATAGTCTCATTTAGCCGCCAGAATGCCCACACTAGTGGTTTGCCAAAACTATGCAGCCACTTTTCCCATCCTTGAAGTTTATGATAGGGCATCCAAATTTCTGCAAACCGAGTCAGGAAAATATACTTGATGTTCAACATACCGAGAAAAAAGTTGGGAACTTTCCACAGCGCTTGACGGAAGACAAGGGTACATTCCTTGGCCTTACTAGCTGCGAGATTCGCCAAATCGGTGGCTGACTTGCCAAAACCGACAACAACCACTCGCTTGCCCTCAATTATAGAGCCGTCATTAAAGTCGTTAGTATGTATTACTTGACCTCCGGCAGCAATGAACTCTTCCATCCCCGACAAGTTAGGAATGTAGGGAATATCATAAGTGCCATTGCATACAATCACAAAGTCGAACTCGTAATTTTGTTTTCCGATCTCCTTACCATCTTCTTGAAAGCTAACACTAACTATCCATCCAGGAGCATTTGCTGATTTGCGCTTTACTTTAGTTACTTTTGCACCGAAGTGAATTTTTTCTGTGACACCGAAGTGTTGGGCATAGGATTCAAGGTAAGCGCATATTTGCTCTCCTGAAGGCCATTCTGGATAAGAGGCAGGCATAGGAAAGTCTGAGAAAGCATAGGTATCTCTGGGATTTTGAATCGACAGTCCTGGGTAAGTTCTCGATCTTTCCCACACACCACCAAGTCCTAGCCGTTTCTCGAACAATGTAACTTCGTAACCTTCCTCAAGAAACGTCTTTGCTGAGACTAATCCGCTGACTCCAGCCCCAATCACGCATACTTGTTTCACCGTCATCTTGGGTTCTCCTAAATTATGAAATTAGTGCAGGAATCTGATATAAGGGATCGCTAACCACACTCAGATACTCCGACTGTTCTTGTGACTTCATTACATAAGTTAAGTATTCATACTGAGATGGTAAAGTTGAAGTTAGGTAATTGGCTCTTTCCTTTATTTCCATAAATGCAGCCTCAGCATTGTGATTTCCGATATGTTCTAAGATGGGAAGACTACTTTCAGGCATGTAATTTAGCCCCAGCAACATTACCGAATAAGAGTAAGACTCAAAGCCGTGGTATTTCGGATTAATAGTCTTATTGCTTGGCAGTCTATTTTTCCATAACCTTAATTTTTCTTGTAGTTCTTCTGGAACTTTGATATTGTTCTTAGTTGCTTTCCAGAACTCTGTGTTGGTGCGATCGCTAGCATAATAATGAAGTGTCAAAAATTCTCGCACACCATCTATGCAGTCAGCGACAACTTTGTTATAGCTGTGAATTAGTTCTTGATTGAAAGACTTGCTGGGAAAGTGGTTAACTAACTCTTCAATTCCATGTTGAATGAAGAAGATACCAGTAGATTCTAGTGGTTCCACAAATCCACTGGAAAGGCCAATTGCTACACAGTTTTTCACCCATGAGTTTCTGTTACGTCCAATCCGCATCTTGATATGAGAGGCTTGATGATGATCGGCAGCGGCTCCCAGATGCTGGCGAAATTCCTGTTCTGCATCCTCAGCAGAAATAAATGCACTCGAATAAACATACCCAGTACCATTTCTGCCATACAAAGGTATATTCCAGACCCAACCAGACGAAAGTGCAGTTGAGGTAGTGTAAGGGTTGATGCCATCCTTTTTGATATCAGTTGGTATCTGCATTGCAATCGCGCGATCGCACAATAGTGAATCTGAATAAGAAATGAATGGCTCACCAAGCGCTTTGTTGATCAAAAGACCACGGAAACCAGTACAGTCAATAAAAAGGTCGCCACTGAGAATGCCATACTCTTTGGTTGTAAGACTATCTATGCTCCCATCCTCAGTTAACTTAATATCCACTACATCATCAACAATTTGCTTCACTCCCCTTTCCATTGCATAATCTTTCATGAATCTTGCGAGTAGATTCGCATCAAAATGATAGGCATAGGGGTACTGAATTTTTAACTTATCCAAGATATTTTTCTTGGCGATATACTCTTGAGAAAATTCATTTTGAACTTTGTGATCGAAGACTTTACCATCTAAATACCTCGGCGATCGTTGACGGTCACACAGCCAAGGAATTAAAAAGCAAGCATAATCGAATGCTTCTTGGTCTTTCTTCATTTTCAGCCACCATTCAGAGATATCAAAGCCGTCAATTACCTCATATCTTTGGAAAGGATGGTAGAAGTGTTGCCCCTTCGCATTCCAGTTGACAAACTTAATTGCCATCTTATATGTGGCATTACACTTTGGCATCCATTCATATTCTTGTAACCCAAGAAAATCAAAGAATATTTTGATGGTACTAAAAGTTGCTTCTCCAACACCAATTTTTGTGATGTTAGATGATTCCACCAGAGTAATATTAATATTTTTATCTAGTGCTTTACTTAAATAAGCTGCCGTCATCCAACCGGCTGAACCACCACCAACAATTATAATATTTTTTACATACTGTAACATAGTTGAAGTTCCTATTTTTGTATGGAAGTCAATTTTAAAAAGCTTGCTTAATAACTTATGCAGTTTTCAATTGCTGTTCAATTTTGTGGGTTTCAGCATATACCAAAAGCTCATTTGTAAATTGTGTGAAAATTGTAAATAAATTCTCAACTAATTCATAAGCTTCTTGTCGAGTTGCTTCTGATAGTTGAATATCTTGTAAAAATTGCTCTATTCCAGATTGACTTGTCATGTGACCAGTTTCAACATTTAGATGGAAATCTGCAAAATATCGGCACGGCTTTTGGGTAATCGCTTTAATTTCTTTGCCAATCTCTGCCGCTGTTGAAAACATTATGTTACCTGTCGCTTCAGTAACTTCAATAACTATGATTTTCTGAATAGGAGTTGCTTGTGAAGTATATCGATAGAGTTGATAATTTAAACAGCGAGCATTCTTAGTTTCTTCACTCCAAAGGAATTTTAATGCATCACTAAATTTTAATAATTTGTCAAGTTCTAGGTTTTTCAAATCTTCCAAAAACCACAACCAATGATGGTCATCTTCATAAGTATGCTTGTTAATTAATGCCTGAATTGGATCGTTTGTTGGTTCTTCTCGCAAAAAATACTTATTAAGTTCTCCAAAATTCATAATAAAATGAGCAGCACATGGTGCCCAAGCTAACCTTTGTATAGGATTTATACTTTTGTTTTGCATAAAACTAAATAAGGCTAATTGAGCATATTCTTGTTTTTTTTGTTCAATTAATGTTAGTATTTGTTGCATTTTTTATTACGCCATTTTCAATCTTTAAGATTAGAATAAAAGTAACTTTCCTACTTTGTTGTAAAAATGTCTAATTTGTTATATTCCCATACAGTTTAATTAAGGGTTTGTGGATAATTAATCTTTTAAGACGCGGTAAATCATGTCTCTGCATCAGAGTTTTGGGCTTATCTGAACTGTATTGTGTTATATCGTATTGAGACTAACGCTAAATTGTAACCAGCTAATTTACCGTTATTATTTTTACTTTAACTTCAATATCTCTATGTAATAAACGCAGCTTTTACTTAAGTATGCTTGTTAAAAAATGGTCTTATATGAGCGTTTCTTTTGCCCAGAAAAACCAAATTAGTTAGTTAAACCTTAATATTTAAAAATAGGCTCGTATATACTTGGAAAAACTTTTAGATTTGCTGCTGCAAAATAAAGTATTAATAATTACTTTATATACTTCAGTAGCAGTGTTAACCCAGCAGTACGCCCAAATTCTTCTAGTACATATTGCAAATGTACTTGGGCATCAAACCAATAAAATGCACCAGGAGTCATAGAACAGACTAAGTAATGGAGGCTATAAACTTCTGATTCTAGGTGGTAGGGATAAGCGATAATGCGATCGCTTTTTTGTTGCGAATACACGTCCGTGTTCCCTCACTTCCTGGCTGTATCAGTGAAGGAGAAACTGTGGAAGAAGCATTAGAGAATATCCAGGAAGCAATAGAACTTTACCTTGAACCATTGGAAGATGAGTTGATTACTCAAGAAGGCAAGGTCTGTATAGACTTGGAAAGATTTTTAGATTTGTTGTAGCCAAAGATGGCATAAATAATTACTTCCCATCTTCCAAGATTAATGTAGACTCAGCAGTTCGCCCAAATTCTTCTGGTGCATATTGCAAGTGAACTTCTGCACCAGGCCAAGAAAATGTACCAGGAGTAACAGAACGTACTAGATAATGGAGGCTATAAACTCCTGGTTCTAGGTGGTCGGCGTAGGCGATAATGCGATCGCGGTACACATTCTTAAAACCAAGTTCCCAGCTATCGGCTTTTGCTTGTAATGCAGCGGTAGCAGTTTGAAAACTTGCATCCACCGCCTCAAAACCTGATGGTAGCGGATCTTTTATCACCAGATGATCTACAGGATGGTCGGCGATGATTTCTAAACCAATATCAAGCACCTGTCCAGAGGCTAAAGTCAAGGGTTTATCAAAAGCGTAAAGACCTGTTTTTTGCAAAATTTTCTCTTTATTTACTTGACTAATTTCTCGTGTTATACGTAGTCCGTTAAACCTGCCTGCTTGATTACCTTGCAAGCGATAATTATAAGCAGCCAGATAATATAAAGTGCCATTACCTGATTTTTGCAGCGTTAAATCATTACGACCACGAGGTAATTTATTCATCGGCACATTTAGCTGTAAGCTAGAATTTTGGTAGCCATTAAACCGATTTTCTCCTAACTTCTTACCAGCTAATTCCACTGTGGCAACAAAATTAGGTGGTGTGGGTTGCAGTTGACTATAATCTACCAAAGCTGTTAAAGCTTGGGCATTATCATAGTTAGTTTGCCACGTACTATTCCGTCGTAATGCCAGAAGACTTTGGAATAACTTATCTATAACTTCGGGTTTACTTTGTTTGGCAATAAATAAACGTAAAGCTTGCGCTTGTGTCGTGGTAGATGAACTCATCCATCCCCAACTACGTGGTAAACTTACAACTGCTGTGCGGCCAGTTTCATAAATATTTTGTTGCAGCTTGTTCACTAACTGTTGAGATTCATCTTGCCATTCTGAGAATTGAGGTAAGTATCGCGCTAGTTTAATTTGAGTTGCTACATCAAAGTTATTGCGCTGTTCATAAATATCTGCGAGGAAAGTATTGCGTTTGTCTCCCAATTGTGCTAAAGAGATTAAAGCATTAAGTTGCAGTTGCCTTTTACAGAGTAGTTGTTTGCAAAAGTCGTATTCTCCGGGGTTTGCTAGAACTTTTTGTAAATAAGTTTTCAGGCGAGATACCATTGCAGAATCGACTAAATTAGGAAATACCTGACTAGCTTTAGCCAAAGATTCTCCTGTATAAGAAGAAACCCAAGGGTCAGATTTTTCTTGTCCGGGGAAAGCAGCAAAACCACCATCGGCTATTTGGAGTTTTTGTAATTTTTCAATTGCTTGATTAGCTTGTTGGCTAGGATTAAATTCTGCCAAGTTCTGACCATATTTTTGGGCAATAATTTGCAGATTTGCCGCAATTATTAACTGACTCGCCGCCGGTTCTGTAAACGGTAAATCATCATCTAAAACTTGTTTTGCTGGCGCTTTAATTTCTGGAATCAAAGTACTCGCCAACTGAATATCTAAACCCCCCGCATCAGAGAAGGTATTTTTATCAACATTCAGGGGAATCTTCACCTGTTTTTCAGTGACACCAGATTCAACGACTTGTTCTGTAATTTCAATTGGCTTTATTTCCAAAGGTATTTCAAAAGCATCTGCGGCTGTACCATTTAACTGAGTGTTAAAGCGAACTTTACCCACTCCGACGCTATCCGCCAGCATGGGAAAGCGATAAGCATGAGTTGCAGATTCAGCTTTGGTTTGCAAAGAAGTCGCTGTGGGGTTTTTATCAGCAAACTTCACCGTACCACTAAGTTCGCCATTAATTGAGAGATTTCCTGTATTCCCAGTGTTGTTAGTTACAGATAAACCAGCGAGGATGCGATCGCCTGGGCGGGCAAACTGTGGCAAAATGGCATTAGTGAGTAGTGGCTTAGTGGTGATAAACGTTGCGTCTCCATTCCCAAAACGCAGATTTCCATCGGTAGCGACAGCCATCACCCGCCATGTAGTTAAATCATCCGGGAGTTTAAAGGTTATCTGTGCATTCCCATTTGCATCGGTAAGCACAGAACCGTTGTAGTAAGCTAAGGCTTGAAAATCAGTGCGAGTGCGAGTATTGGCTGCACCAGTTGAGAAACCACCGCCATAACCCCAACCTTTGGGTTTCGCTACATCTTGGGGTTGTAATATAACATCTGGGCGATTATCACTAAAGCGGGTAGATATTGGCTGTTCTGCATAAACTGTATGTACCAAATCTGGTGGACGATAACCAGAAAGTTGTAACACCGCTTCGTTTACCACCATGACTGTAAACTGTCCTTTGGTGGGGTTTCCTTGATTGTCCTTCAGTTCTAGTTGTACTGTTTCCTCTGCACCAGGTTCTAATGATGCTTGCGCTGGTTTAACTTGCAGTTTTAAATACTTATCCTCCAAGTTAACTTTAAAAGGTGTAAAACCAATCTTCACCAAGTTTTCTAAACTTCCCGCTTCCACTTGATTTATGGGTTTACCTTGTCTTACTAAGACAGCTTCAATGGCTGCATTTGGTAGCATTTCTGGAGTGACTTGAAACTGAATTTGTGGTGCGCCTCCCTGAACTTTGGTAATTTGCTGATAAAGGGGTTTATCTTTAATCACAGCAAAGTATAATTCTGCATCTGGATAGGGAGATTGTATTAGTGCAGTAGCAGTTTCACCAGGTTTGAACTCTTTTTTATCTAGTTTAACTTCTAAGACATCTTCTCTAGAACCCCAAAATACTGGATTTTCTCCAGTTGCCCAAATTTGTAAATCTGTGGCACTTAATTCACTTTTGGCATCGCTAAAATTAACTCTAATCCGATATGAGGCGGATTCCGGCGCTGTCAAATTTACCGATTGCGGATTACTCGCAGATGTAATTTCTGCTTGTCCCACTGTTTTATATTCAACTTGATTTTTCGGTGTTCGGCTACCTTCCACCAACTGTGTGACGCTGCTATATTTAATCTGTTGTAATTCCAGACGCACCCCTTGACCTGTGATTGGTTTTCCTGTAGGGTCAGTAACAATCACTTCAAGAGGAAAAGGCTTACCAGCATCAGCGATGAAATTACTTTTTAACCCAATGAGGCGATTACTCGGTAAGGCTGTAAATGTTTTAGAATTCGCTACAGAAAGATTGGAAACATCTGCAACTTGTACATCCACTTGGTAAGTCATCGGATATGGTAAATCATTTGCCACATTCACAGTTTGACTACTTTTACCATTCGCATCTAGTTGGGCATTAGTTTGCAATACATCACTAGATATAGTAGGCGTTTCCTCTGGCCATAACCATTGTCTACCAAAAGTAAATCCTTCCCAACCTTTAGGAACAAAATCAGCCTGCTGGCGAGTGATAAAATATTTTGCTTCTCCACCTTCTACAGGCGCACCAAATAAATAATTACTTGCAGCATTAATATTCACTTTCTCGTCAATGTATGCAAATTCTTTATCTAAATTGAGTTCAACTTTAAAATTAGGTGGTTTAAACTCAGCTACTCGAAATTCTCCAGAAATTTCTTGTCCATTTTTACCTTTCGCCTGGATTGTATAGTAACCTAAGCGCTGAGTAGTTTTGATTGGTAGTTCCAGAGAAAAACTGCCAAATTCATTTGTGGTTTGCGTACCTAAACTGGTTTTTTGTCCATCGGGATTTACCAAAGTTAATTGGTAAGCAGTATTTTTATATTGCTGAATTGCACCATTTTGTAAAAAGTCCGTAAAACCAGTTAACCAGGCTTTTTCGCCTGGTTGATATAACTGTCTATCTGAGAAAATTACCCCGCGTGATTCTGGCTTACTATCTTGCCAACCTGCGTCGATGCCATATCCATAAACACCGCTATATTCTTCAGTTATAGCGAAGGCCCAATCTTGATTTTCACGGGCAATTACTAATAGTTGTGGTGATTTACTAGAGCTTTCATTACCAGAATAACATTGCTGTATTCCTTCACGAACAATTCTAAAAATTCCATGTTCATCAGTTTTACCTGTTGTACAAGGTAAAGGTTCGGGGCGAGATTTTGCTTGTAATTTTGATTGATAAATTTCGATAGCGCCATTTTTAACTGGCGAACCATCTGTAAGATGATTGACGCGAATTAACCCTGACTCAGGAAACCATTGAGTAAACACGCCCAAATTTGTCAATTCAACCATGCCATAAGTCGTAGGTTCGCGCCACAGTTCCTTACCATTCTCTTGATATTTATTAGTGCGGGCTTGGACTCCATAAGCTAACATTCCCGTAGCTGCACTTATTTTTTCTCGGAGAGGAACAGCAATATCAACTGATTGATTTTTCTTAGCCGATACCTTAAAGCTTTGCCATTCAGAAGGTTGTGGTAATAAATCACTACTATTATTAAAATATACTAAATCTGTCGGTTGAACTACTCGATAAGCTGCTTTGTATTTGGCTTCTGGCAAATTTCCCGTACTAATATTTAGCTGTAAATCTTTACTTGTAGGGAAAATATTCAAATCTGATGGTACCCAAATATCCCCAGCTAAATCTCCAGTATCATATTTAAGTGTGACAGGTTTACCCAAAATTTGCCCAAACTTATCTTTGAGATTTCCGCCGATAGTAATTGTATAAGTCTTAGCAGGTTCTAGCGCATAAGGATTGATACCAATAATTTTATCTTCATCATTAACTTGGAGAATTCTCGAAATCTCTTTTGGTGCTGGATTAATGGAAATATTTTCTTTAGCTGAATCTGGCAATAAAACATTATTAAATTCTAGCTGCGGACTACCTTTAATAAATCTTCCAAAAGTTCCCCCTGCATCTGGCTGTCCGTAAAAGTTAATTTTCTGAAATGCCAAAGGTGAATAAGTTGCTAACTTCGTGGCAAATTCTTTCTCTGTAGGTATATTGCCATAAGCAGGACGTATTCCTGGAGAAAATACCAAGCGATAACTGGTTGCTTTTTCGAGATTTTGCTGTGGGATGAGGTTATAAATCCAATTGCGTGCTGAAGGGTCAAATTTTTCTAAAGGGTCTTCTTCATTTTTTAATGGTTTTTTTTCTTTGTTTAACTCAACTTTAAAACCTATATCTTTATTTTTACCTTCAGTAATTAACTGTAAATGTTCTTGTACAGAAGCTAAATTCAATTCGACATTTGATGTAAATTGTAACTTTTGTTGTAAATCAATTGGTTCGATATCAGCCTTTTCAATGGGATTGACACCGGGTAAATTAGTGAATTTTATTGATTCGGTGTTGAAAGTCCAAGGTAAATCTTTGTCTAGGCGATGATTTTTTAAATCGGCTAAACCTGCTTTGAGAGTGACTTGAAATCGTGTCGCTATTGGTAATGCTTTCTCAGCTTGAAATCCCACCATCCGCGGTGTTAAAAAGCGAAATTGACCGGGTAAAGGCGGCCAAAGGGCAAATTTTTGTAATAACTTCTGCTGTTCTGGACTATCAAGACTTTCAACTGGGATTAAAGCTTCTTTAAAACGAATGCGGATTTGGTTGAGGGGTTTTGCATCTCCAATGGGACTTATTTGTTCAATCCAGTCTGGTAATTTTGGTGGTGTGAGTGAGGAAACTGTTGGAAGTTGTTCTTTACCTGAATTGATACCAAAGAAATTACACCCTGCCATCCCTAGTATAAATGTAAATATAAGAAGAAACTGTATTGTTCTCTTTCGGCTTGAAGAACGCCCAATTTTTTTTAAGTAACTGCTAATAACCTTAAGAACGCGATAGATTATTTTCTGCTGGAAGCGCAGTAAAACTCTGATAATCATCTTTCTAGTAATTAAAAATAAAAAGTTTATGAACTATAGCAAATAAAAATTTGCATTCTCTGATAGAATGGGCAATGCCAAGACTAATAAAGGACGCAGTACGAGTAGTTATTTAGACTCACAGGTTAGATGTAACGTGTGTTTATTTACATAGATAACTAATCTAGTGTTATTGTTCCAAAAATGGCTACAATTCTTAACTATAAATAAGTATTTAAATTTCGCAAACACTAATTTACATCTGCTGAGTTAGTAAAAATTAATTATTAAGGATTTGAAATATTTACTGATATAGATGTAATCGCTGCGTCAAGATTAAAGTAGGTTTTCTTGGACAGGGGATTCCCTGATGAAACTAATTTTACGATCGCCACTCAAACTTAAGCACACTAGTAAAGTTATCTTAGCTGTGCTGCTAATCTGTCTGGTTATACGCTTACTCCCTTATTTTGCGCCCATTCATGCCGCAGATATTGCCCAAAATCAGTTGGCAATGCAATTTAGCGATCGCAATGGTTTACCATTAGGAACACTACTCACCCGTGACCAAGAACATACATCAGTAGTACCACTAAATCAGGTTTCGCCTCATTTTATCCAGGCGATTTTAGCCGCTGAAGATGGCAGCTTTTACCATCATGGGGCGTTGGATATGAAAGCTATTATCCGCGCCGGCAAAGAAGCCATTCACGCCAAAAGAATTGTTTCCGGTGCTTCCACAATTACTATGCAGTTGGCGCGGATGTTAAATCCAGTGCCCCGCAGTTTCTCTGGTAAACTGAGTGAAATTTGGCTATCTTGGCGGTTAGCAGCAGGGATAAACAAAGATGAAATTCTCTCTGCATATATCAATCGGCTACCAATGGGCGGGAATATATATGGTGTGGAAGCCGCCGCGCGGACTTATTTTTCCATCCCAGCTAGTGAATTGAATCTTGCTCAAGCTAGTTTGTTGGCTGCTATTCCCAATAATCCCACATATTTCAATCCTTACGAACATTGGCAACGGCTGAAGCAGCGACAAAAATACGTCCTTAATCGGATGGTACAGGAAAAGTATATTAGTGGAGCGAACGCAGCCCGAACACACACTGAAAAGGTTGTGTTTCAGTCTCGCCAAGGAGGAATTATCGCTGCACCACACTTTTTATTTTGGTTAGCCAATCAGTTTGATAACACGCAAGTAGAACAAAATTCCCCTATTCTCACGACTATAAATCGCCCTTTACAGCAGTTTGTTGAAGCACAGGTACAGCAGGTAATTTCTTCTTTAGCCGCCAACAATGTCCATGATGCAGCCGCATTGGTGATTGATAACCACACTGGTGAAGTTTTAGCTTATGTCGGTTCACCTGATTACTTTAATCAAGCCAAACTCGGACGCAATGATGGAGTGCAAGCACTACGTCAACCAGGTTCTACCCTCAAGCCTTTTGTCTATGAACTAGCTTTAGAAAAAAGTGTCATTCGTCCAAATACCATTTTGGCAGATGTACCCGCCCATTATGCAATTCCCGGCGCGAAACTTTACAGCCCTACAGATTACACCGAAAGGTTTCTTGGCCCTGTGCGGGTGCGAATCGCTTTAGCAAATTCTTTAAATGTACCCGCAGTGCGCGTGTTAGAAAAAGTAGGTGTGAAAACTTTCTTAGAACGACTGCATCAACTGGGATTTGAACACCTCAATCAAACTCCAGATTATTATGGTTTGGGTTTGACTCTAGGTAGTGGCGAAGTCAGTCTCTGGGAATTAGCCCGTGCATACTTGACCATAGAACGACAAGGAAATGCTACCCCTTTAGTAAGCACATTTTCCGATTCCCCAATCCAAAATTCCAAACCTCAAATTCAAAATCCGACAATTTGGCAATTAATCACCAACATACTCAGTGACAGCTATGCTCGTGCAACAGCATTTGGTGTAGACTCGGTGTTAAATTTACCCTTTCCTGTTGCTGTTAAAACTGGCACTTCTTCCAATTTTCGAGATACTTGGACAGTTGGCTTCACTACAGATTACACCGTCGCTACTTGGGTAGGCAATTTCAACGGTGAACCGATGCGACAGGTTTCTGGTGTGACAGGCGCAGCACCCTTATGGAATCGAATTATGTTACATCTGCACGAACATCAAGAACCAGCAGGTTTTCCATCTCCTAAAGGTTTAGTGCAATTACCTGTTTGTGCAGTTTCGGGGTTACGACCCACACCAGATTGTACCTCAGTCGTGCAAGAATATTTTTACCCAGAAGATAAAAGTAATTACGAACGTGAGAATCAATTCAATTTGCCATCAGAGTATGATGAATGGTTGGCAAAACAACAGCAGTCAAATTTTACTTCTACCAATTTGAGAATTTTATCTCCGCATCATGGCGATTTATTTTTACTTTATCCTGGTGAAGAAACGCAGCAAAAACTCGAATTTAAACTAGCGGGAAATAAATCTGCACCAATAGAGTGGTGGTTAAATGGCGAAAAGTTAGATACAAACTCAGCTAATTCTTTATTTTGGAATTTACGTCCTGGTAAGTGGACTTTGGAAGCGAGAAGCAAAGAAATGAGCGACAAAGTAAGCTTTCAGGTGGAGTTAGCTAATATTAAACCTACGCGTCGAGGATTTTCTATTAGTAATAATTGAGGCTCTTTAACTCTTATTCCTCTGTGTTCTCTGCGTTCTCTGTGGTTTGATTTTCCGTAACCTGTGCGTAAATCGCGATCGCTAACGAATT
Source organism: Nostoc sp. (assembly GCF_036917515.1). Classification (GTDB taxonomy): domain Bacteria; phylum Cyanobacteriota; class Cyanobacteriia; order Cyanobacteriales; family Nostocaceae; genus Nostoc. The sequence continues at coordinate 28,407 of NZ_JBALDE010000230.1, read as the reverse complement.
AGATACCGGAAAGTGTCAAACTAAATATGAAGTTTATAGAAAAACTGCAAACTCAAACCATGACTCAGCAACCAACTGATTTAGATAATAAAGCTGTATTTGAGCAGTTGTGGGAGATTACAAAGGAACTCCGCCAAAAACTAGAGACTCGTTTTCAGTTACATCCAGACCCTTCTGTAGAAAATTTACAGCAATACAGCAGTCTCGATGGCAACATGAAAGGTTCGCTGACTGCTTTTTCTGGGGAAGAAATTGACTGGCTAGTGCATTCGTGGTTGGGAAATCCTGGAAAATCAAACTTTGGCACTATGCGCCTCACCACTTGGTTGAAGTCCCATATTCAGGTTCCTCATTTGGCTTTCGAGTTTGGCACACTTCCAAATATTTTCTTTTATATAGATTATATTCCTCGAACTGACCTTTTAATTGATTTGGCATCTCTTGATCGCTATTATGAGCCAGTTAATGAAACATTTTTAAAGTTACAGTCAGATTCGCGGCTCAAGGTATTTACTAGTAAAAGTGCGTATGTTCGCCTATTTCAATCACCCGTTAATCTTTGCTACACAGGCGCACCTACTTTTGAAACCCTAGAATTAACTCGCACACTTGCACACGAAACACTTGATCGCTGGTTAACTTGGGTAGATGCAGCTGAACCTATGCCAGAAGATGCACGCGAAGCTTTAGCTACTCGTGATTTTGCACTCCGCCGCATCAGTGCTGAACGCGATCCAGGTAATAAACTTGCCGCACAGATGTTTGGCTCGGAATTGACAGATAGACTTGTGCGATCGCTTTGGGGTGGCGATCGCATTCTTTAAATTTGTCATTGGTCATTGGTCATTTGTCATTGGTCATTTGTTATGCCTCTCAATTTTCCATGTCCACTAATTTAGAATCGGACTGCGCTTTAGGATCGCAAGTTACCTGTTATGTAATCAACCTTCACTCGCGATCGCCAATCACACTTTTACCCCGCTAATACTATGCTGGAAAGAGAAGTAGACTGCAAACACTGCAAGCCTCCATTCAACGCTTAACTAACTTAGGGATAATTTGAATTTGAGAATGGGGCATTGGCCAAACAGGGCATTGGAATACAAAAAATAACTCCTGCCTTGTCTACGACACGCTGCGCGATCTGCCTCCTGCCTCCAGCAAGAACTGCCTCCTGCCTCCTAATGACAAAACCAATAGAAGTCCGCAATCCCCGAACTGGCAAATTTGACTACGTAATTATTCCGCCGCCTCCAAGGCTGCTGGTACAACAATGTAAGCGGACGCGCAGGGCACAAGTTCGCTGGCAGCAGTTGGGCTTAGAGGGAAGAATCGAAGCTTTACAGCAGTGGAAGAATGCGATATTATCTGGACGCGATCGCCTCACGGAAGCTTTGGTAAATGATACAGGAAGATTGTCAACCTCGGTATTAGAAATAGATTCCTTCCTCTCCAGTATTGACCGCTGGTGTCGGTTAGCACCGGATGTGCTGCAAGAATCTGCAAAAAATACAGCGATTCCCTTTATTGCCTTGCAACAAACATCCGTTCCTTATCCTCTAGTTGGGGTAATCAGCCCGGGGAATTTTCCGCTGTCACTGTCTACTATTGATACCATTCCGGCATTGTTGGCAGGTTGTGCTGTCATTGTTAAACCCAGTGAAATCACTCCCCGCTTCGTAGCACCACTGATTACAGCACTCAACACCGTTCCCAAACTGCACGAGGTATTAACCTTTGTGGAAGGAGCAGGCGCAACCGGATCTGTTTTGATTGAAAATGTAGATTTGGTATGCTTTACAGGCAGTGTAGGCACAGGGAGAAAAGTTGCACAGGCGGCTGCAAAACAGTTTATTCCAGCTTTTTTGGAATTAGGAGGAAAAGATCCTGCGATCGTTTTAGAATCAGCCAACTTAGAATTAGCAACCTCAGCAATATTGTGGGCTTCCGTCGCCAACACCGGACAGTCATACTTCTCAATTGAGCGAATTTACGTTGCAGACTCCATATTTGAAAAGTTTTACCATCAACTAGTAGCCAAAGCACATCGCCTTAAATTAGCCTATCCCACAGTCGAAAGTGGAGAAATTGGCCCGATCATCGCTGAAAAACAAGCAGCCATTATTAGCGATCATCTCCTAGATGCAGTTGAAAAAGGAGCAGTAATTCACTGCGGCGGTGTAATAGAAGATTTTGGAGGGGGTTGGTGGTGTCGTCCGACAGTGCTTACCCAAGTCAATCATTCCATGAAAGTCATGAATGAAGCGACTTTTGGCCCGATTATGCCAGTCATGGCTTTTTCCACAGTAAGTGAAGCAGTCTCTTTAGCCAATGACTCAATCTATGGATTAAGTGCTGCTGTATTTGCCTCGGAAACAGAAGCTTTAGAAGTTGCTTACCAGATAGATGCAGGTGCTATTAGTATCAACGATGCTGGACTCACCGCTATGATGCACGAGGGAGAGAAAAACCCCTTCAAATTCTCCGGTTTGGGAGGATCGCGCATGGGTGCGGCAGCACTAAAACGGTTTATGCGAAAAAAAGCTATTTTGATTAAAACTAACGCTACTAATGACCCTTGGTGGTTTGAGAATGGGGAGTGACCAATGCCATCATCACTATGCAACTCATTACTGTAACCAATAGCGTAGCTTGCCGCCGTTCGCAAAACGTCTTGTAGAGAAAGCATCGCATTCTCATCCTGTTCAAAATATCTGTTTTACCAGAAGCGACTGTCTGTGACACAGTTTTGTCCATGATAATTAAAGCACCTGGAAGAATTTTGATAGTTTTGGTTTAGAACACAAGTCTGTTCGTTCACAAAACAAGTCTATTCGTTCAAAACATAAGTCTGTTCGTTCACAAAACAAGTCCATTCGTTCAGAACACAAGTCTGTTCGTTCACAAAACAAGTCCATTCATTCAGAACACAAGTCTATTCTCAACAATTTGTTGTCTAATATTAAGAAAATTTATTGGTCGGTTTTTACAATAGCGTTACACTCTATAACGGACTAAGCATTTATGTAGATTCCGTAGCGCCTGATGAACTTAGCCGATATCCTCAAAGACTCAAACTACAAACTGTCTCAGTTTGCTGCGGCGGAAATTGAGCAGTTAGAGCAGAGCATTACTCTGAAAGCAACCAAAAGTGGCGAAGTGCCTTATATCGTTTGTTTGGTGCGTCAAAAGGCAATTAAACTTACGCCAGAGGAAGCAATTCGGCAGCTATATTTACAGGTTTTAAATCAACGCCTGCACTATCCTCTCAGCCGCCTTCAAGTCGAGTATGGGGTGAACTTTGGGCGGGAGGTGAAACGGGCAGACATTGTGGTGAAGGACAAAGATCGTCCAAACACAGTCTACATGATTGTAGAGCTAAAGAAGCCGAAGCTAAAAGATGGGAAAGATCAGCTTCGCTCTTACTGCAATGCTACGGGTGCGCCGATCGCAGTTTGGACAAATGGGGATCAAATTTCTTACTACCAGCGCAAAGATCCCAATTATTTTGAAGATATTCCCAGTTTGCCCAGTGCTAATCAAACCCTTGCAGATATTCTTCAGATCAAGTTCACCCTGGAAGATTTGATTGCCAATGACAAGTTAGTGAAGGAGAATAAATCCCTTAAGACTCTGATCGAAGAAATGGAAGACGAGGTGCTGGCGAATGCTGGGTTCAAACGGCTGAAACGGTTGCGACCGAAAGGTAGTAAAGATTTTCGAGAGTTTCAGTTTGATGTGTTGATGGCGAATCCGCCCTTTGCTGGAGATATCAAAGAACCGCGCATGATTGCCCGCTATGATTTGGCAAAAAAGCCGGATGGTAAGTGGCAAACCAAGGTGGGGCGCGATACTTTGTTTATTGAGCGCAATTTGGACTTTTTGAAACCGGGGGGTAGAATGGCGATCGTGCTGCCCCAAGGACGATTTAACAATTCATCGGATAAGAATATTCGAGATTTCATTGCGGAACGCTGCCGGATTTTGGCGGTGGTGGGGCTGCATGGCAATACGTTTAAGCCGCACACGGGTACGAAAACTTCGGTGCTGTTTGTGCAGAAGTGGAATGACGACGCGAAGGCGGGCGCACTCTGCCCTCGACAGGATGACTACAACATCTTTTTTGCGACGATGCGGAAATCGGGAAAGGATAATTCTGGGGAGAAAATCTGGCGCAAAATTTCATCGTCTACTTCACCGCCTGATGATGAACTCAGTGAATTGATGCCGCCTTCTCCGATGCAGCGAGTGGTGGGAGTGGAGGGCGATTTTTTGCAAGATGTTCACGGTCATTTAGTGGTGGATCATGATTTGTATAACCACGAAGGACTGACGGAAGACGGCATTGCAGAAGCGTTTATTGAGTTTGCCAAAAAGGAGAAGCTCAGTTTTTTTAAATCTAGCCCATCTGTTGCGCCGTTTGATGCTGTAAGGTATCGGCGGTTAATGGATGGGCTAGAAGCGGCGGTTGTTAAGTATGGTGAAGTTTTAGCTGGAGCAAGAACCCTAAGATTTGATAGCGAATATTATAAGAAAGAATTCTTGGCTGATGAACAAATCTTGAAAGTCAAAGCCAACCAATTTGAACAATTTAGTCATTTGAATTTAGCAGTTGATGCTAGTGCTTTCTATCCATCAATCGAACCTTATTATGGTGAAGGAGATTTGCACTTTCTTAGAGTTGCTGATGTAAACAGGACAATTGACTATAATAACTGCGTAACCATACCAAATCAATTAACCAGTCAACATCCAACTCTTAAAACAGTAAGTCCTGGAGACATTCTTTTAACTAAGGGAGGTAGCGTTGCTAGAGTAGGATTGGTTACACAGAAAGCCGCAGCTAGTAGAGATTTAATTTTTATAGATTCTGCACATTTGTCACAAATAGATCAGATATATTTGTATCTCTACTTTCAAACGGATTTTTGTAATAGACTCCTCCTCCGATCTAGCTCTCAATCGGTTCAAGCGCATCTAACAATTACTCTTGTTCGGGAACTAAAATTATTCAAAGCTTCTGAAGCTTTCAAGCACAATTTAAAGAGATTGGTGAACTTCAGTCAGCAACAGATTGAATCATCTCAGGAAATCTACCAACAAGCTGAAAATTTGCTGTTGTTGGAGCTAGGCTTGAAGGACTGGCAACCCACGGAAGAAACCGTTGCCATCAAGAGTTTTTCTGAGTCTTTCCTGTCCTCTACTCGCCTCGATGCTGAATATTACCAGCCAAAATTTGACCAACTCATTGAACGACTTGAAGAAAAGGTTAAATTAACGCTCCTCCGTGATTTACTCACCCTTAATCAACGAGGAAAACAACCTCAATACATTGAAGACGAAGACGAGTATAAATTAGGTTTACCTGTTGTTAATTCCAAGCACGTTCGAGAAGGCGAAGTCATTCTGACAGACAATCGCTATGCTTATCTGCCAGAAAATGATAATCCGCTTATAATTCAAACTGATGATGTTCTAATCAACGGTACAGGTATCGGCACAATTGGACGCTGTGCGGCTTATCTCTACGAACAAGAAACTTTGCCAGATAACCACGTAACTATTCTTAGAACTGATTTACTTGACCCGGTTTATCTGTCGATTTATCTCAATAGCGTTATTGGAAAGCTATTTGTTGAAAAGCATTTCAAAGGTTCATCAGGGCAAATTGAGCTATATCCCAACGAAATTGCTCAATTTCTAATTTGGGATGCGCCAGATTCCGTTCAGCAGAAAATCAGAACCAAAGTTGAAGCCTCTTACCAAACGCGGGAGCAATCCAAGCAACTGCTAGAAATTGCTAAAACAGGAGTAGAAAGAGCGATTGAAACCGATGAAGCGACAGCAACAGCTTGGATCAACCAGCAGCTTGAAGCGTTAGGAATCAATCTATCGAACCCAAACTAACCTAATGGAGGCACAATGTCTGAGATTACTATAAATCCAGAGCAACTTAAGGAAATCTTCAAAAGCGCGATCGTCGAATTAATTCGTGACAATCGAAAAGAAGTCTCTGAATTTATGACAGAAATTATTGAAGATGTGGCAATGGAGCAAGCGATCGCTGAAGGTGAAACAACTGAACTAGTTAGTCGTGAGTCCATCTTTCAACTTTTGGAGCCGAAAGCGTGAAAGTCGAGATTAGTTCTAATAATAACAATCGTGCCTGTACTTAGCATTGGTTTAAGAACAATCAAATTTTTCAATGCACTTTAATTCAAGAAGAACGGCTAAGATAGTAATTTCTCCTTTGTGAGATCACCACTCATTATTCTCCAGTTCGCACAAGCGGACTTTGTTTGTGTAGCCACAACTTCAGTCGTTAGGCTTTCATCTCAAATTTCAACTTAGTAAGGTACACGCATGGCCAAAGGTGACAAAATTAACTTTTCTACTCCTAGCGGGTTTCCAGAGTTTTTGCCTAGCGAAAAGCGTCTAGAATTATATCTGTTAGATATCATCCGTAGAGTTTTTGAAAGCTATGGATTTACGCCCATCGAAACACCTGCTGTAGAACGTTTAGAAGTGCTACAAGCTAAAGGTAATCAAGGGGACAATATCATTTATGGAATTGATCCCATCTTGCCACCAAATCGACAAGCCGAAAGAGATAAATCGGGCGAAACTGGTTCGGAAGCAAGAGCTTTAAAGTTCGATCAAACAGTTCCTTTAGCAGCGTATATTGCCCGTCACCTGAATGAATTAACCTTTCCCTTTGCTCGTTATCAAACGGATGTAGTTTTTCGTGGAGAAAGGGCGAAAGATGGACGTTTTCGTCAGTTCCGTCAGTGTGATATTGATGTAGTTGCTCGTCGTGAACTCAGCTTGCTCTATGATGCTCAGATGCCTGCCATTATCACTGAGATATTTGAAGCAATTAATATTGGTGATTTTCTGATTCGCATCAATAACCGAAAAGTTCTTACTGGTTTCTTTAAATCATTGGGAATTGCCGAACATCAAATAAAATCATGTATTGGTATTGTTGATACTCTAGAAAAGATTGGTGAAACTAAAGTAAAACAAGATTTAGAAAAAGAAGGAACCTCAGCCGAGCAGGCAGAAAAAATTATTGAATTTATCAAAATAGACGGTTCGGTTGATGAAGTCTTAGATAAGCTCAAGCACTTTGCTCAAAATCTATCAGAAACTGAGCAATTGAGCTTAGGAGTTACCGAATTAGAAACGGTAATTACTGGGGTGCGTAATCTCGGAGTTGCCGAAAATCGTTTCTGTATTGATTTATCTATTGCCCGTGGTCTTGATTACTATACCGGCACAGTTTACGAAACAACTCTATTAGGACATGAAGCTTTAGGTAGTATTTGTTCCGGTGGTAGATATGAAGAATTAGTCGGGGTATTTTTGGGCGAAAAGATGCCTGGTGTCGGCATCTCTATCGGCTTAACTCGTTTAATTAGTCGTTTATTAAAAGCTGGAATTCTAAATACATTAGCCGCTACACCAGCCCAAGTAATGGTAGTGAATATGCAAGAAGATTTAATGCCCACTTATTTAAAAGTATCTCAACATCTGCGTCAAGCGGGAATTAATGTAATAACTAACTTTGATAAACGTCCTTTGGGTAAACAATTTCAATTAGCAGACAAACAAGGAATTCAATTTTGCGTAATTATTGGTTCTGAAGAAGCAGCAGCGCAAAAGTCATCGCTTAAAGATTTGAAAACAGGCGAGCAAGTAGAAGTACTACTAGAAAATTTGGCTGAGGAAGTTAAAAAAAGGCTTACCTAAAAGTTGATTTATAAAGTAGCGACTGTCTATTGCCATCTGCCTCATGTACCCTAATTATTTGGAAGTCCTTTATGAGTTTGTCGGATGTCCCTAATCTCTGGGTTCCTTTAGCACTTTTAGGTTTAATTGTTATCGCTGCTGTATTTTTCAGCCGCAGCAATTGATATTTAAAGCATTACAGCTGAGGTGGAGATTCAGTTGTATGTTTGCTGTGGTTACACCCGATACAATCCATTTGCCCCCAGGTGCGGTAGTACGCCTACTTGGAAGTTGGCAAGACTATCAAGCACTCAATGAACAACTAGGCGATCGCTCTTCGTCTCGTATCAAGTTTCGAGATGGAGAACGTTATTTCCCCAGCATCAATGTATCAGAGGTAGTCACAGAGTCTCTAAAAATTGCTTACAAGCGTAATACTAGCACTGCTATTCGGGAATTACGGCGGAAATTGGCGAGTGAGATTTAAATATTTTGATTTTGCAATGCCCTTTGCGGGCTACGTCAACACAGACAATCTTCATCAATGGCGACTACTTGGTACGATAAAGTACAGGGTGTCACAACTTACTTTCAAATAAATAGAAAAGGAATGCGTACATGGGAAAAGGGAGATTAGAAGCATTCAGCGATGGGGTGATTGCTATCATCATCACCATTATGGTACTGGAAATCAAAGTGCCGCATGGATTCGATTTAGCTGCACTACGTCCGCTAATTCCGGTATTTCTCAGCTATGTCCTGAGTTTTATCTATATTGGCATCTACTGGAACAATCACCATCACCTACTACAAGCAGTCCGACACGTTAATGGCCGTATCCTTTGGGCTAATCTACATCTGCTGTTTTGGTTATCGCTAATCCCCTTCGTCACTGGCTGGATGGGCGAGAATCACTTTGCCGCCGTGCCAGTTGTCTTTTATGGTACGGTGTTGTTGTTAGCTGCGATCGCTTACTTCATTCTTACCCGTACCCTAGTTTCTCACCACGGCAAGGATTCGCCTCTAGTGATCGCAGTCACTGGAAACTTTAAGGAAAAGATATCGCTGGTTTTCTATGCTGTGGCAATTCCACTTGCCTTTGTCAACTCATGGTTTGCCTGTGCATTATACGTTCTGGTTGCAGTTATGTGGCTGATCCCTGACCGTCGCATTGAGAAGACTCTCATTTCCTAAACGAATTACAAATCACCTACAAGTGCAATACCTAAACACAAAAAATATCAAAACTGCAAAACCAGTTGCGGCGTAAAACACACTACTAATTCCGCCAAAACCAAAGGCATAACCCATCAATAAAGGCCCTAATGTTTGTCCTAATCCATAGAATGTCCCATTTACCGATATAATCGTCGCCAAATATTCCCTTGGTGCTAAATCTGCTAATAGTGATTGGATGCTAGGAAAATTAATACCAAGTCCAATCCCAAAAATTGTAGTCGGAATTAATAGTAACCAGATATTTGACACAAAGGGAACTATTAACATCCCTAAAGCATAAAAAACATAAGATGCACTAATTAAACTTGTGGCGGGAAATCTTCTCGCTAATCTACCTAATTGGGAAGCTGTGATGGTAATTGCTAGAGAAACACTAGAAAGTAGCAATCCAATAATGGTGGGCGGCGCTTTGAAGGTATCGTTAATTAGCTGTGGTAAATATGTGACATAAGGGGCTTGTTGTAGGTATGGAGAAACTGGAAAACAAGCATGAAAGCGAAATCACCGTGGTGCAAAATTTAATTGCCGCCTTGGATATCAAAGATGCTGTATTCAGCACATGTGGGTAATGCCCCAGCTAATCTCTCTGTTTTGCGAGCGTAGGCGTAGCCCGCCGTAGGCATCGCTCTCAACATCCTCCGTCGTAATAGTCATGCTTCTATCACAACAGCTCAAAGATTTCTCTCTCATGATATTGACAAACTTCTTGCCCTTGTGGAATGAAACAGCCCTGCTTTTTATCAACCTTGGGTCGCCAAACGCTTGCCCCTTCCAATGTTGAGCATGTATTTTTATTCGATTTTCCACTTTCCTTTGCTCCTCAAATCCCCAAACCTAGTAGTTTACTTCCACTTGTGTGTACACCGTAGGCCTGCGGGGAGGGGAGACAAAGCACAGCTTTGACGGGGTGGGTTCTTTTATTATGGGTAATTTGGCGGACATGATATGACCCGTCTTGCTACGCCTCAAGGATTGGCGAAGCAATCGTTGTGGCTGACGGTAAAACGTTTTCCAACAGATACCATAGCTTTAATCTTGCCATCAGTGAGAGGTTTGTTGAACTTACACTAATTAGAACATTCTCGACTTAATAGCAATTGCCCATTATTCAACCGATATAGACCAGTCGGTTCGATAATCGGATCACCTTTTTTCCAGGGACTGGATGTAGTTTCTACACCTCTGACCTCTCCAGTTGTGTAGTTAGAAACCGAAACACCAGGGCGATTAGGGATCAAAGCACCGGAACCTGTGATAGTAAAAGAGTTTTCTTGTCGCTTGGTACCACGTGAAATACAACTATTGGCGATGAGTGCGTTGGCATCGATGACTGGGGGTAATTCGGTGAAGCTGTTTTGGATGGAACTGGTATCAGGTGCGTTAATGTTGATCGCACCTGCAACACCTAGTTCTGAACTTGCAGTAATATCGCTTTTCTCAGTTAATTTTGTCCGCGACTCAATACCGAAGATACCTTGCGAGTTAATTTGGATGTTTCCACCTGTTCCTGTAAAGGCATTGGCTGTGATATCACTATTTTCTTGGGGAATGGCGATGATAAATCTGGAATTGATATTGATGTTACCACCATCGCCACCCGATTGCGCTGTACCTGCGGTGGTCGAAATTTGGCTACCATGACGCAATATTAAACGATCGCTAGCAGTTAAATTTATATTTCCACCATTACCTTGACCACTAGTAAAAGCACCAAGTATACTAATATTTTTTAGAAATAATTCTCTGGTGTTAATGCTGATATTCCCCGCGTTACCCGTGCTACTGCCTGTCCCAGCAGTGTTTAGGGAAGTAACTAAACCATTTTTTCCACCATCAAAAGTTACTGTATCGCGGGCGTTGATGGTGATATTGCCTCCATTTCCCTGTCCACCTGTTAGTGCAGAAATGCTTGCACCGTTGGTGACAGAAAGTGACTCTGTTGTAATTTCGATGTCACCTCCTTTACCTTCACCACTCAGCAAGGAACTAAATAAACCGCTACTTATATCAATTTTGCCATTACTAAAAGTTACACCCTTGACGATACCATCAATTTTGACCGTATCACGAGCATTGATGGTGATATTTCCACCATTACCTTTTCCTTTGCCATGTGAAGAAGATATCCTACCGCCATTTGTTAAAGACAATGATCCTGTTTCAATTTGAATATTTCCGGCATTACCATTGGATGCTTCCGTATTAGCAGTATTAGTTAAACTATTACCGCCAATTCCATCCAAAGTAATAGTATTGCCAACATCAAGAAAGATATTTCCTCCATTTCCTTGTCCGGCATTTTGAGCATTTAGTTGCCCGCCATCTTTCAATAGTAAATTACTTGCGGTAATGCGAATATCACCACCATTACCTATTGCGTTAGAAACACCATTACTTAATACTTGACTATCAAAATTTCCCCTGCCCCCAAAACCTGAAAATATCACATTATCGTGGGCATTAATAGTGATATTTCCGGCATTTCCATATCCAGCAGTATAGCTGGATATTCTGGCACCATTAGCAACAAAAAGTGATCCAGTTGTAACCTGAATGTTTCCTGCTTTCCCGACACCTCCAATCTCTAAGTTGCTTTGCAAACCACTGAACGCATCAGAATTAAAGTTGTCTAGCTTGACATAATCAGAGGCTTCAACATTAATATTTCCAGCATTACCCTGTCCTAATACATTTGTTGATACTCCACCGCCGTTAGTTAACGAGAATGAACCTGTTTTAAGGTAAATATTTCCTCCGTCACCTATCCCCTGATTGTACACATCACTACTAGCAAAACTATTGCTATCAAAGGCTATATTATCAAGGGCATTAATGCTGATATTACCAGCGTTTCCTTTGCCATAGGTACTGCTACTAATAAAGGCTCGATTAGTAGCTTTTAGTGTACCTGTAGTGATTTGAATATTACCTGCATTCCCTTCAGCAGTCGGTTGCACAGCATTAATCATCCGGCTAAAAAAATCGCCATTCCTACCATCTAAGGAAATATTATTACGAGCATTAATGATGATATTACCAGAATTACCTTTTCCTCTAGTGCTACCTTGAATTTCCGAACCATCGTTTATTTCCAGTGAACTGGTATTGATAGTAACGTTTGCACCATTACCTATTGCACCCTCACTTACTTCGGAAACAATTCCGTTAGTTTCCCCAGGTCTTAAGTTACGAAAACTTATATCACCTTGGACGTTAATATTTATATTACCTGCATTTCCTTGTCCTCCTGGTAGTTGATCATCAGTATTTTCTATCCGCGATTGGATCTGCGAGCTATCTGTCAAAGAAAGTGAACCCGCAGTAATGTTAATTTCACCACCATTACCCACACCCCCACTTGCAATACTGCTATATATGAAGCCATGAACAAGTTCAACCGCATCTGATGTTTGAATCGATATATTACCAGCATTCCCTTGTCCGAAAATACCAGTAATAAGGAAAGCATCATTACTTAGTATAAAAGAACTAGATGTGATGTTGATATTACCACCATTACCTGTTGTTTCTGTCAATACAGTGCTACCAATTCCACTAATTGAATTATCTTTTTTACCTGTAATAGTAACAGCACCTTGAGCATTGATATTTATATTTCCTGCTTTGCCTTGTCCGAAAAGACTAGTATTGATTTTTCCACCATCGCGCAATGTCAATGTCCCAGTTGCAATATTGATATCGCCAGCATTACCAAATGCTCTTGCTTGCACTACGTTAGCGATGAAGCTTTGATCTATTAATGTTGTCTCTCTTGTGGCATTAATAATAATATCTCCACCTTTACTATTTGGAGTACCTAAACCTGTTTCTATTCCCGCTCTTAATTTACTTTGCCCTGCCAAGTTAACATTTTTAGCTTGAATTTTGATGTTCCCGCCATCCGCACCACGAACATTGACTTCTGCGCCATTATTCAGTGAAACATCGGTGTGTTCCACATTCTCAGGTATTATTAAACCCAGATTATCACCTGCAATATTCAATCCCACATTTCCCGGTGCAGCCAAACCTGCTAACTCAACATTTCCACCATAAGCGTGAATTCCACCACCATCTATATTGATATTTCCACCAACAAGCAGCAAACTTTTACCATCAGCAACTCGCAAACCTGTAACATCTTCACCGACGATATTAGTACCTGCAGCTGCTTGGGATTGATTGATAATTCCCCCACTTGCTTGGATTTGATTAAATAACAATACTGAAGGATTAATACTCAACAATGGCACCGCTTGAGGATTTGTAGCACTAAAAACTCCTTGATTACCAAACTGAATTCCGTTCGCAGTCGTTCCCACAAATGAACCCTGCACATTTAAACTGGCATTTTTCCCAAACACAATTCCATTTGGATTTATCAAAAATAAATTGGCATTAGAGCCAGCTATACTACCATTAATAATCTGGAAAGTAGCTAGCTGACCAAATATTTTTGAAGAGTTACTACCTGTCACCCGTGCCAAAATATTCTGAATATCTGCGCTAGGACTGAAGAAATAAGCCCCACGTCCCTCGCTGACATTAAATTCTTGAAAGCTGTGAAAAAGATTGATTTGGCGAGTTACACCACCTGTAATTACTTCTATCGGTAGTCCCTGAAAGTTGTCTATAACTTGAGAGGACTCAGCCCCAAGTGTATTATCAGGGATGATATTGCTTTGCTGTGCCAGGGTTTTACTAGTAAAGATACTGACAATTAAGCAGCCTAACAAACCTGCCAATCCGAACTCCAAACACTTGTGTAATCTGTATTTTCTCGTCATCAGACGCACTTTCATATAGATTATTTCAGTATCTAATAAAGCTGTACCTTTGGACGATAAACAAGCGAATATTCGTTAATTATGCAGTTTTCTGCAATCAAGTGATGTCTGAAGACAAGGACTGCACCTAAACAAGCAGAAAAGTGGCATGAATATGTCAGATATTGTGTAACGTCATTGACAACAGTAAAACTACTGTCCCCTAAGTAGTTTCTTGCTATTCCCATTAATGAAGATGAAGGTAATAATCAGGGAAGTATAGATGGAGATGAAGAACTCACTGGTTATTGCTAGGAAAGTCTTAAATATTACACCTTGTTAGCAGCAATTAAGCAAATAGAGTACGGCGTTGAGCGTAAAGAAAATACCCATTCCAAATCAATAAAACGCTTACGCTATATTCATTTTGACTTTTGATTTTTAACTTTTGACTTCCGCCTTGTGATACTAGCGGGAATTTGTACTTTTGGGTAGTAGAATATTTTGCACAAAGCGATCGCGTCCTGCTGCCTTTGCTTCATATAACGCCTGATCCGCTGCGGCAATCATTTCTTCTAAGTCAGAATCTGGCTGAGGAATTTCTGTCGTAAAGCCGACACTAATAGTTACATGAGAACTAACTTGGGAATTGTGATGAGGAATTGCTAATGTTCGGACAGCACGACAAATTTTGTCGGCAACATGAGTCGCCCCTTTGGTGTCTGTGTTAGGTAAAATCACAGCAAATTCTTCCCCACCATAACGGGCAACTAAATCTCCGGGACTTTTAATAATATCTTTGAAAGCTTGAGCAATTTTCTGAAGACAGCGATCGCCTACCCGATGACCATAGGTATCATTATATAATTTGAAGAAATCAACATCGCAAAGAATTAGAGAAAGCGGACGTTGCTCGCGTTTTAGGCGCTGCCACTCTTGGGAAAAATACTCTTCAAATCCTCGGCGATTAGCTACTTGAGTTAATCCATCGATAGTAACTAATCGCTGCAATTCCAGATTTACGGCTTCCAGTTTTTGCTGTAACTGAGATTGCTGAATCAAGCGTTTTACCCGTTGTCGCAAAACTGGCCAGTGAATCGGTTTGGTAACAAAATCTATTGCCCCCACTGCAAATGCACGGTCAACTGACTCTTGATCGTCAAGTCCTGTAATCATTAAAACTGGAGTGTGCTTATTACAATCTAGAAGCTCCAACTGAGTGCAACACTCGAATCCATCCATATCCGGCATTATGGCATCAAGGAGTACTATATCAGGGTGCAGTTGGTTAAAAACATTTATTGCTTCTATGCCATTTTCAGCTTCCGCTATTTGATAGCCTTCCCGCTCTAAAAAATTCCGCAGTATCAGGCGAATAAAAGGTTCATCATCAACAATTAAAACTAAAGATTGGCTTTCTTGAGCAGTGGCTTTCATGGTGCTTCCTTCGCAAGTTCTTTTTCTAAGGCAGTTTTAACTTGTTCATATTCTTGATACAGTAGTGAAAGTAATTCTAGATTGTTTTCTAATTTACCGCTGCGTGCCTGTGATTCTAACACTTTGCAAAGCTGCGCTAGGGCGATCGCTCCAATAGAAGCACTGCTGGACTTGAGTTTGTGCGCTGTCTTCCATATAGTCTGGATATTCTGACTTGCGATCTCGGTGCTGATATGTTGCACTAATTTGGCTGTCTCTGTAAGATAACACTCAATTAGTTCCGCAAATGCCACATGATCTCCTCCAACCATATCCTGCAAGGATTGGAGGATTTTGGCATCAATTTTGGCGCTTTTCAATATCTGGTTTTGCCCTGACTGTAAGATATTTGGCGAAGGTTGCAATTCTGGGCGCATCACTTCGCTTTGTTGTTCGATGGAAGTGAATTCAAAATTTCTTTGGGGTAGACATTTGCTGAGTGCCTGAGCTAACTCTTGCAGCTGAATGGGTTTGCTAATGTAGTCATCCATACCAGCAGCAAGACAAACTTGGCGATCGCCCCGCATGGCATTGGCAGTTATGGCGATGATATACGGACGAAAACCCACCTTCCATTCTTGACAGATTCTCCGAGTTGCTTCTAACCCATCCATTTTGGGCATGTGGACATCCATCAACACTACGTCGAATGGCTGTTTTTGTAGAGCTTCAATCGCTTCTAGACCATTGCTAACGACATCTGCCCCATAACCTATTTTCTGTAGCATCAGTAGGGCAACTTTCTGATTAACAACCGTGTCCTCTGCTAGAAGAATTCGCAGTGGTAGTCGATGACCCAAATGCCGATCAACCAAGGGAAAATGAGAAATACTGGTTATGAGCGGTTGATTTCCCAAAACACGAGTAATAACATCGTAAAGTTGAGAGTGTTTGATTGGTTTACTCAAACAAGCAGCAAACTGGACATCATTAAAGTCAGAAGAAATTTCTACTTTCGCTAAAGAGGTCATAATCACCAAAGGCAGATTTTGACAACCACATTGCTTGCGGATTTGACGAGCTAGGGTTATGCCATTCATTTCTGGCATCTGCATATCTAAAATAGCAATATCAAACTGCGTTCCTTGAGCAAGTTTAACTAAAGCTTCTTTACCAGATTTGGCAGTATAAGTTTCCATCTTCCAAGACTCTGCTTGCAAGCTAAGAATTTGGCGATTAGTCAGATTATCATCTACAATCAATAGTCGCTTGGACGCAAGCAGCGGCGAAGTGCTTAATTGAGCTGGTTCTGACTGAGCAGCCACTTTGGTAATAATGGTGAAGTAAAATGTTGAACCCAGTGAAGAGTCAGGAAATGATAATAATTTTCCATTATCCCATCTAGGGCTAGGATTGCCACCAATAAATCCTTGGCTTTCTACCCAAAGAGTGCCGCCCATCATCTTACTGAGCCGCTTACTAATCGCCAGTCCTAGCCCTGTGCCACCATATCGTCGAGTCATGGAGACATCAGCCTGAGTGAAGGGTTGAAACAATCGCTCTATTTTCTCTGGTGCGATGCCAATACCTGTATCTTTGATCGCAAATTGAATTTCATAGAGAATTTGCTCTTTTTTAACAGGTATCGAGGATTGGAAAGAAGTTTTTTTATTTAATTCAAGAGTCCCCAGTTCAACAGAGAGTACTACTTCTCCGGTTTCGGTAAATTTAATAGCATTGTTGACAAGATTCATCAAGACTTGGCGCAGACGAGTCAAATCACCGACGATTTGAGTGGGAACTTGGGGCTGGATCAGATAAACTAGTTCGATATCCTTTTGGGCAGCTTTCGGAGCTAAAAAGGAAATAGCCTCTTCCACACAAGCTCTCAAATTAAAAGGCTGTTCTTCTAATTCCAGTTTGCCTGACTCAATTTTGGAGAAATCTAGAATATCGTTGATGATCGTGAGTAAAGTATCTCCGCTACTATGAACTGTTTGCACAAAGTCCTGCTGTTGAGGTGTGAGGTCAGTATCTAGCAGTAAACTTGTCATAGCAATCACAGCATTCATTGGAGTCCGAATTTCATGGCTCATCATCGCCAAAAACTCACTTTTTGCCCGATTTGCGGCTTCTGCCTGACGTTTTGCCCGCTCTAAGGCAAAATTTTTCAAGGTAAGTTCTTCACGTTGGCGTGTTTCTTGTTCTAGTAAGTGAGCTTGTGCTAGAGCAATGCCTAGTTGAGCCGCCACAGCTTCTAGTAATTCTATTTCGTCTTGTGTCCACTGGCGAAAATAGCTGCACTGATGTAAGCTGATCGCACCATTGGGTTCTCCTTGATAGGAAGTGCGGATTGACAGCATAGACTTCAGCCCAATTTCTCGGCAGATAGGTTGAACTATTTGTAGTAAAGGATCAAGGTACACATTGGGAGAAGCGATCGCACTTTCTTGGGCGATCATCTGCTCGGCATGGGGATTGTTAGTCATGGGGACTTCCAATTTCAACATGGAGCAGTAACCAGGGATTGTATTATACTCTGCTACTAAGGGAATTCGGGGTGTAGGATTACTAATGTAAGAGTGGATCAAACAGCGATCGGCTGCAAATGTTTGGCCAATTTGGGTAGCAGCCGTCTCAAAAATTTTGCTGGTATCAAGACTTTGACGAATTTCCTGAGTAATTTGTTCAAGTAGTAGGGTGCGATGTAATTGCCTTTGCAGTGCCTCTTTAGCTCGTTTATGTTCGGTAATGTCGTGATTGATGCCAACAGTCGCAATTTCCCCTTGTTCATCCCGTAAAGCAACTACGGTTGCTTCGCAAATTCTCTCACTGCCATCTTTACGAATAAAGTGTATTTCCCCTGACCAGCGTCCCTGCTGGTTGACTGTTGACAAAATGTTGGCGTTTAATGTTGCGGCTACTTCCGGCTGATGCAAAATACTGGAATGTTTAGCCAAAATCTCGGCTTTGGTATAGCCAAACATACTTTCGGCAGCAGGATTCCAGTCAATAATACTTCCGGTCAAATCTGTGATAATTACGCCATCATGCATGTTTTCAAAAGCGAGGGCTTGCCAACGCAGATTGGCTTCGGCTTGCTTGCGTAAGCAAAGCTGGTTGTAGACATCGCTAATATCTCTCTGAATGCCAATGAAGTGGCTTAACTTGCCATTGTTGTCATGAATAGGAGAAATACTCAATTCATTCCAAAATAAAGTACCATCTTTGCGATAGTTGCGGAGAACAACTTTGCAACTTGTTCCAGTTTGCATAGATGAGCGCAATTCATCAAGTACTGGTTGCTGGGTATCTGTGCGTTGCAAAAATCGACAGTTTTGCCCAAT
This sequence comes from Nostoc sp., assembly GCF_036917515.1. Lineage (GTDB taxonomy): Bacteria > Cyanobacteriota > Cyanobacteriia > Cyanobacteriales > Nostocaceae > Nostoc. The sequence continues at coordinate 9,908 of NZ_JBALDE010000230.1, read as the reverse complement.
TACATCAGTAGCACTGTAGCCTGTTATTTGCTCAAAGGCAGGATTGACGTAAATAACTGGATTGGACGCAAGTCTGGCATCGGCAATAATAATTCCATTACTGGTTGCGGCAAGTGCCCTCTCCCTCAGCCTCAAGGTTTCTTCAACCTGTTTCAAATCAGTAATGTCAAACATAAACCCCCTCAGCCTGATCGCAGTTCCGGCTTCCTCAACGACACTAACAATATTTCGCAGCCAAACAACTCGCCCATCAGCAGCTAACATCCGGTATTCCAATTCGTGATTTTCGCATTTAGCAGTTGCTTGTTGACAAAAACCTTGAGACTTTTCCTTGTCATCTGGATGCAGATGATTAACCCAAAAATTTTCCTCGTACCACTGTGCGATCGGATAATTTAGCAAATCTACCGCTTGCGGCCCTACGTCAATAAATCGCCAAGTTTTCAAGTCCAATTCCCAAGGGATAACTTTCACAGTTTCCAATAGCTGTTGCCAACGATTTTCACTGGTGAGCAAGGCAATTTCTACCTGTTTGTGTTTAAAAATCCTGTGAGTTAGCTCTTGATTGATTGCTGTTATTTGTTGGCTTCTTGCATTCATTGCCAAGGCAAAATAGATTGATAATGTCAGCGTCACAACAACTAATAACCCTGCAATCAATTCTACTTGTATCAATAACCCCAGATTGTGGATTAAAAGTCTCTGCCAGAGTAGGAATACAGAGATTGAGAAGAAAATCCCCAGTAACAGGGCGAGTATTTTTCCGTCAAGGAAAAATATTACAGCTTTGAACCAGTCATATCGGTGCTGTTTTATCACTTATTAACTCTCTAGCATTTTCAGGGCTTATTACACTAACTTTTACTTTTAAGTAATCTAAAATATCAGTAACAAGGGGGAAATTACGGAGTTTATTTTTAGTTAATATATCAAGATTTTTATTTATATATTGCTAGAAAAACTTAATCATTTCTGATTGTCATTACGCTTCTTTTGATACCGGTTCTGTATGAAGACACAGGCACATCTCTTTGGTAAGGTTGGGAGGGGTCAAAATAATGTACAACGTTCACAGAGAATTAGTATGACGGCATCTGTACTAGTACACTGTGGCGGAAGTTTGTTTATCTTTAACAAGTTGCTTTGAGCAACTTGTCTGGTTAATTGAGATGCTAAAAGTTACTACAAACTAAAAGATCCCCTACTTTTTGAAGAAAATAGGGGATCTGAGCCTCTCAGTGGAGAGCAAATCATATATAGTGCTTCCTGCACATTTTAAGTAGACTACACCCGCGATCGCAAGAAAAGGGTAATGGAGATTCTAAACCGATACAGTCCAGAATGGGCAACAAAACCCAGATTGTAGAGAAATTATCTACATCAATAACCCTTAACCCAAGCGTATTGGACTAAAAACAAGGGTTAATGCCTATGCTTGTACTTTAATTTACAGCTTCTTGGCGTTGACAATCAAAAACAACCGTGTAAGAAGCATTTGGTATTTCTTGAGGAAGGTGCCGCATATAACCATCGGCATCAGAACGGCTGCGGAAACGAGCAACAATCTCCCGTTGCGTATTAGGAAGTTGACGAGCGATCGCCCAAGAATTGAGGCGTTCTTTATACGCAATAGTTTGATTGTCTGATTGGGAAGTCCTGTTATCCGTATTTTCTGGCATAATTATCTTAACCGTATGAAGTTTAATGAAGGGCGTTAATTAGTTTCTAGGTAGGAATGCACCAACGCTTTTTTTAATGCTACTGCCACCTTGTTATTCGATTATTTATAAGTTGTCAATACTGAGCGCTATATTTTAGACCAATTAAGTTAGAATTTTCAGGTGCAATGATTCTCAAAGCCTTAATTTGCAATTGTTTCCAGGACACAACAGTGTTCAAGCAGAAAGTTTGGCAATTATTGGATTTGCATGATTTGTATGCATACACACAAGTAAAGTCCGCAACAGTGGTAAAAAAACCACTAGTGTCTGAAAAGATACTATTAAAAGCTGAAGAGAAAACGAATAATAACGTGCGTAGAATTAATCAGCACATACTTACTATAGTGTGATTATTAAAGCTGCATTGCAGGTATTTACATTTTTTTAAATTTTTAGAGTTTTTTGAATATTTCAAAAATGAATTTTTCTTCAGCTTTTGACTAGAGCTTTTTCAATTTTACCTATCTCTTCACCACTCCCGATCTAGTAGAGATTCAAATTCAGCTTGTAAGGCGGTTATATCCGCCAACCTTGTGACTAGTAAATTGTCCTTACCAGCATCATTTAAACGCACTTTCCAATAACGAATACTGTCTGAGTTATTCAACCAAAACTTAATCACGGTATCTACCACTTGATCCAAATTCCAATCCCACTTTGCTGGAACTGATTCTACCGATTCTAAAAACGTATCTAGCGTACACCTATGCATTCCCAAGTATTCTACACCTTGTTGGGGTAGTTTTTGCCTATTTTGCTGTTGGTGATTAAAAAACTGCAAAAGTGGAGATATTCCGACAATATCAAAAGTGTATTTCATACCATTACTCCCAATTTTATATTGCTTACAGGAAATCTTTAGTTTTTTCTATTTATAAAATAATATCTGAAAAGGAACTAAAGCATCTGCAAAAAGCGCAGTTTTGGTCTATATCATAGACGTTAAACTTCAGCTAAAAATTAGCACTTACAAGCATTGAGTGCTAATATTTATTTGAGAGTTTAATTGATTACTAAAGAGTTTCAGACATTAATGTAAGGGATGCATATATCTTTAATAATTATTTAATTAGTTATGTTAAGACTTGTAAAGGCTAGCTCCTTGGGGTTAAAGCCTTGGATATAATTTTTCGTTTGATAACCCAATCCCTAATCCCCAGTCCCTTTTACTTGACGGTGCAGTTTGAAAAGTGTCACTTACTAAACTCGCTTTTTAATTGAAACAGTGATACTATTTATTTGTGTGAGGAGCAAGTTAAAAATAAAAAGCGCCTGGGGTGGAAACACGGCAACACTCCCAGGCGCTTTTAATTGGTACACAAAAAAAGTCTTTGCAGATTTGCCAGAACCTGATTGCTATGCATGGAATGTAGCAATAGCCCAATCTAAAATCTAAAATTCCTTAAGCCGCACCATATTCAGCTTGTAAGGCTTCATCGTTATTATCAGCGATCGTTGCCACAATGGTAATTAGCCGAGACACTTCGCCAGGAGATAACTCTGCTAAAGTACGTGTCGATATTACAACCACCCGGTTTTCAATAATCCCGAAACGCGCTTCAAAAGTACTAGAGCAGTTTAACTCCAAAAGATACCGCATCAACTTGGGTTCATCTTTGGCAGGTAAATTTAGCACCGCCGACCAAACCGTTATGGTGTCTTCATCAGTTGTGCCGTTGAGTTGAACAAATACTTCCACACTTCCATATTTAAACTTCCAGAGATAACCACCCTCTGAAGTCCGGCTAACCATCGCACTATCATCTTGTTCCAAAGAGTCGATGACATTTTCAATTACCTCAAGATGGTTAATGCTCGTTGTCTCGCCGATTAAAGCATTAACAGATTCGTTATTAGTTAGGCTTTCTGGGTAGCTCGTCATACAGATTTTTTCTCAACATACTCGTTCTACACATACTTTATAACTTCTAGACATAGTTGTAAGGGCAATCCATGAATTGCCCCTACTGATTGCAGGGTTCTTCCTGCTAGCATCTGGTACTATTTTGCAAAAATGAATGACGATTAGCTTAACCTACGTCATCATGGGCAAAGCGGTTAAAGAGAAAGTCTAAGGCATAGTTACGCAGTTGGTAGTATTGTGGATCTTCCATAATACGGCTGCGATCGCGGGGACGACCAAAAGGAATTTCCATAACTTCACCAATTTTTGCATGGGGCCCATTGGTCATCATTACCAATTTATCTGCTAAAAATAGTGCCTCGTCGATGTCGTGGGTAATCATCAGCACTGTACAACGGTTATCGCCCCATATTTTCAGCAATTCTTCTTGTAATTCTTCTTTGGTGATCGCATCCAGCGCCCCAAAAGGTTCATCTAAAATTAAGACTTTCGGACGAATTGCCAAAGCACGGGCGATAGAAACTCTTTGTCTCATTCCGCCAGACATTTGCATTGGTTTCTTTTCCATTGCATCAGCCAGTCCCACCATTGCTAAATGATCGCGGACGATCGCTCTTTTTTCGGCTTGTGGTTTATTGGGATAAACGGCGTTAACAGCTAAATAGATATTTTCAAAAGCAGTTCGCCACGGTAACAGGGCATAGTTTTGAAAGACAACCATCCTGTCTGGGCCTGGTTTAGTAATGGGTTCTCCTTCCAGTAGAACTTGCCCGGAAGTGGGAAAGTTAAAACCGGATACCATATTTAACAGCGTCGATTTGCCACAGCCAGAGTGGCCGATGACGCAAATAAACTCGCCTTGTTCGACGTTAAGGTTAACGCCATCGAGTACGGTGAAGGGGCCTTTCTTTGTAGGATAAACTTTGGTAACATCTTTAATTTCTAAGAAAGGTCTGCGGCTGGTGGTTGCAGTGGCGAATGGTTTTTCTAGTGTATTTGTAGCTGTCAAGTTGGGGTTTTGCATGTATTTGGGGATTAAAATGCTTAATGTACGCGATGTGTCTGCAACGAATATTCTGACCTCTCTCCAAGCCTCTCCCCTAGAAGGGGAGAGGCTTTGAATTTTCCCCCTTCCCTTGTAGGGAAGGGGGTAGGGGGTTAGGTCTTTTGTTGTTTTTTTTACATGACGTGAAAAATCAGATCATTAACGGAGTTCAAAGGTGGATTCATCCACCTCAAATACTCGTTAACAGAGATAAAAGGTGGATTCATCCACCTCAAATACTCGTTAACGGAGATAAAAGGTGGATTCATCCACCTCAAATACTCGTTAACGGAGTTCAAAGGTGGATTCATCCACTTCAAATACTCGTTAACGGAGATAAAAGGTGGATTCATCCACCTCAAATACTCGTTAACGGAGATAAAAGGTGGATTCATCCACCTCAAATACTCGTTAACGGAGTTCAGAAGTTCGCGCGTGATGTGCTACTTCTTCCACTCCCTCTTTCTTTCACCATTTTTTTATGAAGCGAGTCTTCTTCTAGGTGCATCAAGAATAACTTCCGCGACTGAAAAATCACGTTTAATTTTCAAGCTGTTGAGATAAGCGATCGGATCGTCGGCGTTAAAGGGAGTACCATCGAACAGTTTAATCGGTTGGCGAATATAGCTAATATCCAAACCTAATTCTCGTGCGGCGGTGCTGAAAACACGAACTCGACACACGCGTTCAACAACTTCCACCCAATTTCTGGGGAAGGGAGTGTCACCCCAACGCGCCAATTGACTCATAATCCAAATTTGTTCGGTGCGGCTGGGGCGGTTAATGGCAGACTCAGAATAAAACTGGTGATGGGCATAGTCTTGCAACGGATGGTCTAAGTCACAGGTGAGACTATCTGGATTTTCGAGTTGAATGTATTCTAAATCAGTGCTGACGTACTCTCGCCCTGCTAAAATTTCCCGAATCTCTTGGGAATTATCGGGATTTGCACAATACTGGCAGGCTTCTAACAAAGCTTTGGTTAAGGCAATATGCGTATTTGGATAATTTTCTGCCCAATCTTCCCGCACACCAAGAACTTTACCGGGGTGTCCCAGCCAAACTTCTAAGTCGGTAGCGATGGTAAAGCCGACACCTTCCACAGCCGCGCGGTAATTCCAAGGTTCGCCGACGCAGTAACCATCAATGCTTCCAGCTTTTAAGTCGGCTACCATCTGCGCTGGGGGAATAGTCTTCATATCTACATCGCTATCGGGGTCAATTCCTCCAGCCGCTAGCCAGTAACGCAGCAGCAAGTTGTGCATAGATGCGGGATGTACTACCCCCATTGTATGCCGTTGGTCGTGGGTGAGAATCAGGTGATTTCTGAAATCTGATAAGGTTTGCACGCCTTGGTCATAAAAGCGTTTTGCTAAGGTGATGGCGTTACCGTTGCGAGTCATGGTGAGGGCAGTGACAACGGGTAGAGGTTGGTTATTATGTCCTCCCAAAGAAAGCCACATTGGCATCCCTGAAGGCATTTGAGCCGCATCCAAATAACCGCCACTTATGCCATCTTCTATACCCCGCCAGCTACTTTCCCGCACCAGGTTAACTTCATCTAAACCATGCTTGACAAAAAAGCCTTTTTCTTTAGCAACTGCTAAGGGGGCGCAAGCTGTCAGAGGTAAAAAGCCAATTTCTAGGTTAACTTTTTCCAATCCATGACGGGCGATGTCGGCAGTTTTCCGCGCCCGAATTTTCTTAATCCGTTTTTGCTGATTGAGGAAGTAAATCATCTCACTCCGCAAGCTGTAGTAGCTAGGATGTTCTACTACTTCCATGCGCTTGCGGGGTCTGGGAATATCCACTTCTAAAATATCGCCGATTTTAGATTCAGGGCCGTTGGTTAGCATCACAATTCTGTCAGATAACAGCACTGCTTCATCGACATCATGTGTCACCATCACGGCAGTAACTTCATTTTCTTCGCAAATTTGCATGAGTTGTTCTTGCAAATTGCCGCGTGTGAGTGCATCCAATGCACCAAAGGGTTCATCAAGGAGTAATAACTTGGGACGAATCGCTAAAGCGCGGGCGATCGCAACTCGCTGTTTTTGTCCACCTGATAACATTCCCGGTTGTTTGTCAGCATGGGGACGCAAACCCACCATATTTATATGTTTTTCGACAATGGCTTGGCGTTCAGCTGCGGGTACGCCCTTCATTACTGAGTCTACGGCGAGAGCAATATTTTCTCTTACCGTCCGCCAAGGTAATAGGGAATAATTTTGGAACACCACCATCCTGTCTGGGCCTGGTTTGCTAATTCTTTGTCCTTCTAAGGTGACAAGACCTTCTGTAGGCAAATCCAAACCTGCAATCATATTTAATAGTGTGGATTTGCCGCAGCCAGAGTGACCAATCAAAGAAATGAATTCTCCTTTTTTAATTTGGAGGTCGATTCCTTTGAGGGCGATATATTTGCCACCACCAGTTAATTCAAAAACTTTTTCAATTTGCTCGACAGCTACAAACATACTAATTTGTCCTTTGTCCTTTGTCTTTTAGTATTAGTTCTTAGTACGCGGTCATTAGTCCTTAGCTTTTTACAAATGACCAATGACCAATGACTAATGACTATTTCTGTTCTGCTGGTAAAATTTTGTTTTGCAGCCAAGCCATTGCTTTATCTAGGAGTAAACCAACGACACCGATATAAACTAGAGCCAAAATTACTTCGCTGACGTTGTTATTTTGATAGGCATCCCAGATAAAAAAGCCGATTCCGACAATACCGGACATGACGATTTCGGCGGCGATAATCGCTAACCATGCTAAACCGATCGCAATTCTTAAACCAGTAAATATGTAGGGTAATGCCGCCGGAATCAAAATATTAGTGAAATATTCTTTGCGGCTAAGTTGCAGAACTTTGGCGACGTTGTTATAGTCTTGAGGAATTTGGGTAACGCCGACAGCAGTGTTAATTAAGATCGGCCAAATGGCGGTGATGAAAATTACGAATAAGGCAGCTGGTTCGTTTTGTCGTAAAGCTGCTAAAGAAATCGGAACCCAAGCTAGAGGTGGTACTGTCCGCAGTAATTGAAAAAGAGGATCTAAAGCCTTTGACATGGTTTTATTAACACCAATTAAAATGCCCAAGCCAATACCCACAATTGCTGCAAGTGTATAACTAATAGCGACTCGTTGTAGACTTGCTAAAATCTGCCAAAATAAACCTTTATCAATACCACCTCGGTCATAAAAGGGCCAGAAAATCAGAACCCAAGTGTCTTGGATAACTTGTATTGGCCCTGGTAATGTGGCTCCCGGAGTCCAAGCGAAAAGTTGCCAGATAACAAGGAAGATTGCGATCGCGATCGCTGGTGGTATCAGGTTAGGAAATTGCTTTTGCAGACTGGCTATAAAGCTATTATTAAATCTAGGGCTTGCCGGACGTTTTTGGGCTATTGTCATGATGCTGTTCTCCTTAAATTTTATTTGTTATTTGTGTTTTGTCCTACCCTGCGGGAAGCCGCTGGCGCGTCTATGTCATTTGCAAATAACTAATGACCAATGACTAAACACTGACCTTTTTGATTTTCAAACTCTTCAAATATTCTTCTGGCTTTTCGGGGTCAAATTTGATACCATCGAAAAACTCTTCTACACCACGTGATGTATTTGTAGGAATATCAGCAGTAGCAATTCCAGCTTCTTTTGCAGCTTCTTTCCAAATATCTTCGCGGTTGACTTTGTTGATAAGTTCTTTAGCCTTAGCAGCATTATTGGCAATGTAATCTTTTGGCAAGAATCCCCAACGAACATTTTCAGTGATGAACCATAAATCATGACTCTTGTATGGATAAGAAACATTACCTTTTTCATCTTTCCAATAGTAAGCAGCCATTGATTTATCATCAATTTTGCGACCATCACCCATGTCATATTTGCCTTGGTATGGATCGGCCAGAATTTCTGGTGACGAAAGATTGAAATAATTTCGTCCAGCGAGAATTTCAGCCGCTTCTTTGCGATTGTCAAAATTATCTAACCACTGTTGAGCTTCCATAATTCCTTTTAAAATTGCTTTGGTAGCCTTAGGATTTTTATCAACCCAATCGCCTCTGATGGCAAGATATTCTTCAGGATGATTCTTCCAAATTTCTGCGGTTAATGCTGCTACGTAACCAATTTTGTCTTGAACTAGACGATATGGCCAGGGGTCGCCTGTACTAAAGGCATCCATTGTTCCTGTTTTCATGTTGGCTACAGTTTGCGCCGCAGGTACTGTGAGCAATTTGACATCTGCATCTGGATCTAAGCCGCCTGCTGCTAACCAGTAGCGAATCCATAAATCTTGGTTGACGTGGGGAAAGGTGAATGCAGCCGTAAAGGGTGTTGAAGATTTTAATTCCTTAAATAAAGACTTAGAACTGGCGAGTTGTAAACTAATGCCTTTGCCTTGGTGCTTGCTGGCGATCGCAATTCCATTTCCATGCGTAATTAACTGACATAATACATACATGGGAATTTTTTGATTGCCCTTGGTAATTAAACCTTCTGTAATTAAATGTGGCATTGGCATCTGCCATTGACCGCCATCTATTCCACCACCAATAGAACCAATTTCTACGTTGTCTCTAGCTGCACCCCAAGAAGCTTGTTTGGAAAGGTCAACATTAGTCATACCATACTTTGCAAAAAAGCCTTTTTCTTTAGCAATAATTAAAGGAGCCGCTTCTACAATAGGAATATATCCTAACTTGACTGTAGTAGTTTCTGGTGTTTGTTCGGGACTAATATTAACTACTGATTGGGCAGTTGGTTGTGCTTGAGTGCTTCCACCAGTAAGGTTTTCAGGAGGATTACCCAAACAGCCTTTGAGCAATACAGCACTCGCAGATACTCCGGCTGTGAAGATAAATTTGCGGCGAGAAATTTGATTAAAAAATTCTGTCATAAATATCTCCTGAAAACGTAAATGTTATTTTTTTATAGCTATGACAATTTAGGCAAAAAACCTTATGTTTCTTGCATTATTAATGATTAATCAAGCTATATTTGACCAAGCGATCGCAGCCATTTCATTAATGAAATAGCTAGCTATAGTAAGAACTCGGTTAAATTATTTGCTCTGCTTTTCTAGTGTGATGCAGAGGTATCATTCACCTTGTTGAAATCAGTTTACAGCCTTTGATGCCGAAATTATCAACTTGGAGTCGGGATTATTAAACAAATATTATAGCAGTTCCTGCTTGAGTGCAATACAGTATGGGATGATGGAGTATATCAACGTCTAAGTGCCTGTAGAATGAAACCTTACTCCTGTGAT
>NZ_JBALDE010000229.1:0-11672 GCF_036917515.1 Nostoc sp. | reverse complement strand
AATTTCTAGCTGATATATCCCTGACATTGTTCATCCTTCATCTGGTTTATTCTTATTCTCTCATCTGTAGTCCAATTTTAGAGAATTGGTATAATAACCTTTGAGCGCCATTAATTCTTCATGAGTTCCCTGTTCTACCACAGCACCTCGATCCATCATTAGAATGACATCGGCATTGCGAATTGTGCTGAGGCGGTGAGTAATGAAAAACACTGTTTTATCTTGGAAAGCTGTTGCCAAGTTACGGCAAACTTGGGCTTCGGCATTGTAATCTAAGGCGCTGGTAGCTTCATCAAGGATAAGTAATTGCGGATTTTGCAGGACAGTACGAGCGATCGCCACTCGTTGGCGTTGTCCCCCTGACAGTCCCGAACCTCGTTCGCCAACACGGGTATTATAGCCACTGGGCAGAGACATAATAAAGTCGTGGGCATAAGCTATTTTGGCAGCAGTAATAATTTCTTCATCGCTAGCATCAGGATATCCCAAGGCAATGTTTTCGCGGACTGTGCCATCAAACAGTAGGGTATCTTGTAACACCATACCAATTTGACGACGTAAGGAATAAAGTTCTACTTTACTGATATCGTAGCCATCAATCAAGATTTTGCCGGACTTGGGTTCGTAAAGTCGGGGTAATAATTTTAGCAGTGTGCTTTTACCCGAACCGCTTTGACCAACAATTCCTACAAAGGAGCCAGCAGGAAAATCTAAGTTAATATTGCACAGTTGCAATGGCCCGTGTTCTGAGAAACTGAAGCTGAGATTTTCAAAGCAGACACTACCTTGAATACTGGGCATGAGGATATTTTGACAGTTACCGATTTCTACTTCTTGAGGAGTGTCTAGAATATCAGCAAGGCGTTGCAGAGATAGAGCAGTCTCTTGGAAGTTCTGCCAAAGTTGCATTAGGCGTAACAAGGGACTAGTGACATAACCAGCCAAGATGCGGAAAGCGATGAGTTGTCCCAAGGTTAGGTGCTGATTGAGGACTAGAAAAGCTCCTACCCACAGCACTAACATACTGGAAAACTTGTTGAGGAAGCTGCTAACAGAACTGGCGGTAGTTTGGGTAGAGACTGTTTTGAAACCAGCGCTGATGTAACGAGCATAGCGTTCTTGCCATTGCCAACGCGATCGCATTTCTAAATTTTGCGCCTTGACTGTCTGCATTCCCCCCATCACTTCCACTAAATAAGATTGCGTTTCGGCATTGCATTCTGCTTTCTCTTGCAATTGTCGCCGCATCAAAGGTGATACCATCAAGTTGAGCAAACCAAACAACGGCACTGTTGCTAAAGCTACCAAGGTCAACACTGGGCTGTAAACCGCCATCACCACAATATAAACTACAGAAAATACAGCATCCATCACCACAGTTAAAGCTGTACCAGTCAAGAAAGAACGAATATTTTCCAACTCGTGAATTCGCGTTGCCAATTCTCCCACAGGACGGCGTTCAAAGTAAGATAATGGCAGACGCAACAGGTGATTAATTACCTCAGAACCAAGGGTGAGGTCAATTCGGTTAGTGGTATCTGTAAATAAGTGAGTGCGGACACTGGTGAGTATTGCTTCGATGACTGCTACTACCAGCAAAAAGATGCCGAAAACTTCCAGGGTATCAGGACTGTTACCAACCAGTACTTTGTCAATGATTACCTGGGTAGCGAGGGGATTTACCAACCCAAACAGTTGAATAACAATGGAAGCAACTAGTACTTCAATTAATACCTTGCGATAGCGCCGCAATGAAGGTACAAACCAATTCAAACTAAACCGCGCCTTGGGAGTGTTTTTATTGGTTTGCAGGAGCAGTACTTCTCCTTCAGTTCCCCAGTTTTCCGCAAAGTCTCGCAGTTTGTAGCGTAGTAGTCCCATCTCAGGAACGGCAATGAGTAACTCTTGATTGCTATTTTTGTAAATAATTGCAAAACTATCTTGCCAAGAAATCATTACTGGTAATTGCAAGCGTCCGACTGCGGTGGCGGGAACTTTTACCATTTGTGTTGTCAACCCCATTAACTCGGCAGCAGCGGCGCAAAATTGCAGAGATATAATACCCTTGTGTTCGTGCTGCTTTGTCAACACCCGCCGTAATGTATCTCTGCGTAAGGGGATATTAAAGTATTGGCTCAACATTTGGAAGCAAGCTAGGGAAGCATCAAGCGGGCCTCTACCTTTAATATAAGGATACTTCTTTTGTTTACCTTTAGTTGCTGGTTCTTCTATGACAGTAATTTCTGAGGCGTAGGGAATCTCTACGGGTAAGAGTGTTTTTGGTATAGGAGAAGCGAGATTTTCTCCAAATATTGATTTGGGCAATCCCAGCAGACGCATATTTACATTAAATTTCAGCTTAGGGTTAAGTTCATCTAACTCTAGGCGACTACCCACGGGGAACTCAGCATCAAAATTACTGCTAACTAACCACAAAAATTCTGAATCTAACTGGTGGCGGAAAACTTTGCGTGCAGGAATTGTTTGAACGATCGCAACTTCAGTTGCAGCCTGGGCAAGTTTAACTAAATTTCTGCTACCATCTGCGCGACGGCTGAGTTCTTCGGTAAGCAGTTCATGCACTTCTAAAAGAGTAATCTTATTTTGCAACGCTTGCACAAAAGCCTCTTCCTGCTTGAGTAAGGTTAGAAAACCAGCAATAGGTAGATTAATAGCGATAACTTCAGTAGAAGCGATCGCAGTTTCACAAGCAATACCCCGCACATGACTTACCCAACCCAAAACCTCTCCTTGAGAAAGTAATTTCAGTGTCGCCGGATTTTGTCCTGGGGAATTGTAACCTAATAAACGCGCTTGCCCTTGGTAGATAATGCTAATCCAATTGGGCATAGCTTCCCTAGTTACTATTACCTGCCCAATGCGATAGCGACAAAATTGCACCTTGTCAAGCAAATTTTCTAAAACATTTGGTGACAGATAATTGAAAGGAAATAAATCAGTAATAAATTCTTGAATATCCACAGTTGTATTTGTCATAATTTTCTATACCCGATTTTGATGATTTTTAAGCTGCGAATGCTTCTTGAAGCTGTGCTGGTTTAGTGTTGATTCCCATCCAGGTTTTTTCTTCTGGTGAGAGTTGATTCAGTTGTTGTTTAAACCAAGTTTCAAAATTTTCTTGCAGCAATCGCTGACGCATAAAATCGTCCAACTGTGCAGTTAGAAACTTTTCCACACGTACAATCACCCATGATTCTCCGAAGAGTACGGGTGCTTGAACTATACCCACTTGACTTGTGCAAAGTAACTGAGCAAAATTGGGGGTGATAGTACCAAGTTCCACTGGGCCGATGATGCCATTTGTATCAGCTTCCGGCCCTTGAGAATATTCATGTGCTAGTTCCGAAAAAGATTGTTCTCCTTCTGTAATTCGGAAGAATAGTTCGTTGGCAGTTCCTCTGTTGTCAATCCGAATTAAAGAATAAATGACTTTATCAAAATGTCTTTTATATTTGAGAAAGTAAGATTCTAGTTGATGCCCCCAAGTTTGTTGTTTGAATTTTTCGACTCTGAGCTTGCGGGTGGCAAAAAGTTCTAATTGTTCTTGAGTCAAACCGTAACGTAAGCACCAATCTTGGCTTTTTTGCTTGGTTGTCAAATCCCACTGCTGATAAAATTGCTCTAGAGCATGGGATGTTTCGGCTTCTGTGCAGGTGATTGGTGCGATCGCAGATTCGATAATGCTCTGAGATAACAATTGCGGGATTAGGTTGTAACTAGCTAAGAAGGGGATTATTTCTGGCGGTAAAAGACCGCAATCGCCTAGTTGTAATGTTTTATTCATATTTATGTGTGCAAATATTTGAGCCGTGCAACCATAAAATTTAGAAATTTTCAACACAGCCTTAGCTGTTTGGTTTAGTACTTGCCGTGTTCAGAACCTGTTGTTTAACCATGAATCTAAATTAAACTGTTTTTTCAAGAAACACTGCATGAAAAAGACTTGAATAGTTAGGTGTTTGTTAAAGTAAATTCCAGATGCTTTGTATTGTTTAGTCATAAAAAGTCTTATACAGCAGTTTTCATTTGCATGAAGTACAAAGTTACGGGTTTTGAGGCAGGAGGCAGAAGGCAGGAGGGAAAGGGTTTTAGCCTCATTTATTTTTCTTAACATCGTTGTATTTTTTACCACCGACTTATATCATGTCCGCCTAATTAGTTATAATTCCAGCATCTGTGCAAAAACCTGAAAACTCTTTTTCCCCTTGCCCCCTGCTCCCTTACAGTCTTAATGAGGACACGATATTACTTAGGCGAAAGCTGGCGTCAGGCGATAGTTTTGGCAAACCTTGGTAACACCCAAAAGTTTGTTGTAACTTGATACAGAAAAACCTCTGAGTTACCAGAGGTTTCTGATGGTTAACTTGATGTTTTTAGCATTTAGGCGATCGCTCGTATGAGCAATTATGTTGGCTAAAGTGTGGAATAAAAGCAGCAAAGTTCAGTATGATTCTCTGCCGCTTATATCATTTGCATATCCTTGAAAGCATTGCTCTACAAAACTTTCAAGTACTATTTACCACTGCTAATGCCTAAACTTAAGCAGGGATGAAGAACGAGCTAAAAGTCGCATTGTAGTTAGTGCTACCAGTGAATTCAGTGACCTGCAAGAAGTAGTCACCACGTCCTTCAATGTTGGAAATCAGTTCTGAAGTAATACCTGCATTATTAGAGCTGGCAATTACCTCACCTGCATCAACGATGCGATTGTTGTTAGAGTCTCGAATCAGCCGGATGTCAGCATCAGTGCTTAATCCGTCTAATATAATGTCAACCCTCTCACGAATTCCCAAAGAGAAGCTATAAACATCGGTAGTGTTCTGGTTATTGACGTTACCTGCACGAGTGACGTTACCTGACAACTGACCAAGTACAAATTCCTTAGGTAGAAGGTTGCTGGAACTAGCTGAAATCGGTAAAGTTCCAGAAGGTTTAGTCGCAGACAAGGCTAAATCGTAACTGACATCGCCTGAACTACTAGCAAAGCGAGATACTTCAGCAAAAAAAGTACCTGAGCTAGTTTTAAAGTTAATTGCGTCATCTTGGTTGCTTCCCCGAGTGGAAACAAGTCCAACTTGTCTGTCAAAACTATCTAGTACACCGTTATTGTTAGCATCTCGAAACAATGCGATGTCGGCATCATCGCCAGCACTGATATTTGTCAAAGACAGGTTGATGTTGCTGGAATTGGTAATTTTGAACTGAAAGACATCCGTTGGGTCTGTTGTAGTTAAATCAGAGTTATTTTTAACAACAGGGGTGCTACCGAGTGTACCAAGATTGGAAAGTGTCATTTTTTTCGTCCTTTAGATGTTGATTGTGAACTGGTCAAGTTCAGGTAAGTTGTGGTTTGCACAGAGGTAAAGCTTTTATTTGAACCGATATTTTTTGAAATGTAGCGGTTTATAATTTGATGAAAATAAATATTATTTATTATTTTCAATAGAGCCTTAGCCGTTTGGTTTTGTGCCTGCCGTGTTCAGAACCTGTTGTTTAACCATGAATCTAAATTAAACTGTTTTTTCAAGAAACACAGCATGAAAAAGACTTCAATAGTTAGGTGTTTGAAATTAAATTCCAAGTGATTTGTATTATTTAGTCATAAAAAGTCTTATTTAGAATTCAGGTAAATTGTTAAAAGGATATAAACGCCATTTCCTTATAGACACTCTTGGATTGGTGTTAATGGTTATAGTGATACCAGTATCCGAATCTGACCAAGCAGGAGCAAAGAAATTATTTGCACAAGCGTACTGCCATCGCCTTAACGCCCAAAACCAAGCAAATAAGTATCAAGTTATCGGTACTCTAAACAAAGATGGTGTTAAAGGTGACGAGTTACTACAGATTGCAAGTTAATGAAGTACAAAAATACCCCTCCCTAACCCTCACGCCACTTGCTTGCAACAAGAGTGGCTGGCCGCCCAACGCAGTGGCTCCCCTTAGAAAGGGGAAGGAACTAGATTCGGAATTTTCCCCCTTTACAAGGCAGGTAAGGATGTACTTCTTTGGATACAAAATGCTGTATTACCTAAATTAGGAGTCAAAGGCAATCTCATTACCGTTGACGGCGGTAAATCAACTTATTTGTTCAATTCCCAGAAGGGAAACCTAAAATCTTGATCGATCAGCCAGTTGGTAAAGTACTTCCAAAAAAGATCAACCTTTTTTAATATTGTGCCAGGATAATTTTGATGGTGATGTCTCGATTAAGTTGTACGATGGGAACAAACTTATCCAAAACATTTCTTCCCGTACTGCTAGCGATGGAGTTTATGAATGGACACCACGTATTTCCATAAAAGAAGGCTATTTTATTCGCATTTCTAGCTGGAAAGACCGGAATATTTTCGGGCAGTTGCAATTGTAGCAAAATGGGAAAATGAATGGATAACTAGCTAAACGCAAACCTCTCAACAAGGTTGACGGTGTGGCCGCGATCGCAATTGTTATCGTTTCTCACAGTAAACAACTAGCTTTAAGTGTGCGGGAACTCGCCGCGCAGATGGTTCAAGGCCAAGTTACCATTGCTGTTGCAGCAGGTATTGAAGATTCTGAAAATCCATTGGGTACTGATCCGATTCAGGTTTATGAGGCGATCGCTTCTGTTTTTTCTGATGATGGTGTCTTGGTATTAATGGATTTGGGTAGTGCTTTGCTGAGTGCGGAAATGGCAATCGAGTTTCTGCCAGAAGCCCAGCAGGAGAAAGTGTATTTGTGTGAAGCACCTCTAGTAGAAGGTGCGATCGCTGCTGTAGTAGCGGCGGCGGCTGGTAGAGATATTCACCAAGTTCTGGCGGAAGCACGTGGCGCACTTTTAGCAAAAGCAACTCAATTGGGTATTAGTAGTCCGTTGTCAGTTGTCAGCCCAATAACAACTAATATAGAATCGCCAACGCGAGAAATCCGGCTGATTGTGAGCAATCGCCTGGGATTACACGCCCGTCCCGCAGCGCAGTTTGTGGCAACCGCAGCCCGGTTTCAATCCCAAATTCTGGTACGGAATTTAACAAGAAGTACTGAGCTAGTCAGGGGTGACAGTATTAACCAAGTTACAACTTTAGGGGTGCGTCAAGGACACGAACTGTTGATTACTGCCACTGGTTCTGATGCAGATGAGGTGCTGGCAGCATTACAGGTATTATTTGCCAATAACTTTGGTGAAGATAATGTTGCCTTGAATTCTCCGCCAGCTTTTCACCATGAAGTTGCTCCAGCAACTCACGGCGAACTTTTGGGGATTGCAGCTTCTGGTGGAGTAGTGATCGCACCTGTTGTTCATTATCAACCTACTCACATTGCGATTACGGAATACCACGTAGACGATCCTGATGTAGAGTGGCAACGATTACAGACAGCAATCCACACTGCCCGACAAGAAATTCAAGCAGTTTTCTCACAAGCATCTCTGCAAATTGGTGATACTGAAGCCGCCATTTTCGATACCCAACTACTATTTTTAGAAGATCCAGTACTGTTGGAAGCGGCTCATCAGCGTATTTTAGACAACCATATAAATGCTGAAGCAGCTTGGCAAGCTGTAGTCGATGAAGTAGTGACTTCCTACCGCGCACTTGAGGATTCTTATTTACAAGAGCGAGTTGACGATGTTGTAGATGTCGGGCGAAGAGTGCTGCGATTATTAGCTGGGAATGCTGCAGCTAATCTGCATCTTCAGTCACCAGCGATTTTGGTGGCGACTGATTTAACCCCCTCAGATACGGCTGGACTAGATCCGACAAAAGTGTTGGGTATTTGTACTACTTCTGGTAGCGCCACCTCCCACAGTGCAATTATCGCCCGGACGTTGGGTATTCCAGCAGTTTTGGGAGTGGATGCCCAGGTGTTGCACTTGGCTGATGGTACACTGATGGCACTTGATGGTGAAAGTGGCAGAGCTTGGGTAGAACCAGAATCAGATATCCTGGATTTACTGGCAGCAAAGCAGTCAGCTTGGCAAACTGCCCAACAGGAAGCACGAGCTACGGCACATCAGCCAGCGATTACTCGTGATGGTCGGCAAGTTAGCGTCTTCGCCAATATTGGTAGTATAAATGATGTGCAAGTTGCTGTGGCTAGCGGTGCAGAAGGTGTGGGACTACTCCGCACTGAGTTTCTGTATTTAGATCGAACAAGCGCCCCGACTGAAGAAGAACAATTATTAGTCTATCAGACGATCGCCCAAGTTTTAGATAATCGGCCGCTAATTATTCGTACCTTAGATGTCGGTGGTGATAAGCCACTTCCCTATCTCAAAGTAGGGTTCCCAGAAGCTAACCCTTTTTTAGGTTGGCGGGGAATTCGTTTTTGTTTAGATCATCCAGAACTCTTCAAAACTCAGTTACGGGCAATTTTGAGAGCTAGTGTAGGACACCAAATTAAAATCATGTTGCCAATGATTGCGACTGTAACTGAAGTACGTGCAGCTAAGGTAATTTTGGGTGAAGTGCAGGCTGAACTAAATCAAGCTGGTATTTCCTTTGATGCAGCGATGAAAGTAGGAATTATGGTGGAGGTTCCATCAGCAGTAGTGATCGCCGATCGGTTAGCCGCTGAAGTAGACTTCTTTAGTATCGGCACTAACGATCTAAGTCAGTACGTCATGGCTAGCGATCGCACTAATCCCCGCGTGGCAAATTTGGTTGATGCGCTACATCCAGCCGTATTGCGAATGGTGCAGCAAATTATCCAAGCTGCCCATGCAGCGGGGATTTCAGTAGGATTATGTGGAGAATTGGCAGCAGATACTTTAGCAACACCAATTTTATTAGGTTTAGGGCTGGATGAGTTGAGCGTAAATCCTCAAAGTATACCTGGAGTGAAGCAGACGATCGCTCGGTTAAGTATAGTTGAAAGTGAAGCGATCGTGGCATCAGCATTACAACAAGATTCCGCACTTCATGTCAGAGAACTAATCTCAACTTCAGTTACTCCCCCTGCCTAATACTAATTCCTAATTAATCATTAAAATCTTATTCCCAATTGCCCGTTAAAGCCATGAATAGAATTGTAACCAGCACCAACAAAAACGTTATTAGTAGCACCTACCTGAACGCCACCTGAAACTGCAACGCCTTTATTCTCTGAATAAAGTCCGACTCCTACATAAGGTGAATCCCCAATGACTTAACTGCGATCGCATTCAGCAGTAACGCCGCCAAGTTGATTGCTGGGCAAGTCTTATAAGTAAGTTTTAAAATTGTTACAAGATTCTAATTCTGTAGTAAATTGTTGAAGATTTAATATCATCTTTTTGCCTCCTTAAGTATTAATCTCAAAGTGAATCTCCAGAGGCTATTTAATTAGTCCTCATTAGTGTATTCTCGGATTTTGAAATCAGAATCACGCTGTAAAAAGCTTTGAAGATCACGGGTATAAAACAGAACTTTTTTGATTTTGTGGTCAACCTTCTCGTTGATTTGACCAAAAAGCATCTGCTCAACATCTTTTCGATTTATATATTTTTGGAGATGTAAGTCTAGTTTTCTATCAAGCTGGTCAATTCTTTTGCCATTGTCAGCATGTTCTTTAGAGATGATTTATCGCGGTTTATACCATTTCAGTGTTGCTTATGACAAAGGCAACGCCGATGACCCTGTTAAGTACTTCGCTGCAAAAGAGAATCAAGATTTAGGAGTAGTCAAAGCTCTGCAAAGCCAGTCTCAAAGCTGGATTTATCCCCTTTTCCCGCACCATCTTGACAAATGTGCAATTACTCTAACCTCTCACGAGTGATCAGCAGACGAGATTTATCGTTTATACAAACTGCACTTTCAAATCAAATTTATCTTCCGCGATGCTAAACAGTTTACCAGACTGAGTGATTGTCAAGCCCGTGATGTCAAAAAGCTTGAACTTTCATTTCAATGCCAGTTTCACCGCCTTAAATCTTGCCAAGCTTGATGCTCATCGACAGCACTCAGGTGAAAAACCCTTTGTCTTTTCAATGGCGAGTCTCAAACGACGGGCACTCAATGACCATTTGCTCGACACCTTTATTTCAAGTTAGGACTTTCGCCGACTGTCATTAAATCCCATCCTAACTACTAAAACTTACGCTCTTACGGTGTTATTGCTGCCTAATTTTGTCCGAAGTATTGGCCTTATGATTTTTGTTGAGTAATTTATTCCTTGGAAATCCCTCCTCTGGCTGACATCCAAAGGGTAAATTCTTCAAGCCGTGGGGTGTTGGCGTTGGTGCAGCAGCTGTTAATATCACTTCACCTTTAGCATTCACTATCCACCCCTGAGCTTCCACAATCTGTGTACTGAGTGCTGAACTTTGTTTCTCAAGAGTTTCCCTGCTGCTGTACTCTCCTGCTTGTCTTGGCACAGCAGTGACTCGCCAATCTTCCCAAACTGTATCATTATTAAGTACAGTGTTGGGAGAAGGAGGTAAACCACCACGTCCAGTGATCGTGAAACTGCTATTACCTCTTCTGGCACAGAAGTTTTGGTTGATTAATTGTGAGGCATCCACTACTTACAGTCGCAACTCCGCTAAACCATTTGTGGGGTCTTATAGTGTATTGAGTTGCACTGTACCATTCAACTGCTGATTAGCTCCTGTAGCAGTGATATCGCTGTTTGGGGTGGGTACATCACGAAATTGAGTGCCGAATACCCCCTTAGCATTGATTATCACCTGACCTCCTCGAAAGTCAGTAGAATTTGCACTGATATCACTATTGTCAAATGCAACTAAAATATCAGTATTAATGTTGATATTGCCACCAATGACGTTTTCTCCAGAAGCGTTAGTGGTGATGTTGCTGTTACGAAGCAATAGTAAATCTTCAGAGTGCAGAGTAATAGTAGCTTGTTCTTTACTCAGGTCAGTGTTGACAGCTTGGGTATTAGCATTAACAGTAGCGTTGTTGTTCAAACGGATAGAGGCAGAATCAATATTTAAATTCCCTGCAATTCCTTTACCTGAGCTGCTCACACTTACTATTGCCCCATCTTGAACAAGTAAATTATCGTTACTAATCTTCAAACCTCCTGCATCCCCTGTTGAGTCAGTAGAAGCTAACAAGCTACTGCCAAAGCGACCATCACTAGAGGTACCAATCAGTTGCACATCGTTAGCAGTAACAGTTAAAGAACCTCCTTTACCTGCACCCGATGTGCTGGCATTTATCAGTGCCCCATCGCGCACAAGCAACTGTTGGGTATCAATTTTCAAGTTTCCGGCATCTCCGGTTGAGTGAGTGGAAGTCAACAAGCCACTGGGAAAGTAACCATTACTAGAGGTACCAATCAGTTGTACATCTTTAGCAGTCACATTCAAAAAACCTCCCTTACCTGTACCATATGTCTCTGCATCTACCTGTGCGCCATTGCGCACAAGCAAACGTTGGGTATTAATCGTCAAGTTTCCGCCATCCCCAGTTATCCCTAAATAAGCTTGAGTAAACATGCCACTCCTGAAGCGACCGTCAGTAGAGGTACCAATCACTTGCACATCTTTAGCAGTAACTGTTAAAGATCCCCCCTTACCTGTACCATATATGCTGGCATCGACATATGCCCCATCGCGCACGAGCAAATTTTGGGTATTATAGCGGTTCTCAGTTGGGTGCAATATAGTAACAGCAGTGGGTGAACCATCCAATAATGTCTTTTTTAGTTACCGCATTCAGAGCATTTGT
>NZ_JBALDE010000228.1:0-4711 GCF_036917515.1 Nostoc sp. | reverse complement strand
CGTAGATCATAACTGTAAGGGTTTGCCATACGAATGCAGAAATCAATCACTTCTCTATATATTCTACGTCCTAACTAAGATGGCGACTGCTATATATAGCAATCGTTAATCGAGGCTTTCAGATTTATATTTATGAAGAGTAATAACTATATAGCAGTCTTAAAGCATTTGCGATCGTCTGTATTTATCATTTCTTCGTGTTCTCTACGTCTGGAATAGTTCGATTAAAAAACTATTTTATACAAGATTATTTAACAGTTTTATTATCAATATCTGCCCTATATGTATGGTGCAGGATATCCCGCACCTCCATTAAAATTTTTCCTAGCATATTTTTACCACTGCCATCGGCTCCGCAACCCCAATAAAAATCAATAGGTGAGTTTTCGACAATTTCTGCATTTCCTGTAGAAAGTAAAATATCTCTAATATCCGTATGAGTTTGAAATTTATATAGTACAGCTTGCCGCATGATATCGTCTTTAACTTGTTCCCAATCTTGACGTAGAGGACGGGTTCTCTCGCGCCCCATTCTTGCTGCATCTTTAGGTGTTTTAACTAGGCGGATTTGTTCTACATGAGGTGTACCCACAAACTTTTGCGCTTGAAAGTAATGTTCGCTAGTTGACCAATATAATCCATCTAATTCAAAGCCGTGGGACGAAAAGTTAGAGAAACAGCCATATTCTTCACGAGTACTATAAAAATAGATTGTCATAAGATTTGATACAACTTTTTTTAAATTACTAAATTTTTAAATTTTTTATAAAACAGATGATTTATTTTCGGTTGATTCAATAAATGCCTCAAACTGACCATTAGGAGTCCATTGAATAGCCCCATCTCGTCCTGTAAAGAATAGTTTAGTTTGGCTTTGATTCAGTTCAGATAAAGTTTTCGGATCGAAGTTGGCAGAAGAAGCGATCGCTACTTGTGGTTGCAGAGCAATAACTAAATCTTTCAATGACTCAGGGGCACACCAAAGTACTTGCGGGCGAGTCAAACTTCCATTTTTAACTAGTTGTTGTACCTCTTTAGATTTAACATTACCTACTAATAACCAATTCTGATCTAAAATTTGCAATTGCAAAATGGGTAATTGATCGTTAATTAATTGCGCTACTATCGAACCAGCTTTCACAGGTTGACCAACTGCCAAAGGTTGATATTTTCCTTGATGTTTTTGTAGTTCCTGTTGAATTGCCTGAGTTGTAATTGAATTATCTATTTGGGGTGAATATTCATAAAAATTATTGATTGGTAAACGTTGCATTAATTCCAACCAAGCATTACTTTCATTACCTTGAAAATCAGTTGCAATCGCCCAATTTATTTGATTTACACCCTGCTGTTGTAAAAAAGGTAAAATTGTAAAACGTCCTGTACCTTCATCACCACTGTTAATTACAGTTACAATACCTCGGTCTTGAATGACTACAATTGGTTCTGTCCCAGATTCTAAGACAGTTATCCTAACCAATGTATTTTGAGAATGCCAAAGTGGGATGAATACTAAACCAATTGCAATCATATTAGCAAACCACCACCGCCTTTGCCACCAAGGCACTAGCCAGACCAATATAATTAGGATATAAATCGCCAAAAGCTGCCAAGTAGATATGCTGCCCACAGCAACAGAATTTCCAGGCAAATTGCTAAAAAAATCTACTAGTTTAATTAACCAATCAGTAGGGTAATGTAACACTCCCGCTAGGAAGCTTCCTGCATCAGTCCAAACTAAACCTACTAACGCACTGATGATTCCACCTATACTAATGATCGAAATTAATGGAGTACTAATCACATTCAACAACAGACTATAAGATGGTACAACTCCAAAGATAAACAGTTGTACAGGTAAAGTCCAAATAGTGGCAGCTAGAGGAACAGCAATCAAAGCAGCGATCGCAGGTGGTAACCATGCTAGACGATTGACTAATGCAGGTACTGTTACAACTAATCCTAATGTTGCTAAAAAACTCAATTGAAAACCTAAATCCCAAATCCATAGAGGATTAAACACTAATAGCAGAGTTGCTGCTAATAGTAATGATCCGAACTGTTTTACCTTCCTTTTTAATAGCAAACCGACTAATGCCGCAAAACCCATAATTACAGCTCTGAGAACCGCAGGTTGAAACCCTGTTAAACTTAGAAAAATGATTAAAGCCAAAAAGCCAAGGGTAAATTGTGTTCCTTTTCTTGCTCGTCTTGTTAACTGTAAAATCACACTCAAAATCAAAGAAGTTTGGAACCCAGAAGCTGCTAAAGCATGAGCTAATCCAGCTTGTACAAATAAGTCACGGATATCATAAGGTAAATCAACAGCTTTGCTACCTAAAACCATTGCACTGACAAGAGGCCCTTCAGGGACACCCAACCAACGAACTTGTGATCGCACAATTCGCTCCCGAATTTGCCACCATCCCCATTTACGTTCCTGATCCAAAACATTTATCTGTCGCCCAATCAAACCAGTAAACGTTCCTTCTTGCTTGAGAAACTTCTGAAAATCGAAACCACCAGGATTGGAAGCCGCTTTTGGTTTGTATAAAATCCCAGTTACAGCAATTTGTTGACTAGGGTATAACCCAGTAGCCTGAAGTATAGGCACTGTCACATACAATTTGCCTATAACCCCTTGTGGAACACCCGCTGAACCTTTATCATTTTTGACTTCATCTAGCTGAGTCGCTTTCAGCCAAAATTGTCCTCGCTGACTGCGAGTTAAGCGAGGATTACTTGCCACTTCGCCGCGTACAATCACAAGTTGTTCTTGATTGCTGCTATTTCCAAGCGGGACGAACTGACTAATATCTTTTGCACCCGGTTGCGGCACTCGCCATTGAAAATATAGAGTTGCCAATAATCCCACCAAGCCAGCAGCTAGCCATATTCGAGGATGAGGAATAGTTTGCCAACTATTAGGTACTAACTTTGTTTTAATTGCAGCATTTTCTGATTTCTGAGCAAGTTGCCGTAAGATAGTGCGTCTTCTAAAGATAATTGCTCCCACTATCCCCAACCCCAAAATCCATACACCACCCCAAGGAACTGCTGTAAACAACAACCCAAAAATGTAGCCAAGACAAATAATTACACCACTGGTTTGAATCATAAGATTTTTTGTAAAAGCACCTGGCAACTGGAATTTGCACTTGACTTACAAAATAGTTAGAGCGGCAATAAAGAAAAATTGGCAATGCCGAATTTGGCTTAAAATTCAAAAAACAAATATTCCAAACTCTTATTATCTGCGTTTGGAGCGCCTCTGCATAAGGATTTTATCTCTTTAATCAGCAACGCCGAAAAATTTTATACTTGTGGTGAAGTATATTCCATCAAGTTTATACAAACAAAGCCCGCACAGGCGGGCCTTATACTTGTAGCCTTAATGTTTTGGACTCAAGATTTAAGGGTATTTCTGTCCTTTAGCAAAAGCCACATCATAAAGATATACCTAGCATAAACCTTAGTGCAACATGGATAAATAGAACACGAAATCGTAGTGAATTAAATTTGGCACAATTGTGCATACCTCCGGGAAAGAGAAGCGCTTATGGATTTACTTTGAGTTACTCTGCGTTTAAAAACCTCAATATTTTATACATAGGTATACTTAGCTTATGTAGTTACACCCTTTAAGAGATTCAGCTTCCTGTTGAACTCACAGTATCTTTGAGCAACGGAAAACCTAACTTCTCCCTTTGCTCAACATATAAATGAGCTACTTTCCTAGCCAAATGCCGAATCCTGGCAATATAGCGAGTCCTCTCTGTCACCGAAATTACACCTCTAGCATCCAGCAGATTAAATGTGTGCGAACACTTCATTACATAATCTAAGCTAGGCAAGACCAATGCTCGCTCTGTCAATTGGGTAGCTTCTTGCTCATACAAATTAAATAGTGTCAGTAGCAACTCAGGATTCGACGCTTCAAAGTTATAAATACACTGCTCAATCTCTCCCTGAAGGTAAATATCACCATAGGTAATGTTATCTGTCCACTGGATCTTTGTAAATGCTTCTACTTGCTGAAGATACATTGTCAGCCGCTCTAACCCGTATGTAATCTCAATCGACACCGGACGGCAATCAATTCCTCCACACTGTTGGAAGTAGGTAAATTGAGTAACTTCCATCCCATCTAACCATACTTCCCACCCAGTACCCCAAGCTCCTACTGTTGCATCTTCCCAGTTGTCCTCTACAAACCGAATATCGTGGTCTTCAGGACGGATACCTAAAGCCCTTAATGAATCAAGATAAATCTCCTGAATATTATCTGGTGAGGGCTTAATCAGAACTTGGTACTGATAATAGTGTTGGAAACGGTTGGGGTTTTCGCCGTAGCGTCCATCGGTAGGACGACGACAAGGTTCAACATAGGCAACAGCCCAAGGTTCTGGTCCCAAAGCTCTTAAAAAGGTCTGTGGGTTCTTAGTACCAGCCCCCTTTTCAATATCGTAAGGCTGGGCGATGAGACAACCGCGATCGCCCCAGAACTGATGCAATAAACTTATTACCGACTGAAAATTCACGCTTGTTCCATCCTTTATTAACACAGTGCATAAACCATTGTTGCTTACAACCCAGCACTGTAGATAGTTTCAGGAGACTCAAAAGATATCCCAAATAATTTGGGAAAAATAGTTGACACATGAAGATAGGTTCGCTATATTGAATAAGTGCTTGAAACGGAGCGCGAAAC
>NZ_JBALDE010000227.1:0-82618 GCF_036917515.1 Nostoc sp. | reverse complement strand
CAAACTACCCAAGCTACTAACAGTTAGTTGGGCTGTAGAAGCGTTGGCGAAGCCCGCCGTAGGCATCGCTCGTCTTGGAGGTTATCTTGAACATCGAAGCAAAACACCAATTGGTATCCAACTACTGTGGCGAGGTTGGTTAAAATTGCACGACCTCTGTGAAGGTTGGCAGCTTGCAAAAGAGACTTAACAGGAAAAGTCAGCAAAAGCACTTGTTCCACTGATAGCGATCGCTACTGCTGCGAGACAACTGCTGCTAACAACTGCAAAACCTAGCTTAATCCCTGATGAACTCACTTTCATTAACAAATTGCTCCTTTAATTGCCGATGGTAAACACACTGATCTGCTGAGATTCATTGCAAATATTTCTCAAGTATGATTTATTATTCCCAAGCTGGTGATGGGAATTTCATTGGCAACAAAAAGTCTTGTCAATTGCTATTTTTATTCTTGCGCTTATGGAGTATGTTAGAGAAAATCGCCTTATTAATCAATTTCAATCTCATGATTTGATTATAATTTTTATATTAAACTACAACGCGATCACGTCTTTTGATTTTTGCTTGATTAAGTGCTTATTCAGCAGTATTAACTAAAGTAGCAGGTAGATTTAAAAGTAGTGGCGATTTACTAATTAAGTCAGATCATCTAAGTTAGGGAGAACGAGCAACTGTTGATTTTCTTGTTTTAATAGTTCAAAATGAGTATTGTTGAAATGCTCGCTTTTTTTGAGATATTGTTGGAAATATAAACTCATGATTTAGATCATTCTTGTGATGCCTACGGTTTTTGCTAGCCTATGCATTTAGTATTGCAGAAATCTACTAAGCTTAAAGTTAGGGGTAGAGGAGTATAAGGGCAGTACAAACAGCACAGCCAGTAATGTTCGCATTTCACTTAATCGACGAGACTAACGCACGCGCTATCCTAAGTTGGCGGTATGAGCCACCTTATGATTTATACAACTACTTAAAGGAAGAAGCTAATCTACTACAAGATATTCTTAATCCCCAGAATAACTTCTACAGCATTATGGATGAAAATCGCGAGTTGGTAGCTTATTGTTCTTTTGAACAAGATGGACAGGTTACTGGTGGTAATTACCGCGATTGGGCAAAGGAAAAAGTCAGCACCGACACCACCAATGAAAATAGCACGTGGCGCAACTACACCACGCCACGTGCTTGTGAAAGTTGCGTAATGTCCTGATTGAGAGGATGTTTTAAAAGGGTCGAACGGCAAAATTATGCCTTTTGGGACTTTTAAAACATCTTCTAAGTAGATTACTGCAATCCATAAAAAGTTGGCTCGAAAGTCCCTGCTGAATCTGGAGAATAACCAATATCTAGAGAAACACTAGCTTCTATCGTCTGAGGACTGGAGTTTAGACTAAATAGTGAGAAAAAGCGGTCAGCTATGTAAAAGTGACTGCCTTTTGGTCAATGCTGGGATTTAGAGAAAAAGAACAGCTTGACCATGATATTTGATAAGCTTAAACAATTCCGCTGTGGAGTCTACACCCTCTTGGGTAACGGTAAAGATGCACTATTTGACTTGATGGATGCAGTGCTAGTCACACGTAGTGTTTACTCGTTCGTTGAGTTATCGACATCACCAGTGTTTCGGCGACAGTGGTCGAGCATCTATGAAGCCATAGAAGATGGCTTGCCACCGCGCTTTGAATTGATGCAGTTGTATATCGCACAGCTACCGCAAACAGGACAACTGGTATTAGCAGGAGATCATACGGCTTGGGTCTTGCACCGAATGCAGTGACACTAAAAGACCGTACCTACGAACATCAAGCTCAACCGATGTCAGGTGTAAAACCAGTAACAGTGGAGCAAGGTTACAGCACAATAGCTTGGATTCCAGAAAAGTCCGGGAGTTGGGCATTACCATTGTTGCACGAGCGCATCACCAGTTTTGACAATCCGATTACGAAGGCTGCTGCTCAACTGAAACTTGTATGTCAACATCTGCCACAGCGACCCTTATCTTTGTGGGATGCAGAATATGGATGTGCATCGTTTGTGAAGCAAACTGCGAACGTTGCTGCGGATAAACTCATGCGCTTGCGTTCCAACCGTGTGCTTTATGGTGCGCCCCCACCTTATACAGGTTTTGGTCGTCCTCGTGTTCACGGTGAGAAGTTTAAGCTCAACGACTCAACAACATGGCCGACACCAGACCAAGTTTTAGAAGTCAATGACCCAAAGTTGGGGCAATTGTGCGTGAGTTCATGGTGTAATCTTCATTTTCAACAGTCTGCCCAACACTCAATGTCTGTGATTCAAGTTCAACGCACAAGGGTTGGTGAACAGAAAAATTACAAACCTTTATGGCTAGTCTGGGTGGGAGAGCAAATTCCAACTGTTTGTTCTATCTGGCATGAGTATCTAAGTCGTTTTGCTGTTGACCACTGGTATCGTTTTATCAAGCAACGCTTGCATTGGACGTTACCTCATTTTTCCACTCCTGAGCAGTCAGAACGTTGGAGCGATTTAATGCCTTTACTCTCGTGGCAGTTATGGTTGGCAAAAGACGGTATTAGAGATTGTCCCCTACCTTGGCAAAAGCCTTGCTTGGCAAAAGCCTTGCCAGAAATTGTCCCCTGGTCGAGTTGCTAACGCCTTTGCAACAGTTTTGCCTCGGATTGGAACACCTGCACCTGCTCCCAAACAAGCGAGGAAAGTCCCCTGGTTGGTCTCCTGGAAAACCCCGCAAGCAACGGACTCGTTTTCCTATTGTCAAAAAAACCTTTAACAAGTCGAAGAAAGTATCTAAAAATACTGCCTAATGCTTTTTATCTTACTTAATACTGTGATTGTTCGACATCAAGTCAATGGAATCTACTGTCGAGCTATTTTTGCTTGCTTTAGTCTAAACTCCAGTGAGGAGCACCAATTATAAAAGTTGTGGCTGTTGCCAAAACCCTATCTGCTGCTAGATTAGGCACCAAGGGAGATGGTCTAGGGTTGTCAGAAAACCCCATTCCAATACTGAATCTAATGATGAGAAAATAAAGATAAGCAATGCCCACCTCCAAACTTGTTGGGTTATTTACCCAAGACAGATAAACAGCAAATTTTATCAGTCAAAATTTATGACTTATAACGTTCCCTCTCCAACTCGAAAGCGACCCACTCAAGCAATAGGAGCCAAAATTTTCCACTCTTGTAACATCATTAGTGTATTTATCATGCTCACCAGTGGACTACAAATTTACAACGCCAACCCTGTCTTTGGTGGACGTGCAGGTTTGCACATTCCTTTGATATTTACTTTAGGAGGTTGGCTTGCAGGAGGTAGACACTGGCATTTTGCAGCAATGTGGCTATTTTCGCTGAATCTGTTGTGGTATGGAATTTACATTTTAATTACCCGACGCTGGCGACATCGCTTTGTCGGTGCTAATGACTTCAAAGCATTACAAAAAACTCAAAATTCCCAACGCCTAATTTATGCTTGGCATCGGATTGCTTATACAGCAATTATTCCTATTTTGCTGCTGGCATTATTTACAGGGATAGGAATGTATAAACCTGCTCAATTTCCCTGGATTGTAGATTTATTCGGCGATTGGCAAGCATTGCGAGTTGTTCACTTTGCCTCAGTGCCGATGGTTATCTTATTTGTAGTAATTCACTCTCGATTAGGGCGTCAGGCTGGTGGTACTGAATTAATAGAATCAATGTTTTGGTAAACAATACTTTTTTAAACTAAAAAAATGAACTTTTTTGATAAATTGAATCGTAATATCTTGGAAAATCAAAGCTTACTATTTGTCGGACTCGATCCAAATCCAGAGATGATGCCTGAGCGTTATGAATCTGAAGAACTGATCGCTGGTTTGGAAAAGTGGTTACAATTCATTATTACGGAAACTTCTGATTTTGTTTGTGCTTATAAACCGACATTTGGCTTTTACGAAGCATTAGGTATTCCTGGTTTAGAACTGCTGCATAAAACTTTAGCAGCTATTCCAGCCCACATCCCAGTGATTTTAGATGCCAAACACAGTGACTTAAATACTAGTACCATCTTTGCCCAGACTGTGTTTACAAGATGGCAGGTGGATGCAATCACTCTCAGTCCCTATACAGGACAAGATCACGTAGCACCTTTTTTAGTCTATCCTGATAAAGCGGTGTTTATTTTATGCTGTACTTCTAATCCAGGTGCAGAAACTTTACAGCAGTATCCTACAAACGAATCACCCCTTTATTTACAGGTAGTAAAAGAATCCAAAACCTGGGGAACTCCAGAACAATTGGGTTTGGAAGTAGGAACTACAAATTCTGAAGTTTTAGCACTTATTCGAGCAATTGCACCTGAACGAATTATTATGGCGCGTAGTATCTGGGCGGAGGGTCAAAATCTGAAGCAAATTTTAGAAGCTGGCTTGAATAGTAATGGTGATGGTTTACTGATTCCTGTTCCTCAAGATATGTTGGGAAATGCACAATTATCAGAGGAAGTCCAGTCTTTACGTGCAGAAATTAATCAAATAAAAACTGAAATTATTCACGAAAATTCTACTTGTTCTGTGTGGTTTCCTGATGTTTGTTTTCTAAATCAGCAT
The DNA here is from genome assembly GCF_036917515.1 of Nostoc sp. Taxonomy (GTDB): domain Bacteria; phylum Cyanobacteriota; class Cyanobacteriia; order Cyanobacteriales; family Nostocaceae; genus Nostoc. The sequence continues at coordinate 78,031 of NZ_JBALDE010000227.1, read as the reverse complement.
CCCCACCAAGATTTGATTTTACAACTTTATGATATTGACTGCATTATGTTTGGCAGCTTTGTCCAAGCATCAGGAGCTATATTTCCTTATTATATCGACTTACGCAAAATTATTTCCAATCCCCAACTTTTTAATCAAGTTCTCACAGCTTATGAGGAGATTTTGAAGAACCTGAATTTTGATAGATTAGCAGGTATTCCCTATGGTTCTTTACCTACTGCGACTGGTTTAGCTTTACGCCTTCATTGTCCGATGATTTTCCCGCGTAAAGAGGTGAAAGCACACGGAACTCGGAGGGTAATTGAGGGTAACTTTAATACTGGTGAAACAGTTGTAGTGGTTGACGATATTCTCATTAGCGGCAAAAGTGTCATGGAAGGAGCAGGAAAGTTGGAATCAGCTGGATTAAAGGTTAATGACATTGTGGTATTTATCGATCATGAACAGGGGGTAAAAGATAGGTTACAGCAAAATGGTTATCGCAGTCATGCGGTTTTGACTATTTCGGAAATTACTAATACTCTCTATCAAGCAGGGCGAATAAATGAGGAGCAATTTTTAGCTTTCGCTGAAAGTTAGTAATTGGAACAATAGGGAGTAGGGAATGGAGAGTTAGGAGAAACGTGATTAATTGCGTCTGTAGTAGGGAAAGATTTTTATTGTCTATGTCCTCTTGAGCAGATTTGATTATTCGGTTAAATCTAGTAAATAGAATAATTTTAGCTTTGAGATTAATTATGAATTTTCCACTGAACCAATTACTTAGATGGTTAATTTTTACGCTGTTATTTCCTCTAGTATTCCTCAATGCTTGGCTAGCATTTTTGCTGATTAAAAACTTTCAACCTGTTGTAACAATTCTTGTATTGGCTACCTTGCTTGCATTCATTTTAAACTATCCTGTTTCGATTCTCCAACAACGGAGAGTTAAACGCAGCTATGCAGTAGCATTAGTTTTTATATTAGCATTGGTAATTGCTGTGGCTTTAGGTATCACTTTAATGCCCATTATTTTAGAGCAATTTAATGAAGTAGTTAAAGTCTTTCCCCAATGGATTGATTCTAGCGAAGAAAAGCTTCAGATTGTAAATGATTGGTTTTTTAGGCACAAATTAAATGTGAATTTAAGTCAGCTATTAGCACGAATCAATGACCAACTACCAAATGAAATAGAGTTTATTTCAGATAAGCTTTTAAGTATTGTTATAGATACAATTGATAGTATTTCTGAGGCATTAATCACAGTAGTTATAACTTTTTACTTGTTGTTAGATGGCCCAAGGATTTGGGAGATAATAGTTAAGAAGTTACCTGGAAATATTGCCCAGCAGATAAGCCAATCTATTCAGCAAAACTTCCAGAATTACTTAATAGGTCAGGGAACTTTGGCTTTGCTGATGGGTGTTTCAATAACATTATTGTTTTTAGTTTTTCAAGTCCAGTTTGGTTTACTCTTTGGTTTGGGAGTTGGGCTTTTGAGCTTAATTCCCTTTGGTGATGTTGTCAGTCTTGTTTTAATAACTTTGATAATAGCGTCACATGACTTTTGGCTAGCAGCTAAGGTTTTTGCGGTAGCTGTTGTCATCGATCAGGTAATCGATCAGGCGATCGCACCCCGTTTATTAGGTAAATTTACTGGGATTAGACCAATATGGGTATTAATTGCTTTGCTTGTAGGAACCAATGTTGGTGGAGTCTTGGGTTTACTAGTTGCGGTACCTGTAGCTGGTTTTATCAAAGATATAGCAGATGGTTTTTCCAAATCTGATAACGTGGGTGAGGGTGAAGCAGCATCAGAATTGTTAGTAGAAAAATCAATATCGCAATGAGTTGTAGATAAAAATTGCCATCTCTACCGTTAACGGGAAGTTGCAATAGTGTCATTTAGGTCGTACTCACTCAAGTCAACAATATATTCACTAGTATTTTAGGTTTTATGGCAAGCGATCGCTATCTTTATTCTTGCTTGCAATCGCTGAATGTATTGAAGACAATTACCGATTACCCAATCTAAATATTGTTTAAATAGGAATGCGATTATTTCTTTATTTTATATAAAGGTGACTTGAGGCGAGATAATTCACTTCCGACTGAGTTTTGACAAACTATACAAGTTTAATATAACCTCTTTTTAAGGATTATTTATCTGTTAATATTTTAGCGTATGATTTTTCGCTATCTCGATTATCCCATAATGCCTTAATATGATCTGCTAAGGCGAGAATGTCTTGTTCTAAACTTGACTTCCATAGCCTTGGATTATAGTCGTAAACTCTGAGCATGTGATCTACATCAAATATTGGTTTTGTACCTAATGCTCTAATCAGTGCAATAGGTTTATCTAAAGCCATCCTCCAACCAAGCTCAAACAAAACATTGGGATTATGTTCAGTTAAATCTACAATCACGAGATCAGTTTTACTCAAATCATTTATAATTGTTGATTGAATTACATCACTACCTTTCTTTTTTGCAGTTTCAGCTTTAAAACCTGCCTGTATTGCAGCAGGAGTAATTAACTGAGTTAATACCTCATCAAAAAAACCTTCAGGATATTCTTCAGTTTTTTCCGAAAATGGCATTGCTACAAATGCTACTAGAGTTGTCTTTTCTTCAGCTCTCCAAGTATAAAAGCATCAGCAGAATGTTCTTTGTTAGATGATATTTCTACTTTTTCTCCCTTTAGAGATTTATTTTGTATAGTTTCCTCCAACCTGGACAGAAAATTTGAATTAGCTTGGTATACTTTATAGAAGTCGTCCTGAAATTCTTCGTCAATACTAAATTCAGTTATTAAAGTATTTTTAAGATATCTAATTTGTGGAAGTGTTCGCTCATCATAGCATTCATATACTCTCTTAAATAATGGAACCCTAAAAAATGCTTGTTTGTAGCCATTTATTTCTTCTTCTGCCGATCTTGCATACACAATACTTCTTCCTATAGATGCAAGTGCAATTGTTTTAGTACTGCGAGTCCCTTCAGTAAAACCATAATCACGAGATGAGGCTGTCAAGGAATAATATTTATTACTATTGCCGATTTCTAAGGCTTTTGCAATCTCATCAGGACTCCAAGGATTACCACCATTAAACTGTCTTATTACTTGAGGAACTTTTATTGCATCCTCTAATATATAAGTAGGGAATGGTCGTTTTCCTTTAGACTTTTCTCTTCTTCTTTTTTCACCAGAATTTTGTTGTTCTTCCAATTCTTCTTGTTCTTCTTCGCCCATCTCTTTCGGATTTTCATCTAAAATTTCTAGTTGTCTGTGCATCTCTTCACATTCCATGAAAACTCTCCATTAAGTATTTTTTGAGAATGGATGTAGAAAGCAAGGGAATAAAATAGCAATATTAATTTATACACAGTCAGAATCTCAATTTCCTAAAAGTGTGAACAAAAAATTAGAAGATTCAAAAGATACCATCATCGGTAGTCAATCAGTTTTGAAAACTTTTATAGTTACTATTTGTATTAGAAGGGTTATTTATTAAAGCAGGTATAGGGCAATGGTGCGATTAAAACTGTGGCAGTGGGTCGTCTTAGCAATTCCGATCGCATTTATCATCATTTTCTTACTGGTGTCTGCCGGTTCACAAATTCATGCGTGGGGCATTAATTGGATTTGGGGTATATTTACCGTTTTATTCGTTGGTTGGCGTTGGCTGCTAGTCAAATGGACTCAACCAGCTGTTAACCAAGTAGAAGCTGTATTAACTCAAGTCCGTGAAGAACTGAAATCGACAGAAGAGGATACAGTAGGGCGACCTGTGGGAAGTGACACCACAAAACTTGCAGAAGCCGCCCTTCAAGAAATTCTGCTTGCAGCACAAAGCGATCGCCCAATTTGGGAAGATTGGCAAACTTTTTGGACGCGATGTCAGGATTTAGTGGTAGCGATCGCTCATATCTACAATCCTCAAATTCAATATCCCCTGCTGAATATTTACGTCCCCCAAGCTTACGGGCTGATTCGCGGAACGGTGGATGATATGGATCGGTGGATGCAAAAGTTATCCCCTGTCCTCAATCAGGTAACGGTTGGACAAGCATACCAAGGATATGAGGTCTACCGAAAATTGGAGCCATCGGCACGGAAATTCTGGAAAGCTTGGAACTGGGCACAGTGGATCTTAAATCCGGTGGCGGCGGTGGCAAAACAAGCTAGTCAGGGTTTTAGTAACCAAGCAACTCAGCAATTATTGGGAAATTTGAGCCAGTTATTCCGGGAAGCTGCCTTGAAAAATTTATGCCGACAAGCGATCGCTCTTTACGGACGTAGCCCAGTTCCAGCAACCGTAGTATCTACACCAACTTTACCCAAGGCAAAAACTCAAACACTCCGAGAAATCTTAACTCAAGCCCAACCAGCCGAGGCGGTTGAGCAAAAACCTGTAAATATTCTGCTGGTGGGGCGCACGGGGTCGGGAAAAAGTAGCCTGATTAACACGCTATTTCAGGCCGATCTCGCAGCCGTTGATGTTTTACCCAGTACCGATCGCATTCAGAATTATCAATGGCAGACTCAAAGTGGGGAAACTCTAACACTTTGGGATACACCTGGTTATGAACAAGTCAACCGTGCCGATCTCCGAAATCTGGTGCTTGATTATGCGATCAGCGCAGATTTGTTGCTGTTAGTTACCCCTGCCCTCGATCCTGCCCTGCAAATGGATGTGGACTTTTTGCAAGACATCAAAGCAGAAGTTACAGATTTACCTGCGATCGTGATCGTCACTCAAGTAGATCGGCTGCGTCCCATCCGCGAATGGCAACCACCTTATGATTGGGAATGGGGCGATCGCGCCAAAGAAATTGCCATTCGCGAAGCCACTGAGTATCGGGCAAAAATGTTAGGAAACTTTTGTAATCTAGTTTTACCCGTGGTTACAGGTGACAGCAAAACAAGACGAACCGCTTGGGGCGTGGAGGCGCTATCGTTGGGATTAGTCGATGCGATCGCACCTACCAAGCAACTCCGTCTCGCCCGCTTTTTGCGTAATCTAGAAGCCCGCATTGTCGCCACCGCTAAAATCATCGACCACTACACCTTTCAGATGACGACAACACAAGGATTGACGACATTGCTCAAAAGTCCCGTCCTTCAGTTTGTTTCTACGCTCTCAACCGGATCTCCAGCTTTAGCATATATGCTGGCACAGCAAATTCCCGTCGAACAGTTGCCGATTGTGATTGGCAAACTGCAAATGGGATATGAACTTTTCTCGCTCTTGAACCCCAACTCGCTCAACTTTGAATTGCTATCCCTTTGGCCGCTACTGCTGGAAAACTCCGCTTCACCCGATCGCAATGCCTGGGCATTTGGTCACGCCCTAGTGGAGTACTGGACTCAGAATCTAACGGTTAAACAACTCGGTCAACGATTTGAGTATTATTTGTCGATTGCCAAATAATTTGTTTGCATTGAGGAATTAATGTCCATAAGCAATGTCTAAAACGGGGTACACCTACGCATCTTCATTTTCATAATTAGATATTTACGTATATTTACGAAGTTTATTTTTTGAAACTAAGTATATTGATACTATATACAAAAAAATGCAGTAACGGGTCGTACTCTTAACATCAAAATTAAGATTACGATTAAGATTAGGCGTCTGCTGAAACCTACCCGCTTTACCTGAGTTTTTGCACAGACATCACCTTTATTTGGAGTTGTTTATGAACAATATATTACAAACCTCCATCTCTCAAGAACAGAATTCACATCAGAGCTATAGTATTTCGTCTTATAATCGGTTGCTTTCGGTTGTGAAGGATTTAGCTTGTGTGCGGACTATTGAGGAAATTATTGAGATTGTGCGTTTGGCGGCTCGGGATCTCACTAATGCTGATGGAGTAACTTTTGTACTGCGGGATGGTGAATGTTGCCACTATGTCGATGAAAACGCCATCGGGCCACTTTGGAAAGGTATGCGTTTTCCGCTCAAGTCTTGCATCTCCGGTTGGGCGATGCTCAATAAAAAAGCAGCCGTAATTGAGGACATTTACCAGGATGCACGAATTCCTATTGAAACCTACAAAGTGACTTTTGTCAAAAGTTTAGTGATGGTTCCCATTCGGGTTTCTGATCCACTGGGTGCGATCGGAGCCTACTGGAGTACACGACACCTAGCCACGCCCCAAGAGATCGGAATACTTGAGATTTTGACTGACACTACGGCAGTTGCGATCGCTAATGTTCAACTTTTCCAGAAACTGACGAGCCAAAACGCGCTGAAAGACAAATTTATCGCGATGCTAGCTCACGAGCTAAGGAATCCCGTTGCCCCCATTTCCAACAGCGTTCAGCTACTCAAGTTAAAGCTAGGTGAGACTGGCGCAGTTGGGGAAACAGTTTTAAGGATGCAACACCAGATTAAGCACCTCTCGAAATTAATCGATGAGTTACTTGACGTATCATCCATCACTTATGTAAAGGTTTCATTAAACCTTGAGAAGGTTAATTTGGTGGAATTGGTTTGCCAGAGTCTCAACGATCATGCACAAGCAATAAAGAGATGGAATCTTAACGTAGTACAAGACCTGCCAAACACGCCCGTGTGGGCTTATGTTGACTCCACTCGCTTCTTCCAAGTCTTTGGGAATCTTCTTGATAATGCTTTAAAGTTTTCCAAGCCAGATGGGACGATCTGGGTGGATCTCTCAGTTATTCCAGGTGAGAATGGCTCAGGTAGTGAAGCGGTCTTATCTGTAAGAGACTTAGGCATCGGGATAGACCCGACAATATTACCAGAACTTTTCGAGCCGTTTACCCAGGCTGATCGCAGTTTAGATCGTTCGCGGGGCGGGCTAGGTTTAGGACTTTCGGTAGTAAAAAGTCTTGTGGAACTTCATGGTGGTAGTGTTGAAGCCTCAAGTAGAGGGATCAATTTGGGAGCAGAATTCAAAGTCACTCTCCCTCTATGCGAAGAAATTACAGCCTTAGACAACAATATGGAGATTACAGAGGCGGCTAAAAAATCGTTGAAGATTTTAGTCATTGAAGATAATGACGATTCAGCCGTAACATTACAAGCAGTGCTTGAGCATTTTGGGCATGAAGTTTCCATTGCCAATAATGGAATTTTAGGGATAGAAACTGCAAAGAAGCTTGAGCCTCATGTGATTATTTGTGACATCGGACTTCCCGAAATGGATGGGTTCGCCGTTGCACAGGAACTAAGCAAAGACTCCAAATTTACTCGCTCAATTCTGATTGCGCTTACCGGCTACGGTAGCCCAGAGGATCGGCAGCTTGCGCTTCAGGCTGGTTTCAAATCCCACTTAACCAAGCCTGTAGACTTTGACATACTGGTAGCAGAAATTGATCGATACTTTGATGAAGTATTATCATGTTGACAAATTTTGCTATTTGTGAATTTTGACTAAAGAGTGTCAATCCATTAAATCATCTGTGGTAGACTCACCCGGATAAAAGCGATCGCTCAGAATTTCCTCAAAAGCATATAAACATTAGTTGGGAAAAGTTGAAAGTGGCAGATTTGTTTCTTCTGATGCTAAATCCCTACCATTTTGATATGATTCCTGGAGTGCTTCTTCAATGTAAGGTTTCAGGCTAGGATTCTCGCTCAACAAATTAAGAATTTCTCGTCGTTGTACTCTAATTGTTGCTAACCCTTCGGGTTCGCCAGTCGCTACAACGGGGGGAACCCCCGCAACGCGCTGGCTCACCAACTACGGCTGCGTTGCTTTGGTTGATATTCCCATTTGAGTAAATTTCCAATTAACACACTCAGACGATTTCTCAATTATTGGCGTTCCTTTCTTCCTAAAGATTCAATTTCCTCAATTAAATAGAGCAGGTCAAGCTAGTTCCATTGGTGATGATGCAAAAGGTTAGCCTGTTGTTGAGTCCAACTGTAGAAGTCTGCTTCATAGAAGTTTTGCATCAGCTTTTTTGTTGTTTTTCAAGCTTTGTAGTGTCTAGATAATTTAAAATTCATAATTCATAATTATGTTTCAAGTAGAGATTTAAACCTTATTTGAAACACGACTGTCTGCGTAAGCATCAGAGCAAAAGTGGATGTACCCATATAATGATGAATTATCTGCCCATCGAGACTAAAGCGATTAGTGCCATCGGGCATAATACCGCGTCCTTGAGTTAGGTGAATGGCTTGACAGAGATTAGTTTTGCAACTTAGACAATATTTGCACTAGCGACATTCAGGAGTGTAAAGGGGAATCACGCGATCGCCTGGTTTGAGACTGGTGACACCAGCGCCTACTTCCACTACCACGCCAGCACCTTCATGTCCCAAAATCGCTGGAAACAAACCTTCGGGATCGTCACCAGATAGGGTAAAGGCGTCGGTATGACAAACCCCGCTTGCTTTCACCTCAACTAACACTTCGCCTGTTTGTGGCCCCGATAGTTGAACTGTTTCAATCGTCAACGGCTTACCTGCACTGTAAGCTACTGCTGCTTTAACTTGCAATGTCAGCGCTCCTGTATAGTTTTGTCATTGGGCATTGAGCATTGGGCATGGGGCATGGGGCATTGGGCATTGCTTATTTCTCCCTTATCCCCTTGTCGCCTCATAAATATTGAACGCATGATAAACTTTTGTATTACTTCATCATCTTCATCATATTTACGAAGCACGATCGCTACTATAACGATAAATATTACTTTGTTAAAATATCATTCTCTAGCTAGATTAGTTAAAGGCGGCAACAGCTGTTTTAGCAACGATGTAAACTGGATGTCAGCAGCGAACACTAAATCATTTGTCCACCCCTCAATTAATATATTTTATTACAGCTTATGAACCCTGCCCTAACTCAAATTGGCGCTCAAATGTCCAACCTGACTGGCGTCAGAGCAATCATGAAGGATATTATCGAGACATTACGAGCGGGTGCAGGGCAGCAGTTTATTAATTTGAGTGCTGGTAATCCGTTGATTTTGCCAGAGGTAGAGCAATTATGGCGGGATTGTACTGCACAGCTTCTTGCTAGTCCAGAATATGGCGAGGTAGTTTGCCGCTACGGATCAAGTCAGGGCTATGCACCATTCGTTGAAGCGATCGCCAACGACTTCAATAAACGCTACGGGTTAAACTTAAGCGATCGCAATATCCTGATCACCCCCGGTAGTCAAACCCTCTACTTCTACGCTGCCAATACCTTTGGTGGCTACACCCCTAGCGGCGAGTTAAAACAAATTGTTTTGCCCCTCAGCCCTGACTACACAGGTTACGGCGGTATCTGCTTAGTTCCAAAAGCTTTAATCGCCTACAAACCAACTCTTGATATTGATGCAGCTGCCCACCGATTTAAATATCGCCCCGACTTCAGCCAACTGTCAATTACAGAAAATACGGGTTGTGTCCTCTTCTCTCGCCCCTGTAATCCCACTGGTAACGTCCTCAGCGATGATGAGGTGAAAAAGATTGCCGCCTTGGCTGCACCTTACAATCTACCCGTGTTAATTGACTCAGCTTATGCGCCTCCCTTCCCAGCATTAAACTTTACTGAAATGACACCAGTGTTTGGTGATAATATTCTCCACTGTATGAGTTTATCGAAAGCCGGATTACCAGGAGAAAGAATTGGTATAGCTATTGGGGATGAAAAGTGGATTGAAGTGCTGGAGTGTTTTCAGGCAAATATAAGTCTCCATTCTTCACGTTACGGCCAAGCGATCGCAGCTTATGCAATCAATTCTGGTGCTTTAGTGGAAATTTCTCATACTGTTATCCGTCCCTTTTACCAAAATAAGTTTACCGTTTTAGAAACCAGCTTAGAACAAGCGATGCCCAAGGATTTACCTTGGTTCCTCCATCGCGGTGAAGGAGCAATTTTTGCTTGGTTGTGGTTACAGGATTTACCCATTAGCGACTGGGAATTTTATCAGCTAGTTAAGCAAGTAGGTGTGATTATTGTCCCTGGAAGTACCTTTTTCCCCGGTTTAGAGGAAGAGTGGGCGCATAAGCATCAATGCTTCCGTATCAGCCTCACAGGCAGCGATGAAGAGATTACCACTGGTATGCAACGTTTAGCAAAAGTGGCTGAAGAAGCTTATAAGGGTGCGCCTGTGACTGCCTGATTAAGGGGAGTAGGGAGAAATCAATTCAAAATTCAAGTTGCGCTTCTAGCGCACCAAAGGTGCGACTCAAAATTCAAAATTGTACCCTTACAGAGAAGCAAGCTAGCAAGAGCGTCTCGTAGAGAAGAAAAAGACTGGGGAGATGTAGCTTTAGCTTCCCGCAAGGTGGAAGATGAGGGAGATGAACCAATACCCATGCCCAATGACAAATGACTAATGACAAATGACAAATCAGATGATTGGTTAGAAATTGGTAAGATTGTTGCTCCTCAAGGGTTAGCTGGAGAATTACGGGTTTATCCTGTATCAGACTTTCCTGAAAGATTTGAGGTGCCGGGAAAACGTTGGTTGTTGCGTTCGGGTGATACAGAACCGCAGCCAATCGAATTATTGACAGGACGTTACATCAGTAACAAAAACTTGTATGTGATTAAATTAGCTGGCGTGGAAAATTGCGATCAGGCGGAGGCGTTGCGTGGTTGTAAATTAATGGTGCCAGCAAGCGATCGCCCCCAATTAGGCGAAGATGAATATCATGTCCTCGATTTGATTGGTTTGGAAGTCTTCATGCAAGCATCTGGCGAACTCGTGGGTACGGTGGTAGACATCATCCCGGCTGGCAATGATTTGTTAGAAGTAAAATTACACCAATCTTTTGCCACTGACAAAGGACAAATGACAAATGACAAAAAGCAAAAGACTGTTTTGATTCCATTTGTACAAGCGATCGCACCAGTGGTAGACTTGCCATCTGGTCGTATTGAAATTACACCACCGCTTGGGTTATTGGAAATTAATAATTAGGTTATTCCTTGATCTGCCTCTAGCTAGTTTTGCTGTACTGGATAGTTCAAGGCAAAGCAAAGCTTGAAGCATGAGAAAATTAGAGTACATACTCTATCTATTAATCTAGGAAATGTGGCAATGCCAGAAAAACCAACAACAACTATTCACAGTCAACTACTGGAAATATTGTCCCAATTGCCCTTGTCTTTTCAAGAAGAAGTATTAGATTTTGCTATCTCTCTCCAGAAAAAAACTAACTCAGCATTGGGATGCTATTTCTGATGTCGAGGCTGCTGCATTGAAAACTGAATTTGCTAATGAAGATTTAGCTTTTGCAGAATCCGTTTTAACTGATTATCTCTCCCAACTTCAACAAGAGGACGTAGGTTGATGCGAGGAGATGTTTATTTAGCTGATTTGAATCAGACTCGAGGTTCAGAGCAAGCAGGTATCCGACCAGTTATTATTGTTCAGCGAGATAGAATAGCTCAGTTTACAACAACATCTATAGTAGTTCCTTTAACCACTAATCTGCGACGCGCTATTATACCAGGTAAATTGTTATACTTTCAGGTGAAGGTGGTTTAACGCAAGAGTCAGTGGTACTTTCTTATCAAATAGTTGTTATTGATAGGCAGCGATTAATCCGAAAATTAGGAACTCTTTCTCCTATTTATTTATTAATGCTAAAAGTTGCATTAGATTACACCTTACAACTAGAGAATTATGACGAAGAAAATGCTGATTGATAGCATTAATCAATAGCGTCGGTGTAGCCCATCGTAGACATTGCTCTCTATCCTTTGCCCAAAGCCTAGGAATTTAGTCAAGAAGGCTGAAAAAATTCATCATCGGTTAGATGGCTATCATTAGGAAAACAAGTACAATCACTTACTGGTGAATCCGTCAAAATCCTTTTGTAATGGAGTGTCGAAATGACATTAGTAACGACTCCACAGACAAAGCCTTTAACCGATGAAGAATTACATAAGATAAACGCTTACTGGCGTGCAGCTAACTATCTTTCTGTTGGGCAAATCTATCTACTGGACAATCCGCTACTAAAAGAACCCCTAAAGCTGGAACACATCAAACCCAGACTTTTGGGGCACTGGGGAACAACACCAGGACTGAACTTTATTTATGCTCACCTGAATCGGGTGATCAAAAAATATGACTTAAACACAATCTACATTGCTGGCCCCGGTCATGGAGGCCCTGGACTGGTAGCCAACACCTATTTAGAAGGGACTTACACCGAGTATTATCACAACATCTCCCAGGATACTGAAGGAATTCAGAAACTCTTCAAACAATTTTCTTTCCCCGGTGGTATTCCCAGCCACGTTGCACCGGAAACTCCTGGTTCGATCCACGAAGGCGGAGAATTAGGTTATGCCCTCGTCCACGCTTTTGGTGCTGCCTTTGATAATCCCGACTTAATTGTTGCTGCTGTTGTCGGTGATGGCGAAGCCGAAACAGGTGCTTTAGCGACTAGCTGGCATTCCAACAAGTTTCTGAACCCCGTGCATGATGGGGCTGTACTGCCGATTCTGCACTTGAATGGATATAAAATTGCTAATCCAACAGTACTGGCACGGATTAGCCGTGAAGAATTAGAAAGTTTATTTGTAGGCTACGGTTACAAGCCATATTTTATTGAAGGTGACGATCCCGCAGATGTCCACCAGCAAATGGCAGCAACTCTAGATATAGTGATCGCCGAAATTCAAAGCATCCAGAGAGAAGCCCGCGTACATGGTTTCACTGAACGTCCCCAGTGGCCGATGATTGTCATGAGAACTCCCAAAGGTTGGACAGGGCCTAAGGAAGTTGATGGTAAAAAAACTGAAGGTTATTGGCGATCGCACCAAGTTCCTTTTGGAAACATAGCCAAACAGCCAGAACACCTGAAACTCCTAGAAGATTGGATGAAGAGTTACAAACCAGAAGAACTCTTCGACAGCAACGGTAAGCTGATTCCCGAACTAGCACAACTGGCTCCCAAAGGTCATCGACGTATGGGTGACAATCCCCACGCTAACGGCGGTCTTTTGCTGTGCGACCTGAAAATACCCGACTTTCGAGACTATAGCGTAAATGTTCTCAAACCAGGGCAAGCGATCGCTGAAGCTACCCAAGTCGCCGGAACTTTCCTGCGGGATATCATGCAACTTAACCAAGAAAGGCGCAACTTCCGCATCCTCGGCCCAGACGAAACAGTATCGAATCGCTTAAGCTCTGTGTTAGAAGTCACAGACCGGGATTGGGTAGCCCAGATCCTCCCGGAAGATGACCACCTTTCCCCTGACGGTCGGGTGATGGAAATTCTTAGCGAAACTTGTTGTCAAGGATGGTTAGAAGGCTACCTCCTCACAGGACGCCACGGCTTTTTCTCTTGCTACGAAGCTTTCATCCACATCATTGACTCGATGTTCAATCAGCACGCCAAATGGTTGAAAACGACCAGACATATTCCCTGGCGTAAACCAATTGCTTCCCTCAATTACCTACTCACCTCTCACGTTTGGCGACAAGACCATAACGGTTTCTCCCACCAAGACCCCGGTTTTATTGACCATGTAGTTAATAAAAAAGCAGAAATCGTTCGCGTGTATTTGCCGCCCGATGCCAACACTTTGCTATCAGTAACCAATCACTGCCTGAGAAGCCGCAACTATGTCAACGTCATCGTTGCTGGAAAGCAACCAGCATTGCAATACCTCGATATAGATGCTGCTATCAAGCACTGCACCAAAGGCATCGGCATTTGGGAATGGGCAAGCAACGATCAAGACGGCGATCCAGATGTAGTAATGGCTTGTGCTGGGGATATTCCCACCTTAGAAACCTTGGCGGCTGTGGATATTCTGCGCCAGCACTTCCCAGATTTAAAAGTGCGGGTGGTGAATGTAGTCGATTTAATGACACTACAGCCAAAAAGCGAACATCCTCACGGTTTGAGCGAAAAAGACTTTGACACGATTTTCACCACCGATAAACACATCATCTTTGCCTTTCATGGCTATCCCTGGTTGATTCATCGCTTAACCTATCGTCATACTAACCACGATCAGATGCATGTGCGCGGCTACAAGGAAGAGGGAACTACCACCACCCCCTTTGATATGGTTGTTCTTAACGAACTTGATCGCTTCCATTTAGTAATGGACGTAATTGAGCGCGTACCAAAATTAGGATATAGGGCAGCTTATGTCAAGCAGCATCTGCAAGATAAGCTGATCGAACATAAGCAATATATTGATAAGTACGGCGACGATATGCCGGAAATTCGAGACTGGAAGTGGCCCTATTAATCGGAGGACTTACGCAAACAATAACCGAAATCTTTATTTTCAGGTAGGGGCAATTCATGAATTACCCCTACAATGTGTAGTTTTGCGTAAGTCCTAAATAGAAAATAAGTATACCTCTTGCAAAAATCCTTGAATCACCCCTCCCCTTGTGAAGCGACAAGCCTTTCTTTACGAGAGGCTGCGCTAACGCATACCCTACGGGAAGGCGTTCCGCCTACGACGGGAACCGCCTTTCCTTTTCTACGAGAGGCTGCGCCAACGGAACGCTACGCGAACGCGCAGCGTCTCATAAAAAAGACTGTAACTTCCTCACCGATGCAGCGTCTACGCTTTGTATCAGTTCAATTCTTGCAATCACCTTGGCGTTGGCAAAGCGATCACTTTTGTGTTTAATAAAAGCAAGTTTGCTAAGTTCCTATATTAAATTCAAACAGTCGTTGATTGAATTCGGACAGTCGTTGATTGAATTCGGGCAGTCGTTTGTTGAATTCGGGCAGTCGTTTATTGAATTCGGGCAGTCGTTTATTGAATTGTTTTTCATCTGGTGATTCAGCTAATTTCACTTTCACCATGCCAATCTGCTCGACTCAGGCAATAAACAAAGCACTCATCGTCACCAAACCGTCGATACTCAATAAATTTGAAGCCAAAGCGTTCATAGAAGCGGTGAGCGCGGGTATTACTGGCTAGCGGATCAATAAGTATAGCCGTCACTTGCGGATCGGCAAAACATCGAGCAAGTGCAAGCCGCATCATTTGTGTTCCATAGCCTTTACCCAAATCAGTTTCTTCCCCAATCCAGATATCAATGGCACGAAGATTCACCGTAACATCACCCCAGTAATGGCTATCCTCATGTGCTGGATCGATAATCTGAATAAATCCGATGGGACGACCATCAATTTCAGCAATCAATTGCTCTCTCCATTCGGGAGTGCGGTCAAGTTCTACTTCCCAGCCCGAGTCATCATTAGGATCGGAGTTAACTACATGAGGTTGCTCATCCCAGTGGCGCAATAAATCCAAATCAACAAAGCTAGCAGGGTGGAGGTTTATCCTGATCGCAGGTGGCGGGGCATAGTTCATACTGTTTCTCTTATGTATTCGGCGATTCATTAAACGAGCTGAATCACGACACCGTTAGGACCTGTGACTTGAAAGAACCTTTCACCCCAAGGTTCAGTCTCGATCTCCGTTGTAATTTTCACACCTTACTGATTGAATTCGCGCGTATTCCCGATCAATATCATCCACCACAAAGACAATCAGTAAACCATCCGCTTGATGTCCCCACATCTCAGGGCGATCGCATTACTACCACCCAACCAACTATATGATAATAGGAAAAAATATCAATAAATCACAAAAATGACTCTGTTTCTTTCAACAAGAGAAGCCTATCACCAACAGCAAAATACTACTCCAATCTCTGAACCGACAAAAACCAACTCATATCATACTGGGTATCTAGCAGTGTTGAACGATCCAAAACAGCAAAGTTGGGGTTATGAACATGCAATGGCTTTCCCTACCGGGATTAACTTACTAGTAAAACAGTACGACTTAGCGGAGGATTTAATTGTTGAGACAAAGGCATATAACCTTCCTTTAATGGAGTTTAGTTTCGCAGTTATCGCAGACAATGAAACGGAAATGATACCTGCTGGACAAAATTTCACTGCAACTTATTTTGATTTGGATAAGGAAATTCCTGGTAGTGGATTTTATTGGCGGGCAGGTCAACGCATTCTGGAGGTAGAGGTTGGGATCAATCTACAGGAATTCTTTTGCAGAGATGAAGTTAGTGGCTTAGACTTTCTACCTAAATCACTTCAGTTGTACATAGAAACTGACAATATATGCTTTCTCAACTACTTCCGCATGGGGCAAACTACACCAGAAATGCAAATTATTTTGCATCAAATAGTTAATTGTCCTTTCCAAGGTTTAATTAAAGAAATTTACTTGCAAACCAAATGTCTAGAATTAATGGCTTTGAAGTTGGAACCCGATACATCTGGGGAACGGGAATTGATGCGATCGCGCATTTTGCAAGGAGATGATATTAACCGAATTTACCACGCCAGAGCAATTTTAATCTCCGATTTTGACAATCCACCTTCATTGCTAGAATTGGCGCGACAAGTAGGTTTAAACGATTACAAGCTGAAAATCGGGTTCCGTCAGGTTTTTAACACAACAGTATTTGGCTATTTATGGGCATACCGGATGGAAAAAGCTAGAACACTAATCATGAGTCAGCAAATGACCATAAAACAGGTAGCTAAGATAGTGGGTTACAACTGTCCTAGTCGTTTCGCTGTGGCTTTTCAAAAGCGCTTTGGCATCCAACCTAGTCAATACTTAGATAGATTTCTTGTTGCCAAAAACACCTAAAAAAATCCGTTTCGGCATATATCTGGTTCAGATTTTTCACTAGAAATTCCCCTATGCTGTTGATAATAAATCCCAAATCCAGATTGCTGTGATCTGGGATACTGTGGTGTGTGAGAGAAAAATGAGCAAGCGAATATTCCAAATCTTCAGTTGCAGACTGGAGTGGTTGTTGATACTTTTTACAGTTTTGGTGGTTCAGCCAGCGAAAGCGCAAGATATTTCTAAATTTGATTTATTGGTTAATCGGCTTCGCCCAGCGAAAAAAGTACCATTGGCGAAGCCACCTCAAACAACTAGGAAGATTCGACAACTAAGCCAAATAGAACCCGTTATTACCAGCGCTCAAATGTTACTGGTACAGTCACCAACACCAAACAACCTCCCTAATCAGGGAGGTGAAGTTGTGCAGGTGACAAAAGTGAAGGCAAATCCCACCAACAAGGGTGTCGAGGTGATTTTACAGACAACTAAGGGGCAACAGTTGCAAGTTATAAATCGTAGTGCTGGTAATAGCTTTATCGCAGATATTCCCAATGCTCAACTGCGTTTACCGTCGGGTGAAGCCTTTACATTCCGCTCGACTAAACCAATTGCAATTGCAGGTATTAATGAAATAACAGTCACTAACTTTGATGCCAATACTATTCGAGTGACAGTTATCGGTGAAGGGAGTGTACCAGCAGTTGAGTTATCTGACAGTCCGGACGAGGGTCTTATCTTCTTGGTCGCTAGTGCTGCATCTATAGCGCAACAACAGCAACAACCCCAAACTTCACAACAGCCCCAACCTAGTCAGCCTGAGAATCAGCCACAGCCGAGTCAACCATCAGCTTCTGGTGACGAGCCGATTGAACTAGTGGTGACAGGAGAACAAGACGGATACAATGTACCAGATAGTTCAACTGCGACTAGAACCGACACACCCCTGCGCGATATTCCTCAGTCGATTCAAGTGATTCCTCAAGAGGTAATTAAAGATCAGCAAATCACGCGGATTAGCGATGCTACGCGCAATGTGTCCGGAGTATCACCGGGAACGAGCTTTGGCGCCATTAATGATTACTACACGATTCGAGGATTCGCAACTGGTGCTTTGAGAAACGGTTTTGAGAATCGAGTAGACTTCTTCGATTACGGTGCCAACATAGAACGAGTTGAAGTTCTCAAAGGTCCGGCTTCTGTACTTTACGGTCAGCTTGAGCCTGGTGGCATTGTCAATTATGTCACTAAGCAACCTTTGAGCAATCCCTACTACGCAGCAGAATTTACCGCAGGTAGCTTCAGTTTCTATCGCGGTTCCATCGATTTTTCTGGACCACTCACCAATGACAAAAAATTACTCTATCGCTTGAATATTGCCTACGAAAATTCCGGCAGTTTTCGAGATTTCCTTGATTACGATATTTTCTCTGTTACCCCTGTCATCACCTATAAGCCCAGCAAAAACACAACCCTCACTTTTGAATACGAATATGGCAGACGATATGCGGGATTTGATCGCGGCTTCCCACCTAGCTCTGTGTACCTGACTCTTCCCATCAGTCGCAACTTGGGAGAGCTTAACAGTTTTTCTAATGTGGACTACAATCGGGGAGTTTTGACAGTGGATCATCGCTTCAGTGAGAGTTTACAATTACGAAGCGCTTTGAGTGTCCAATCGTCCCTTACCAACGTTGGCTTTGTCAACTATAACGACTTAATTGGTAGTAGTCTACAGCGTGTGGTACAAGAAGATCGCGATCGCCGCGATGAAGAATACGACTGGCAAACTGATTTGATTGGTAACTTCAACACAGGTTCAATTGTCCATCAACTACTCCTGGGTTTTGAGTTGAGTCGGAGTACAGATGTTTATGTTGGTTTCGCTGGTGATATTGCCTCATTAGATATTTTCAATCCTGTCTATGGCTCCGGTTCTACGAATCTTAGACAGGTATATCAAGAAAATACGAAATTAGACACAATAGGTATTTATTTGCAAGACCAAGTGACCCTACTTCCTAATCTGAAGTTACTGGTTGGTGGTAGATACGATTTTGTCAATTACGACAGCTTAAATGGTAGCGATACTCTCACCAGATTTGAATTTGACGATCGTGCCTTTTCACCGCGTGTGGGATTAGTCTTATCAACCTATCGAGCCGATTTCGCTCTATGCCAGTTACAGCCGTTCCTTCGTTCCCAACAATTCTAAAACTGCTAGTGGGGAACCACTCGAACCTTCTCGCGGTACACAGTACGAAGTTGGGATAAAATCTGAGCT
Organism: Nostoc sp.; assembly: GCF_036917515.1. Classification (GTDB taxonomy): domain Bacteria; phylum Cyanobacteriota; class Cyanobacteriia; order Cyanobacteriales; family Nostocaceae; genus Nostoc. Next base: position 59,190 of record NZ_JBALDE010000227.1, on the reverse strand, counting down.
TTTTGACCGACGGCTTTCGGCAACGTTAGCAGCCTATGACATTACCAAAACAAACATACCCACTCAAGACCCGAACGATATTAACTCTGTAATCCCAGTGGGAGAAGTGAAAAGTCGAGGTATTGAACTGGATGTGGCAGGAGAAATTTTACCAGGTTGGAAGATTATTGCTTCTGGGTATTTGAATGATGCATTTGTTAGCAAGGATAACAGCATTCCAGAAGGACGCAGACTGGAAAATACTCCATACCACGGTGCTTCTTTATGGACAACTTATGAAATTCAAAAGGGTGACTTGCAAGGATTACAATTTGGTGCAGGTATATTTTTTGTTGGCTCGCGCATTGCCTACCAGAGCGATCCCTTTACTATTTCTTCCTATATCAGAACTGATGCCGCAATCTCCTACAAATATAGTAATTGGCGGGCTGCGCTCAACTTTAAGAATATCTTTGATGTCAAATATTACGACACGAGTGGCTACTACCTCTTTCCTCAAGCACCGTTGACTGTGTTGGGCACGATTTCTGTGGAATTTTAACCTTTATTTTGCAGAAATATCTACCATGACTTTCAAAACCCTGGGTAACTTCGTATTTGCTTTACACGGTTACGTTGGATTAGATGTTGGACTGATTGCAATTATTGTTGGTTTAACTGGTAGCCTGCTGGTCTTCCAATCCGAATCAATTCCGAATTCAAAGAATAAAGTTTGTCAGCTAGCTGTTTCCAGACATAACCCCGATCTGTAAAGATTTTGCAAAACAAATCTTTGAGTAAATCAGGAATGGGTTTGCGGTCATCAATATTACCAGGGGTGAAAATCACATTTAGGATTTCAGCGAGTTGGTTAATTACAATGTGCAACTTCAACCCAAAGAACCAATCGACGCAAGTCTTACCTCTAGCAGCAAAATCCTTAAACAAACACCTTATTCCTTGAGATTCGACGATTATCACAGACCTTCAAGCTGGTTGAGTCTGCAAAACCGATACCAGTACATTTACCAAAACAATGCCTCAAGTATGCACATACAGGGATGAGAACTGATGGCATCCATTCGACAAATCGTTGATAGCTTGGAAGTCCTAGAAATGCACACCCCCATTGACCCCATAGCCCGGTCATCAGTCGCAGCACTAGCCGCCGCAGGCATCGCTACCTAACCAAGCTTGAGAGATTTTGGTTGGCAAAGTTTCTGTCCATCAATTCTGTGCGCGAGTTCGCCCGTACAGCGCGGAACATTCCAAATCGGCACAGCCCTGCACCAAACGCCAAGCGCATTAGTAAAAGCGTCGGTACCTCACGCACAGACTTGATGAAACCAGACAGCCCAAAACGCACTAATCCCCCTGGTCGAGCCACTCCTTGCCAAATCGAATCGAACCAAGAAGGAAGCGTTTCTTGTGTCCAGTCTGCCGTAATTACCTCCCCTTCTACTAATCCTGTTGCTATTAAAAGCTCGGAGAATCCCTCAATGCTAGAAAAAGCTGGATGAGACCACTGATCTAACAGTTGCCGCATTACTGGTTTTTCCCAGAAATTTAGCGGCTTTTGGCGGTCATCTCTCTGATTCCAGTCAGCTACAACCAACACTCCACCAGGCTTTAGCACCCGGATTAACTCTCTAGCAAAAACAGCTTTATCGGGCATGTGGGGACCGGCTTCAATCGACCAGACCACATCAAAACTGGCATCTGGAAACGACAATGCCATCGCATCATCGACCGCAAACTGGGCGTTTAGCCCTTGGGGCGTTAACTCTTGGGCACGCATTACCTGCTGTGGGCTGATGGTAATCCCTGTGACAGCAAACCCATAATCTTGCGCTAAAATCCGGCTGCTACCCCCAATTCCACAGCCAACATCTAAGACGGTAGTACCAGGAGGTAATTTATCTAAGCCACCCCATTTAACCATTTCATGTACAAAGTCAGATTTAGCAGCCAAAAAATCTTTACTTCGTGGCGGCGAACCGTAATGACCAAGGTGAATGTGTTCCCCCCAATAAAACTCTAGGATGCCGTCAACTGTCCATTGATCGTAGGAATTGGCGACTGTGGATGAGGATTGATACTTGCGGGCAGTTAGGAAATAAGCCGCAATTCCAATTACTAAAAGCACAAGAAAACCAATTATAGAATATAATAACGTTGACATTTTTTTGAACGCTTCTGTACACCTATTTGAGTCGATCTAACGGTTTACTCATTGCTGCTCGTCCCGAATCAGACGAGGGATGTCGTAACCGCCCGACGGAGGCGATTGCAATATAAATCATCCGATACATCGACATTGCAATGTTTTGAACATCTTGAATAATTCTCTCTTGAAGTAGACTGGGTTTGTGTTTATTTTGGAGAAGAGCTGTTTGTTTGACAAAGGGATGAACAGAAGTGGGAATCTTCCCAACTCGGTGAAGATAGAATTTCGGCATGATGATTAACCGAGTAAAAATCTAGTAAATTAGCAATTTATACGGATAATTGGGAAAGCATTTGTTCAGTAATAAAACAGAACTATGTACCTCATACACGCCATTTACTTCCTGTTTTTTAACAACTTCCACCTGTTAGTTAATACAGCATTTCGTTGTTGCTGTGACTATTTGCAAGGGATACTCTCATAGGAAGTAGCGATCGCGATCGCTGTATTTCAAGACACAATTTACACCGGAAACTAATCGCTTACCCTCTCATAGAAAGTCGTAATCTGTAGCGTCTTGATATGTGGGGCTATGAGAACGTAAAGCTGAGTAGTAGTTGTAGAAATTTTCATAAAGATACTTATCTGTAACTCGCAGATGTACAAAATTTATAGGTCAACTTCGGCGGGCATTCTGACTCACAAGGCTTGCATAGCCTTGAATACAGCTGCGGGACAGCGCCGGATTTACACCGGACTTTCCCCGTTTCCTCTAGTGGCTGTTTCCCACTAGAACCGAGATTCATCTGAATACTAACATAACTGTGATTTGCTTGCATAAAAATCAATGGTCGATCTATACTGGCATTCGTCATTAATCGGAGCAAGTCTCATTCTTTACCAAAACTTGCTCTGGATTTTTATTGGGCAATTGTTCTAGAAGTTTTTCAACCTAACAAACTTTTTCGGGTTGCCAGCGTTTGCTGACATAGCGCTGACAATTTTTTACATTGCCAAACCTAGTTAACAATTCTTTTCCATTTTTGCAATTATTTTTCTCCAATTCATCAACACATTTTGTATGCAAGCTCCATCCACACTCTCTCTCGGCTCCACAACGGATATCTATGTTGTTCGTCGTGATGGTTCGACAACACCGTTAGAAATTAATAAAATTCGTACAGTGGTTAATTGGGCTTGTTGCGGACTGTCAGCAAATTCTATTGCTCTAGAAGCGCATCTAACAACTCGATTGCGTCCCGGCATTACCACACGAGAAATTCAAGATAATTTGATTCGCTGTGCTTTGGATTTGTGTAGTCTTGAAGAACCTGATTGGCGCTATGTAGCAGGACGATTACACATTTGGAGTTTGTGGAAAGAAATAACACTTAGCCGTGGTTATCAGTACGGGCAATATGCTCGGACTGTACAAACAAAAGTTTTGTCAGAACAATACGATCGCCGTATTTTAATCTATACGGACGCCGAATTAGAGATTGCTAACACTTGGATCAATCCCGACTGGGATGCCGACTATGATTATGCGGGAGCGGTATTACTGACGAAGCGATATCTTTTGGCGAATGAGCTACCACAGGAAGCGTTTTTAACTTGTGCGCTGTTGATTGCCTCTGTAGAAACACCAGAGAATCGATTAACCTGGGCAAAGCAATTTTATCAAGCGTTAGCGAATCGTCAAATATCTTTAGCAACGCCCATTTTAGCGAACTTGCGAATTCCCAATGGCTCGCTAGCCAGTTGTTTCATTACGGCGATGGACGACAATTTAGAAAGCATTTTTGATAGCATTCATGATGCGGCTCGGATTTCCAAAAATGGTGGCGGTGTCGGCGTAAATCTGTCTCGCATTCGCGCTACTGGTAGTTGGGTAATGGGGAAGAAGAATGCCTCTGGTGGTGTGGTTCCCTGGATTAAATTGTTGAATGATACAGCGATCGCAGTTAATCAAGGTGGACGCAGAGCAGGTGCTGTCACCGTCAGTCTAGATGTTTGGCATTTGGACTTGCCGGAATTTTTGGAAATGCAAACCGAAAATGGGGACGGGCGACGCAAAGCTTATGATGTGTTCCCGCAACTGGTTGTCAGTGATGAATTTATGCGGCGGGTAGCAGCAGATGAAGAATGGACGTTAGTTGATCCTTATGAGATACGAACTCGTTTAGGCATTGAATTGGCTCAATTATGGGGTGAAGCATTTGAAAAGGCTTATCTTCAAATCGAAGCCAGTTTACAAAGCGAGATCACACTTTACAAACGGGTGAATGCTCGTCTTTTACTCAAACAGGTGATGCGAACCCAATTAGAAACCGGGATGCCTTACCTATGGTTTAAAGATACCGCGAACCGAGCTAATCCCAATCAGCATGAGGGCTATATTCCCGGTGGGAACCTATGTCAAGAATCGTGGTCAAATGTAAAACCGGGTGAAGAAGCACACACGTGTAATCTTGTAAGTATCAATCTTGCAAATCTTGAGGATGATCAACGAGCAAAAATTTGTCAAATCGCAGTACGTATATTAGATAACACGATTGAACTTACCTCACCACCCTTTGCTGCTAGTGCCACCCACAACGCCAAATATCGCACAATTGGAGTGGGCTGTATGGGATTAGCCGATTGGTTAGCAAAACGTCATCTCACCTACACCCATCTTCAGGAAATCAGCGATTTATTTGAAGATATCGGTTACTATTGCACATCTGCATCAATGTCCCTTGCTAAGGAACGAGGTGCGTATCCTGCTTTTGCAGGTAGTGAATGGAGTAAGGGACATTTAATCGGAGCAAAACCTGTACAATGGTTTTTGCAACACGCTCTTCTTCCAGAACGCTTTGCAAAATTGAGTCAGGATATCAAACAACATGGGATTCGCAATTCACACATTACTGCGATCGCACCCAACACTTCTTCATCTTTAGTTCAGGGTTGTACAGCAAGTGTTTTACCCGTTTACAGCAAATTCTTTTATGAAAAGTGGGCAAAGGGTTCAGTACCCATCGCACCGCCTTACATTCGGGATAATTTATGGTTCTATGTCGAGAATAAGACACTGAATCAGAAAAAAGTGGTACGGGCGATCGCCACAATCCAACAATGGATTGATACAGGAATTTCGATGGAACTACTGTTTAATCTCAACGCTGGAGTTTATTTCCCCGATGAGCCAGAGCGTTCTCTCACAGCTGTTGATATTTTTGAAACCCTAATGCTGGCTTGGAAATTGGATTGTAAAGCAATCTACTATATTCGCACTGTCCAAAAAGACAGTTTTAAAGAATCGAACGAGCAATGTGTTGCTTGTGCAAGCTGAATACCAGTCATTAGTAAACAGTTAGTTATCAGTTATCAAGCATAGGTAATCGGCAATGGGCATTAGACATTGCCCAATTAATAGTGAAAACTAATCAAAATAGAATTAAAATGTACCAACCAAGACAATCTTTAATGCCGATTAATCCCGTTTTCAATCCGAATGGGAATGATGATACAGCCAACCGTTTAATATGGTTTGGAGAGACTACGAACTTAATGCAATTAAATGATGTTCGCTATTCGTGGGCTGTGTCTCTCTACCGTCAAATGCGAGAGAACTTCTGGGTTCCCGAAAAAATAGACATTACTCAGGACGTAACAGATTACCTCAATCTCACACCTGGAGAACGACGTGCATTTGATGGCATCCTCAGTTACCTGACCTTTCTCGATTCAGTGCAAACCTGTAATGTGCCTCATATTAAAAACAGCGTCACTGCACCAGAAATTGCATTGTGTATGGCAGAGCAAATTTCCCAAGAAGCGATGCACAATCAGTCTTATCAATACATTATTGAGACGGTGATTCCCAGCGATCGCCGTACACACGTCTATGATTTTTGGCGCAGCGATCGCATTCTCAAACAACGATGTGAATTTATTGCTGGACTATACCAAAAGTATGTCGATAACCCGACACCAGAGAATTATTTTCTATCGTTGTTAGCAGATTATTTGTTGGAAGGATTGTATTTCTACAACGGGTTTATATTTTTCTACAATCTGTCATCACGGATGCTGATGTCTGGGAGTGCCGATATCTTTAGAATGATTAACCGAGATGAACTCTCTCATGTGCGGCTGTATCAAAAATTGATTCCAGAAGCGATGCAAGTTTTCCCCCATAGCCGCGAACAAATTTATGAAATGTTTGCTCTAGCTGTCGAGCATGAATGCAAGTGGACAGGACATATTGTCGGAGATGATATTCTGGGCATTACAGCCAACAGTACAGAACAGTACACAAAATATCTGGCAAATGCTCGCTTGAAGGCGATCGGTTTAGAGCCATTGTTTTCAGAAGCTATCTACAAGAAAAGCCCCTATACCCACTTGGAACGTTTCTCAGATACAAAAAAAGAAGCTCACACAAAAGCAAACTTCTTTGAGGCGAGTGTGACCAGTTATGTTATGTCATCTAGTATCGAAGGTTGGGATGATTTCTAAAAGGGGTTTCTTATTGGTTTAGATGTAGAGACGCGATATATCGCGTCTTTTAAAATGCGTTCCTGCTGAGATCACTCGCTCGTAAATCGCGTTAAATACAAAACTCTAAATTAAGGATATAATACGGAAAATTATTGATAATACCAAGAGATATACGGAAAAATTATTTATAATCTTCCCGTAAAGGGTGGTTATACAGAAAAATTCAGTATGATACCCAAATAAGGATGTAAAACAGAAGTTTTCCGTATATTCAGACAGAAGTTCGTTGTAATGCTCGATATATTAGGATTGAGAAAAAGATTATACGGAAACTTTCCGTATAATAAATAGTTAGCCTAACTTGAACCTGTCTATGACTAACCTGCTACCCTCTATATGTAAGGCTCAGGAGTTAAGAAAAATGGAAAAGGCATTTGGGCTAGAAGTTCCTGAAAATTTGGAGGATGCCTGCGAACTTAATCGAACAGCTTTGATCGTTTATGATATGCAAATAGGCATCTTTAGCCAGTTAAATGACGGCTCTAACATAAAAACTCAGGTCATAAAAGTTCTTCAAGCAGCGCGAGAAGTTGGTTTGCGCGTATTTTTTATGCGTCACATGTCATTACCCAAAGAATTGTCGGGTGTCTTTCAACTGAAGACAGCTAAGGCATGGCAAAGAGTAACCTCGGTTGATGATGTAAAGCCTTGGTTTCTTCCTGATTCGCCGGGATTTCAATTGATTCCTGAAGTAACTCCACTTCCTTCCGAAGGAATTTTTAACAAAATCACGATGTCTGCATTTGAGGGAACGCCTCTCGACATTGCCTTACGCGACTGTGGCATTCACACTGTAATTATAGTAGGTGTAGCAACTGAAATCGGGATTGAGCCGACAATTCGCCATGCTGCCGATCTTGGCTATATCCCAATCATGGTGACTGATGCTTGTGGAGCGGGTAATGAAGAAGCTGGTCAGCGAGCCGTTGCTAGCCTTAAATTTATGGGGGATGCCTTCTTCACAACTGTAGAGGAAATAAGCTTAATACTTCGCAAGAAAGCTAAAATCTAAAGTGGTTTCAGGCGCAATCACAATGCACAGCCTAACAAACGTGTTGCAGCGGAACTTATCAGCCTGCTTAGTTGAGTTGCAAAGGCGATCAGCGTCCGCTGAACACGATCGTTACGGAGGGACATCATGTCGGAATCCACCGTTTATCCTTCGATCTGGAGAGAGGCTGAGGAAGAAAGAAATCGGGCGATCGCTATCAATCTCTTGCTCAGAGGAGTGGCGATCAACATTATTGCCCTTTCCACAGGCTTATCGATTGAGGAAGTTCAACAACTTCAGCAGCAACTGAATGAGTCTTCACAAAATTAGCCCCAACAGTGTGGCGATCGCGGCATAACAAACAACCCGGTTGAAGCGCACTGACAAAGAAAGGTTATCGGTGTTGTCGCAAAGTGATCGCCGGACACAAGTTTATGATTTTTAGCGTAGCGATGCCTGTGGCGTGCTACGCCTACGCATTCTTAAAGAACGATGCGAATTTATCGCTGGACTATATCAAAAGTATGTCGATAACCCAACACCAGAGAATTATTTCATATCGCTGTTGGCGGATTATTTGATATCGCGTCTTTAAAAATGCGTTGGCTACTTGTCGTCAAAAGTAAAGTATTTTTGACAAAAAGACAACGGTAATTTACATTGAATGACAAGGTTACTTTACATTAATTCTAGGAGCTTTGTTATGCGTTCACCTTATCACAGGTATGGTGTCGAACTCGCTATCACGATGACTGTGTATGGTATCGTCGTGTTCGTGTCAGCATCTCTGTTGAATCTGTCCCTACCCAGCCTGCTACGAATCCCGATCGCCCTCATGCCGATGATTCCAGCAGGCTTCTTTCTGATCGTGGTTGTGCGGTTGCTTAGGCGCGTTGACGAATTTCATCGGAAGTTTCACCTTGAGGCGCTCGGCTTCGGATTTACTGGCACGGCAGTGCTAACCTTCACCTACGGCTGGTTACAACTGGCCGGGTTTCCTCAGGTAAGCTGGCTTTTTGTGTGGCCCCTTATGGCCATCATGTGGGGCATCGGTTTGGCATGGTCAGCATGGCGGTATCGATGAATAATAAACTGCGCGTCCTACGGGCTGAACACAAATGGTCGCAAGCGGATCTAGCCGAGCGCGTGGACGTGTCGCGGCAAACTATCAATGCCATTGAGACGGGCAAGTATGACCCAAGTTTGTTGCTAGCGTTCAAAATTGCCCGCCTTTTCGAGAAGCCGATTGAGGAAGTATTCTTCCTCGATAACCTGGAATAGAAGTGTGCAGCGAATCCCGGCTCTCTTCCCTTTGCAAGAGCAGGATTCAAGAGGGATTAAAGCTCGAAGGAAATTGTCCCCTGCACCGTCAACGGATCGCCATAAAAAACTCGATTGCTATCGAAACAAGTTTCAAAGTAATCCACATCAAATAGATTGCGAAAGTTAAGGGCAGCGCGAAACCTGTCGCGCTTGTAAAAAATCGCTGCATCTGTGCGGAAATAGCTGGGTAGCTGAAAGGTATTTAATGTATCCCCTTACCGTTCTCCGACAAAGAATAATCCCACGCCAGCGCCGAAGCCTTGTAAACTACCCCGTTGAAATTCATAGCTTGTCCACAGGTTAAAGGTATTTTCAGGAACAGCACGAAAACGAAGACCCACGGGAAGCGTGTTGTCCCTAGTCACTTTGGCATCAATGTAGGCATAGCCCGCAATGATGTTCCATCCTGGTAGAATTTCTCCTTGAAAGGTGAGTTCAACACCTCGGCTTTTCTGTTCGCCTACTTGAATCGAAAACTGGCCTGGGGGTACGTCAGGTCTGGTGTCTTCAGTCAAAACATTGGATCGGGTCAGATCGTAGAGAGCCAGAGTTGCCGAAAGTTTATCATTCAAGTCTGCCTTGACCCCAATTTCATACTGGGTACCGCGCTCCGGTTGAAAGACATCGCCGCCAAAGCCAGTGCCAAGCGTTGGGGTAAAGGAGCGACTGTAGCTGGCATAGAGTGAGATGGGCTGAATTGGTTGATAGACAATGCCCACACGAGGGCTAAAGTCATTGCCAGACTGCTTGGTTTCTGTATTCGCGATCCGATCCTCTTCACTTTGCCGAAACAGATCGAATCGTCCGCCCAGCAGCAGCTTCAAATTTTCAGCCAGGGTGATCTAGTCTTGCACGTAAATGCCCAATGCGTCATGCTACCAGGAATATTATACTCGAAAGTCACATCACCAAGCGGCTGACCATACACAGGATTGAATAGGTCAATGGGAGCAGCTTGGCCACTAAACCCACTAAAACCGCTTTCCTGTCTAGTAAGACTAATGCCAGTGACCAATTGATGACGAATGCTACCTGTAGCAAACTGACCCACAACGTAGGTGTCAGAGTTAAACATTCTTTTTCACCAGATGTCTAATGCACAGAACGCATAGATGAATAGACATCTTCAGAAATAATGTAAGGGTGAACGGCCGTTCGCCCCTACCAAGGATTTTGGCAACGCAGAATTAATTATCGGAGATGTCTAATAGTGTAGATAATGCCAAGATTTAAGAATTTAATCAGTATCTATTAAGAATATTTCTTACCTTAATTATGCAATACCCCTAATTGGATTGGTGGTTTGGGTGGAATTGTATCATTCGGCATTGCGATCGCACCATTTCATGCACCTAGCTCTATATATGGGTGATTTGCCGAACATGATATCACCTCTCCAATCGGGATGACAAACCCTGAGTCTTCAGGATAGTTTGGATCTGGTGTTGCAACATTGCTCTTGGTAATTTCGTATGCCGCTAGGGTTACTGTCTGTCTGAAAAATAGTGATAGTCAGTAGTTGGGTAGTGTAGTTTAATCAGCAGTGTCTTGAATGGTACTTAAAACTGCCACGAAATTGTGCCCTGCACCGTAAACGGCGCACCAGGATAAACGCTCAGCGGACCAGTGGTACTTTCAAAATAATCTACATTGAATAAATTTCTCAAATTAAGGGCGGCGCGGAGCCGATCGCGCTTGTAAAAAATTGAGGCATCTGTCCGTAGATAGCTGGGGAGTTGAAAGCTATTGTCTAAATCACCTTGCCGCTCTCCGACAAAGAAGAAGCCCACACCCACACCAAAGCCTTGCAAAGAACCGCGCTGAATTTCATAGGTTGTCCATAGGTTAAATGCATTTTCAGGAACATTAGCCAAAAGATTGCCCACAGGTAGGACGTTATCTTCAGTGATTTGGGCATCCGTGTAAGCATAGCCTGCAATGATGTTCCACCCTGGCAGAATTTCGCCGCCAATACTGAATTCAACCCCTTGGCTGCGCTGCTCACCTGTTAGGATACCGAAGCCTGAATGGAGTGGATCATCGGTCACAATATTAGAGCAGGTCAGGTGGTAAAAGGCAAGGGTTGCCGAAAGTCGGTCATTCAAATCTGCCTTGACTCCAACTTCATACTGGGTGCCCCGCTCTGGTTCAAAAACGCTACCATCAAAGGCGGTGCCGCTGTTTGGAAAAAATGAGCGACTGTAGCTGGCATAGAGTGAAATGGGTTCAATGGGCTGATAAACAATACCGACACGCGGACTGAAGGTATCCCCTGATTGACTAGTGGTATCACTCAGAAAACGATTGTTTTGCTCAAACAGATCAAACCGCCCGCCCAGCAATAACTTGAGATTAGGAGCCAGCGTCACCTGATCTTGAATATAAATCCCTAGAGCATTAGTTAATTGTTCACCATCAAAAGCGAAAGTGAAAGGTTCAGCAAAAGGTCGCCGATAAACAGGGTTAAACACGTCTAGTGGTGCAGGTGTGCTAAACTGCTCATATCCTAAAAACGATCTGCTCAAATCAACGCCAAAGACTAGCTGATGATCAATTGATCCAGTTGAAAATTTACCAGTCAAGTTTATAGCTAAGTCGTAGTCGTCGTTATCGACAGTGTTGATAATCGCATTACGGTTGAGGGTTCGATTATCGGAGGAGTCAAGACTATTACTAAAGTCATTAACAATATAAAACTCGTTTCCAGGTTTATTTTTTTGAATTCTCGCCCGAAATGCACTTTGTAATGACCAGTTGTCGCTAAACTGATGCTCCAACCGATAGCCCACTCTGAAAATAGAGTTATCAACAACACCGTCAGGCTCTCCAGTCAGACGATTGCGCGGAATACGACCATTGGGGTTGGGGAGTACTGTACCGAGCGCTGGCAAGCCTAAGTAACCAACTGTGCTTGTTTGTGTGTAGTCGCCTTCCAGGATGAGACGAGTACGCTTCCCGATCGCAAAACTCACGATTGGTGCAATCGAGAAGTTACTTCTTTCAAAGAAATCAACAAAGCTTCCTGTATTCAAATAGGATGCATTGAGGCGATACAACACCGTCCTAGAGTCGTTTAACGGTCCAGACAAATCAATGGTACCCTGATAGAAGTCATAACTGCCAATTGTGGCATCAATGGCATAGAAGGGGTCGTGCAGCGGTTGTTTCGTAACCAAGTTGATGGTTCCACCTGGATTGGCATTACCGTAAAGCACGGAAGCAGGACCTTTGAGCACTTCGATCTTTTCGATATTGGGGATTTCCGAGGGTATAGAACCACCCTCTCTAAATCCATTTCTAAGAAAGCTGCCGCCACTGCGATTTGTGGTGTCAAAGCCTCGAATGTTAAACTGACTACCGTCTCCAAAGCCTACTGACGAACTCACTGAAGTTACCCCACTCACATTTCTTAGGGCATCTTCTAAGTAGGTAACGTTTTGATCGCGCAGCACTTCTTGAGGGACAACTTCAATGGATTGGGGAATGTCTCGTAAGGGGGTGTCGGTTCGAGTCCCTACACTGGCATTCGGTACGCGATAGCCATCTTGCTCACCCGTCACGACTAATTCAATTGGCTGCTCACCTTGTGCTGATGGTTGCTGTGGCTGGGTTTGGCTTGCTGGCTGCTGTTGTTCAGGTGTTGGTTGTGTTTGGGGCGGTTGCTGTGCAGTAGATGCAGCAGTTGTCAACCCGAAAATCAAACCTTCATCACTGTCAAATAACTCGACTGTTGGTGAGCTTGGCTCACCTATAACTGTCACCCGGATAGTATTGGCATCCAAATTTATTACTATTATTTCAGTAATTCCCGCAAGTGGTTTATCAGAACGGAATGTAAATGCCTCGCCCGACGGTAAGCGCAGTTGGGCATTAGGAATATCAGCGATAAAACTATTACCAGCAGTGCGATTAATAACTTGTAACTGTTCCCCTTTGGTAGTTTGTAAAATCACCTCCACACCTTTGGTGGTGGGATTAGCTTTCACTTGCGTCACTTGCACAACTTCTGCTAAGGGCGTGTTTGGCGGTGCAGGCGATTGCACAAGCTGTTGAGCGCTGGCGATCGGATGCTCTATTAAATGACGAATCTTTGAAGTTAGCGTGGATTTTGAATTTTCATTGATTAGTTTAACCTCTGCCCATCCTGGTGAAATAGTTACAGCACTCAGACATCCCGTAAACAGTGCCAGCCACAGATAAACACTATTAAAAAACCGCCAACGCTTCATAACAACTCCCTACACACCTGCTCACAAAACTTTGCTTATTCACACGCCTTGTAGTCCCCCAGCAACACCGGAGGATGACTTCAGTAAAAAATCTGAATTATTGCAAATATTTCTTGATTTTTAGTGAAACTGAGTATATACAAGAGTTGGCAATCAAGTCTACTCAGAAACGGCTTTAGATCCCGAAACGGACTTGTTGCCCAATAAACATTTCCCCGGCGTAATGCCGAACCTGCGTCTGAAGGCAGCTGCAAAGTGTCCCAAGTTAGAATAACCAACTAAGTTAGCAACAGAGGCAACGGAAAGATCGCCTTGCCGCAATAGTGACTCTGCCCACTCCATACGCTGATTGGTGATGTAGCTAAATACAGTTGTGCCAAAGAGTTCCTGAAATCCACGTCGTAGAGTGCGATCGCTCACCCCCACAAGTTGTGATAATTCCAGCAACGACGGCGGATTCTCTATACGGGAGTGCAAAATTTCTTTGGCATGATGAATCCGAGTGATGGTTTCTGCCTTCAGTCGTGGTGACCTTTGCACTCCACCTTGATCCACCAGCATCGGAGTTAACTGCAACCTGATCAGTTCCAGCACTCTCACCTGCAAATACATCCGCTTGGCGATTCCTTGATAAGGACAGTTAATGATTTGCTCTACTACAGAGTGGACAGCAGCAGTCTTTTTGGGCTGTAGCATTGTCTGCCAATCATCACCTTTCGCCAGTAGGCTGAACTGGGAAGGAATTTCGCCACCTGTTGTCGGGAAAAAGATTCCCAATAGCGAAGGTGGCATGTGAATATCAATGCCCACACTCCGTTGGGATTTTGGATTTTTTGCAGTCCATGAGCGTTGAACGCCAGCACCAGAGATCAGTGTATCGTCTGTGTTACTTCCTAAAAGCTCGACACAAAATTGCAGAGGATGATTATATTCAGGAACTTTTATCAATACATCATTGTGATATTCAAAGTCACAAATTGAAAGCAACAGATGGGGATACACCTCAATATCTCGCACATATCCTTTGCCCAGCTGTCTAGGCATTTGATAAATAAATTCATTAGATTCTGGGTTTTTCTGGCTGTTCATTTCAGCTTCAGCCCATAGTTCCTCCCACTCTTTTGTCGTCAGGGTAATAGTCATGGTTAGTAGTAATAATAAATTTTATCAACAATTATAGGTTAGTATGGCGTTAGGGGAGCTTACGGTTGGTATCGCTCATAGCAGTTTTCAGCCATCACACAAGCCACGCGTAGGCTGGCTACGCCTACGCATAGAGTACCCAACAAGGGCGACGCTTTTGGCAACCCCTTTGGTGTATACAATCTCAGTTGTCAGTTAATTTCGACCTAAGTATGATATTTCTATTGGGCGTTCCCGCTTCAGGTTGCCATAGGCATCGCTACTCCTAAATTTTGCTTGATAACGATACCGCCACATCACAAAGCTAGTAATAAACAAAATTAACGATGCAAGTCCGACAAAGACGTAGAAAATTCGGGATGGAAGTCCCAAAAAAGTGCCAAAGTGTAAAGGACCAAAAAAGTTGATGATGCGATCGCCTAACAATAACTTCAAAGAACTATCCACTCGCAAAACTTTACCACTATATTGGTCGAGGTAAACACTGCTTTGACCATAGTCCTCAGTTTCCTGGGGAAGCTTAAAGCTAACTGTTAAGACTTCTTCTGGTTTACTTGGAAAATAAATACTCCTAAGCGCTGCATCCGGTAAAGCAGCAATAGCCGTTTTTAATTGTTCTTTTAGTCCAAGCGCAGACTTACCAGCAATCGGAACAGATACCGGAGTCGGTTGCTGTTTGGAAAAAGTCACAGCATAGATCATCGGGTTGATGAACTCACTAAAGCTCCAGCAAAATCCTGTAAAGAATGCAAATATCAGAAATACTGCTGTCACAACGCCAGCAACTTTATGAACATCAAAGTTAACCCGTTTGGGATGAGCATTCCACTTAATTTTGAAGCCAGAAATAAACCTGCGTCTGAAGGCAGCTGCAAAGTGTCCTAAGTTAGCACAACCAATTATGGCGCTCCTCCTTTACACTTGTCGTTACAAGCTACTCACCATCATTTAAATAACTTTGTTCCCCAATTGTTAGCCGCAACTTCAACAAAACATCCTCAAATTTATTGTACTTTACTAAAAGTTATTGTTCACAAGGCTGTTCCTGATCGTCCAGTACGAAGTGAACCACGAGTCCGTAAACGCCGACCGAAAGCTTACCCTATAATGACCAAACCCGGGCATAAATTACGCAAGCAATTGCAAACCGCTTAAAGCATAAGTGTTTCGGCTTTTCTTATTGCGATTATTGTGTGAGAGTAATGGTCATTGCAGGCGATTAATAGCAAATTTAGATGATTATTCTCAGTATTTTACAGTAATTTCGAGAGTTGGAATATTTATCAAAATTGTTGGCAGCTGAATTTACATACAGACAGCAACTATGGTAATGTGACACATGAATGTCGGTTCTGATGGGGAGCAGCCATCAGGCGTAAGGGGGAAAGTTCGGTGTAAATCCGGTGCTGTCCCGCAGCTGTAATGAGACGAAGATAACGTGTCTCTAAGTCAGAATGCCCGCCGACTCGCTCTAGACACAAAACACTTATCTGCGAGGTACAGATGATATATTTGATTAAAAAATTTCATGGGTATAGATACTGTTTTAAGATAGTACCCTCTACAAGTTTTACTACTTCGCTTCGCTGTTAGTAACGACACTCAATTTTGGGTTGTGCTATAGGAATTTGGGTATTCATAAGAAATACCACAGAGTCTTTTTTGCTATCCAAATAGTATCCACCATGATTTAGGTATGGCAATGCATTGCAGCAAGCTAGTTAAAGCCTAAATCTTCAAAATTCAACAGCACAAATAAATACCTGTCTTTACTGAGAACGAGGAGTTTCATGTCCACTTCCCGTATAGTTACTTATTGTGAATTTTTCTCAAAAATCTTCGTTTTTACTACAATTTATGCGATGGTATGTGGAGGAAATGTAGCGATGCCTAGGTTGAGCTACGCCTACGCTAATCAAGTTCCACAAATATCTGAGTTTCCCAAGTATGAAGGTTCTGCAAGAGACTTACAACCAGTTGCACAAGTAACACCTGAAAATACTCCAGCATCCACAGAAGAACCAGATATTGAATTAACAGTCATCGACAAGCTACTCAATGAACCTGTTTACTCGCCCTTTCGCCGCGAAGGGACAGTGAAAGATTCCACCCGTCCGGTTTACGTAATTACGGGTGAAGAGATGGAAGCGCAGGGTGCTAGAACTGTTAGAGAAGCATTAAAATTCCTTCCAGGTATCTTACCTGATGGAACAGTTGGTACAGAAGTGAATGCCTTAAGCGGTCAATTTATCCGAGGTTCTAACTCTGCACAAGTCTTGATTTTACTTGATGGTAGACCAATTAATGAACTTGGTTCTGGTGGTTTTGACCTTTCAGAATTTACTACCAATATCGTTGAAAGAGTCGAAGTATTACCAGGTGGTGGTTCTACCCTTTATGGTTCTGATGCAATTGGAGGGGTGATTAATATTATTACTCGTCGTCCTACAGAAAAAGTGACAACGCAAGCGGGAGTTACTTTTGGCGCATACGGGTTAAATCAGCAGACTATCAACAGTAGCGGAAAAATAGGAGATATTGGTTGGGTTGTAGGTTACAACCGTACTGAAGCTGAAAATAATTATCCTTTTTCTATCCCAGAGGCGAACTTCGAGGAAACCAGGGAAAATAATGATGTTCTCTACAATAACTTTAATGTTAAGTTGGAGGCGAATTTAGGAAAGCGCGATACTCTAACCCTCTCAACCCTATACTTAGGTAAAAATCAAGGAGTACCAGGAGGAGTCCCCATTCCTGAGCCATTATATGGTCAAGGCTATTTTAACTCGTTGACGGATAGCGATCGCAAATACACAGACCAAGTTCTCACAGATTTAACTTGGAATTCAAAATTAGGAAGTGGAAATGATTCGCTGCTAACAGCAAGAGTGTATGCAGATTTCCTTAACACTCGTTTTGATAGTCGCAATTCATCCCAAGCACGATATGATAACAGGCAAGCTTCTTACGGATTGCAAGCACAACATAGTTGGAAATTTACTAATAATCAAACCCTAGTTTATGGCTTTGATTACCGCAATGTATCAGCTACTAACAGTACATTCGACTTTTCTGTTGATACAAAAACAGTCACTTACGACGATAGTATTAGTCAAGGAGCGCTATTTGCTAGATATGAAATCAACTTTACCCCTACTTTCACTGCCAACTTAGGTTTACGTCAGGATTTTAGCAGCTTGACCAATGGCTCTTTTACATCACCCAGTGTCGGAGCAAAATTTGCACTTACGGACTCTACCACCTTGAGAGCTAATTATATCAAGAATTTCCGTGCGCCGAATCTTTTCAACTTATATGCAAATGGTAGTACTTACGTTGGCAATCCTAATCTGCGTCCAGAAAAAGGTGATAGTTATGATATCGGAATTGACCAAAAACTAGGCAATTTTGGTCTATTGCGTTTGACATATTTCAACAACACAATATCAGATTTAATCGCTTATAACTTTGCTGTTCCGGTAGCTACTTACGAAAATATTGGTAAGGTTCGCACTACAGGAATTGAAGCAGTTTTAAATTTGCAGTTAGCGAAGAATGTCTACGCTTTTGTTGGTTATACAGCAAACGATCCGCAGATTTTAATAAGTACAAACTCTGCCGAAGTTGATAAAGAATTGCGATTCGCAGGTGCAGACAGTTTAAATGCAGGACTTTCTTATGAAACTTCTCAAGGCTTATATGCTGGAATACTAATGCATTCTTTGGGTGCGTATCCCATAAACAACACCAATACAGAATCTTTGCCTGGGTACACTACTTTTGATTTCAAAATGCGCGTACCTCTAAGTGATAACTTAATACTTACAGGTAGTGTAGATAATCTTTTTGACCAGCGTTATCAGTTGTTCCCAGGTTATCCTGATGGGGGAAGGGTTTTTCAAGTTGGGTTGAGTTCTACGTTTTGAAGGAAAGAGTTTTTTCACGCACAGACGCAGAGGAGAGTATTAAATGACTGAGTTTAATTGTTGGGTAACTCCAGTAAATAAGGTTGTGAATGAGGTTTTATCTACGGGGGGGTCTATTGAATACGAATATTTTGATTCGAGTACCGATGTTTTGTCATCATTACTCTACACTCTATTTCAGCAGAATTGGCAGCAGGTAGGGGTAGGGCATATTGTCCAAGGAGGTGTATTAGAATTAGAATTTAATGCTCCACCTAAAATTTGTATCCTCTATGATGGATATCTCACAGTAGTCGCAGAAGGCTGGCATTTGCATCTATGTATAGAGGCGAATTTAGGTGGCCCTTATTGTAAGACTCCTTTAGAATTAAGGCAACAACGTCAAGTAAGTCGTGCTGCATTTTATCGACGGTTTAATGCAGAAGGTATTCCTATAAGTTGGGGAATCGATTTTTGGAATGGTGCAGATGAAAACCTCATGACTATTTTCTTACCAAATCCATATGTAGAAGGTGAGAATTTATTACCAGAAGGCAAGCCGAATTTATCAAAGTTAGCTCTTTACGAGGAACTACGAGATATTTATGTATTAGGTAAAAAACCGATACCGTTTCCCAAAAACCCTCTAAAACATTCTTATATTTCAGTTTGCACTTCAACTCGTTGTCTTCCTTCTCGCAAATGGCAACCTACTTTTAACGCTTTAAAATCAGCAGTTGAAAAAGCAGGTTTCGACGTGGAAGTGAGAACATCTGGTTGTTTAGAAGTTTGCCAATTAGGGCCAGTAGTATTTTATTCAGATGATAGAACTTGGTACACTCGCGTTAACTCAAATGTTGCTGAAACTATTGTCAATGAACATTTGGTGAAAGGGAATAAAGTCTCTGAATATATATATCCACCAGAGTCTGTTTAAATTAGGTCTGTATTAAAATCTTCGTTTAATTCGCCCAGTAGATCTGCAAAATATCCTACTCCATGAAATACCCTCAGAATCTCAACAGTAGCATCCTGAATGCGATAGAAAATTAGATAATCCTTAAAATCTTCCACCTGTAAATTTTCCATTTATGCTGTAAAGTATTGGAATTAGGACAAAGCATAGGGTAAGTGGCTGTAAGCTCGTTCGCAAGTCCAAGGGAAGAAAGGAGATTAGTCATGAAAGTAGGCTTTGTAGGCGCCGGTACCGTCACGGGTACGTTTGGCCGTCATTTGTTAACCGCTGGTCACAGCATAGTCGTATCAAATTCAAGAGGACCGGAGACGCTTGCTGATTTTGTTGCCGATCTCGGTTCAGGCGCGATCGCGGGGACGAAGCAACAGGCTGCCGAATGCGATGTCGTCATTCTTGCCACGAATTGGGTCCGTGTGGCCGATGCTCTAAAGGGAGTTGATTGGCAAGGCCGTATCCTGATCGATGCAACGAACGCACATATGGACGCTGTGCCGGACATTAGTCTGGCTGGTGTGACCAGATCGCGTGCCGCATTGAAAGGGCGCACCTTTAGCGAGATGGTTGCTGAGATGGCAGTTGGCGCGCGGCTCGTTAAATCCATCAGCAACATACCAATGGCCTGGATACAGGATTTCTCACCAAATAAACCCCGCACAGTCATCTTCACTTCCGGCGACGACCACGAAGCCAAACAGCTGGTGATGGAGTTGATCGACAGCACCGGGTTGGTCGCGGTTGATCTCGGTTCCCTGGCAACGGGTGGTGCAATGCATGAGGTCGGCGCTCCACTGTCCGGCCTCGACCTCCACTTCCTCCGCCGACTTCGGTGATCTGTTTGCTAATAATCAAACCTTAGTTTATGGCTTTGATTACCGCAATCTCTAAGCTACTTACAGTACATTCGACTTTTCTGTTGATACAAAAACGTTTAGTGTTCGTTAGGCGATTTTCTGATGGAGATACTATGCACCCACTCGACGCCAAAATAATTACTCTTGCCTAAAATTGCCATGAAATCGTCCCCTGTACTGTGAACGGCTCACCAGGATAAACGGACACCCGGCTCCCTCCAGACTGAAAGTAGTCAACGTTAAACAGATTTTTGAAGTTAAGAGCGGCTCGAAATTGTTCCCGCTTATAGAAGATGGCAGCATCTGTGGTGAGATAACTAGGAAGTTCAAAAGTGTTGGCTAAGTCTCCTTGTTGAGTGCCGACAAAGAAAAATCCTAAGCTAAAGCCTAAGCCTTGGAGATTGCCAGACTGAATTTGGTAAGTTGTCCAGAAATTTAAGCTATGTTTTGGCACATTATTTAACTGATTTCCAACTAGCGATATGTTATTGTCCTCAGTGATTTCTGCATCAGTGTAAGCATACCCAGCAATGATGTTCCATCCCGACAAAACTTCACCTGCAATGTTCAATTCAATCCCCCGGCTACGTTGCTCACCCGTTTGGATGGAAAAGCCTGGTGGTACACCTGGTCTACTGTCAGTGATTGAGACATTAGAACGAGTTAGCTCATAGAAGGCGAGTGTTGCAGAAAGTCTATCATTTAAATCGGCTTTGACACCCACTTCATACTGAGTGCCGCGCTCTGGTTGGAATTGATTGCCATCAAAGGAGTTGCCAACAACTGGATTAAATGCTCGACTGTAGCTGGCATAAAGCGAAATTGGCGGCACAGGTTGATAAACAATTCCCACACGGGGGCTGAATGCATCATCGGATTGCTCTTGCTTTGTATTAGCAACCCGATTCTCTATGGTCTGCTTAGAAGTATCAAACCGCAAGCCTAGCAGTAACTTCAGGTTTTCTGCCAGCGAGACTTGATCTTGAACATAAACACCTAGTCTGTCGATTAATTGAAAAACATCCAATGTTCTGTTTACTGCACCAAGTGTCTCATTATAGACAGGATTAAATAGATCAATTGGAGCAGCAGACCGCTGAATATTTATATAATCAGATTGGCTTCTAGTCAGATTAAAGCCTGCAACAATTTGATGTTGAATACTGCCTGTAGCAAATTTACCCACTACATAAGTATCAGAATTGAAGAATGTTTCATCATCATAATATTCCTTTTGATAATTTCTACTTAAGGTACGGTTATCAGGAGCTAATGCAGTAGCAAAGAAGATACCTTTGTCTCGATCGCGGTTAATCAAAGAAGCTCCAAAAGCACTGCGTATCTGCCAGTTTTCACTGAAGCGGTGTTCTAGATCGTAGCCAACTCGAATGGCACGCAAATTATCTCCGGTGTTTGGTCCGGCAATGTTGAGATCGCGGCGTATTTTCCCATTTGGATTTGACAGAACCGTGCCGACAGCAGGAAGACCCACCTGACCAAAATCTCTCTGTCGAGTCAAGTACTCAGTTTGCAGAGTCAACTTGGTGCGATCGCTAATTTGCCAAGAGAATACAGGAGCAACAAAGTATTTCTGCTCATCATAAAAGTCAAGGAAACTTTCGGTGGTTAAAGCAGCAGCGTTTAGCCGATATAATACCGTTTTGCTGTCATTGAGTGGACCGGAAAAGTCTATTGCGCCCCGGTATAAATTGAAGTTTCCCGCAGAGGCTTCTAACGAATAGTACGGTTCTCTAAGTGGCTGTTTGGTTACATAGTTGACGACTCCTCCTAATGAGCCTTGACCATAGAGAACAGAGGCAGGTCCTTTAAGTACATCAATCCGTTCGAGTCCTGCCGCTTCAAAACCAATGTATTGATTTGTGGGATCTTTCAACCCGTTTCTCAGGATATCGCCACCAGCATTAAAGCCTCGAATCACGGGTAGATCAAATGTTCCACGACCTGATGGATTCGTTCCTTGAGATACACCAGGGACATTTCTGAGGGCTTCCTGCAGGTTCGTCACCTGCTGGTCTTGTAGCACTTGCTGAGGTATAACCTGAATCGACTGAGGAATATCGCGCAGGGGGGTATCGGTTTTGGTAGCAGTTGACCCATCTGTTGTACGATAACTATCTTGCTCCCCCGTTACTACCAGTTCAATTGGCTCATCACCAGTTGATGGTTTTGGTTGTGTCTGGTTTTCCGGTGGCTGTGCTTGGGGTGTTTGGGATGGCTGTTGCGGTGGCTGTGTCGCCGTTGCTGTAGAAGCTACTGCAAAAACTAGCCCTGCATTATCATCAAATAACTCAACGGTTGGTAAAACCGCAACACCCACCACCGTCACTCGCACAGTATTTGCATCAAGATTCGTAACTGTTATTTCAGTAATTCCCTCAATTGGTTTATCAGAACGGAATGTAAAAGCTTCACCACTAGGTAAGCGCAACTGCCCACCAGCTACATCTACAATAAAGTTATTACCAGTACTGCGATTTGTTACTTGTAGTTGATCGCCGCGAGGTGTCTCTAAAATCACCTCTACACCTTTAGAAGTAGGATTCGCTTTCACAGACGTTATTGGTACAACTTCACCCCCAAGGTTTGAGGGGTTGCTTGGTGTTGGCGACTGCACGAGCATTTGGGCGCTAGTGCTAGGACGCTCAACTTCACTCAGTTGTCGAATCCTGCTAGAGGTTTGCTTTCTCGGTCTTACTTTGTCTTGGGTAGCTATATTATGATTCACCAATTCGCGTAGGCGCAACCCGCCGTAGGCATCGCCTCGATCCGCCACCCTTTGAGCCGATGTCGCTAAATTTTCCCGATTTTGTACTTTTTTTCCTTGTGCCCAAACAGGCCCAACGCCCAGCACCAGCAAAGAACTAGCCACCAAACCTAGCCACTGCAACTGATTTATCATGACTCCCCACACCCAACAAGAATTCTTCTCAATAAATAGAGAATACAGGTGAGCCGAAATCACAGAAAGTACTTTTTGCAGCTAGAAGAACTTTTTTTTAGGACTAGAGGAACTTTTTCCATTGCTTTTGATAGAGTTTGGGAGTCAGACCAAATTTCTTGCTAAAGGCTTTGGCAAAATAGCTGTGACCGAACCCCACGGCATTAGCCACTTCAGTCACTTTCATCTGTTTTGCTTCCAAAAGTTGACGCGCCTGTTCTAGCCGATAGTCATGCAGGTAACTAAACGCAGGTTTGCCAAACACTTGACGAAATCCTTCTTTAAGTGTGCGGCTATTTAATTCCACCTGTTGCGCCAGTTCCATTAAGGTTGGAGGATTATCCAATCGTTGCAGCAGCAATTCTCTGGCACGGTAAATTCTGTCTGCTACATCTGGCTTCAAGGAGTGAGCATTCTCGTTGCTATTGCTGATTTCAAGTTCCTGCTCAATGACCAGCGCCATTAACTCCAGCACTTTGCTCTCCAGATACAGCCGCTTGTTTAAGCCCTGGTAAGGACACTGGATAATCTGCCGTAAGGCAATTTGCATCGCAGGAGTAATCGTTCCAGCACGGGCGTAATATTCCTGAGTTGTCTGTCGAATTAGATGCTTTAGATTTAGTTGTAGTTCTCCGAATGGATCTCCAGTAAAAGAGCAAAATAACTCTGGATCGATTTCGATATTAACCGTTTGAGAGTAGTGTTTTGCTGACAACTCAGTGAGTTCTTGGGGTGCTGTCCCGCTGCCACAAAAAAAGTATTGTCCACCAAAGTAGTATCCAGCCCCTGCGGTCGTGAAACGCTCCTCATGAGTGCTTCGCAGTTCTTGCGTTCCTGAAAGTAAGAAGGTAAATTCTAAACCATGCTCTCGCTCTATGACTTTGGTAATCAAATTATCGTGCAACTGGATGTTAATAATTACGATTCGCAACCCTTCTCGCAGTTGGATGATTCGGCACTGCCCGTTACCCAGTCGGGAAGGATACTGCCAAAGCACATCTAAGGGGTCGAATGGATCGAAAGGGCGCTTGGTATGTTCTGTCTCCAACAATTCTTCTAAATAAGAAGTTCCTGAAATGGTGAGGGTCATGGTGAGAGTTGGGTTTACTTAGGTAGATTCTCAATTTCATCTGCTGCACGATTTGCTTATGAGAATAATTTTGTATTTTTATAGAATCGCCTGATTAGAGTATGAATAGTTAAGTTTAGATATATCGTCGGTAGTATTTTGCAGCAAATGACTAGGCATAAAACATAAAAACTGTATAGCGATCACATTTATTGCATTTATCGCATTTTACAGCAGTTTTCATGTATTTAAACCATACCTGTCGTAGGGGCGCAAGACCTTGCGCCCCTACCGTGTGGTCGATTTAACTGAAAATAGCTATAACAATTAGTGCGTAGGCGTAGCCCGTTGTAGACATCGCTCAATGCACACATCAAATTGTCACTATGAATCAGCTTGACGCATCAGGAGCGGCTGAGTGCGGGGTATGATCGATATTAGTTTGACGCGCAGTACGTTTGTGTTGGCGTAGCCTGTCGTAGATATCGCTTTTACGAATTCCTCCAGCCATTTGATATTCATGGCTATTATTACCAAACTTATGAGCAACGCCAAGCATAATTCGCTGAGATGAGAATAATTGTATTTTTATAGAATCGCCTAACTGGAGTATGAAAAGCAAGGGCGATCGCAATCAATGCTTGCTTCGCCTGTAACTCTATCAACCCGTACAAACAGTAGATTTGTTAAAAATTTGTTGCTTTTGCATATAGCACGCTTCAAAATATGCTCCAATGCAGAGGTCGGTTCTGATGGGGAGCAGCCATCAGACGCAAGGGGGAAAGTCCGGTGTAAATCCGGCGCTGTCCCGCAACTGTGAAGAGGCTTATGCCTCCGAGTCAGGATGCCCGCCGATGGTTAACTTACTGTTCACACCATCTGCGAGGTACGGATGATGGCTATAGTTGCACGGATTTTTCGCGATGCCTTCTCTACGAGAGGCTTTGCCAACGGCGGGCGTTTCCGCCATCAAAAGCTGGTTTTTCGTATTGCTGTAGGCGCGAGTCAATTCTTATTAATTGCGACTTTAATCATTGCTTGCCATAGTACAGCAATCAACATATCTACAAATACTAATAATAACAATTGTATTCAAAGATACAATAAAAATACTGATTACTTTCCCAATAAAGTTAAAATTACTCATGCCACAGGCTTGGCAATAGAATATCACAAACACTACAAAGTAGTCACTATCAAAAATCCTTGGCAGAATGCAAAAACAACGTTTCAATATGCTTTAGTTCAATGTGGAAGTCCCACACCAAAGGGATTTAATCAAGCACAAATAATTACAGTTCCTATTCATTCCATAGTCTCTTTATCTACAACTCATTTACCACATTTAGCTAAGTTAGGAGTAGTTGATAAACTTATTGGACTTAGTGATACTAAGCAAGTGAATACGGCTGATGTGGTAGAAAGAATTAAAGCAGGCAAAGTAGCACAAATAGGTAACAATGCCAATGTGGATATCGAGAAGTTATTAGAATTAAATCCTGACTTGGTAACAACTTTTGTCACGGGAAATACCCAAACTGATAACTATGTCAAACTCACAGAGGCAGGTTTAAAAGTCGGGATAAATGCTGAATATATGGAAGATACACCATTGGGTAGAAGTGAATGGTTGAAATTTACGGCTTTATTTTTTAACAAAGAAGCACAAGCAGAAAAGATATTTAAGGAAATTGCTGAGAAATACAAACAAATAGCTCAAAAAGCTAAATCTGCCAAAATTCGTCCGAGTGTATTTGTGGGTTTCAACTTTAAAGGAACTTGGTTTATGCCGGGTAGTAAAAGTTACGTAGCCCAATATCTTGCTGATGCGGGTGCAAACTATCTTTGGAGCTATGATAAATCTTCTGGTAGTTTACCTCTATCTTTTGAAGTTGTTTTAGAACGTGCTGCAAACGCTGACTACTGGTTGAATTTGAGCCAATCTTGGCATAGTTTACAATATTTATTGGCTGAAGATAATCGCTATGCTGATTTTAAAGCAGTGAAAACAGGCAATCTTTATAATAATAATGCTCGTGTCAATGAAAGCGGAGGTAATGATTACTGGGAAGGTGGGATTAATAATCCAGATATTATTTTAGCGGATTTAATTAAGATATTCCATCCTAAAATATTATTTAATCATCAATTGTTTTATTACCGCAAACTAATTTAAATCTCGAACTCTCGGCAATAATCTCTATTGCGTCCACACTAACGTATTCTTAGCTTGTGATGTATGCTCAGTTCTCAAACTTATGGTAGATTTGTTCCAAACTCAGGACGCAGCGTGGATGATGAACTGTTTGAGCCAAGCAGAGGCACCCAGTACGAAATAGGGGTTAGGACTGAATTTTTAGACGGCAGGCTCTCAACTAACCTGGCAGCCTATCATCTCACCAAGACAAACGTGACCACCTCCGATTTGGATAATCCGGGGTTTTTTATTCTGACTGGAGAACAGCGCAGTCAAGGAATCGAACTCGATGTTTCTGGTGAAATCCTACCTGGGCTGAAGGTGATTGCGTCCTATGCTTATACCGATGCAGAAGTCACTAAAGATAATGATATTCCTGTAGATAATCGATTGCTGAACGTGCCAGAGCATCAAGCCAGTCTTTGGACAACTTATGAAATTCAACAAGGAGATTTGCAAGGTTTAGGATTCGGTCTGGGACTGTTTTATGTATGTTCAAGACAGGGCGACTTGGCTAACTCGTTTCAAGTAGACGATTATTTGCGGACTGATGCAGCACTTTATTATCGACGCGATCGCCTCAAAGCTGCAATCAATATCCGCAATTTGTTCGATATATACTATGTAAGCACTGTTGAAGGTGATAGGAGCTTTAGCTTTATCGGAATCGGCGAACCTCTTACCATTGTTGGTTCTATAAGTTGGGAGTTTTAACTGGCTTTGTTGGTCTTGGTTGTTACTTGGGTAATTCTATGGCATAATTTCCGAAGTCTTTTCCGTTATGAGTGAACTCAGCTTTTTTAAACGCAGAGGTACAAGGAGTAAGCACACACACAAGTTTGAGCGGCGGTTTTTGCCGATTATAACTTCAGTGGTAACGTAGAGTATTTCTAAGGTTAATCCGCTATAAATTGATGAGGTGTATTATTCCGGTAATGAGTAATTCAATTCTGACAACTCATAATTTGACTATCGGTTATAAGACATCCCGTAAAACTTTTCGGTGTGTCGCCTCTGATATTTCTGTATCTCTGCAAGCGGGGGAACTGGTTTGTTTACTTGGCCCCAATGGTGCGGGTAAATCTACATTACTGCGATCGCTCGCCGGAATGCAACCCCCAATTGCAGGTGAAGTAAAACTCTTGGGCAAAAACATCTATCATTTACAACCACAGAACTTAGCTAAACGTCTGAGTTTGGTACTTACCGAGAAAGTTGATGTAGGAATGCTATCAGCCTACACCTTAGTGACTCTAGGACGATATCCTTACACTGATTGGTGGGGAAATTTAACACCCGAAGATAAAGCAATAGTACATTGGGCAATCAAATCTGTAGGAGCAGTACACTTAGCACAACGCCAAGTTAGCGAATTAAGTGACGGTGAACGTCAAAAAATTATGATTGCTCGTGCGTTGGCTCAGTCGCCTATTATGATATTACTTGATGAGCCAACTGCATTTCTCGATTTACCGCGACGGGTGGAAATTATGCAATTGTTGCGCCAGTTAGCACGAGAAACTAATCAAGCGATTCTCCTTTCTACCCACGATTTAAATTTAGCTTTGCGCCTCGCTGATAAAGTTTGGCTATTATCAACTAATGGTATTTTACACGTTGGCGCACCGGAAGATTTAGTGTTGAATGGTACGTTTGCTGATACTTTTGAGAGTGAAGGTGTAGAGTTTGATGTTGCTTCCGGTGAATTTCATCTCCATACATCCCATAAAGGAGAAATTAATTTGATAGGTGAGGGGATTGCAGCAACATGGACTATTCGTGCTTTAAAACGTGCAGGCTTCCAAGTTAATCAAAGTAAAAATAGCTTACCAATTTCAGTAGAAGTGATATCAAATTCTAAACAAGTTTTTTGGAAAATCACAAACAGCCAAACTGTATATACTTATCATTCATTGTACGAGATGATTAAATTTTTAGATTGTTTATAAAAGCATTGTCTATTCCCCCAGATACATTAATGTATTACCTTGGGGAGTCACATCTCAAGCTAATAGGGCGTTGCATAATAGAGGGATGATTTGAGGTTATCTACTGTGCAATGTCCATACTGCAGGTCTACAATTCCGAAGAACGGAAACGGTCTCTTGAAGTTGTTTAATGACGGTTGAGCCAGTCTGTTCCGGCAAAATTAGCGATCGCAGAATCACGTCATTGATAAAGCAGCCAATCATCCGCTCTGTGCCTAACCCAGTGCGGTTGCCGAGCGTCGCCAGGATCAAAATCTCGTTTTGTTGGCTCTACTTCGCTAAAACAAGTCTGATTTAGAAAATGCTTGTTTGACTCAAGCAGACTTAACTGGAGCAAATTTGTTTAAAGCGAGTCTCAAAGGCACAAATTGCACTGCCGCTAAGTTTGATGATGCCAATCTTCGCCAATCCAACTGGGAAGGAGCGATTTTATGTGCTGCTGCTTTACAACAAGTTGATTTGGAAGGAGCGCAATTACAGGATACTATTTTAAAGGGAGCCAACTTAACAGAATCAGATTTAATTAAAGTGGACTTGAGTAGTGCAGATTTGAGTGATGCAATTTTACGTCAAGCTGCCTTGGAGTTAGCCAGTTTATTTAATGCAGACTTGAGTCGTGCTGATTTAAAGTTAGCTTCTTTATTTAACGCCAACTTAGAGGAGGCAGTTCTAAATGGGGCAAATTTGAGTGATAGTGATTTAAGACACGCAAATTTTACAAATACCCAATTAGAGGAAGTAAATTCTTCCGGTTCTCGCGTTAAGGGAGCGCTATTTACTGACGCTATTGGGTTAATTCCTCAACAAAAGCAATGGTTGAAGAAAAATGGAGCATTAAATATTTCTGATTTGTAAAAAGAATCTCACGCATGAACCAATAGAGGCACAGAGAAGAGAAACAAGAGAAATATTTAGTGTTCACAAACAATTTATAATTGCTGTTTTAGGAAATGGAGCTTTAAATACCTTTAATTTTGAAGACAGATGAGGAGCATAGAACAAATTATTGAGTATACTGAAATATTAATTAATGATAAGACAGGAAAATCACTCTCATTTATCCAAAAAGCTGTCTTGTCTGCATCTCTATTGGAAACAAAAAAAAATTATGCCCAAATTGCTATAGAAAATAACTACTCGGAGAATTATATTAGACAATTGGTTGCTCCTAAATTGTGGCAACTACTTTCTACTACTCTTGGTGAGAAAGTTAATCGCACTAACTGTCGTGCTGTGCTAGAGCAACGACTAGATAATTCATCTTTGCAAACAATATCTCAGCCTACACATATATGGCAAAAGATAAATTTAGAACCTTCAGATGGACAAGTTCCGCTTTCTTCTACCTTGTATATTGAGCGGGGTTTAGAACAAGTCTGTTATCAAGCAATTCTTCAACCTCGTGCGTTTATCCACATCAAAGCGCCGCGAAAGATGGGAAAAACTTCTTTAATGACTAGAATCCTTGCCTATGGTAGTTCGCATAGTTATCATACTGTAAGGTTAAGTTTACATCGTGCTGAAACAGAAGTTTTTAGCTCATTAGAAAAATTTTTACGCTGGTTCTGTGCAAATGTTACTCATCAGTTAGGAATAAAATCGAAGCTAGAGGAATATTGGGACGAGGATATAGGTGATTTGATGAACTGTACTATCTATTTTCAAGGGTATGTTTTACAGGAAATCAATACTCCCTTAATTTTAGCGTTAGATGAAGTGAATAAGTTGTTTGAATATACTCAATTGACTCGTGATTTCTTGGGGCTATTGCGTTCATGGTATGAAGAAACTAGAGATATATCAATTTGGCAAAAGTTACGAGTGTTAATTGTTAAATCTACCGATATATATATTAATTTAGAGATTAATAAATCTCCTTTTAATATAGGGTTAGCAATTGATTTACCTGCTTTTACAAGATTGCAATTAGAGGATTTAGCCCAACGTCACAGACTCCAACTAACAGCTTTCCAATTTGAACAATTAATGGCACTGACAGGAGGATTTCCTTACTTGGTGCGACTGGCATTTTATCATAGCGTTCAATATCAAATTCCTGTGGACAAGATACTACAAGATGCCA
The DNA here is from genome assembly GCF_036917515.1 of Nostoc sp. Taxonomy (GTDB): domain Bacteria; phylum Cyanobacteriota; class Cyanobacteriia; order Cyanobacteriales; family Nostocaceae; genus Nostoc. The sequence continues at coordinate 28,782 of NZ_JBALDE010000227.1, read as the reverse complement.
CAAATGATACTGGAATTTTTAGTGAGCATTTACACAATCAGTTACACTCTCTTCTGCAAAGTCCTGATTTGGTTGATGCTTTTCAACAGGTTATTAGGTCAACTGTACCGATTACCTTAGAGCAAGAAGTAGCATTTAAGTTAAAAAGTTTAGGGCTGATATATCTAGAAAAGAAAACTGCAACAGTTAGTTGTGGGTTATATAGAGAGTATTTTAGTGATTACTTTATTAATAAAACAGCAATTTTAAATCATTCGTAATAAACAAGATCATAAGATACACGACTTCTTAAATAAGTAGGGTATCTGTAACTTTGAAAAAAAATAAGTTGACTTATGTTGAAAGTAGTAAATATTCCTAGACAGTACTCTTGGTATTTGAAAATATATATAATCTTATTTTTTAGTAATATATTTACTTATTTTTTTACTGATTTTTACCCAGCTAACGCTCAAATAATACCTGATAACACTTTAGGAAGCGAAAAATCTACCATTACACCTCAAAATATTCATGAATTAATTGGTGGAGGTGCAATTCGTGGTGGTAATCTTTTCCATAGTTTTCAAGAATTTAATGTTAATCAAGGGCAGCAGGTTTATTTTACTAATCCGGCGGGCATTAGTAACATCCTCACTCGTGTTACCGGAAATCATATATCTAAGATTTTCGGCACATTAGGTATAGATGGTACCGCAAATTTATTTTTTATTAATCCGAATGGGATTGTTTTTGGTAAAAATGTCCGGTTAGATATCGCAGGTTCTTTTGTAGCTAGTACTGCAAATGCAATTAGATTAGGAGAAAATGGGCTATTTAGTGCAACAGAACCACAAAATAGTAATTTACTCACAATTCAGCCAACAGTTTTATTTGCTAATGCCTTGCACCAACAACAAGCAGAGATTAGTGTAGAAGGAAATTTAACAATAGGTAGTAGACAAACTCTTACGTTACAAGGAGAGATTGTTACTAACACAGGTTCTTTGACTGTACCAGGGGGAACGGTGCAGATTTTAGGAAATCAGGTGAATTTATTAAAGAATGCCACTATTAACACTGATGCTCTTAATAATGGCAATGGTGGCACTGTAATTATTAAAGCAAATGATCTAACCCGTTTTGAGGGTAATATTAGTGCCCGTGGCGGTGACAATTCTGGGAACGGTGGTTTTGTAGAAGTATCAGGTGGCAGAGTAGAATTTGCTGGTACTGTGGATACTAGTGCTGCAAATGGTTTTGGTACATTACTGCTTGACCTGAAAGATATTCTGATTCAAGCAGGGGGCACTGTTAGCGGTCAAAGTTTAAGCCAAGCGTTAGCACTTAATAATGTCAGTTTACAAGCTAATAATGATATTACTGTTGATGATGATATCACAGGCGTTAGGGCAAATAATCTTAACTTAGAAGCGGGGCGATCGCTCACCATCAATCCCAACCGCAGTATTATTCTCAATGGTGGTAATTTTAATGCCAAAATTAACGATGAAAATGCGATCGCCACCCAAAGAGATCCTGGAATAGCGCAATTTTTCATGAACCCAGGTTCCCAAATTCTCACCAATGGCGGCAATGCAACTATTACATCAGGAAATGGGCAAAATAATCAAATTAATACTACCGATGCATCTATTATCTCTGCAAAAAGTAGCGGCAATGGTGGCAACATTACTTTAAATGCGATCAATGATATTACGACTGGTAATTTAATTAGTGGGTTTTTCAACATACCCAATATCACCGACTCCATTAATAGCGGTGACATTACTATTAACAGCAGCGCAGGCGGAATTACTACTACTAATTATCTGTTAGCTAATGCCCAACAGCAAGCAGGAAACATTTCTCTTACCGCTGCAGGTAATCTCAGTCTCAACGCCGCAGGCGATTTTCCTCGTTCTGGTAATATCGCTTCTATTGGAGACACACCAGGGAAAATTACATTTACTAGTGGTAATATCCTCTCTAGTAAAAATATTCGCATTGTCAATGCCAACTTAGGTGCTGGTAAAGGCAATGATATTACCCTCACTGCCGACTCAATCTTTCTAGATACTACATCTATTTTCGCCCTAGCTAGGGGTAAAGGTCGAGGGGGAAATATGATTCTCAATGCTATAGATGATGTAGTCATGCGGACAAGCGATATTGGTACAAATTCTGATGCGGCGTTGGCTGTAAATCTGCCTACTGGTGCTAGCGGCGATGCTGGAGATTTTACTCTCAATGCTCGTCGGTTGAGCGTTAGCCAAGATCCAACAGCTTTTTTCCCTTTTAAAGCAACTACCATAAGTACTGGAACTGACGCAAACACTACGGGTAATGCCGGGAACTTAACAATTAATGCTTTAGAATCCGTAGAAGTTATCGGTCGTCAACCCACAACCCCAATACTTACCCCTAGCCAATTGGTGAGCCAACTTCTACAAGGAACAGGAGTAGGTATAAGTACAAATGCTTTTGGGAGTGGCAACGCTGGTAAACTAACGGTTAACACTGGGCGCTTAGTGCTTCGAGATGCAGGTGGAATTAGCACGTTCCCAGTGTCAGGTAATGGCGGAGATTTAACAATTAATGCTACAGAAATATTGTTGCAGAATTTTGCTGGGATTCAAACAGCAACTGCTGGTTCCGGGCAAGCTGGGGATTTGACAATTAATGCTGATAATGTAACGCTCACTAATAGGTCGATAATCAATGCAACAGCGCTAGCTGGTACAGGCAATGCTGGCAACTTAACTTTATCAGTTAAACAACTAAATGTCCGTGATGGTTCCATTGTTTCCTCAGCAACCACAGGAGAGGGCAATGGAGCAACATTAAATCTCAACGCTACCGACAAAGTAGAAGTGGTGGGGAATTTCGCAGACAATAGCAGTTTTCCCAGTCAGATCGCAACAGGTTCCTTGAGTCCGATTGGTAATGCTGGGGTTTTGAATATTACGACTGGACAGTTAATTGTCCGCCAAGGAGGAGAGATTACCAGCGCTACCGTTGGTCAAGGAAATGGCGCACCCATTACAATTAATACCCGCAGGCTGCAATTAGATAACGCTAGGATTAACGCTTCCACAGCTGGAACTGGTAACGGAGGTGATATTACTATCAACGCCAGCGAATCTGTAGAAGTTGCTGGAAATGGATTTGCAGACTTGCAAGAAAAAATTATCAATCCAATTTATGCAGGTACTCTTAGCCCTGCTAACTTTAACCAGGGAATTGTTGCTGTCAGCACAGGCCAAGGTAAAGCCGGAAATGTTGTGATTCAAACCCCGAATTTTCTTACTCGCAATAGTGGATTAATTGCTACTACCGCTTTGGGTCAAGGACAAGGGGGGAATATTACCCTGAATAGCAGTAATAATTTCGAGTTAGATAACTCTTTTATCGGTACGGGAACATTAACTAATGCCGAATCTGGCAATGTTAACTTAACAGCGCGTCAACTTATAGCCAAAGGTGGCGCACAGGTATTTACTACTACCTTTGGTTCTGGAAAAGCTGGGGATTTAATAGTTAATGGTTTCGAGTCCATTGATTTAATTGACCCCTCACAGCAGAGTTTCGGTTCAGGCTTATTTGCCTCTTCGGCTCAAACTGCTTCAGGAAACGGGGGAGACATTAATATCAACATTCCCAATGGTGACTTAAATATTGGCGATCGCGCCACCGTATCTGTCAGCGCTTTAGGAACAGGCAATGCTGGAGATATTAATATTGATGCCCGTGCAATTTCTCTCAATCGAGGTTCCATCGCAGCTACCAGCATCTCTGGACAAGGAGGTAACATCAACCTCAAGGTAGCCAATAATTTACTTTTACGAAATAACAGTCAAATTTCCACCCGTGCGGGAACAGAAAACAGTGGCGGTGGTAATGGTGGCAATATCAATATTAATAGTAAATTTATTACTGCTGTCCCGTTAGAAAACAGCGACATCACCGCCAATGCTTTTGCTGGAAATGGTGGGGATATCAACATTACTACTCAAGGTATTTTTGGCTTACAAGTTAATGACAAACTTACTCCAAATAGTGATATCACCGCCAGTTCTCAATTAGGCATCAATGGCATCGTTAATATCAACACCCCAGATGTTGACCCTTCTAGAGGATTAACTCAATTACCTTCTGTGCCTACCGACCCTTCCAATCAAATTGTCGCTGGTTGTCCCAGCAACGAAGAGGCGAATTTTGTGATTAGCGGACGCGGAGGTTTACCAGAAGACCCCCGCCAAGTGTTGCGCGGTCAAGTAGTTTTACAGGATATGCGAATTGGTGCAGATTTCCCAAATAAATCAGGGCAAATCAGCCATAGAAAAGTACCAGAAATAAAAGGGCAACCACCATTACTAGAAGCTACTGGATGGATGATTAATCAACAAGGACAGGTAGAATTGGTGGCAAATACTACCCAAATACAACCTGATGGTGGGAGAAGTAAAAGTGATTGCGGGAATTTATCATATCAACCGTGACTGATTCACCCATCAATATTTGTCGTCGCCGTCAAACACGCAACACAACGACGAACCACGACGAACGAGAAAAAGCCGATAGTACAGATGAATTAGAACCAAGTAGGAGCATCATCATCATCATCCTCTCCATCACTTATTTCCTCCGGATCGTGCCTCCCTGTATCGTCTAAACCTCTAAAAGAAGCGTCTACGGCGGGAACAGGTGCTAAGATCCACGAGTCGCCAGCATTTTCCACGGTAGTTATATAACCATCGTACTTTGTATCGGCAGCTAGGCTTTGATTAGTGTAGGAGATGTTGGTGATGCGAACGCGATCGCCATAGCGAATTGGACTTGCATCGCCATCCGCTTTAGTAATCTGCCAGCTCTGTTTATCCTCATCATAGCCATCTTGCCAATAGTAACAATCATGGCTATCCGCAAAAGCCCCCAAAACATTATTGTTGCCTATTGCTGATTCTGTCGTTCTGATTTTGATGTGGCTGTTGGCTTGAACCTCGCCATTGCCGCCCACAAGTTCAAGTTTTACTAATTTTTTTTTCTCTTGGCTCAACTTGGGCCAGTTGTAGCGTCCTTGTTCAACCGCAATCAAGTATTTTCCGCTCTCGTGTTTGAGAAAAAACTTATCATTAAACTTAACGACAGCTTGATTAACGACATCTTGATTAGACATGAGAATGTTCTCCTAATTAATTACACATTTGTGTTGCTAAAACTTATCCAGAAATAGCAAAACTAAAGCATTGCTGTTCCTCTCGTTTTAATGTCAGCACCGCCTTCAGTTCTAACGCCCTTAAAACCAATAGGCCCCTCACCTTTGTAAGTCATAGTTCCATTGAGGGTTTGTCCGTCATCGTCAGACTTGACATCGATAGCGACGACGTTCTGGTCAGAGCGACCACCGAGTACCCATACACCCCCGTCATGCCAAGGAGCGGAATCCCCTCCCCATTGATTTTCAACTGTATAACCATTACTACCAGAACGCTTCGCCCGAAAACCAATCGGCCCCTCACCAGAATAGGTCATGGTTCCATTGAGGGTTTGTCCTTCATCATCAGACTTGACATCGATAGCAACGACGTTCTGGTCAGAGCGACCACCAATCTCCCAGCTGCCACCTTCGTTCCACGGCGCAAATGAGCCACCCCACTGATTTTCTACTTGATATAGTGCCATATCTTTCTCCACTATTTAACTATTTTTCAGTAGACAGAAAACTTTTCCACAAGCCATACTAGTTTTGAATTTAAATTGGGAAATCCCATTGATCAAAATCAGATCGCGCTCTGCTTTTCAAGTGCATCTATTTTGGTGGATAAACTTCGGTAGCAAGCACTTTTTATCATGCTTGAGCAATAAATCGTAGCTCTTTCATTTTGTTGATTAACAAGTGGCGATTAAACACTATACACACATTACAATATCCATTCAAAACACTGATTAAGCTTTTACAAAAATACAATCAGCTTTGAAAAATTAAATAATATATTATTAATATGATTACTTGACTGGTAATAAATTATCTGCATTAGAAAATATAAAATGATTATCTTATTAACAATAAGAATTGACTAAAAATAAATTATATGCATCCAAAAAGTATAATAATTAGAGATTGAGAGAAAAAACAAGTATAAGCTTTGCATGGAGTCTATTTTGGGGATGCTAATAACATCATCTTTGGTAAAGGTACAGTTCAGTGGCGTTGTCAGCGCTCCACTCAGCAAGCTTAAGGCAATGTCTACTAAGCAATTATAAATTGCAAATTATAAGCATTTATGCGTATTCATCGTTACCTAATTTTAGGCATACTAATCTTTTTTTTAATTACAACTGTTTTACCAGCCACCGCAGAAGATTCTATTTCTAGAACTCAATCTCAAGTCATCTTACTGGAACAAGGAAAACAACTTTATGATGCCGGAAAATTAGTAGAAGCTGCACAAATTTGGTCACAAGCAGCCCAGATATTTCAGCAAAGTAAACAGCAGCACTATCAAGTATTAAGTTACAATTACCTGGCTATTGTTTATCAAGACTTGGGCAAGTGGTCAGCAGCGCGATCGCTTCTTACCCAAGCAGAGAATATCCTCAAAACAGTGGATGATTCCTTCCTTTACGCCCAAGTCCTCAACACCCAAGGAAGTTTACAATTTAATACTGGACAACCGGAATTAGCTTTAGAAACTTGGCAGCAAGCAGAGAAAATCTATCGTTCCCTCAAGGATATAACAGGGATTGTGCTGACGCAGATTAACCAAGCCCAAGCATTGCAAACGTTGGGAGAGTATCGTCGCGCCCAAAAGCAACTAGAACAAATCAATCAAGACCTTGCTGCTTTACCTGATAATCTCCTAAAAGCCAGGGGATTACAAAGTTTGGGGGTAACTCTGCAAGTCGTGGGAGATTTAGAGCGATCGCAACAAGTATTATCGCAAAGTTTAGCGATCGCAAAGCAAGTAAATTCTACCGCAGATATCGCCGAAACCTTCTTAAGATTGGGGAATACTGCTAGAGCTAGGGAAGATTTTAAAGCCGCCTTAGAATTTTATCAACAAGCAAGTAGTGGTGACGAGCGTACTCAACTAGAAGCGCTGCTCAACCAACTCAGCCTTTTAATAAAAACTGAGCAAAATCAAGCTGCACTAGCATTATTACCGCAAATTCAAGCGCATCTTGCTAACCTGACTCCTAGTCGTTGGGGAATTTATGCCCAAGTTAATTTAGCTGTAAGTTGGATGAAACTGTCATCATCAAACACAAAAGACATTGCTCAACTTTTAGCAACAGCAGTCACACAAGCTAGAGAATTAACAGATGCAAGAGCGCAAAGTTATGCTTTAGGAGAGTTAGGACATCTTTACGAACAAACTCAGCAATTCTCAGAAGCCTTAAATCTCACCCAAACAGCACTAACTTTAGCACAGGGAGTGCAAGCAGAAGATATTGCTGTCAATTGGTTTTGGCAACAAGGACGAATTGAGAAAGCTAGGGGAAATATTGAGTCAGCAATTACTGCTTATGAACAAGCTGTTGATTCTTTAACATCTTTGCGTCATGACTTAGTGCAATTGAATCCTGACGTGCAATTTAATTTCCGCGATCGCGTTGAACCAGTGTATCGGCAGTTAGTACAATTACTTTTACAAGATGTAGACAGCCTACCACAAATCATCAAGCAACAACACTTAGAGAAATCTCGCAAAACAATTGAAGCACTGCAATTAGCAGAATTAGAAAACTTCTTCCACCAAGCCTGCTTAACTTATAAACCGCAACCAATAGATAAAATTGATCTAAAAGCCGCAGTGATTTATCCAATTTTGCTAGAACGTCGCTTGGAGGTAGTTGTTTCTCTTCCTGGACAACCTTTGCAACATTATGGAACAAATCTTTCCTCAAAAGAGGAATCAGAGGTTTTTGATGAACTGCGCCAGTCTTTAAACCCTGCTTTCTTGCCTGACGAGGTACTACCTTCTGCCCAAAAATTGTATGATTGGTTATTGCGTCCTGCCGAAAAAGAGATAGAACTTCAGAAGATTAAAACCTTAGTGTTTGTCTTGGATGGTTTTTTACGCAGTGTACCAATGGCAGTTTTGCATGATCGCCAACAGTTTATCATCCAAAAGTACAGCATAGCATTAACTCCTGGTTTACAACTATTAAAATCTCGACATCTTCTTCCCCAACAGTTTCAAGCTTTAACTGCGGGTTTAGCAGAAGCACGTCAAGGTTTTGCTGAGTTACCTGGTGTCAAACAAGAAATTAAACAAATTACAAACTATGTCCATGCACAAGTACTGCTTAATGAAAAATTTACTCGTGCCAACGTCCAAAAGCAAATAGAAGAAGTTCCCTTTTCTATAGTTCATCTTGCCACCCACGGTGAATTTAGCTCCAAAACCGAAGACACATTTCTTTTAACTTGGGAAGACCGGATTAATGTTAAAGATTTAGATAGATGGTTAAAAGGTGCATCTTCAAAACTGAGCAAAAATGCTCCACACCAACCAATTGAACTGCTAGTTCTCAGCGCTTGTCAAACTGCTAAAGGCGACAACCGCGCTGCTTTAGGACTAGCAGGAATTGCCGTCCGTTCTGGTGCTAGGAGTACTATAGCAACCCTCTGGTCAGTACAAGACAAATCAACTGCTGACTTGACAGCAGAATTTTACCGTCTGCTTACCCAAAATGTTGTCAGCAAAGCCGAAGCACTGCGTCAAGCACAACTATCTCTATTAAATTCTCCTCAGTACAAACATCCTTATTATTGGTCTGGGTTTGTACTGATAGGAAATTGGCGTTGATTCACGATGAAGGAGGCAGGGAGGCTTAACAATTCAAAATTAAAAACTCTTGCAATAACAACTGACCACACACATTTCAGAAAATGATAGTAAATAATGCCTCATATCAATTTAAATTCTTTACTGTTGGCTTATCTCTACAACTGTTGATATTTACCTTACCCAGTTTGGCGCAATCAGAATCAGTCACATCAAAAACCAGCCTACCAGACCAATTCGTTTTTCAAGAGACTTTTGAACCACCCGGAGAGCCAGAACCAAAAAGTGAAACTGTTGGTGCAGGTTCTCGTGATCGGCTGAGGTGTTCTGAGAATGAACAGCCCATTAGACCTTTGATGCCAAAGCGTAACTTTGGGTTAACCTTCCAAGACCATCCTCCCGTATTCATTTCCTTACCCAAAACTTCAGCACAGAAGGTTGTACTGACCTTTAGAGATGAGACGGGTAACTATTATGAAAGAACTTTTTTACCTATTACTGCTAGTGGAGAGATTGTTAGCTTCACTCAACCCAAAGAAAAAACGCCGCTAACTGTAGGTAAAAATTACGAATGGTCATTGGTAGTTGTCTGTGGAAAAACTGTGCAACCAGACGATCCTATATTTAAAGGTTGGGTACAACGAGTTGCAAAAACTACCAAAGTAGATAGGGAGTTGAGCCAGTTGACTACCATCGGTCAAGCAAACTGGTACGCACAGAGAGGATACTGGTATGAAATGCTTATGACTATAGAAAAAGCTAGAAAAGCTGAACTTAAAAATACCAATTTAAAATAATTCGTAATTATTTTGTTGTAGTATCTTGTCAATCAACTGCTGATTTTCTTTGCCTTCTGCTTGTTTGAAATATTCAATCGCAATTTTTCCAGCAGCAGGTTGCTCTTTTGCAACCGCAAGTAGTAACTTGAGAGTTTGCCGAAGTTGGATTTTCTCAAGCTGCTTAGTTGCAAACATAGGTAGAATAATCGGAGCAAGTATTAATCCCAATAATGGGGGAATAATCGGAATCCACCAACCTTGTAAAAATGCCAGATAACTAAACACGATTAATCCTAGTCCAGTGCTAGTGACAACAAACATTAATTGTCTAGGTGATTTTAATTGCCAAGCAATTAATGTTCCTATCCCAGACCAAAGCAAAATCCATAAGTTCTCCCATATCTTAGACCAAGTTTGCAGCATTCCTTTTCCTTGCAGCGCTGCGGTTAATATTTGGCTGGTAATATTAGCATGAATGAATACTCCTGCCATTTGTTTTGATGACCCAAATAGCCGATTGTTATAAGGTGTTTGAAACAAGTCATTAATACTTTCAGCTGTTGCACCAATTAAGACAACACGATTTTGGATTTTTTCTTTTGGTATGCGTTCTTGCAACAAATCTGTGATGGAGAAGCTTTGAAAATTTTGTTCTGTACCGTGATAATTAAGTAAAATTTGATAACCTCCAGTATCAGCCCAAACATAACCTCCGTTAAAAGGTTGCAAGGGTATTATTAAGGCTTTACCAAGCTGAATATGATGGCGATTTTGAGGATGAGGATGGGGAGTTATGCTAACAGTTTTTAAGTATTGTAATGCTAATTGTAAACCCAAACTCTGGCGTAATTGATTTTTTGGCGATCGTACTGTCAATAAGGCACGACGTACCTTACCATCTCCATCCAATACTTGATCACTAAAACCCACCTGGCTTAATTGGGCTAATACTCTTGGTGGTGCAACCTTAGTGCCTACGACTTTATCAATCCCAATAAGATTGGGAGTAGCTTTGAACAATTCTACTAATTCTTGATACCCCGGTTCTACTGGCAAATCTCGATATAAATCCAACCCAATTACTTTAGGTTGATAAGTTTTCAATTTGTTGAGTGCTTTGACCAAAATATTATCAGGTATGGGATATTGTCCGATTTTTTGTAAATCTGGTTCATCAATTGTAATTACAACAACACGAGAATCAATTCCTGCTTGGGGTCGTTGTTGCAAAAAGCTATCAAACATATTCCATTCCATCCCCTGCAATAAACCAATGAAGCGTAGCAGGATAATCAAACTAGTAATACCAATTGCAAAGCTGACAATACACGGTTTACCAAAGTGTAATACAGCATTTAATTTAGCAGCTTTTTGGGCTTGGTTCAAAATCCGATTTGCTTCCTTCGCAGCTGCTAGAGTAAACTGTGCTTTTTCTAATTCAATTTTTTCGGTGTTTAAATCTATTTCAATTTCTTGTTTATCTAATTGCTGACTAGTAGCAAGAAACCGATAATCTATATTAGAAAGCTTTTTATTTTCTGACCAAGCTACTGCTTCTTTTAATCTTATATTTTTTAATAATTGAGATTTATCTTGCTGATTGCTCGCAAGCCATTTTTTGATATTTTGAGAATATGGACGTAAATTTTCTAGCTTTGTGGCAACCCAATCTAAATTAAATATAGTTTGATATATTTTGTTTTTAATTGTGATTTTTCCTTGAGATGTGATAACTAAGCCTGATAAAATTAACTCATTTTTTTCTCTAATATCATAAATTGTGACATCTTCTCCCATTAAAATTTGCTGATATAATCCTAACAGTCTTCCTGCTGTTTGCTCGTTCTCTAAAAGGCGTGAACTTATTGTTCTTAAATGTTCTGGTTCATCTTGAAACTCCCAATTATTTATAATATGTGACCTAACTAAACTAGCAATAAATAATTGAGAATTATTTATTAGTGATTCATCTCTATCATTATATTGTTCATTTGCCACAATTTGACATAGCTTTTGAGTAAGAAACGGTTGTCCACCAGTCCAAACTAATATCTCTTTTAAAATAAATATTGGATTTACTACTTTTCCTTCCAATCCTTTTGTTAAAGGAATAGTTTCTTGTAGCTTAAAACCCTGAATTTCTATTGATTTACCAATATTAAATGGCGTACATCTTTTATCTTGAATCAAATCTAATGGAGTTGCAACTCCGAAAATAGCAAAGGTAATACGTTGATATTCAGGATTGATTGCTCGTTGATTATAGCAAAACCGAATCAATGCAAAAAAATCATCAACTGAGAAATCTAAACTCAGAATACTATCAATTTCATCAACAAAGATAAATAATCGTTTCTCAGGAAAATGAAGCTGTAATAATTCTTCAATAAACCATCTTAATCTTTCCAGTAAAGATATATCTTCTTGTTCACGCCACCAACTTTTTAAGTTGATTTTATTTAATAAATTAAAACCCAACCATAAATCACCAACTACACTCTTATACCACTGGAGTGGGGTGATATGGGAAGTACCAATAATCGACATATCAATGGTACTGCATTTAAATCCTTCTTGTTCCAAGCGATGTTTTGTACTTGCAAGCAGAGAGGATTTACCCATTTGTCGAGAGTTCAATATATAGCAAAACTCTCCCTGCTTAAGAGCCTCATAAAGCAGGTAATCTGCTTGTCTTCGCACATAACTAGGTGCATTAACTGTCAAACTTCCACCGACTTGGTATTTATAATCAATCATAGGTTACTGCAGTAAATAAGTTTCGAGAATTTGGATGGTGATGCCTTCACGAAGGCAAATCCAGCGAAAATAGCCTTCACCGAGTTCTTTAGGATATCGACAAAGATGATCTTCTGGATGGATGGGATCAACTAGAGGTTTTTGATTTGCTGCTTTCTTCAAATCCCAAAAATTATAAACCGTGATGTTAATTGTCATCGTATGTGTACTATGCGATCGCCGTTGTTTCGATATATTACATCTATGCGATCGCCTAATTCATACTTCAATCAAGTTGAAAAATTACCAGAATAATTAAATTTGTAAAAAAACAAGATGCAGAATTTGAGAAAATTTTCCACAAGACTCTACAGATAAAAGGAGTCTGTTTTAGTAACAAAATCCTGCGGATCAAATCAAAGTGAGACTTCTTGAATACTGTCAAAATTTGGCAATGAGTCTTTTATTGCTTCTTCAGTCGCTTGGATGCGATCGCAACGTTTGGCAAACTGACAATAATCACAGTTTTTGCTATCCTCCACCACTTGGGGAAACTGCTGGTTATTCTGGTAATTTTCCAGCCAATTAGTTAACTGACTTAATAATTGATTAAGTTTCTTTCCTGTTTGTGCATGTTGAACAGTACTGTAATTAAATTTAATATTTTGTGGTTTGCCCTCAGATTGGACAAACCAATAAGTCATAGAAATCTTTTCTGGCAAATAGTCGCTAGTTTCTGCTAATACATACAGATAAAGCCGTGTTTGCCAGTTGGATTCTAACTTGCGTTTATTGGGTGGTTTAGGATAAGTTTTCCAGTCGAGAATTTGCGCTTGTTGGTTATCTGCAATCAATAAATCATAGACAACCGTCAACAGATAGTCCTGAACTTGCAGAGTTCGGTAGTGTTCACTTTCACGGAAAGTTTGATTATCAGATGCAGTCGTTAAAATTTCAGGCGCTGCATCGGCAAAACCCAGCATCCAGCTTTGCAGTTGAGCATCTGCTTGCAGGAAACTATCAATTGGCAAACCCATTTCTCGCTGCTGCATTAGCAAGTGAAAACGACTACCCAAAGTTAGCCGTTCTTCTTGTTCTGGATTTGAAGGGGAATTGAGTTTTTCGAGGTAAGTATGTTGAAATTTACGCGGACAAGCTTCTAGTAAGTTAAGTTGTCCTTGAGACAGTCGCAGTAGTTGAGTGGAAGTTGACAGCATTCTTCTATTTTAGAAGTAAATTACAGCAGAATTCAGAAGTTAGAAGTCAAACAAGCTTTATACCTGGCTTTGAGACGAATCACTGTGTACTTCACTAACTTTAAATACGCTGTATAATCTGTAACTCAACTGTGGCAGATTATCTATAAAAAATAAGTATTTTTTACTGTCTTTACCCTCTGAGTAAAAAGTTAAGAAGCCTTTGGCTGAGTGGAAGTTAGCCAAAGGCTATTTATTAAGTTTGAGCATGAACATTGAATAGTAACCCTGTTTTGTTAACCCCAAGACTCAACGATCATGGCGAGCGCAAATAGACAGACTAGGAAAATTGCTATCTTCGCAACCCATGACCGTAGACTTGCAGATAAAAGCATCCCAACTATCGCATTTGCCCCAAAAGTGTGAGACACAACAAAGGCTATTCCCAGCCCCAGTAGCGCCAGCAGAAAATATTTGAGTCCTATACAAAACCACTTGAACAACAGATTATCGTTATCTTTTAGACTGGGTTTCATAGTTTTTTCCTGTTTTGAAAGTTGAATCTAGGCAGCAGTTTGCACTCCCCCGACCACACTAAAGAAACAGTGAATTTCCACAGCTTTGCTCCCACCAAGTCAAGGTACACAACAGTCCTACTCCTGAAATGGAGTAGTAATACCAAAAAAGCTGGTATTGATATTTGCAGATTATGAAAAATTAAGCTCTTTGATGAATTTCCAGAGTAATCTGGATATCAAAAATTAGGCGCTCAATGCGCGTAATCGCATAGAAGGCATACTACGCACATTGAACCCTCGAAATTCCTACAGGTAACTTGTATACAAATTGCCTTTTTCAGAATTTGCAGTTCCAGCCTTTGCCTTTATCTTTTGCTCACTAAGTTTTTTTAATTCACCCGTAACCTTACTAAGTCACCGTGGTTTCTACTGCTAAGCTCACTATAAAGTAACTTGGTTACTTAGGTCAAGGCAAACTGTAGAGAAAATTATTTAAACAGCATAAGATACTACAAATTTCAATACGCTTGGGTTGAGCGTAAGCGTTACCCAACATCTCGATAATGTTGGGTTTTATTCCTCAAACGCCACTAGCTTCTCCCTTGGCGCTAGCCTCTCCCTTTGGGAGAAGGGGAGAAGCTGCGCGAACAACGGGAGGAACCCCCCTTCGGGTTCGGGAGTGACGCTCCTGCGTCGTCGCTACCGCTTCGCTAACGACGGGAACCGCCAGACGCTCGCGGACTCACTAACGCTGCGCTATCGCTTTTAGCGTCCCCCCTTGGGAGAAGACTGCGACTCCCTCACCGCAACGCAGTGGCTCCACAACCTACGTTAGTATAATTTTTAGGCTTAACTGAACTGTATTGCGACAAATCTGACTGAAGTCTCCAAATGAATCCTCACTTTTGGCACTTAGGGACTTTCAAATAAAAAAATACTCAACTACCTATTGTGAGGTGAACGTCTCACTTGTCCCTAACTAGCCCACAGGTAACTTATGTGGCTTCGCCTTTACGGTATCACAGAGAATTCTGACAATTGAACTTTAGGTACTTGGCTAAAAAGGTTCAATTTGATATTGTTGATCGACATATCAAATTGATATATCAAAATGCTGAAGCTAGCAGTATTAGGTCTATTACAACGAGAGCCATTAAATGGTTATCGGCTTAAACAGCAACTAGAGATGTTTATGAGTTGCAGTATTTGTGTCAACTATGGCGCGATTTATCCTCTTCTCAAGCGCATGGAAGAACAAGGTGAAGCGATCCTATGTGTAGAACAAGGAGAAGAAGGTGGGCAGTGTGGAAAGGTATATGAGATTACACCCCTCGGCAAAACCACTTGGTATGAAGAGATGCTGGCATTTCCTCATGAAAGCTGGGTGAATATGCGATCGCGATTCTATATCAAATTTTTTTTCTTTAGTCATTTATTACCCCAAGAACGAGTCCAGTTAATCGAACATCGATTGATGTTATGTCACTTACGCCTTACGGAGAAAAAAGCACTTGAAGTTACTGATGATTTATATCAAGCGAAAGTGCAAAAGCGCGCAGTTGAAGTGATCGAATCAGAAATTGAGTGGCTAATTGAGCAACTCCAAACAGAACAACTTCAATTAGCTCAAACGCCAACCTCAGGAAAACAGTTTAGCTTTAACACAAAAAACTTTTGAAGTATCCTAACTAATTATGTGGATCGTCAAAATTGCTTTACGTCTTCCGTATACATTCGCGATCGCCGCTTTAATGATTGCGATCCTGGGTGCAGTCACGATATTTAGTACACCAGTTGACATTTTTCCCGCAATTAACATTCCGGTTGTCAGTGTAGTTTGGACTTACACTGGTACCACATCAGAGGAAATGGCACAGCGAATCGTCACCATTAGCGAACGCGCTATGACAACAACTGTTGGTGACATCGAACACATTGAGTCTCAATCTTTGAGTGGTGTTAGTGTTGTCAAGGTTTTCTTCCAACCCAACGCCAATATCGCCTCAGCAGTTGCTCAAATTACCTCTGTCAGCCAAACAATTCTCCGTCCTTTGCCACCTGGGATCACACCGCCATTCATCATTCAATACAACGCTTCTTCGGTGCCGATTATCCAGATGAGTGTCAGTAGCAAAACCTTGCCAGAAGAAGCACTCTTCGACTATGCTACCAACTTCGTCCGCACCCAATTGGCAACAGTGCAAGGAGCGAGTGTACCTCTGCCCTATGGTGGTAAACCTCGGCAAATTATGGTTGATATCGATCCCCAAGCGATGTTGGCTAATGGCGTTTCTGCCCAAGATGTAACTAATGCTGTCAGTGCCCAAAACCTGGTTTTGCCCGCAGGTGATATGAAGATAGGCGATCGCAACTTCGCCGTACAAATCAACAATAGTCCAGATGTGGTGGCAGCACTCAACGACTTACCGATTAAGCAAGTTAATGGTACTGTCATTTCCATTCGTGATGTCGCGCAGGTAAGAGATGGCTTTGGTGTGCAATCAAACATTGTACGTCAGAATGGTAGACGATCAAGCTTACTTAGTATCCTGAAGAGTGGCAATGCTTCAACGATTGATGTGATCGATCGGGTAAAAAAAACTTTGCCTCGTATCCAATCCACCTTGCCCCCAGAACTGAATTTATCGTTTTTGTTTGATCAATCTATATTTGTGAAAGCTTCGATTGAAGGCGTTCTCAAAGAAGGATTGATTGCAGCCTGTCTGACCGCGCTGATGATTTTGATTTTCTTAGGAAGTTGGCGCAGCACGGTAATTGTAGCCGTATCGATTCCTCTCTCGATGCTAGTTTCAATTATTGTGATGAGTCGTCTGGGACAAACTTTTAACATTATGACCTTAGGTGGTTTGTCCTTAGCTGTTGGTATTCTGGTAGATGATGCCACAGTAGAAATTGAAAATATCCACCGAAATCTCGGACAAGGTAAACCCATCAAGCGAGCAATTTTAGATGGGGCGCAGCAAATCGCCACTCCAGCACTTGTAGCAACATTATGTATTTGTATTGTCTTTGTGCCGGTTGTATTTCTCAGTGGAGTAGCAAAGTACCTGTTTGTCCCCCTAGCAATGGCGGTAGTATTTGGAATGCTTGCTTCCTATGTGCTATCTCGGACTGTAGTCCCGACAATGGCAAGCTATCTTTTACCATCTGAAGCGGACTGGCATAGAGAAAGCGAGGATCATAATGGTAACAATAACCACCATACTGATTCGCCAGTTCAAAACAATAATGGTCATAGCAACAACCACTATACTGATTCGCCAGTCCAAAACAATAATGGTCGCGACAATCACCACAGCCATTCTTCACTAGTCGAAATCCACGCTCATCGCGACAACCATACTGATTCGCCAGTCCAAAACAATAATGGTCACGACAACCACCACCAAAAGTCAGAAGCAACAACGACAACTACCAAATCTGTGAAGAAAGATTGGATATGGCGGCTACACGAAAAGTTCAATCGGCAATTTGAGAAACTTCGCAGTTGGTACTACAATGTACTGACCTCAGCATTAAATCACCGCCGTATAGTCTTTGTGCTGTTTGGTGCTTTTATCGTCAGTGCAGGAGTTTTGTTACCGTTCGTCGGTCAAGACTTTTTCCCTGAAGTTGATGGTGGTCAGTTTAGCTTACATGTTCGAGCCTTACCAGGCACTCGTTTGGAAGAGACAGAAAAAATTGTCAGCCAAGTTGAAGGCGTTATTCGCCAGACTGTACCGAAAGAGAAGCTCTCTCTAATTCTGGATAACATCGGCTTACCCACCAGTGGCATTAACCTTACTTATGGCTACAACGGTGCCACAATTGGTCCGGCTGATGCTGATATTCTTGTGTCCCTAAAAGAATCTGGTGCAACTTTTTCTTACGTCAAGGAACTCCGCCAGAAATTGAAAGCGACATTTCCCAGCTACACTTTCTTTTTTGAGCCAGCTGATATTGTGACTCAAATTCTCAATTTCGGTTTGCCTGCTGCTGTTGACGTGCAAATATCTGGTCCTCTGAAAAACTCAAAGGGCAACTTTGAAATTGCCCAACAAATCGCCGCCCAGATGACGCGCATTCCTGGGGCTGTAGATGTACATCTTCAGCAAGTTGTCGATGCTCCCAAATTACGTCTTGATGTAGATCGCACCGAGGCTCAACAACTGGGTATGACCCAGCGTGATGTTGCTAATAGCGTCCTCACTTCCTTAAGTTCAAGCGGTCAAGCTGCAATCAATCAGTGGCTAGATCCCAAAAAAGGCGTGAGTTACACCCTTGCTGTACAAGTTCCGCAGTACAAACTTGACTCTATTGACAGCCTGAAAAATACGCCAGTTAGCAACGGTCAAACTACACCCCAACTTTTAGGTAATTTAGCTAGTGTCAAGCGCGACACAGTGATGCAAGTTGTGAATCACTACAACATTCAGCCAGTTTTCGATATCTACGCTAACGCCTCTGGTCGCGACCTTGGGGGAGTTGCCAATGATGTAAATCGAATCATCGCTGATTATCAGAAAAAATTGCCTAAGGGAAGTCAGATTAATGTCCGCGGGCAAGTGCAAACGATGAACTCTTCCTTTCTGGGACTTGGTTTAGGACTTGTGTTTGCAATTGTACTGGTTTACTGCTTAATGGTGGTCAACTTCCAATCTTGGCTCGATCCCCTGATTATTATGATGGCACTGCCAAGTGCTTTAGCTGGTATTGTCTGGATGCTGTTTGTCACCCGCACCACTTTCAGCGTTCCTTCGTTAATGGGTGCAATTATGAGTATCGGTGTGGCGACATCCAACAGTATTTTAATGATCACTTTTGCTAATGACCAGCGTCAGGAAGGAGAAAATGCCTATAAAGCAGCGCAAGCGGCAGGCTATACAAGGTTACGTCCTGTGTTGATGACTGCCTTAGCCATGCTTATTGGTATGGTGCCAATGTCTCTTGGTCTAGGTGAAGGTGGCGAACAGAATGCACCCTTGGGTCGCGCTGTAATTGGTGGCTTGTCAGCTGCAACAGTTGCTACTCTCATCTTTGTACCTGTTGTATACAGCATTATGCGGCGTCAACAACCTCGTCCTATCGATCAGGATGATGACGATTTAAATTTCTCAGATTCGCAGACAGCATATTCGTTGTCATCATCTCAAGGCAAGTCATAAGCAATTGAAAATTCTGCGATTCAGCAGGTTACACAGAGGCAGAGGGGCAGAGGGGATGGGAAGCAGAGGAGAAAAGTTGTAGCGCCCACAATATACGAGGTGTACCAAATAGAACTTTTTGTCCTCTGCCCCTCTGCTTCCCCTGCTTTCTTGTCAAAACCAATGATGGTAATAACTCTAGCCGCTAAATTTTTGCTTTCTTAGATAATACAGGACAGTTTACCTATGGATTCTCAGCATCGTCCATCTCCTGATTCTGAACAACAAACGACTTCTAAAAAACACAGGCGCGGCATTGGTGCTATTGGTTGGGCTGTAATTGGTGCTGTTTTTTTTGGTAGCTTACTGGCCATAGGCATTCTACCCCGATTAAGCCAAAAGTCAGAATTACAAGCAGCAGTCAAGGAGGCAAGCACCCTACCCTCAGTGAACGTAAT
Organism: Nostoc sp.; assembly: GCF_036917515.1. Lineage (GTDB taxonomy): Bacteria > Cyanobacteriota > Cyanobacteriia > Cyanobacteriales > Nostocaceae > Nostoc. Next base: position 9,177 of record NZ_JBALDE010000227.1, on the reverse strand, counting down.
CACTCCCCGTCGCGCTACTGGTGCTACCAAATTGGAACTACCTGGCAATGTTGTAGCCCTGAATCAAACGACTATCTACGCTCGCAGTACTGGGTATTTAAAGCGGTGGTACGCAGATATTGGCGATCGCGTCCGAGCCGGTCAGTTGTTGGCAGAAATTGATTCACCAGACACCGATCAGCAAGTTCTGCAAGCGAAGGCAGAGGTAGCGCAAGCACAAGCCAATGTATCTCAAACTCGTGCTAATTTAGCTAAAAGCGTTTCTGATTTGAAGCAAGCCCGCGCTAATCTATTGATCGCACGTCAGAGCTGGCAGCGCTGGAGTGTTCTTGTAAAGCAAGGTGCAGTGCCTCAACAAGATGCAGATACAAGATATGCTACATATCAAGCTAATCTTGCCAGCGTTGAGGCAGCACAAAACACGGTTAATTCTGACTCTGCCAACATCAAAGCAGCACAAGCTAATGCCTACGCAAGTCAAGCAAACTTCCAGCGTAATACTGTATTGCAGTCTTATAAGAAAGTCACAGCTCCTTTTGCAGGAGTGATTACTGCACGTAATGTCAATACAGGTGTTTTAATTTCAGCAGGTAATGGCAACACCAGTAACAGTACCAGCAATACCAACACTAGCAGCAATACCAGCCTTTATACTATTGCTGCTTATAACAATCTAAACGTAAATGTGAGTGTTCCCCAGAGTTTATCACAGTCACTTCAAACTGGACAAACAGCACAAATTACAGTCAGAGAGCTACCTCAACGAGTGTTTACGGGCAAAGTAGTGCGTACTAGCAACGCTATAGATCCAACGACTCGCACTTTGCTGACACAATTAGAAGTGCAGAATTTAGACGCGACGCTGCGACCTGGGATGTATGCCAATGTCAGATTTGCGATTAACCGCACTAATCCTCCTTTTATCGTGCCAGATAGTGCCTTGGTTGTTAATGCCAGAGGTACACAGGTAGCAACTGTAACCAAAGACCACACAGTGCATTATCAAAAAGTTGCTGTTGGGCGAGATTACGGTACTGAAGTAGAAATTACATCAGGTCTGACAGGAAATGAATCGCTGATTGCCACTCCTACAGTTGATGAGACAGAGGGTTTGCGCGTGCAGCCAGTTGCACAAAGAAAGTAGACTCAATGTATCTAAGTGAGGTACACTAAGCTCATGCATGCGATCGCCCATCTCGTCAGAGAAAAAACGACAAAGCCCAAGAAAGCATTCCCACAGCAAATGTTTACCCTGAAATATTGAGGGGATACCAGATTGGCAGTAATGTTATCTCACATAGTGAGATAACATTGGTTTGTAATGTGTCTTTGTGTGAGTATGAGTGTCATTCCCGAAAATGCTCTTTTGGCTTTATCCGAAAAAAGGTGCTTGTCTAAGAGCGAGATTGAGGTCTTTTTATATGCTGTTGAGGGACATTCGCCAAATGCGATCGCTCAAAAATTGGCAATCAGCGCCGAGGCAGTACGCAAAAGATTAAGCGAAGTTTACAAGAAATTTAATGTTACTGGTAGCGGCCCAGGGAAGCTCACTAAGTTACAACAAGTTATAGCTGAGTATCAAGCATCTTTGCTGAATATTACCCAAAACCGCCAAGATTGGGGTGAAGCGCCTGGTGTCTGCGTTTTTTATGGACGTGTAGCAGAATTGTCTGAGCTAAGGCAGTGGCTGATCGAGGATAACTGCCAACTAGTGGCAATATTGGGAATGGGCGGAATCGGCAAAACTGCTTTATCTGTAAAACTGGCAAAGGAAGTTCAGGATAGTTTTGAGTATTTGATTTGGCGAAGTCTTGGCAATGCGCCACCTGTTGCAGAGATGTTAGCGAACTTGATCGGGTTTTTATCCGATCAGCGGGAAACAGATTTGCCAGAAAGCGTAGATGGTAGAGTAACGCTGCTGATTAATTATTTACGAGAGCGTCGTTGTCTTGTGGTATTTGATAATACAGAGACAATTTTACAAGAAGGCGATCGCGCTGGACAATATAGACAAGAATATGAAGATTATGGTCAATTACTGCAACGGGTAGGGGAAGAACTACATAAAAGCTGTTTGGTGCTGACATCTCGCGAAAAACCAAAAGAATTTGCGCCTTTAGAGGGAAAAGCATCACCAGTCAGAACATTATCATTAGTTGGCTTAGGAGAAACAGAAGGGCAAGAAATTCTCCAAGATAAAGGGTTATTTGGCTCACAACAGGAATGGGCCAAACTTGTTGAGAAGTATTCAGGCAATCCTTTAGCCTTAAAGCTCGTTTCTGAGCCAATTCGAGAGTTATTTGATGGTGATATCGCTGCTTTTCTAGCTGAAGGAGAGATAATTTTTGGCGACACTCGGAATTTACTAAACCAGCAATTCAAGCGGTTATCAGAGATCGAAAAAGAAATAATTTATTGGCTAGCAATCAAACGCAAGTTAGTTTCTCTTGACGAATTGCTAAGTGATATTGTGCGTCCCTTGCCCAAAAGAGAAGTGATGGAAGCGCTAGAATCACTGCGACGGCGATCACTAATTGAACAAAGAACAGCACTTTTCACCCTCCAGTCTGTGGTCATGGAATACATGACCGACCAACTGATTGAACAGGTTTGTCAGGAAATTACCACTGGTAATATTAAACTATTTACGAGCCATGCTTTAATGGAAGCTACGGCCAAAGATTATATTAGAAACACTCAAATTACCCTAATTATTAAACCAATTATAGATAGGTTATCAACTATTTTTAGATATGCTAGAAATATTGAACATCATCTATATCAAATTTTATTGTCCCTGCGACAGATTCCCCAAACAGCAGGATATGCAGGTGGAAATCTGTTAAATATTCTTTGTCAACTACAAATTGATTTTAGCGGCTATGACTTTTCTAATTTGAGTATTTGGCAAGCATATTTACAAGGTGTGAATTTGCATCGAGTAAATTTTGCCAATGCTGATTTAGCTAAGTCCGTTTTTTGTGAAACACTAGTTAGTGTTTCGTCAGTAGCATTTAGCCCAAATGGAAAACTTTTGGCTACGGGTGATGCTGATGGCAAGACTTACTTGTGGCAAGTTGACGATGGAAAGCTACTTTTTAGCTGTACTGGACATAGCAGCTGGGTAAAATCAGTTGCTTTCAGTCCTGATGGTCAAACTTTAGCTAGTGGCAGTGATGACCAAACAGTGAAGTTATGGGATGTTCGTGATGGTAAATGCCTGAAAACCTTGCACGGACATAGCAATTGGGTAAGATCAGTTGCCTTCAGTCCTGATGGTCAAACTTTAGCTAGTGGCAGTGAAGACCAAACAGTGAAGTTATGGAATGTCCACAGTGGCAAATGTCTGATAACTTTGCAGGAAAATACCAATCGAATTATGTCAGTTGCCTTCAGTCCCGATGGTCAAACTTTAGCTAGTTGCAGTGAAAAGCAAACAGTGAAGTTATGGGATATTTGTGATGGTAAATATCTTAAAACCTTGCAGGGACATAGCAGTTGGGTAAGGTCAGTTGCTTTTAATCCCGATGGTGAAATTTTAGCTACTGGCAGTGACGACCAAACCATAAAATTATGGGATGTTCATGACGCTAAATGCCTGAAAACCTTACAGGGACATACCAATCGGGTTTGGTCGGTTGCCTTTAGTCCTGATGGTCAAACTTTAGCTAGCGGTGGCGACGATCAAACCGTGAAATTATGGGATTTTCGTGATGGTAAATGTCTGAAAACCTTCCAAGGGCATAGCAATCGGGTAAGGTCAGTTGCTTTTAGTCCCGATGGTCAAACTTTAGCTAGTGGTAGTGAAAACCAAACAGTTAAATTATGGAATGTTCAGGATGGGAAGTCCTTGACAACCTTGCAGGGACATAGCAATCGGGTAAGGTCAGTTGCTTTCAGTCTTGATGGTCAAATTTTAGCTAGCGGCAGTGAAAAGCAAACAGTGAAATTATGGGATGTCCGTAACGATCAGTTTCTCAAAATTTTGGAGGGACATAACAGTTGGGTACGTTCGATTGCCTTCAGTCCTGATGGTCAAATTTTAGCTAGCGGCAGTGAAAAGCAAACAATTAAATTATGGGATGTTCACACAGGGCAATGCCTGAAAAAATTGCAGGAACATAGCAATCGAATTAGGTCCGTTGCTTTTAGTCCCAATGGTCAAATTTTAGCTAGCGGTAGTGACGACCAAACGGTGAAATTATGGGATGTCTACATCGGCAAATGTCTCCAAACCTTGAAAGGGCATACCAGTTGGGTAAGATCGGTTGCCTTTAGTCCCGATGGTCAAACTTTAGCTAGTGGTAGTGAAAACCAAAGAGTCAGGTTATGGGATATTTATACAGAAGAATGTCTCCATATTTTGGAGGGACACAGCAATCGGATCAGATCGGTTACTTTCAGCCCAGATGGTCAGACTTTAGCTAGTGGTAGTGATGACCAAACAGTAAAGTTATGGGATGTTTACATGGGCAAGTGCTTCACAACTTTGCAAGAACATACTAATCGAGTCTGGTCAGTTGCCTTTAGTCCCGATGGTCGAATTTTAGCTAGTGCCAGTGAAGACCAAACGATAAAATTATGGGATGTCTATAATGGCAAGTGCCTGAAAACTTTGCAAGGGGCTAATTGGGTAAAGTCAGTTGCCTTTAATCTTGATGGTCAAACCCTGATTAGTGGTAGCCAAGATGAGACAATTAAGCTTTGGGATGTATTGACGGGTGAGTGCCTAAGAACACTGCGATCGCCACAACCCTACGAGAAAATGAATATCACCGGGGTTACAGGATTAACCGCAGCGCAGTTGGTGACGCTAAAAGCTTTAGGGGCAGTGGAAGATCCAGAGCAAAGATAAAAGGTAAAAGAATGAATTTTGCCTTTTCCTTCATCCTTTTACCTTTTTTATGTACCTGATGCTTATTTCATGTTAGCCCTTGCGTCCTTCACTGCGGCAAAGAAAAATAATCCTGTGAGTGGAATGCTCAATACCAGGATAATTGCCGTGGCTGTGACACCAAAATCTGGTTGTCCGTAACCGAGTTCAAAAATTGAACCGACGGCGGCGATCGCACTTACACAAGAACCACTCAGAAATAAACTGCTTTTTGGAGTTAAATACACTACTGCCCCCCTATGCTACTGGTTTCACCGCTTGATACGAGAAGCCATTCTTAGATAGCTCCTGGGCTAAAGTCAAGGAGTTTTCTACACGGTCTACAAATACCACGCCGTTAAGGTGATCCATCTCGTGCTGAATGCAGCGTCCCAAGAGGTCATTAGCCTTTAATGTCCGGGGACGACCGTATTCGTCTTTATAGGCAATTTCTACGACTTCCGGGCGCTTCACATCCATATATACGTTGGGAATGCTCAAGCATCCTTCTTGGGCAACAGAGATATCGCGGCTGACTTGTTTAATAGTGGGGTTAATCAACACCAAAGGCTGGTTAGCTGCGTTTTCTGGTTCTAAGTCGATGACAACTAATTGTTTGTGAATTCCCACTTGGGGCGCAGCCAAACCAATGCCATCTTTGCTGTACATAGTTTGCAGCATTTCGCGCACTATTTGGCGAAGTTCGTTATCAACCTTAGAAATCCGTTTTGCAGCTTGACGCAGCACGCGATCGCCTAAATAATGAAGCTCCAAAGGTGGATTTTTTAACTTTTTTTTCTCGACAGCAATTTCAGAAGGCATGAGTCTCGATGGCTAGATGGTGCAAATTCCTACTATTTTCATTCTATCAATCTCAGTTAGAGGATGTTTAAAAAGTCCTAGAATATACCAAAAACCCAGCTGCCATTCCTCTGTTTGCTTGCCTAACGGCAGGCTGATGCCAAGGGGGAGAGGCTGTGAAACCCTTATTTCTTTGTCAGGAGGGCTTGCTAAGGGGGTTACGTCTTTGGAGTTGTATTGTTAGCAATAATACTTTTAAACATCTTCTTAGACGTAGTATCAATCTCCAAAATAATTCTTGTGAAGTCACGTTGCACCATACTTAGAGTGATAATATTATCGAGGCTGAGGTTATTAAACAGTACTTTTAAAGCTTCTGAACCTCACCGAATGTGAAATCGATTATAAGTCGTTCACCAGCCTATTTTTGTATTCACATCTGATTGCAACTAGGATTCCTATACAATTTTTATTGGTAAAAATATTTATCCAATCTATTTTTTATTGATAGAAACCTATGTTTAACAATATTTTCTGGCATCCTCACCACATTCATTGACTAAATATAATAAACACTTAAAACGAAGACTAACTATCTGTTCATAAAGAGGATTCAATTTACATAAAGGTGGAATCTGAAACAGAGTCCGACCGAGAACTGTAACAGTTCTTTCAAAAGGGCAATGAGAAGGAATTATTTTGCACAATAGTTTGGCCAGATTATAATTATGTATTTCTACGGACTCAAGCTGAGAGCGAATCTGGTTTAATAAAGTATTGCCTAAATTGGCTTTATTTAAGAAGCTCATAGTTCAACTTTCCTTTAATCAATCTGTTGCTCCTATAAAATTACTCCGAACTTCAAAGAAAAACATCGTATAAATACCAAACTATTTTCCCACTTTTTTGAGGTCAAGTTTAAAGAACAGTAAAATTGCTTAGAAACTAAAACAGCTAGCCAATTATTATCAATAACTGTTAAAAGCAATAGTGACTATATCTGTGAGAAAATGGTACGAAAATCAGGTAAATGGTTGAGACAGCAAGAGGACAAGGAAGGAAATAGCAATAGATAAAAGCTGATGTATTGGCAAACTTTGCACCATTGACTATAAATAGTGGTGTTATTGACGCGAAGACACAAAAGCTGAACTTGGTGCCTTGGCGTTAAGTTCAATTTTTGAGGTGATGTGTGTTTAAATCTTTCACAAAACTTGACTATCTGCTGAAAGAAACTTTCCTCGGTTTACTGCGGGGAGGTTGGATGAATTGGGCAGCTGTAAGTACTGTAACAGTGTTACTATTTTTATTTGGCTTGAGTTTGCAAACCTCTTGGCAAGTTGAAAAACTCCTTTATCAGTTTGGTAGCCAGTTAGAAGTATCAGTTTATCTCGAACCGGATACTCAAATCGAAAATATTGAGCCACTAATCGCTAAAATGCCAGAGGTGGCGGCGATAAAAACCATTACCAAAGAAGAAGCTTGGACTAAGTTAGTTAAGGAAATGAGAATTTCTGATATTGAAGGTGCTACCCAGCAGTTAGGTGAGAATCCTCTGGTTGATGAGATGAAGGTGAAAGCGCGTAATTCTCAAATTGTGCCAACCTTAGCAACGCAGTTGGCTAAATTACGTGGAGTTGAGACGGTGCAGTATGTCGATGAAGCAGTTAAACGCATTGCCCAGTTGCACCGAGGCCTGAACTGGATTACTTTAACAATTACGATTATTTTGACTTTAACAGCGATCGCAGTGACTACCACCACAATTAGGCTGATTGTCATGGCGCGTCGCCAGGAAATTGAAATTATGCGGCTAGTAGGAGCAACTTCTGTTTGGATTTACCTGCCGTTTATTTTACAAGGAATTGCCTTTGGTTTGGTTGGTGGTGCGATCGCTTGGAGTTTCATTTCTGTAATTCAACAGTTTCTCGGTAAGTTGCTAGTCAATAAACCTGAGTTTATCCAGGTCATCACCAACAGAGTGCAACTCACTCCAGCAGAAATTTTATTACTGCCTCTGATTCTTTTAGGTTTCGGTGCAGCTGTAGGATTAATGGGGAGCTTATTTGCTGTCCGACGTTTTGCTAAAGGATAGTCATTGGTCATTTGTCATTTGTCCTTTATCCTTTGTCATTGGTCATTTGTCCTTTGTCCTTTGAACTCGGAATTTCGACTTCTGAACTCGGAATTTTGACCTCTGAACTCAGAACTTCGACTTCTGAACTTAGAACTTTGACTTCTGAACTCGGAACTTTGACTTCTGAACTCGGAACTTCGACCTCTGAACTTGGAACTCCGACTTCTAGACTCGGAACTTTGACCTCTGAACTTAAAACTTCGACCTCTAAACCCGAAACTTTGACTTCTGAACTTGGAACTTTCAAAATTTTAAAAGAACAACTGGAGTTTTACTTGAACGAATATGAAATGAAACCTATATATCAACTTAACAAGGCTAATCAAATGACCAATGACCAATGACCAATGACAAATGACAAATGACCAATGACAAATGACAAAATCACTATGAAATCGCAATGGGAATGTTTTTTGCAAAATCTTGGTGTTTGGGAAGGTTCATTTACGAATTTCTCTCCTCAAGGAACACTTTTGAACGATACTCCTAGTCGTCTTTCCCTAGAAGGTTTGAACAATAGCCAGAAAGTACGTCTAACTCTGAGCCGTTCGGGACAAGATATAATCAGAGAATTTAATTCTGTAGGAGGGGGTCTGCTGTTTTTTGAGAATGGTTCATTTTCTGAAGGTTTAATTCAGCTAGGGCCATTTTCTGAATTTGGTGGAGAACTCGCTTTAGTTCATGAAAATCGCCGCTTGCGTCTGGTACAACTGTTTGATAATACTGGTGAGCTAAAGGAATTAATTTTAATTCGAGAACATCTCGCTGGAACCCCAGCAGCAGAACGTCCAACTTTGCAGATAAATGATTTGTTGGGAGAATGGCAAGGTCAAGCAGTAACAATATATCCAGATTTACGATCGCCTGATACTTACTCTACAATCTTCAAATTACAACTTGATGATGCTGGGCGATTAATTCAAAGTACCTCTTTTAGCGACCGCACAATTACCTCAACTGCTACCATCAAAGGCCCGATTGTTCTCTTTGACCAAGATCCCCAAAAGCAAGTGCAAGTATTATTTTTACCAAATGGCGCTTCTGCAACATCACCTCTCAAGGTGCAGTTACGCCAACCATTTTTTCTGGAAACGGGTTGGTTAATCCAGCCAAACCTGCGCCAACGGATGATTCGTAAATACAACGAGAAAGGCGAATGGGTTAGTTTGACATTAGTCACTGAGGAAAGAAAGCTTTGATATCATCTTTGCTTGATTACTTATCAAATCTTTAACTGTTACCAAAATGTGAGTAATGACAAAGCTTTATTTATGTAACCTGAGTTCGGGATAAGGAAAGGAGCAGGTAGTAAGCTGAAAATAGCGTTAAATCCAGCACCTGCCCTATGTTTAGTTTAGAAGCATTA
>NZ_JBALDE010000226.1:0-8263 GCF_036917515.1 Nostoc sp. | reverse complement strand
TTTCGCCTGTCCCATACCAAGACCTTCACTGTTCAATAGCTTTAAAATCTGTACCACTTATCCTGCATGGCTTAGAGCTTTTCTTAGTGCCATTCACACCAGAATGCTTTTACCAACGCTGCTTATTGCTTGAGCGACTTCTGAGGCTGCCTGTGTGGCGGCAGCAGGAACTAGCACTGACAGCACCACATCAGATTCAATCACCAGTTGTTTTAATGAACTTGAAAGAAGTTATTTTTTCTCCTTCGTAAGCTAGGGCTTGGTCGCCTGCTTGGGCAAATGCTTGGGCGAGTTCAAGCAGCTTTTGTCGCTCTTGCTCGTTAACGATACCAGCTGGAGGCGGCATTCGTTTTTCTTTAATTTGGCGCACCGTTTCGTGTCGTAAGGAGAGCGCTTGATTTGGATAACTCAGCATTAATAAAGGATTCTGTTTAGCTGCGTTATCTGGACTATGGCAAACAATACAAGCGTGTTGACGTAGATTAACCTCAAATGCACGATAAGCAGCATCAACTTTAGCGAGGTATGGGTTCGATGGAGAAAACAAACGGGTATATAGTGTTACATAAGGTTGCTTTTTGCCATGAGCATCATTCCAAACCCACTTACCATCCCATACATGATTTACTACTGGTCTTTGTGAGTCAACCACAGCTGAACGCAGCGCCCCTTTGAGCTTTTTCTGTTCTAGAAACAAAAGTAATTCAGTACTTTGCTGGTAAGAATTCCACTTTTTCGATGAGTGCCAAAAAGGATAAGGATAAGCACCAATATCAAGCTGATTGCGGAACTGAATGGGAAGGTGAATCACAATTAAATTGTTTACCTGTTCAACCTTTGGTTCACCTTTGAACATAAAAGTGGCTAGGTATATGCGACGCCAAACTAACGGATCAAATTCAGTTGTTTGATTATCTTTGAGATTGTAATTACCGACTTTGCTTTGAGCGCCCCACAAGAAAGGTGCATTCATGGTTTCGCGGAGAGTTGTTAGCTTAGCAAGTTTGTCAGCGCACAAGTTGAAGGCTGCTAAATTTTTAGTATCAGAAACAATGGGACAAGCAGCAATAATTTCTTTACCTAATTTCTTAGCTAGTTCTATGTCCGGCGATGCTTCTTGTGCTGATACTATATTTTTGGGATTGAGTGCTTGTGTTGTAGATATTAAGAACGCGATCGCTACTGCTATGCTCAATAACATAGATCGCGTAGGCGCAGCCTGCCGCAGGCATCGAGAGTAAAATCTCCGAAGATCAGACATTGTAGAACTCTGAAACTAAATAGGATTTGAGTAAATGTAGAGACACGATAGTTCGCGTCTCTATATTTTCTAAACAGTCAAAGCTTTAAACTGTGATTCTTGTACCATCAAACTTGGTGAAGGTGAAACCTGAAAATTTTTCGCGGAATGTTAGCTTCTCATCTCTGAGAATACTAATTGCGATCGCTTCGCCAAGCGCTAAGGAAGCTGCTGCATCTGTGCGCCAGTGAATCCCAGCACTATCACGACCCAAGCCAATATTCGCTGCTAGTTTATTCAATTCGCCGCCCACGGTCAGCAGTGGGCCTTGATAGGGAATCAACTTAGTGGGATCTTTGGGATCGGGTACTACCGGATTCGGAATCACATAACTCTCATCAAATAGTGCTTTCAAGATTGTCACACTGGCACCTGCCGCTACCGAAGCGCCTCCTGGATAAGAAGAGTGGAATGGTGCCCCTTCAGGAAAAGCCTGCGGTAGCAGATAGGATTTGTTTTTGCTGAAGAAGCGATCAAGTGCTTCTGAGTTAAAAACATCGGGGTGAATCGGATAGTTTGTTTTATTCACCTTATTGTTGTGAACTAACCCACCATAAGCCTCTGCTCGCAGACGACGGTGAACATAGTACTTCTGCCAATAAGCCGCTCTGATTGCATGTGGACTAACCCAACCGATTAAAGATTGTGAATACCCTGGACCAAATGTCGCAGAACCACTCGCTTGGGTCTTCGAGTTGTTATAAGGATTACCGGGATTGTAAGGTGAGCCAACGCCACCAGCTAGGAGGTCATTAATGACTGGCTTGGCGAGTAGAATTAGAGCAGCATTTGTATAGACGGGTGGTGGCGTGTGGGCAATCTCTGACTGGTCGCGCCCGTTGATAAAGTAACGAGGCGTTGAGTCAAATTTAATCGTTCGACCAGGATCGCCACCATTTTGCACCAGCAACCACTCGTTATAGTTGGTTTGAAAAGTGTTTTCGGGAATAGCTAGGGGAACACGGTTAAGCTGAACATAACTCTGTGTTCCTGCGGGCACAGGACGCAGTAAAAACTGGGAGACATAAGGTCCTACATCTACCCCTGGTAACGTGTGGTAAGTCGTTCCACCAGAGGCATTAACGTAAATCGCAGTGCCTCGAAATAGGAGTTCGGGTGTAACCTGTCCGTTCTGTTTAGGCCCTTTGAATGCTGACAACCGATTCAGATCCTGAACTGCTGCCAGAATCAGCGGGTTAGTTGTATTATTGCGGAACTCGCTAAAGGGTACATCCTGCAACAGTTGTTGCCAAGCAATTTCAAGGAATTCAGCCGCCTGCTCTGCACTATCGAGGGTAGGTGGCACTGGAATTGTCAATTGAGTCGGATTCAGCCCACTCAAGCTAACCGCTAATGGACCGAGCGGTTGTACTAGCTTCCGTGTGCCACCCAGGATGATTTTTTCATACTCATCGGGATCATCGGAGTTCAACGCATTAATAAAAGATTGATAAGCCTTCAGATCCACTTCGCCCAGCTTGTTATGGGGTAATCCTCGTGTATCCGTCGCAATTTTGTTAGCATACTTCGCCTCATCTCCATTGGTGGGATGAGGAGGAATAGGAACTTCCGAATTAACCTTGGCTGCTCTTATACGTACTTGAAAAGCTCTATTACGAAAGTTGCTATAGTTAAATGTTGCAGGAGGTTTTTGGGCCTGGACAACATTTCCTCCTTTCTTCAAGGAAAGGGATGAGCTGAAAACCCCTGCCACAACACTAGCTACACTAAACAAACCGGCGCGACCGAGAAATAAACGTCTGCTGCCGCGACCGAGGAATAATCTTCTACTACCTGCGCTAGTTTGAGGTTGCTTAGTTTTTGTTATTTCACTATGAGCCTGAGCATTTTTTTCAGAATCTTGATGAGAATTGGGATCTGTTTGCATCTAAGTTGCTCTCCACTAGTAAAAAATTATATAAAAATCCATTCAGAGGGAATAGGCAATCCTACACGCAAATAGTGGGATTGAAATAAAAACCAGAGGTTGAGCCACTCTGGCTTTGCGCTTTATGCTTCGTTGAAAGCAATTTCGGCATAATTCTTTAGAAATATTTGCTAGCTACACGGAGTTGTCTCAGTTTATCTATTTCGCTATTAGCCTGAGTATCTTGTTCGGAACCTTGATGAGAATTTGGATCTAATTGCATGAGATGTTCTCCACTAGAAAAAATAATGCAAAAATCTAGTCATAAGTGAATACATGAGCATCTGAAAACTAGAACAACTAGCCACACACGAAATACCCACCTCTAGAGAAACAGGAAATCGAACCAGATTTGGGATGATATCTGAAGTTACTTTACTGGAAGGTAACTTGCATAAGAGTGATATCAAGTTCGGTTAAACACTTAATAATATCTATAGGTTAGGTTGAAGAACGTAGAATCGAATGCGAACAGCATCTCGTCGAGAAGGGGGTTCCCCTGCGGGAAGCCAACATTTGATCCTTGTTCATGTTAGGTTTCACTGCCGTTTAACCCAACCTAAATTGATAGATTTTATTAGAAGTAATCATCCAAACTTGATATGATTCTCCTGACAGTAATATCGGCATTCAGTGCTGATATGATGCCTTGATCGCATGGCTGTTAATACTTTTGTAGTTGTAATCAGTGCGATCGGATGTTGCCGGGATTAAAGCACAGCTAAAACCACGGCTTGCTTCCAGTCAAGCTATATAATACGGTAAATTTATCGATTTACAGTATTTTGTAGATATTAAATCAGACTCTCTCACAATCGGTGATGAAAATCAAGAGGTCTTTACAATAAACTTAGCAAGAGCGTGAAAGTCCTAGAAAAACAGGCGCACAGCGTCGTATTCTCTGCTTGAGATTTTCTCTTCCGTACAGTTAGTAGATTTATGGACAAATATCCTCAAGCGACTTTTCCCGGTGTTACCCGGAATGGGCAAACTGCAATACCCTCTATCCCAAAGCACAAACGCCTGATTAAAGTGTATTTCAGGTAAATGAAGTACACGGGTAGAGGCACAGCCATGTTCCCTACGATTATCTGTACCTCACAAAGTTGCTGTATGTCTAGCTATTTATTTAGTTGCACTAAGTAATTAGGTATGCATATTTTCAGAAAGACTGTATACTATCTATAGTACTTTAAATCGACCGATAAACTGTAGTATTATCATCTAACTGACGTAAATACCTGCCAGTCAATTATTTAACTGCACTAATCAGAAAACAGAATGGTTTCTTTCATCCATAATGGGCGATCGCTCATGAACAGCTTCTGTTTTATTGCTTTAGGTTGAGTTGTGCAATCTAATAGTCTGGATTCACGATTATTACAAGGAAAAAATTTCATGAGCAACATACACCTATACTTCGCCAAAGCCTCTACCTTCTCTCAACGTACTCGTGTCGTCTTACTGGAAAAAGGTATTGACTTCACCCCGATAGAAATTGACTTACAAAATAAACCAGATGGGTACACGCAGATTTCGCGCTATGGCAAAGTTCCAGCTATCAAACATGGGGATGTTGAAATTTACGAGTCCGCTATCATCAATGAATATCTAGATGAGGTTTTTCCCGAACCAGCTTTATTACCCCGCGATCTGGCAGCTAAAGCGATCGCTCGCATCTGGATAGACTACGCCAATACTCGCTTTGTCCCAGCTTTTAACAAATTTCTGCGCGGTAAAGATAGCACTGAACAAGAACAAGGACGAAAAGAGTTCACAGAAGCACTTCTATATATTGAACAAGAAGGATTAGGCAAAGGTGATTACTTGTTAGGAGATCAGTTTAGCCTAGTTGATATCAGCTTCTATCCTTGGTTTGAACGTTTACCACTCTTAGAACACTTCCGTAAATTCACACTACCCGCCGAAACACCTCGTTTGCAGACATGGTGGAATCTGGTACGTGATCGCTCCTCAATTCAAGCGGTAGCAAACCCTGTGGACTTCTATTTGCAAAGATTCGCCAAAGTTCTCGGTGAACCGATACCCGTTGGTGCAGCACAAAAATAGGCCACAAAGGTATGGTGATGGGAGTGAATTTTTAACTGTTGAGTATTGACCAAAAATTAACCAAAATCCAAAATGGGATGACCTATGAGCTTAAATAACCAAGTTATAGACAGAGCGATTTCCCAAGAGCTGCCATCCGTAGAGGCTAACCTCAGTTACCTGATTCCAATGGCAGAAAAACCTGTTAACTATACCTACGAACCGCCAACCAGGATTCCTCGCACGAACGCAACATATCAGACGCATCGACTGCCAATTTACAATGCTCGCTCCATCTCAGATAACATCTCGTTAGATAGAGAAGGATTCTCTTTTACTGGACATAATACTAATGTCTGCGACTTTTACGATGAAGACGAAGTACGCCGCGTCTACTATCCAGAAGCCGAGCAATTGTTAAAAGAGGTGACAGGTGCAACAAAGGTAGTGATATTCGACCACACCCTTCGTAATGCTGGTAACTCCAAGCCAGGTGAGAATAATATTAAGGAACCTGCTAAGCGCGTACACAACGACTTCACCGCGAAATCAGGCTATACTCGCGCCCGTTTGGAATTAGCAACGCAGGGCATAGATGATATTGATGCGCTACTAAAACAAAGATTTGCCATCATCAATGTTTGGCGAGCGATCGCACAACCAATTCAAGAGTCACCACTAGCAGTGTGTGACGCACAAAGCATTGCAATAACAGACCTTGTAGCTGGTGATTTAGTGTACCGCGATCGCATCGGTGAGACATACGGAGTCACGTATAACCCCCAACATAAATGGTTCTACTTCCCACAAATGCACAGAGACGAAGCACTGTTTATCAAATGCTTCGACTCCGCAGAAGAGGGACACGCCCGTTTTGCCGCTCATACAGCCTTTGAAGACCCTACTAGCCCAGCCAACGCCCCCCCACGAGAAAGCATCGAACTAAGGACATTCGTCTTTTACCCCGCATAGATCGCAAAACTTGTCTTAAACTCCTACTCTGTGCGGCTGTGCGTAAAACAAATTACAGCAGTTTTCATGTATTTGAACCACACCGTTCGTAGGGGCGCAAGGCCTTGCGTCCCTAACCTGTGGTCTATTTACTTTTGGTTTGCTAATCTAACGGTAAGCGTTAGCTATGCCGTCAGGCTTATCGCCCACATAAACTCAAAATGAGCCAAATTGTAGAAGAAGTTCTAGCAGCTAATCTTAGTTACACTAATAAATTCGGTGATAAAGGTAATCTCACTATACCCCCATCTCGTCGGTTTGCAATTCTTACGTGCATGGACGCTCGACTTGACCCAGCTAAATTTGCTGGACTAGCTGAAGGAGATGCCCATGTAATTCGTAATGCAGGTGGACATGCTAGCGATGATGCGATTCGCTCTTTAGTGATTTCTTACAAATTACTTGGTACGTGTGAATGGTTTGTAATTCATCACACTAATTGCGGGATGGAAACCTTCACTAATGAAATCATCAGTAATTTACTTTCTAGTAGCCTCAAAACAGCCAAGCTAGATGAAATAGGTTGGTCAGATATTGGATCTGCGTCGGGATCAGGTGAAGGCAAGTTTATCAATTGGTTGACTATTGATGACCAAGCCAAAAGCGTCTATACAGATGTCCAACGGATTCGTTTGCATCCATTAGTTCCGAATGAAATTCCGATCTATGGCTATATCTATGATGTCAAAACAGGGCAATTAATTGAAGTTCCTGAAGCTACTAAGCTTGGTCAAGCTGCGTAGTTTGATCGTGTAACATAAAAGTAGTACTTAATGAAGTAGCTATTTGTGTAAAAACATCCTTTGCTGGTGAAGCGTATTCGCATATTGCAATCGGATTTCCAGTATCACTACCGCTACAAATGCGGGGATCAATGGGAATTTGTCCCAACAGAGGCGCTTGTAATTCTGCGGCTAGTTGTTCGCCGCCACCACTACCAAAAATCGGTGTGCGTGAACCACAATCACCACAAATTAAATAACTCATATTTTCAATGATGCCAAGGACAGGAACACCCACTTGGCGAAACATATATATATTACGTCGTACATCTGCAACAGCCACTTGTTGAGGAGTTGTCACTAAAATGACTCCACAAATTGGGCTTTCTTGGATAATTGTAATTTGAGCATCACCTGTACCAGGAGGTAAATCTATCAATAAATAATCTAATTCCCCCCATTCCACATCTTGCAAAAATTGCGTGATAATTTTATGCAAAACAGGCCCTCGCCATGCCAAAGGACGATTTGCTTCTGCAAGTAAACCCACTGACATTATTTTTATTCCCTGAACTTCTAGAGGTAAAAACTTATCACCTGTGGGAGTATTAATCACTTGAATATCAGCTTGTCCTAAACCCAACATCTGGGGAACATTAGGACCATAAACATCAGCATCTAATAGTCCTACTTTTGCACCTTGTAATTTTAAAGCTGCGGCGATATTAACGGATGTTGTGGATTTCCCTACACCACCTTTACCACTAGAAACTGCAAGAGTTGTTTTAACACCGGGAATTGTACAAATTTGAATATAAGTTTTTTTACACCAAGATAGAGATGATAATAATAATTGAATTTCTGGCTGTAATTGGTGCTGATGAGAACCAATATATAAACGTAAGTAAATATAGTCATCAACTATGCGTAAGTTTCGTACCATTCCCAAACTAATGATGTCATTTTTTAAGATAGGTTCGATGATTTGTTTGAGTAGTTGGACAACTTCTTGCTGATGGACTGTAATCATATTTTCTGGATGTTAGAAAGGATATTTCTGTACTTCATATTGATGTAACTTATCCTAGAGAATTTGAAATCTGCTATATAACTTTTAATAATTTATGAGTATGTCTTACGCACTCGTACATTACCTCAATATTATAGCAGTCGCCATCTTAGTTAGGACGTAGAATATATAGAGAAGTGATTGATTTCTGCATTCGTATGGCAAACCCTTACAGTTATGATCTA
>NZ_JBALDE010000225.1:0-75241 GCF_036917515.1 Nostoc sp. | reverse complement strand
CCTCCGAGACTTTTATTTATATTGCGATGATACGTATTATGCTTCGACGACTCGCATGAGTTTTTACTTTCTTGGACTTTTAAAACATCCTCTAATGCATCAACAGCATTGCTCAAAAGACTCATAAACACTTGATTAAGCGAACCAGCATCACATTCAATCAGTGGTAACTGACCATACTCTTTAATAACCTGGATCTGTGGGCGATTGGCTGTCGCTTGCAATCGATATTGCAAAATCACTAAGGTACTATCAATCCCTTGATGAATGTCTACCGCTTTCAATCCTGATTCATCCAAGCGTGAGAAGTTCCGCAGCGATAACACAATAGTAGAGATGCGCTCAGTACCGATTTGCATAGACTCAAGCATTTTGGTTATATCTGACCGTAAAAAGTCCAGGTCAAGTTTATCCAATTCTGCGTGCAGGGCTTGAGGTGGATTTGGATAGTGCTGTTGGTAAGCTTGCAATGCTCTCAGCATATCTTGGATATACTCAGAAAGATAAATTAAGTTGCCATGAATGAAACTAACCGGGTTATTGATTTCATGGGCAACCCCTGCCACCATCTGTCCCAATGCAGACATTTTTTCACTGTGAAGCATCTGTAATTGAGTCTGTTTAAGCGTTTGTAGGGTTTGCTGAAGAGTTGTATTCTTTTCATTCAATTCTTCAGTTCTCTGCTGAACTCGAAGTTCTAGAGTTTCGTTGGTTCTAGCTAATTCGGCAAAAGCTAAACGCAGCTTGGTTTCAGCTTGTGTTCGTTCTGCGATCGTTGCTGTCAACACCAGAATGGTAAGTGTAATCACGCCAATAAACGATTGCAGTTGGATCAAAGATTGGTTGAGATCCTGACTCACAAAACCACCTTTGCCATTAACAGTTGCGATTACAGCGATCGCAGCCACAATAAAAGTGAACAGCGTTGCACCCGGTTGCCCCAGTCGAAAGGCAGACCAGATCAACATCGGAATCAACATATACTCCAAATGATATCCCCCACCAAAAGCAACTTTGCCGATGAGAATTACCAACCCCATCAAGATAACTGGCTCTACTACGATTAACCAGAATCTCAAACGGCGTAAGTCAGCTCTTAAGTGTTGAATATAAGAGAGATTTTCACAATCCTCTGACGTTGAACTCAGGGATAACCATTGCCAGATTGGATGTTGGTTTTTTTGAATGAATTGCCCCCAACTAAGCAGAATCGGGGTGATGATAAAAATTCCGGAAACATTAGAAATCCACCAAGTTAACCAAACTGTCCCATACGCTGTCCAGGGAACTTTACCACTCAATGCCAAGCAAGCCACTCCAACAGTTGCATTGATGCCCGGCCCCACCATGCCGGTTAAGATCAAAAATTTGAACACATCGGTGACACGTTCTAAGGGATAGCGAAGGTTGGTAGTTTTCCGCAGCAAGAAGCCACCCAACAAAGTCCCTAGAGTTGTTCCGATCGCAATTCCCAGAACTGGCAGCGTTGAAATCACCAAGGATAAGAAACTTGTTGGATCTCGGAACGCCCAGAAGTTGGCGAGAAATGAACCCAGCAAAACACCGTACCCGATCCAGTTTCCAAACAACAGCACAGCTCCAGCAGCAATGCCATCTGGGGGCCAAACTGGAGTCACATTCTGAGGTGTGGAGGCAAGATAACGTGAAATTTCAGCCATTTCATAGTAAGCGATCGCCAAAACAACGGTGCCTCCGATTTGCCTTAGCGCATGAGGGAATATAGGCGATTTTTGTTGAATCATCCGTTTAGTGGCTGCTTGATATCAAAGTTACTTGTCTTTACATAGAATGCCCTTTTCCCTTAAGGTCAGAACATAAAGCAGCCATAAAAGTAGTTCATAAATTCATAAAATAAGCAATTTGTCAAGCTAATGTGTAAATGCCTTCTGCCTTACCCCCTACTTGTACTGAGTTAAAACCATAAAAACTCCTTATCCTCTCTGCGTCCACCGTGTAGCGTCTTCTTTGACAGGAAAAGTTCAGATTGACGACAAGCCGTGCGTCTACTGCGGTTCGCCTTTGGCGTTCCCACAGGGTAGCCGCTGCTCCGACTTCTCTGTGCGTCTGTGCGTGAATTACTCAAATCAGCTAGCATCAAATTACCCAGTAATCAGCACAGCAGCAATGGCAACAAATTGGTTGCGAATCACACATCAAAGCGAAACAATTCAACTTTCTTGGCAACGCGGATATGAAAATCCTCGCATAACCCCAGCAGTCCCTTTCCAACAACCCTTCGATGAAGAAAAGGCGGCTGAATTGCGCTGGTATTTAGAAGATTATTTAAAATTTCCTTACGGTATTTTTCCTGATAACGCTGCAAAAATCGAACAAAAATTACAGCAGTGGGGACAACATTTATTTGAGCTAGTATTTCGCAGCACAGACAAAGGAAGAGAGTTTTTTCAAGAAGCCACACGAGATGGACTCGATAAATGCGAACTCGGCATCATTTCCAATAACGCCAACGTGCTGAATTTACCTTGGGAATTACTGTATTCCCCTGATTATCAATTTCTTGCACCTTCACTGGCAGGAATGTATCGCAGTCTCAGCACTCAGGGCGTAAAAGCACCATTGCCACCAATGCCCGATGACCAACTGAATATTTTATTAGTCATTGCCCGCCCTTATGACGAACAAGACGTAAATTTTAAAACCATTGCCCGTCCTTTGCTGGCGGCGTTGCAACCAATACGTCAGCGAGTCAACCTGAAAGTATTGCGTCCCCCTAGCTTGAAAGCGTTTGAAGCGGAACTGCAAGCAAATAAGGGTTTTTATCATATCGTCCATTTTGATGGACATGGGAATTTTGACAGCGAGACACAGGGAGTTTTAATCTTTGAGGATGAACAGGGAAATGATCAAGCTGTCAGCGCTAGAGAAATTGCCCAATATTTAACAGATTGTCGCGTGCCTATTTTTGTGCTGAATGCTTGCAAGTCTGGGCAAGTAGGCGAAGAAGCTTTTTCTTCTGTAGCGGGACAGTTGGTGAAACTGGGCGCAAAAGGTGTAGTAGCGATGGCGTATTCAGTTTACGCCAAAGGTGCAGAACACTTTATTGGACGGTTGTATGGTGAATTAGTCAGGGGAGAGTGTATCGCCACAGCAGTTGCAGCAGGGCGTAAGTCCATGTCTATTGACAAAATGCGCCCCAGTCCCAAAGGAAATTTACCTTTACAAGATTGGTTAGTGCCGGTGTTGTATCAGCAGGAACCCTATACGCCTTTTGTTCCTCAAAAGACAGCACCCAGTTTTGCTGATTTGATGGCGCAAGTGGACAACACTCCAGAAAGCAGCAAAGCTGTAGGTTTACCCGATGAAAGCGCTTATGGTTTTATTGGGCGAGATTATGAGATTTTGCGTTTAGAGAGAGCATTTCGGCAAAATCATCTGGTGCTGGTGCAGGGAATGGGCGGTGTTGGTAAAACTGAGTTAGCCGCAGGTTTTGCCCGCTGGTTGGATGATACCCAAGGACGCGAACATATTTTCTTCATCTCCTTTGAACAGGGTGCGGGGTTAAGTCAGGTAATTAACCAAATTGGTAGGGCGTTAGGAGGTGAAAGATTTTCCCAAATGATGCCAGAACAGCAAGATGCGGTGGTGCGGCAATATCTGCAAACTAATCCTTGTTTGTTGATTTGGGATAACTTTGAACCTGTCAACAGTTTCCCTACGGGGAATGAACCATTACTGAGTGGGGAAGAGAGAAATAAGCTGAAGCGGTTTCTTAAGGAATTGCGGGGTGGTAAATCTTGGGTATTAATTACCAGTCGCCGTGAAGAACCTTGGCTAGATTGTGGGTATAGTTTAATCAACTTGTGGGGCTTGTCTCAAGCGGATGCCCAAGAGTTAGCCGCGAAGATTCTGCAAACGATGGGTGTGGAGAGAAAGAACCTGCCAGCAGAGTATTTGGAGTTGTTGAAATTGTTGGGAGGACATCCCTTGTCATTGCGGGTGGTGTTACCGCATTTGCAGACACAGACACCCGTGCAGTTAATTGAGGCGCTGCGGCGGGGGTTGGATACTTTTAAAGGACAAGAGGAGGAAGGTAGGGAAAAATCTCTTACTGTGTCGTTGGATTATTCTTTTGCCAAGTTGTCGGAACGAACACGCCAGCATTTACCATTTTTGGCATTGTTTTGTGATCGGGTTGATACATATTGGCTGTATCAGTTCTCACAAAGTCTTAATAATAAATTTGGACAAGCTTATCAAGTGGTGTTTGGGGAGAACTTACAAAAGCCAGATTGGATGAGAATTCTTAATGAAGCCGCCGCCGCAGGTATTCTGGAATATTTGGGTAACATTATCTACAAAATTCACCCTGCACTACCTTGGTATTTACGGCAGCAGTTAAACACAATGGCTTCCCAAGAGGTGATTAAAAAATTAGAAAAAGAGTTGCTGATTTTCTATGTCTATTTGGCTTACAACCACAGTGAGCAACTTATCAGCAACGCAGAACTGGCAACTTTTGTACTGCGAGTCGAAGAACCAAATTTGTTGCAAAACTTGCGTCTTGCCGAATATCAACAGGAATGGGCTTATGCACATTGGATTTTGAAAGTTTTGGGAGAAGTGTATCAGCGTTTAGGGCGCAAAACCGAATTTAAGTCACTGCGACAACGAGCACTGAATCAAATTGGCATTCACTTGGCAGATGCAAAAGCAAAGGGTAAAGAGGCTTTAGATTTCTGGATTTATCTACGGGTTATGGATGCAAATGAAGCGATTGACAGTGCTAATTTAGAGGGGGCAAAAAAAATCTATCAAGAAATTCTGGATGAACTGATAACTGTAAAACACCCTTCAGTGAATGACATAATTGCTGTTGCTTATCACCAATTGGGCATAGTAGCCCAAGAACAGAGGCAGTTTGATGTGGCTGTTGATTACTATCTCAAGGCATTGAAGATTAAAGAAGATGCCGGGGATTTTTACAGTGCTGCCAAAGAATATCACCACCTGGGCATAGTAGCTGAAAAGCAGAGGCAGTTTGATGTGGCTGTTGATTACTATCTCAAGGCACTGAAGATTTATGAAGATGCCGGGGATTTGTACAGTGCTGCCAAAGAATATCACCACCTGGGCAGAGTAGCTCAAGAGCACAGACAGTTTGATGTGGCTGTTGATTACTATCTCAAAGCGCTGAAGATTTGTGAAGACGCGGGAGATTCGTACAGTGCTGCTGTTGAATATCACCACCTGGGCATGATAGCCCAAGAGCATAGGCAGTTTGATGTGGCCGTTGATTACTATCTCAAGGCGCTGAAGATACGTGAAGATGCTGGGGATTTCTACAGTGCTGCGAGTGACTATCACAACCTGGGCGTGGTAGCCCAAGAACAGAGGCAATTTGATGTGGCCGTTGATTACTATCTTAAGGCGCTGAAAATACGTGAAGATGCTGGGGATTTCTACAGTGCTGCTGGTGACTATCACCACCTGGGCATGGTAGCCCAAGAGCAACGGCAGTTTGATGTCGCTGTTGATTACTGTCTCAAGGCGTTGAAGATATGTGAAGATGCTGGGGATTTGTACAATGCTGCCAAAGAATATCACCAACTAGGCATGGTAGCCCAAGAGCAACGGCAGTTTGATGTCGCTGTTGATTACTACAACAAGGCGCTGAAGATAAAAGAAGATGCTGGGGATTTGTACAGTGCTGCTAAAGTATATGCCCTACTGGGCTTGGTAGCCGAAGAGCAACAGCAGTTTGATGTGGCAATTAACTATTATCAAAAAACCTGGGAAATTTTTGAGCAATTCTGCGATTGGTATTTGGTTTCACAAACATTAATTAAGTGGGGAAGGGTTTTAGAAGCTCAAGAAAATTACGCTCAGGCTTTGCAAATTTACATTCGTGTTTTAGCCATTGACTTAAAGCATAATCAAGATTGGATTGGTTATTGTATCAATGATTTAGGGTGTATGCTCCAGCAGTTAGGAGAAAGCCAGTTTCAAGTTATTTGGCGCGAGGCGATGGGTGAAGAGTGCGCGGGAGAGGTGCGCGAAGCAATTTGGGCAGCGCGATATGAGCTAGAAACAGAATCGTAGAAGATAACACTATGCAAGCTTCCAAACTCAAGGATAAAATTGGCGCAGATGGTAAAAAGCACTATATTTTTTAGAGTGCTTCCCATTCATCTCTACTGATTTGTGCCTGTTTTAATATTTTTGCTACTAAACCTTTGCTAATGTCTCCTTCATGCTGATTAGGAATGATTAATCTTAGTTCATCCTTAATCATAAATTGATGCTTTTTACCTGAGTATGGCCCCTCAAAACCAAGTTGTTTCAGATAATAAATTAAATCCCGTCGATTAATTGCTCCAAAAGCAGGCATTAAGCCACATCCTTATTAAAAGACAGGGAAATTCCATCTAGTACAGGTAAACTATGCCCTAACTGTAACCCTAATACAATCCACTCTTCCAAAGAATCTTTTAACTCTTCTCGGCAAGCTTCAAGTGTTGGAGCATTAGCGTATAATCCTTGTAGCCCAGGTATTTCTGCATAAAAAGTGCTATCGTCTAAAAGTTCATAAGTAGCTCGGTGCAAAGCTGCTTGAATATAGTTTGTTAACATTTTCTATTTTGGTTGGTTTTTGCTTTATTATCTTAATTTTAGGAAATTTAATTGGTATTTTGTTCAATTTTCTGCCTATCTGGGAGATTTAAATAGGGTTGCAGGTTAAGTTGACGCTAATGAAGATTTTTTCCTAGCGCGTGTTATTGATTCATAAGTTTTATTTAAGCGTTGCTAGCGATCGCACGCAGCGCACTACCCTAAAGAGCGATCGCATAAGCTTTTGTCAAAAAGTTGTAATGTTAAGGCTTAATGTCGTAACCTTAAGCCTTAATCTTGTAATGCTGGTGATTAATGTTGTAACGTTAAGCCTTAATGTCGTAACCTTAAGCCTTAATCTTGTAATGCTGGTGATTAATGTTGTAACGTTAAGCCTTAATGTCGTAACCTTAAGACTTAATGTTGTAATGTTGGTGACGACAAGACATTCACTTATAACTGCGATCGTTGATTCAAGAACCAATAAATTCTCTCTAGGTAATTTTCTAGGAGATGTCTATTATGGTAAACCTCAATACTTCCGATAATGCCAGCAATGATTCTATGGGTGCAGTTCGCATCAAAGTTAAACTAACAAATGCCATAGACGAAGCTCTTGTGAGTCGAGGAATGCTTAATCCCAATATGTTGCAGGTATATGAAACCGAAGCACTGGTGGATACTGGGGCTATGCGTACAGTACTACCAATGTTGATTGTAGAGCAGTTAGGTTTGAGAATTCGGGGTCAGCAGGTTGCTCAATACGCTAACGGCATGGAAGAATCTATCGGTGTGACGGAACCTGTAATTCTAGAATTAGAAGGGCGAGAAACGACGGAAGCAACATTAGTTACAGGCAAGACTGTGCTAATTGGGCAAACAGTACTGGAAACGCTAGATTTATTAGTAGATTGTAAAAATCAGCGACTTATACCAAATCCTAAGCATCCCAATTATTCGGTAATGAGAATCTAGCATGAATCCCCAATTAACTTCTATTGAAATCCAAGAACTTCAGCAACTTCTCCCAAACGACACCCCAGCGCAAAAAGCGCTTACTACCCTACAGCACCACAACGGCAATCTAGAAGCGAGTTTTGATGCACTCTGGCAAGAGAAAGTCGGCACAACAGATTATAGTAGGGGCAAAAAATCTCTGTTGCAACTCACCCTCGACGAAATCCGCGCGGAAATCTGTGGTGATGATGGTTTACGAGGCAAACTCAAACAATACACTAATAACCCTGGTAGTGCTTCTTTGCTCAATAGTATCATTGGCTCACTGGTTGCGGTTGCAGCAGTACATGGAATACCAATTGATGCTGCGATCGCAACAATTGTCGTGTTATATATTTTGAAAATTGGGATAAATGTTTTATGCAAATATACTGAGCCAGAGAATTAATGAAAGCAAGGGAAAAATAATAACTCCTAACTTCCTGTACAGACGCGATTAATCGCGTCTCTCCCAACTTCCTCATGTCCCCGGTAAATTTCGCAACCGCTCATCCAAATGACTACGCTCTGCCAAAACTTTTAATAACGGCCCATGTGAAGTAAATTCTACAATACTGACCGAAGCAACAGGGCATCCCAAACGAAAACGGAAGCGTCCCACGTCAATCCCTAGTAAACTACATAGAATAATTCTGATAGTTGCCTTGTGTGAAACAACTAAAACATTACCACTACTGTAATTTTGCTTGATTTCTTCAATTACCTGCAAGGCACGATAAGCAATTGTAACTGCCATTTCTCCACCATTTGGCGCATTCCAAGCGGGATCTGCTGACCAGCGAATATAATCATCGTGATATTCACGACTAATTACTTCTGGGGTTTTTCCTTCCCACAAGCCATAGTTGATTTCCTTCAAACCATCCCTAAGCTGTGGTTCTATCCCTATTGCTTCATACAAAGGTTTTGCTGTTAATACAGTTCGCTGCATTGGACTACAAAATACTGCTGTCCAATCCATAGAACTATATGTGTCTGCAAAAGCTTTTGCCATCTCCAAGCCTTCTGGAGTGAGTTCTGAGTTTATAGAACCGCAAAAGGAATTATTGCGGCTGCATTCTGTCTGTCCGTGACGGAGGAAATAAAGAGTTAGGTTCACGGTATATTCTCATCGATTGTAAATTTAAGAGCGCTAACAATCAGATGTAGCTGAAGATAGTTAATGCCTGTGGTATATTACTACAATTTTTGATATTTGAAATGATTTTCAGATTGAGCAAAGTTGTCTGTCATAGCTACCTCGTCGTAGACATTGCCATTCAAAAGTAGGTATTGGTGCAGCAACCAGAAATTAAATTAATTTTTCAGGTGATGTTATACCATCTTTCACTAAAGAATAGATTAAACAGAATGTTATAGCGGTTTTCAGTTGAGTGAGAGACAATCAAGTGTACTATACAGAGAAAAATGAGTCAGAATTATCAGCAACGAAAACATACTCCATAGATTTGCAACGCAAAATTACTTTGAAGGAAGTTGGGGTATTTGAGTGCGTAAGTTCTAACTTTAAAATATAATACGGTTTAGTTAAAGGTAATTAGTCTTTCAAGAAACGATAAATTGCGTCTCTACATCAGGTTTTTGTTGCTCATTCTGAACTCTATTGCTTTATAGTTATAATTATAAAAATAAATTAAGAATAAATTAAGTATAAACAAACATAGAGACGTAATTAATTACGTCTCTATAAAAAAAACTTTGTCAATCAAGCTAGTCCCTTACTTTCAAAGCTTGCTAAAAAAAGAATAAAGGTACATAGCATTGATTATTTAATGTTTCATAATTTTTTCTTGCAAAAATGGAATCCACTCCATTGTATACCTAAGGTTTCTGCACAAAAAACTATGAATTGTTAGTCAATGTTTTTCTTGACATTATCTTTCACATCTTCAATGCCGTGACTTACTTCGCTTTCGGCTTGCTTTGCTTTACCTTTAGCTTTATCTTCTGGATCTCCAGTTACATTTCCTAATGCTTCTTGGGCTTTACCTTCAACATTTTTAGCAGCAGCCTTTGCGCGATCTTCTATGCTCATTTTGATACTCCTGATTCAATTAAAAATTAATTTCAAAGCTATAAGCTAACTTTGAAACTCTTTGTTATCACTTTTACATAGTAACTTAAAGTTTTTGCTAAAGCCTTCCACCACAAGGCAGATTCAAGAATTCGGAATTCATAATTGGTAATTCGTAATTAAGAAAGTTAGTTTTAGTAAGCGTTCTGGCTGTTGGTGGAATATAAAATAAAGTGAGAATAGTTTAGTTACCTATGCTAAAAGACATAGAACAAATGTCACAAATGGTAATCTTTACTTTTTAAATAAAAAACCCAGCTTCGTATAGAAAATGGGTTAAGAAAGTTATGGGGATGTTTTTTGTTTAATCTAGAAAACCCATCAGGCTTTCAGGATTGTCAATCTCATTTGATGCTATCGGACGGTTCCCGAATGTTGAATAGCTTTCATCAATTACCAATGAACTTGAGGCAATTGGACGAATACCAGAGAGATTAATACTTTCAACCACTTGGAGTGTATTAGCACCAATTGGACGAATACCCATTGCATTATAGGTTTCAACTACTTCCAAGTGACTGGTGCTAACGGGACGTACCCCAGCAATAGAGAGTTTTTCAGCAACTTCTAAGTCGCTAGCGCCTATGGGGCGAATTCCAGAAATGGCGAGTGTCCCAGTAGCTCCCACTGGCAGTTCATTGACTTCCTCGGCTTTATCAGCATTCAAGCTCTGATCTTGTTGATTTTCAACTTCCTCTGTAACTTCCCCTGGAGACTTGGCATATTTTTGCCGAGAACTGGTTGCTTTGCCAGTGTTGCTAATAGCCATAAACGAACACCTCTAATTTATTAATTGAATTTTACAATAATTAAGGAAAGATGAAATTTTTTCCCATATACCTTAGAGTTTAACCTTAAAAAACCTCATATAGATATAAGAATCTTTAAAATTAATACATAAGTAAATTTAAAGTAATAACATTTGTAAATAATTATTACTATTTATTTGGTCTAAGAAGCCAGCTAGAATGGATACAGGGCGGAATCGTCACCATGAAATAGGGTATTTACAGCAAAACTGTATGACAGAATTTTGTCTTCAAGCTCCCTTTAGTCCTACAGGCGATCAACCACAAGCGATCGCCCAATTAACTGATAGTATCCAATCAGGCAATAGTTACCAAACTTTACTAGGAGCCACTGGAACTGGTAAGACATTTTCAGTAGCAGCAGTTATTGAGAAAATTGGCAAGCCAACTTTAGTTCTAGCCCATAACAAAACTCTGGCTGCGCAGCTTTGTAACGAGTTGCGGGATTTCTTTCCCAATAACGCAGTTGAGTATTTTGTCAGCTACTACGATTACTATCAGCCAGAAGCGTATATTCCTGTTACCGATACTTATATTGAAAAAACAGCGGCGATTAATGATGAAATAGATATGTTGCGGCATTCAGCGACGCGATCGCTTTTTGAACGCCGTGATGTGATTGTCGTTGCTTCCATCAGCTGCATCTACGGTTTAGGAATGCCATCAGAATATCTGAAAGCTGCCATCCCCCTTCAGATAGGTATGGAAGTAAATCAACGCCAAATTTTACGGGATTTGGCAAATGTTCAATATAGCCGTAATGACATAGAAATGGGTCGGGGAAAATTTCGCGTCCGGGGTGATGTTTTAGAAATTGGCCCAGCTTATGAAGACCGAATTATTCGTGTCGAATTCTTTGGTGATGAAATTGACGCGATTCGCTACATCGATCCGGTGACAGGGGAAATTCTCAAAAGTTTAGAAGCGGTGAATGTCTACCCTGCACGTCACTTTGTCACCCCAGAAGAACGATTAGAAATAGCTTGTGATGACATTGCCGCAGAATTAAAACAGCAAAAACTAGACTTAGAACAAGCTGGGAAACTATTAGAAGCGCAACGCATAGATCAGCGTACACGCTATGACTTGGAAATGCTCCGCGAAGTAGGTTACTGTAACGGCGTCGAGAACTATTCCCGTCACTTAGCAGGAAGACAAGCTGGAGAACCACCAGAATGTTTAATTGATTATTTTCCCAAAGATTGGCTATTAATTATCGATGAATCTCACGTTACCGTGCCTCAAATTCGAGGGATGTATAACGGCGATCAAGCGAGAAAAAAAGTTTTAATTGAACATGGATTTCGGCTTCCTAGTGCTGCTGATAATCGTCCTTTAAAAGCTGAGGAATTTTGGCAAAAAGTAAATCAGTGTATTTTTGTTTCAGCAACTCCGGGAAATTGGGAATTAAAAGTTTCTGAAAACCATGTAGTTGAACAAGTAATTCGTCCAACTGGGGTAATTGATCCAGAAATTTCTGTACGTCCCACAGAAGGACAAATTGATGATTTGTTAGGAGAAATTAAAGATAGAGTTGACCTCCATGAGCGAGTGTTAGTTACCACATTAACCAAGCGGATGGCAGAAGATTTAACCGAGTATCTGCAAGACCACAGTATTCGAGTGCGGTATTTACATTCTGAGATTAATTCAATTGAGCGAATTGAGATTTTGCAGAACTTGCGCGAAGGTACATTTGATGTATTAGTTGGAGTGAACTTGCTGCGGGAAGGTTTAGATTTACCCGAAGTTTCCTTAGTAGCAATCATGGATGCAGATAAAGAAGGTTTCTTACGAGCCGAACGTTCCTTAATTCAAACTATTGGTAGAGCCGCGCGTCACATCCAGGGACAAGCGATTATGTATGCTGATAATTTAACTGATAGCATGATTAAAGCCATTGATGAGACAGACAGGCGGCGTGGGATTCAAACGGCATATAATCGACTACATGGAATTACACCGCAACCGATTGTGAAAAAATCGAGTAACGCGATTTTGTCTTTTTTAGATGTGTCTCGGCGGTTAAATGCAACTGATTTGAAAGTAGTAGATGAACATCTAGATGAGCTGCCATTAGAACAGATTCCCCAATTGATTACTCTGTTAGAAACGCAGATGAAAGAGGCAGCAAAGAAACTGGAATTTGAAGAAGCCGCAAAATTGCGCGATCGCATTAAGCATCTGCGGGATAAAATGCTAGGACGTTAACGTGAATCTTATGCTGACCAATATTCGCCTAATTAGTGTTCAAGAATATCACCAAATGGCGGAAATGGGGATTTTTCATCCTGAAGAACGCTTAGAATTAATAGCGGGACAAATCATCAGAATGTCAGCAAAAGGAACTGCTCATGAATCAGCAATTACCCGCACAGAAAGGTTATTACGTCAACGTTTGGGTGACAAAGTTTTATTAAGAATCCAGTCACCAGTGCAACTTGATGATTATTCAGAACCAGAACCAGATATTTCAGTGGTGAAGCTGAATCCATTAGATTATGAGGATCACCATCCCAATGCTTCGGAAGTGTTTTTACTGATTGAAATAGCTGATTCCAGTCTCAAATACGATCGAGAAGTAAAAGCGATCGCTTATGCTAAGTCAGGCATTATTGAATACTGGATTTTAGATGTGAATGGACGTAAGTTGTATATGTATCGTCTTCCCAGTCCAGACGGCTATCACAGCGAGAGCATACTTGCAGAGGATGTGACAATTTCACCTTTAGCCTTCCCTGATTGTGCGATCGCTATTCGGGAATTATTGCGAAAAATCTGAGAGGCGATCACATTAAACACCTGCGGGATAAAAGGTTGGGACATTAATGCTTGGTCAGCGTAGCAATCAAGAGAATGCCCTTTTTTGGCTATCCTAGAACTGTCAAATCCATTAAATAGAAGCAATTATGTTGGAGCAATCCGACGAAGTTTGCCTCAACATGTTCAATCTCTCGGTTGTGGTTAACTTAACACACGGTTTCTAGAAAATGTTGATAGTACCACTAAAAATTAAGAATGAGCCGAAAGTAGAGGAAACTGTCGCAATCTGAGTGTCTTCAACGAACAGTGCGCCTGTACTGAAGTTGGTCGTAACCGCATCGAGAGAGTCTATATCTATTCCGAAACCTTCGGCGGAAATCCAAATCTCATCATTATCAGTTACGTTATTGAAGTCAGTGATGGTATCAATTCCTTCATCTGGGGAATTAAAGTAAAATCTATCGGCACCATCTCCGCCTGTAAGTATGTCCTTGCCCAAGCCTCCAACTAGGGCGTCATTACCGTCTCCGCCTGCAAGTATGTCCCTGCCCAAGCCTCCAACTAGAATGTCATCACTGACATTACCTTGTAACACGTCATCGCCATCATTGCCAATCAGGCTATCATTGCCAGCGCCACCCAAAAGGCTGTCAGCACCCGCCCCACCTTCTAAGGTGTCATTACGGGTGCCACCAGTCAGCACGTCGTTGCCATCATTGCCAATCAGGCTATCATTGCCAGCGCCACCTAAAAGGCTGTCATTACCAGTACCACCATTTAAGATATCGTCACCAAAGCTGCCATTCAGGGTGTCATTACCAGACGGGCTATTAACATTGCCACCCCTAGCCCATCCATATAATGTGTCATTTCCCGAAGTTCCATTTCTTGTGTCAGAACCTGTGGTGCCGTAGATAGTTGCCATTTTTGTTTTTTCCTAACTTTCCTAATTGATGTTCAGGGTAAAAGTCAGCTTATCACAATTGCAGAAATGGATTTATCGATCAACAGTGATGACAGGGTTGTTTGGCGATTAGCTCAGGAAAATCAGATGATTTTGCTTACAGCTAATCGCAGCATGAAAGGGAAAGATTCGCTCGAACAAGTCATACGTGAAGAAAATACTTTAGCATCGTTACCCGTAATTACGATTGGCAATGCCGATGACTGCTAAACGACTCTGAATATCGAGGTCAGTGTGTTGAAAGTCTGATTGAAATTGTGCTTGATATTGATAGTTATCGAGGTGCAAGGCGAATCTTCATCCCGTAATGTGGTTAACTATTCGTTCATGGCGATGGAGGATAAATAACATATATCCTGAGCCAGACGGATGTGAAAAAATAGTTATATGAGCTCACTTATTGAAGAAATCCGTCAGAAAGTTGCTGATGAACAATTTGAGTTTTCCAAGCACGCCGTTGATCAATCTATCTTGCGGCAAGTTC
The DNA here is from genome assembly GCF_036917515.1 of Nostoc sp. Taxonomy (GTDB): domain Bacteria; phylum Cyanobacteriota; class Cyanobacteriia; order Cyanobacteriales; family Nostocaceae; genus Nostoc. The sequence continues at coordinate 60,539 of NZ_JBALDE010000225.1, read as the reverse complement.
AGGTTAAAGAAATCAGAGAGGTAATCGCCAATGGACAGGTTATTGAAGACTATCCAAATGATAAGTACGGTCCAAGCTGTCTCATTAGTGGTTTGACCCAAGTTCAAAGACCTATTCACGTTCAATGTAGCTATCCCTCTGGTGCATTAGTCAGAATTATTACTCTGTATCAACCTGACCCCCAGAAATGGGATGAAGACTTTACACAAAGGAGAAACAGTGGCGATGACTCATGAGCAAGAAACGCTAGTTAAAAAAAAGGTAACTTACACGTTAGAGCTAAATGGACAGGTTTTCATGATTGAGAACGTACCTGCTCGCGTGAATGAAGAAACAGGAGAACAATTTTTTTCTTCATCAACTGTAGAACATTTACAGCAAATTGTCCTCAGTGGGCAACAGCCGGATCGCTTCACAGAAGTTCCTGTATACAACTATGCAGCATAATTATTAAAGATGCCCATTTGTACCACCAAGCGCAGTTTGAAACCGAAGCCACTGAAAGTTGAACTAGATCAGCGATGAGGATGCATTGAGATATTCTGCATAATGTCTGTTTTTTGCAGATTGATTTTGGGTTGGAGTCAATATCGTTCAAGCCAAGCAATCAGCAAAATACAATGGGCTGAACTTGCTGAGGCGATCGCATTCAGCATTTGCGGGATAAAATTCTGGGACGCTAAACCTAATTAGCGCACTACTAACTTATTCTGTAAAGCAGCTTCCTGAATTATATACTTGTTGCTTGTAAAGACCTGACTATCGGGAACAACACTATAATCAATGTCATCTGTGATAATTCTAATTTGTCCTGCTCCTGCTCTACTAATCGCTTCTAGGAGCAGTAGGTCATAGCCATCAACAGCTTGAGTTTTGAATCGCTTGATGGCTGCATCAGTTGTTGCATCATCTACTGTTTGATCAATAGGAACAGCGATCGCCTTGACCCGACGCCAAGTAAACTGAACTTCAGCAACGACATTCGCCCGTTCTATTGGGTCATTATGCCGATATTCTTTGATTGGTAGCCATCCATGAGATTGGATCATAAATCTCATATTCGGTCTTCTCAATGATATGAGCAAGCTCTGCTAAAGTAAGCCCAGAGTAGGTTAGAGTAGCTCCATTTGAAAGTGCTTGGTTGAGATAGTTGGGATAATTGTTGAGTTAGTAAGATTTAGCGCTAGACACAGCATTTACATAAGCGTACCAAAACCAGACGTTTGTATCTACGAAGAAAATATCACCTTGCTGTGAAATATCAGTTTTGATGTTGATGACATCAGCTTGGATGTTGAGCTTAATCGCCATACTCAAGGAGTTACAGCTATATTTGTGATCACTGTATCCACAGCAGTACGATATTTTTCATCAGAGTAATATCGTTTGGCTTTAGCCATTACATGTTCCAGAACATCCCACCCATCAGCGTTGAGAGAAGTGAATTCAACTAGCTGGTTCAGTTTGTCTGCTGGAATGTCCTTCAACAATTGACCAAAGGCGAAGTTCACGAATGGAGACGCAAAAACTTTCACGCCTGTGAAATCCAACTCTACAGGTTTGCCAGCTAGCAAAAGTGGATAAATCTGGTCATATAGTTTCTGTCCGCCATCAGCAGTGATGGCATATTCTCCAACAATATCGTAAATTTTGTATACCATTTCTCCATCTCCCGCTCTCTAGAATATTCGCTTCCTGTGTTGAGGAACTTCAGAAGCTAGACAGTAATAGGACTCATCACATCGAAGGGCAATATTAACTAGCGTTCCCGAAAAACTAGTACATTTGTTTTCATATATGATTCCATTATCCCTTATAGTGACATACCCGTCATTACTGAAAATCATCAAGTTTCCATGATTTTTTTTGACAAATTCTTGTAGTAAATGTAAACCTTCACCCTGTCGAACACCATTCTGCTTTGTACTATTTCCCGGCTGGAATGCCCACTCTAGAGCCTCAGTAGCAGTCATGGCTGAGTTTTCAGGTAAAGTGCGAACTCTATTAGGGATACCAATACCAAAGTCGATAACCGTTAACTGAAGCGTACCTGCTTCGGGATAGTTTTGACCGCAGCTAAACACGCCTATTGCAGACTGGCTATGCTCAAAGGCATTGAGATATATTTCTACGACTTTTCCTGTAATTGCTTCCTGTAATCCAGGACTGATATTGACCCAACCTTTGCCTAGCCACTTGTATCGTAGGTAGTCAGCTATAGCTATAGGGTCATGCTGGCGATCGCTCCTAAAGGGGATAGAGTTTCCATCCCAAGGTTCCCAATTGTAGCCAAAATCGCATAAAAAACCATTCTGAGCCAAGTTAGTACGAATTTTTTTATCGGTAAGTGTATTCCAGTCGAAAGTCACATGACCACCATTAGCTTCAAGCAGGTGAACCATTCCCCCTAGAAACGCAACACCGATATGTCCCAGAAATTCGCAATAGTTAAAATTAACTGTAACTTTTAAGTCGTCTTTAGGAAGTTGCGTAATGTCATACCAGTCTCTAAAAAGTCTATCAATATAACGAGGATGACCGTGGATTGTGCGTACATAGAGAATTGGGGGCTGAGTCTTAGTAAGTAACAGCAAGGCAACTCCAAATGGTTTTTATTCTCTATAATTGTGAGTAATTTATATCAATAATACCCCAAGCTCAAAAAGGCATCCTCTAGGACATTAATACTCGACTATATCCAGCCTTGCAATTTTTTGTGTACCTGCGCTAAATACCACATATAATCATCAATTTTGTAATTATCAGCAGCTTTCACTATATACTCCTGAGCCAAATTAATATTATTCTCAACTTCGTAATATAATCCCAAGTAAAGATGACTGTAAAAATTTCCCTTTATCCCTTCTGACTGACCAATAGTTAAAACATCATCTGGTGTACAATCTCCAGCATACAAATCATATACGCGCTGCATAATACGTCGAGGGTCATTTTTTACAGTTAGTAAAGAATTACGCGCCTCTTCAACACCTAACGAACGAGCTATGCAGAGATATCGCCATACTGTTTCTTCTACATCTTGAGCATTTACTGTCAAATCTATTTCAAATTGTTCAGCGCCCTCAGTAAATCTTTCTGCATAATAGTATGATAATCCACGTTGCCAGAGATAAGGTTTAATACGGACATCCAATTGCTCTGCGATGTCGAAATCTTGAATAGATTCATCAATCTTGGCTAGTTGAAAGTGAACCATGCCTCGGCGAATGTAAGCATTAGGATTTTTTGGTTGATTATGGATGGTTTCGTTCCAGCGCTGGAGTTTATTTTCCAAAGAATTTGAAAAAAACATGAGTTGCCAAGCCTATATAGATAGATTAACTAAAAAAATCTTTTCAGCTTTGGGAAGAGTATGTCAATCTTTTTTCAAATCTTCCATATATTAGGTGTTGCTGATTTCCTAAAGTATTAATAAAAAAACTGTTTCATGGCATACTAAATTTTGGTGCTATGTATTCATTTTCTCATGACCAGCATTATCGAATTTCCTTGGCAGCAAGAGGCAATTATTCGCCACAGTCAACGCCTAGTAAACAGTTTTCAGCATTGGACGGGAAATGCTTTGTTGGATGTAAATGCTGTACCCCAGGAAATAGCACAGGTATTATTTGAAGCACCTTTTGTTTTAGTTTCTCACGACACTGAGTCAGACCCAATTTTCAATTATGGTAATCGCAAAGCGTTAGAACTATGGGAACTTTCTTGGGAAGAATTTACCAGAATGCCTTCCCGAAAATCGGCTGAAGAAGTAGTGCAGGAAGAACGCGATCGCCTCTTAACAGAAGCAGCAACTAAAGGGTTTAGCTATTTTTCTGGTGTGCGGATCACCAGCACTGGTAAACGCTTTGAGATTCAAGATGGCATCCTCTGGAATCTTTTAGATGAGCAGAATAAATTGTGCGGTCAAGCAGCAGTTTACTCTAAGTGTACGTTTATTACATGATCACTCAATACGGTTCGATTAAAGGGGAAAGCCAAAAGGGACTGAGGTTTTAAATACATCCTTTCCCCTTTACCCGCAAACCCATTCCCCAGACCACACTCGATTGTGAAAAATGCTTATCCAAACCGTATTGCATGATCGCTGCCTCATAAAATATAAGTACTAATTATTTACTTAGTTAAAGCGAGATCCATCCATGAGGTAGAAGAAACTACTTATAGAATTCAGTATTGTAAAGTTTGTGTCTTCAAATCAGGAAAAAACGCTTGTGGTTCCTATTAGAGATAATAATCCGACAAAAATCACCCCTTATGTAACTTATGGACTGATTGCTGTCAATGTCCTCGCTTTTCTTTATGAAGCAAATCTTCCTCCACAAGCATTAAATGGGTTTTTACACCTTGCTGCTGTAGTTCCACGAGAACTGACTTTAAGCTTTGGAGGTACTTCTCTACATCAACCAGTGCCAGAGTGGGCAACTTTGATTACTTCACAATTTTTGCACGGTGGTTTCTTGCACTTAGCTGGCAATATGCTGTTTCTCTGGATTTTTGGTAACAACGTTGAAGATAAGTTAGGTCATGCCAAATATTTACTGTTTTATTTATCTTGCGGTGTTTTGGCATCCTTGACTCAGTGGTTCTTCGCTCAAGATTCTAGCATTCCTTCTTTGGGTGCAAGTGGTGCGATCGCAGGTGTCATGGGTGCATACATTCTCCGCTTTCCCAACGCTGAAGTTCTTGGCGTCGTACCTTTAGGGTTTTTCTTCCCAACTTTCCGTGTCCCGGCATATTTCTTTTTAGGATTCTGGTTTCTCGAACAAGCTTTCTACGGACTTGCCAGCCTTGAAACACCTACCAATATCGGTATGGAAAGTGGCGGTATTGCCTACTGGGCCCATGCAGGCGGGTTTATCTTTGGGGCAATTCTCGGCCCACTGTTGGGTTTATTTAGCGATAAATCTCAGGAAGAATCTTGGTACAAGTAGTTTTTTATAATATTGTCTTACCCTCAATTATGCTAATTGATTTAATAAGTGAAGTTGCTTAATCTTCGCAACTGCTAGACTTACAAGCTATATTGCAGTTAGTCAATAATTTAGGAAAAACATCTGTGTTTCCCCTATACGATGAAAATCCGACGCGAATTACCCCGTATTTCACCTACGGGTTAATTGGCATGAATATTTTAGTTTTTATTCATGAGGTGAGCCTGTCACATGCACAATTGAGTCAGTTTTTAGGTGAGTATGCGGTAGTACCTCAACAGTTAACCACCAATTTGAGTGGAGAGTGGATAACATTATTTACGTCACAATTCTTACATGGCGGTTGGTGGCACTTAATCTCGAATATGGTGTTTCTCTGGGTTTTTGGCAACAATATTGAAGATCGATTGGGTCATGCCAAATATCTGATTTTTTATTTGGCGTGTGGTGCTTTAGCTGCCTTGTGTCAATGGTTTATTGGAATGAATTCTGAGATTCCTTCATTAGGGGCAAGTGGTGCAATTTCCGGGGTTTTGGGTGCATACATTATCCGCTTTCCTCACGCTCAAGTCATGACTTTAATATTTTTGGGGATTTTTATCACTACAATCAGAGTTCCAGCACTAATAATAATTGGACTTTTCATTGTGCAAAATGTGATATCCGGTCTTGCTAGCCTACAAACAGCCGCTAACATGACTGTAGAAGCTGGTGGAGTTGCCTACTGGGCACATATCGGTGGTTTTGTTTTTGGGGTAATTCTCGCTCCCCTTTTTGGCTTGTTTCGGCGCGACTAAATACAGCATTTCCTAAATTCATAGCCAAAAAATTGCTAACTGTTTTTATCTTATTTTTTGTTGAGTGATGGCTTCATTGATATCCTAAAGCGCAATTTTTTAACCCATTACGAATGAACTCACACCCTTGGCTCAGTCCAATGGTATGTAAATATCTTCTGAGTTAGGATTGAGATAGGGACGCTCTATGTCAAGCCCCAAGCGCTCAAAGTGTTGGATAATATATTTCATCCGAGCTTGTTTTGATTCGTCACTGTTTTGATGAGCTTCAAGCATTGCATTAGCAACAATTTCGCAGCGGTTTTCTCCAAACTGTTGTTGACCTACAAACTTGAGTTCAGAAGCAGGATGTTCGGCTAACCCAATACCAGGTGCGAGTACCTTGGTAAATATGGGAACCTGCTTTCGAAAGTGGGACTTATTTTCTGCATAAATCGTCTGTAAGACTGGCAAAAGAATTTTTTTGTATCGGTAAGACTCATCTGGGTTAAAAGGAAACTTGAGAAATCCTGAGTTATACAACCTGTAGTTCAAAGGGTTATGTAATACCTCAAAAGCGAAGGGAACTTTCACTTCATTCAATTTTGTCGTTAAATATTTCATAGCCCAAACAGCAGCTTCTGGACTGAAGTTGAAGTAAACATTTATTCCGTCACTGTGAAACTTTAGAGGCGGTAAACCACCTATGCTATCGCCATTTGCTCTATACCTATTTCCATTAATAAAGCTAGAAGGTAACAATACTGCTACTGGATCGTTTACAGTAGCTGATTGCAAAGATAAAGGAAGATGACGTTCTCGCTGAATGTGTAGAATCATAGCATCGAAATCTGCGGCAAGACTACCATCAGCTTCCTGTCTAATGATGTGGTACCCTGGGTGAAAAAAACCTCTCCCTTGATTGTTCATGTCCAATTGTTCATAAAATTCCCAGTCTATTTCTCTGGAATCTATTTCTTGTAGAATTTGTTCGTTCGTCTTAATTCCTGGGCTGACTTCTTTTACACGCGAACCTTCAAAGTAAATACTTTGTATAAATTTTAATAACTGAGAATTTAAATATTTATACTGGATTTTCTGAGGCATCTTTTGCAGTTGTACCACAGTAGCAGCAGGAGTTTCTATAGGAGGATAGTGAGAATGACTGATGCGTAATTCGGAAAATTTTATTTGAATGTTGTCAGCAATATCGTGTAAAGTCTCCTGTAAAGTAGATGGTAATTGCATGATAGATTCTCTTACATTTTGTTATTGACAGAGTATTGAATCAGTGAGTTTTTCCATTTTGCAAAAAATACCTCTGCTTGTCATTGCAAGCGTAATGAAATGGAGCGTAAGCGCAAAGCGTACGTTAAGAGCGAACGCGCAGCGTGTCCCCTTGGGACTCAGCAATCGCTAAGTCTAGATGTTGCGATTGCTTCATTTTGCTACCCTTCAGATTCGGGGGCTGGCAATCGACGCGAACCGCTATCGTTCTTAGCGTCTCCCCTTGGGAGAAGACTGCGAGACCCTCACCGCCTTCGGCGTCTACGTTTCATTCGCAATGACAATCTATCATCTTGGTACATTTATAAAATTGAGATGCTCTCGTTAAATTGACAAAAACTTCTCTGGCTTGCACAGAAATTGTGTCGCAATGAAAGAATATAGCTCCTGATGACTTAAAGCCATCTCTGGCTGAAGTTGAAATTCTGTGAGAAGTTGATAAATCAAACCAAGTCCAGTAAACTGAATAACCCGCTTGAGAAAATCCGAATAATCTTCTAAAATCTTTGGATAAGTATTGATATAAGCTTTTGTCATGGCTACAATTGAAGGACGAACAACTTCTAAAGGGATTGTAGCTAGCTGTATAGATTTTTTGACTTCAATAGCAGGATGTACAATCATACTGTTGAGCCAGAAGAGAAAATAGCCAAGAATTGCTTTTCCTAAATCGCAAGCTGGATCGCCCCAACTACATGCTTCCCAATCAATAATCTTAATTAGGCTTTTATCAGTATCCTGAATTTCCGATATTAACCTCTCCCAATGCATAGGTATGAAAATCTTATGAAATTGAATATTATTGTGTGTTAAACAGCAGTGGCAATGATTTAACACGAGATCTATAATGACTTCCCTCACAGCGTCAGTTTTTTGAAAAATACCAAGAATTCTCCAAGAAACAGCTTGACTCTTCTTTAAACTCTCAGGTTCAATTCTACTGAAAAGATAGTCAGAAAGATAATCAGGATAAGCAAGTTGGTAATTAAGTTTAGACTCTTCCAACTCACTCAGAAAAGTGTAGCATTCCTGAGAACTCATCGTCTGTGAATGTAGTTTTGCTAAAGTCGTTCCCACCAATTCTGCAAGCGCAATTGGGAAAGTTTCCTGATTTTCATAATAACTTTGTAAGGCAATATCATCTTTTGAGCATTTGTATATTAGTATCGAATTACTTTCATTAAAATGCAGTACTTCTGGAGTTAATGATGAAACGTAATTTAAATCTTTGTGAGGCTGCAAAAAATTATAAAGCTTCCACTCTTTATAAATTCTAATATCATTATAGAGATTTCTATAATGAGGTGTCTGCTTAACAAATAGCTTTTCCTGCTTTTGGGGTATATCAATTGCCCAATAAAAAGTTTTGCTGTGGTTAAAGTCAAATTTAAGAGAGTCTAAGTCATCTTTTTTGCATACACCAGCATTTATTAAGTAAGGAAATAAGTTTTCCGAGTTGAGATTAATTATCACAAAAACCTTTTTTTATCAGACGAGTGAGTTTTTGTAGTAAATATTTAATTTAGTTCCAAGTTTTAATTTAATCAGAGAGTGGGCAGTAATTCACTCTCTAATTAAAGTAGACCAATAAAGTTTTAATTACAAGTAGTTATGCTAAGGCTGCTATCACCACAAAGCAATAAGCTCGCCCTGCTACCTCCAGCAGTACCGACCTCAAAACCGCCTGTTATTTGAACCGATTCACTATCGGTCAGTTCATTCAAGAAGTTTTCGGAATCGGCAAAAAAGTCAGTTCCGGCGACTGTGATATCATTATTTTTGCCATTATTTTTATCATTATTTTTGGGATTAATCATTTGAGTTTCCTTTCAATGTCTGTTTTAATTGTATTAAACATTACGATTCTCCCGTGAGAAGTTCTTCTGCCATAAGAAGTAACTGTGATCACAAATTCAACTGCGTATATTCAACTGCGTATATATATCAAAAGAGTTAGCATTGAGGTAGGAACGCAGCAATTCAACTCCCAAAAGTGAGAATTGCTGGAGGATAGCCGTCATCCGCCCCTCTAGGGAGTCATCCAGTGAGTGCCAAGCTTCCAGCAAACCATTGGCAACAATTTGGCAGCGGTTCATTCCAAAGCTTTCTTGGTCTGCAAATTTACGGTTTGGTTCCTCTGCTAGACCAAGCCCTGGTGCTAGGAACTTGGTAAATAGGGGGACATCTGTGTGAAAATGCGCTTTTGTTTGTGCATAGACACTCTCAAGCACCTGCCGGACGGCTTCATAGTTACTCTTCTCGAAATACAGGACTCCTGAGTCATAGCGCTTGTAATCACCTGGGTTATATAGCGTTTTAAAGGTAAAGGGAATTAAAATATCGTTCAACTCGCGCGTCAGACTGCCCATAACCGCTACTGCACCTTCTGGGCTGAAATTGAAGTAAATTCGCACGATTTCTGGCTGGCGGTTTGGATGAGTATAACTGCGTGGTCCTGCATTGCTCACTGCCATGTAGAACCCGCTTTGCACAAAATTACGAGGCATTCGGATAGCTACCAACTCACCTACACCAGCAGATTGTTCAGGGAATTGGAAATGTTTGTCTCGTTCAATGTGTAAAGTTAAACCATTTTTGGTTACAGCAAGAGTGCCATCACTTTCTTGCCTCACCACAGACCAACCTGGCTCAAAATAGCCCCTGCCTTGATTGGACGAGTGCAACCGTTCGTAAAATGCGATATCTACTCCAAGGCGGGTGTTATTTTCTAAATCCTGCTGGAGTGCCAAATCAGCTGAATCGCCGTCTGGTGCCAGAGTTGCTCGCATAGAGGCATTGTAGTAGATACCGTAGAGAAACGAGCGCAGTTGCAAGCTAAAATACTTATTTTGAATATCCGCAGGCATTCTTTGGAAGCGGGCGACTACCTCATCTGGTAATTTCAAAGGTTTGTAATTTGGATGGCTAATAGAGAAGTTGGAGTGGATTTGCACATTGCTGACGATATCCTGCAAAGTATCGAGCAGCTGTTGTGAAGCAGAATCCGGCTGTTGAGTTTGAGAAGAATTTCCTGGTTGCATATTGTTTCGTCGCGATTAAAAATCAATCTTTTGCTACAGAAGGTCTCAACTGAGTGAGTTCTGTCGCTGCGGTTCCGAAAACAGTCGCCAAAGATTGTTCTGGACGACATAACAAACTCTTGGCAACCTGAAGCATACAAATCCCTTTATTGCCAAAGTATTTTTGGTACTGAATCATCGGCTGAATCTGTTGAATTAAGGCGAAACCGGCAAATTGCACAACTTGCATTAAGCAATTGGGACGATGCTCTAAAATCTCCGGGAAGTTATCGAAATAAGCTTTAGTCAGAGCAGCAATGGAAGGTTGAAGCTGTTCTAGGGGTGTCATAGCCAGACGCAGAGATTCTTCGATAGTCAGAGACTTACTAATGACTAAGCTACTCAGCCAGATTTGCAGGTAGCTGGCAATCAGTGTTCCCAAATCAAAGGCAGGATCTCCCCAAGTGGAAGTCTCCCAATCAATCAGCCGTACAATGTTGGGACTTTCTTGCTGCCAATTATTGTGTAGGAGAATGTTGTTGAGTTTGAGATCATTGTGAGTCAGGCAACAGGGTTGGAAAACATCGGCAAGTTCTTTCATTGCTTGCCCTAAGCTTTCGTATCGCTGATACAGCTTAAAGAATTTCAGCCCATCTACAGGAACTATACCAAAAATTTCTGGACCTATCCGTTCTATACTACGAATCCAGTTAGGCACATGAGCAAGGCTGAGATTATTAGTAGGTTTTGCCGAGAAGAATTCCTGATACTCTTGGCGGTTGAAAGTAGCTCGATGGATGGTGGCGAGAATGGTAGCGATCGCCTCGACGATTTGAGTTGGAAAAATCTTTTCTTTTCCGTAGAAATCTTCTAAATCCCGATAGTCATCCAAGTAGCTGAAAACAATAATGGAATGTTCCGCCTCAAAATGAAGCACCTCCGGCATCGAAGCTCGAAGGTAGCTAAGTTCTGGAAATGTTTGTAAAAACTCTTGAATTCGCCATTCACTCAAAAACTCGCCCAGTGTTTTGCCTTCTTTATTGTGTCGTTCTTGCTTAATCAGTAGTTTCCGACTGTCTGGGAAAGTCAGTAACAAGTTAAAGTTTTTTGCTTTTATCGGCTCAACCTCATACAGAGCTTCCTCCAACTGAGTGCAGAGTCTATGCTCAACTAAATAGTTAAAAATATTCTGATAACTTAATACGAATGTCATAAATTATCGTCTTTATATGCATCCTACTGGCTTTGAGGAATTGCCCAACTTCTCTTATTACACAACTGGATTTATGGGCTGTCTTACAGCGTATCATTTTTACTGATGTATCTAGCCCTATTAGAAGCTAAAGTCAGTAAATCACAAAGTTTTGGAAACCCTCAAGATCCTTACGGGTTCGCCAATCGCTTCAAGTTGGGAACCCGCCCTTTGTGCCTGCCTCACCGCACTGCCTTTCCTTTAGGTTTAAATTTCCACCCTCAATTCGCCAAGGTTTTACCCAAAGCTGTACAAGCAATTCACTATTTGGAAACTATTAGTTTTTGTTAGCACTCGCTGAAACTTCTTCAGATCCTTCTACTGAGGATGTAAATGTTGATGATTTTGCAACTTCTTCAGGTAGAGAAACGATGATATCAGCACCATTAATAATTGCTCCCAACAACCCCAGTTCAGATTCAACCAATTGATCGATAGCTTCAGCTAGCATATTCTCTTGCGTATAGTTTGGTCGCGCCACTAGTACGATCCCATCGCTGTAGGGTTGAATTAACAAAGGATCATTTGATGTGCTGAGAGGACTAGTATCTAAAATTACTAAATCAAATCGTTCGCGGACATCTTCTAAGAGCCGCCGCATTTCGCTAGATTCAAGAATAGCAGCGGATTGCCGTACTGGGCCAGGACTGGGAAGAATGTATAAATTTGCTACATCAGGAACTAAACGAATACATTCACTCAAATTAGCGTAATAACGTAGGGGTTCAATAGTCGCTTCAGGATCAGGAATTACTCTCAAGGATGTACAACGGGAAGGCGATCGCAAATCTGTTTCGATAATTAAAGTTCTTTTACCAGCACGGGCGGAAGCGACACCCAAATTATAAGCACTTGCCGTTTTACCCTCTAGGCTACCAGTACTAGTAATCAATACTACCTTTAAGTTTCTACCACCAATCCGGCGCATATTACTACGGAATTTCTCATAAAATTCTAAATAAGGAGAATCTTGTGAAAATACCACCGGCACAGCATCTGGCTCCAAATCATCAACTGGCATTAAAGGTAATTCTCCCAACAATGCCACTTCTCGTTGCTTGAGGCTCTCGCGGATATCCTCCCTGGTTTTGAAAGTCCCTTCTAGCGCTCCTAACAAAAATATCACCCCGCCACCAACCAACACACCTAAGAAACCACCCACAGCAAGGGTAATAGGCACACTCTTCGGAGGCTTGGGATCGACAGTGACTGCGGGACGTCTGGCAACGCTGAGGCTGCTAGTAGTTTCTGCCTCTGCGGTTTTCGCATCGGTTAGCTTCGCCTGCATTTGGTCATAGATGCCTTTTTTGAGTCCAACCTCCTGTTCTAAACGCGATCGCTCTAATTGCTTATTGGGTATCAGAGAATACTCTCGCCGTAGTCGCGCTTCTTGTTGGATTTCTTGAGTTAGTTGTTGTTGCAGTGTCTCCCGTTGAGTTTGTAAAGCCACCATTTGGTTTGCCAATTGCTGGCGTGTTGGATCTAAGCTGCTTTGAGTACGAATACCTGCAACGCTACCTTGAAGCGGAGCCGCCGTTCCACCACCACCTAACACCTCTGCAGCACGTTGTTGTAGTAATTCTTCAGCAGCTTGTTTCTGACGCATTAACTGCACCATCGTTGGATGTTCCGGCCGCAAATCTTTTCTGAGTACAGCGATTTGCGATTCACTTTGATAAATTTGCGATCGTAAGTTACCAATAATTGGATCGGCACTCAAAGCAGAAGAAACATAAGCTTGTCCGACTGTTAAGCCTAACTTATTTTGTAAACTGCGAACTTGACCATCAACCCCAGAAATAGTTAATTGAATTTGCCGTTGTAGATTTTGGCTGGCAGTAATGGCGCTTAATAAGCTGCCATTCTCTGCTGCTAATATTGCGGTTCGCTCTATGCGATCGTACTGTTCCAGTTTCTTTTCAGCAATTTGCAATTCCCGTTTACTTTGTGGGGTGCGATCGTTAATCTTTTGAATAATTGCTTGTAATCGCCCAGTATTGATGTCACTACTCACCTTGATCATTGCTTGCATCAATTCCGTCAAGACCTGTATAGCTCGTTTGGCGTCAGTATCTACATATTTCAGTTCAAAGAAAGGAGATTCTAATTCTCCACTTTTAGCATTTTTTTTAGGTAGAGTAAGGGCAAGACTTGCGCCGAGTTGTTTCGGTTTGACACCGACTTTATCTGCGACGCCTGCAATTATCTGGTTTGATAGTAAAACATCCTCATTCAGTTCCTTTCCTTGCTGTTGGATTTCATTACCAGTTGTAGAGAAAGAAACTGGTGGACCACTATAACTAAGTGCACCAGATGCAATATAGCTAGTAGGTGGATCTGGTTGCATAGCCACCACAGTTGACCCTGCAATAACTAAAGCAAAACTAGCTAGTCCAATCCATTTATATTTATCAAAAGCAATAAGATAGCGTTTAATAATTGGTGGGGTCATGGTCGCTTCACTCCAATTCAAAATTTAAAATACAAAATTCAAAATTTAGGAAGCACCAAACAAAGATAGTGGCTTTGATACAAGGACGCTATCAACTTCCTACTGTATATATCGGTTGATATCTTTAAGATTTTTCCATTAATGAATTCAAAGATAAGTTAAAAATGTGGCTTCCTACGCTCCAAACTATTTTCAGCTTACATCCTTCTTTTAATATTAATAATTTCGTCCACCACCGACGTTGTCAAAAAACCGGAGAAAGGATTGAACATTGAAGAAAGGCTGGGTAATAGTGGTCAGGAAATTAGTAATTCTACCAATGAGGTTCCGACCAACAACAATAACATCGTTATCTTGAAGTGCCACATTTTGAGACGCATCACCACCTAAAGCTTTTTTAGCATCAAGTTTTTGGGTAACAGCTTTGCCTCGTTCCGAATCAAAACGAACCAGAGCGATATCTCTCAAATTAGCAGTGTCTAAATTTATTCCTCCCAAAGCATCTACAAATGTACTGCCGTTAGGCAGTGCTTGAATGGAAAGACCACCTGCAGAGTAGTTTAAAACTCGGACTCTAATCTGTGGTGTAGCCAAGGATGAACGTGCTACCAAATTGCGGTCATAACCGTCCTCATTACCGACTTCGCGACGGGGCACGAGTATCGCATCTCCATCTTGTAAACGTAAATTCGGGATTGAACCGCCATTTTGCAGTGTTGCATATAAGTCAATAGTTTGTGAAATTACAGAACCATCGATTAACTTTCGGCGTACTTGCACCTGTCGCAGGTCTGCATTCAACGTTGAACCACCAGATATTAGCAAAGCATCAGCAACGCGGGGTGTTGGTGAATTAATTGGATAAATTCCTGGTCGAAATATTTCCCCGCTAATAGTAACTTGAACTGGTCGCGTTCCTGCTAAGGATACTACCACGATTGGATCTGGGAAAAAGCGACTCAAGCCTAAGCGAATTTTTTCTTGAGCTTCTTCCAAGGTTAAACCTTTTAATGACACTGTTCCTACTTGCGGCACGATGATGTTGCCTTCTGGACTAATTACAGCTTGAAAACTGAGGTCTTGACGCTGCGTTACTAAGGCTAAAACTATTATTGGATCGACGACATAACGATTTAAACCCAAGCGAATTTTTTCTTGAGCTTCTTCCAAAGTTAAACCTTGTAAAGAAACTGTTCCCAATAACGGCACCGCAATATTACCTTCTGGGTTGATTAAAGCCTGAAAGCTCAAATCTGGAAAGCGCTGAACCGAAACGCTAATTCCATCTCCTATGCCTAAGCGATATGGGCCGGGAGGACGCTGAAGCACAACACCAATTGCATCTCCTGGTCCCAAGAGGTAGCGACTGAGTTGCGGAGAAATTTCTTCATTCGTACCTGGAGGTACAACTTCACTACCTGGCAAAGGTGAGGGAAATAGGTTTGGTGATTGTCCTTGAGATGGAAAAGGCTGGGCGACAACAAGTTGGATAGGTGTTGTTAAGAAAACTCCTACTTGAAGACTGACAAAACACAAGGCGCTGAATCCACGCATATAATAACTGGGATTTACGAACATCGGTGCAGAAAATGGTGCAGAAAATATTTATATAGAAAGTAGTAGCGCCGAGTGGTTATTTTACTCTAAAAATGCCTTCAATGTCTCTTTTATCTACAAGTATTTACTAAGAGAAAGAGAATAACTTTGCTAAATTTAATTTCTAACTTCATGTTATTAACATCATTTTAAGTGAGTTTC
Organism: Nostoc sp.; assembly: GCF_036917515.1. Lineage (GTDB taxonomy): Bacteria > Cyanobacteriota > Cyanobacteriia > Cyanobacteriales > Nostocaceae > Nostoc. The sequence goes on along the minus strand of NZ_JBALDE010000225.1, from coordinate 45,042 downwards.
AGCTTGAACACAATTTATAGAGATACTTCTGATGAATCTCTGCACAAGTGCATCTATAACAGACTCTACAAAGGGCCTGTCATTAATGCAGCTTGCACTGTTTCCCCAATAGACTGGGCTAAAGACCAAGATGTTTCTACCTGCCCCAAAGGTTCCATTGGAATCAGAATGCTCACACCAACCCAAGGAATACGTTGCTTGCGCCACTGTGCCAGTTGATCTTCCAAGAACCAGTGAAAAGGTGATGGATTTCCGCCGTCTGGCATAGCATACCATTGCAAAACAGCAAAGGTTTGCTGTGGTGTGGAGGCGCGAAAGAACCTAGCTTCTACTTTAGTTTCAACATTAGAAGCCAACTTTGCAGATGGTTTGACAGTAAATTCCGCAGAACGAGATTGAGCTATATCCCACCTTCCCCAGCGTGACCTTCCCCAGCCATTAACGTCTGTCCACTCTACCTCTGGTTGATCCATAGGCCCATTTTGCGGCAACAAAAGCAGGATTGCTTGGGATTCGGAACCTTCTTTTTTAATTACCTGTAAAGACCAATTATGTTCACCAATTTGCTGTTCAGATTGTTCAATGGTTTGCCAACCAGAAAGGGTTAACCCAGTCTTGCGGATCTGTTTTAATTCGTGGAGGGTAGGAACAGCAGGCGGCTGTTTCCATTGCCAGTGTCCTGTAAGATATCCGGGAACCCCTGCCATTGCTAGCAGCACTAGCAATAACAAAAGTGCTGCTACCTGAGTCAATTGGTTTTCCTTGAAAAATTTAGATAAGGAAATCATCAGTAAAATTTGCAATACTTAGGCAAAATTTTACTTTATAAAATCACATTGTGAGTTCAGTAATATTTAGGACTTACGTATAATTGATGAAAGATAAAGGGAGTTAGAAGTGGAGAGTAGAGGAGATGAGGGAGGAGGGCAGAGGGGGAGGGGACAAGGGGACGAGGGGACAAGGGGGACAAGGGGAAATTATTGAACAAGTTTCTTCCTTGTCTACCTTGTCTCTTCTCAATGCCCAATGCCTAATGCCCAATCTCTAACTTTCTGCCTCTTGCTCAGTTTCTAGAGATGCTGAAAAATAGCTATTAATCCAATTCAGTAAAGGCACTAGTGACACCAGCATACAAGCAGAGTAGAGATCACCACCCCAACCCTCATGCAGCCATTTAAAAGCCGCTTCTTGACCTGTGCCGTGAAAGAAAGTTAGTAAAGTATTACGAATGATATTGGCACTAATACTAACGATCGCAGCAAGAGATAAAAACGATATAGTTGTCCGCCGTGAAGACAAAGCATCTGTCCAATAAAGCAGCATCAAACCAACGTAGAGAGTCGTAAACAACATTTTTAGCCCTGCACAATAGGGAGCAACTTCTACAATCCGTCCTCCCACGTAAAGATTGATCTCATCTACGGTTACTTCCATACCAAATTGATTCAGTATGAAGCCTGCTGTGCCAGCGATGAAGCTTTGCAGAGGCATGGTATAGGGAGCAATGAGATAAGGCAATGCTGTTGGGGTAGCTAAAAATACTAGTAGTAAGGGGAATCCTTGTAATCGCAAACCTGCTATTCCCTTAAACCACAAACATAATCCGACTAATATCACGGGCAAGGAAAGGTTAACCCACTCTGTAACACCACTAAGATAAAAAACTACCCCTAGTAACAATAAAACAGCACCCAAAGGATTGATGGTATCTGGCAAACGTCTCCACTTTTTCCGGTTCATCCAGCCCAGATAAGCCGCAAATGGTAGACCAATAATCCCGTGGCTGAAATATTCGTGTTCTGTACTGATATTTTTGTGCAGCCAACCATCTAACCAATGTAGCAATATTGGAGCATAAAGCAGCAGCAAAACGCCTAAAATAGCTAAATTTAACAAGCCTGATGCGTTTATATTTTTAACCTGTTGCTGGAGTGCCATGATTTTAAGTAATTCAAAAACTTTGGTTATTAGTTATTGGTCATTGGTCATTTGCAAAGGACAAATGACTAATGTCTAATTGTTAGATGCACATTTAGTATGAATTAACTTCAGGCTACCACGCTGTTAAGGTCAGCAGGAGATAAATTGTCTGCCTGATAACTTGTTGAGACTGCATTGGCGATCGCTGCTACAACTTCTTTAACTTGGCTACTACTTAAACCAGGATACATCGGTAATGATAATATTTGCTTTGACAACTTTTCTGCTTGGGGAAAATCTCCCGGTTGATAGCCTAAATTGGTGAATGCTGGCTGGAGATGGCAAGGAATTGGGTAGTGAATACCAGTTTGAATTCCTGCCGCTGCGAGTTTTTCCTGGAGTTGCTGGCGTTTTATGGGGCAAGAATCATCTACTTTAATTACATAAAGATGATAGACGTGTCCTGTATCACTTTGGTTTTCTATAGGGATAATCCCAGCAGTTGCCAAGGGTGCTAGTTCACTATCATACTGCTGGGCAATAGTTAGGCGATCGCGATTCCACTGGGGCAAATATGGAAGTTTTTTGTGCAAAATTGCTGCTTGTAAAGTATCCAAGCGGCTATTTGTACCTGGTTCTGTATGAAAATACTTTTGCGATGCACCATAATTTCGCAAGCGCACCATCTTCTGGGCTACATCTGAATCTCGTGTCAGCAGCATTCCTCCATCCCCAAATGCTCCCAAATTTTTGCTGGGATAGAAACTAAAAGCTGCTGCTATTCCTATTGAACCAGCGTAATATCCGTCTCTTTGGGCCAGATGTGCTTGGGCGGCATCTTCAAAAATTAGGAGTTTGTAGGTATCGGCAAAGTTTACTAGTTCGCGCGGTGATACCATCTGACCATAGAGATGCACAGGGATAATTGCTTTAGTATGAGGTGTAATTGCCTTTGCTGCGGCTTCTAAGTCAATTAAAGCTGTTTGGCAATCGCAATCTACCAAAATTGGCTTGGCGCCAGTACGTAGCACCCCAATTAAGGTTGCAACAAAAGTATTTGCGGGTAAAATCACTTCATCGCCAGCACCAATATTACACGCTTGTAATCCCAGAGCGATCGCATCTGTTCCTGAGGCCACACCAACTCCATAAGCTGTACCAGATACTGCCGCAAATGCTGCTTCAAAATCTGAAAGTGCTTGCCCTAAAATAAAATCTCCCCGTTCCAATACAGATTGGATTGCATCTTGTAATTGCGTTTGAATTGGTTCATGTTGTAACTTTAAGTCTACAAAAGGAACTCTAAGAGTCATTTTATTCATTACCAGTCGTCCTCAAAAAATGTTTTATTGCATAGAAAAAATAGAAACCCTTGTACAATTTTTCGGCATAAAATTGTAATAGATTTAATCTATTGGATAAAGGCTTAGATTAACTATTTAGTCGGTTATGGATAATTCAAAATCATGCCCTCTTAATTTGAGTGCCCAAAGTTGCCATCAGACTTCTCTGAAGCCGCCACTCCAACTTCTATCAAAATTCAAAAAGCTTATAAGCTGAGCTTTTCACTAATTTGGTAGCTTGTTAACCCGTAGCGATATGGTTGGATTATTTACGTCATCCTGCACTAGCATTATCATCTCTAAGTGCTAGCTGTTATCAGTAAAATGGCTACATTTAATTATACTAATATAGAGTTTTTTAAGTAAATTTACTTTGAATGTCACAGTAAAAATTTTCCCTTATATACATAAAGAATGACAGCCCCTTTGTATTGTATCCTTAGCATTAGCTTACCCTGGCTGAATCTAAATCTAACGTAGTCTGATTGCAAAATTTTAAGCAATAAAGACTACACCAGTGCTGAATAAACAAGATTCAGCATCAGTAGCTAGTAACTAGCAGACACCACATCTTGGCTTAATGGAAGGGAGAAAAAATTTTTGCCTTAAATTTGTTTATCAGAGGCAAAATTAGGGAATGCTTAAAAATAGCAATTGATAACCTAGAAATAGGACTTGGATCAATTACAGAATCGAGAAATTATTAAGGTAGCAGTGGCAATGATAGAGCCTGAAAATAAATTATTTGCCCTAAAGGATGGTTGGGATTCTCATGAATCAAGAGAACAGCAACGCCTCAAAGCTTTGTCAGATTTAGGTTTGCGGCAAGCAGAAACAATTCCGGTTTTTGAAGAAGCCACACAGACTGCCGCCCGCTTTTTGGAAGCACCAATTTCCATATTGGGATTTGTGGATCAAGAACGCCACTGGTTCAAGTCGGCGGTGGGCTTATCTAGGCTGGGATTAATGAATCATTTGGCACAAAGCCGCCAACTACTACGCCGAGAGTCATTTTGCACTCAGGTAGTAGATAGCTTTCAAGTAGTTGTAATTAATGATACGCATAAACTTACAGATCCAGTACTTGCTAGCAGCAAGTTAGTGCAAGATTATGGTATTCGTGCTTATTTAGGAGCGCCACTGATTGATGCTGAGGGACATTATTTGGGTGCATTGGCGGTAATGGATTTAGTGCCACGCAATTTTACACCCCAAGACATTGAGTTTTTACAAATCATCGCTCGTTGGAGCATGAGTGAATTTGAACGTAACCGACTCCTGCAAGGGAAACTCGAATCAAGCGCTTCCAAGAACGTTCCGATATTCTCACTAAATGAAGAACGTAACACTGAGATTAAAATCACTGCATCTACCAAAGATAGCGACTCTGTTTCTACTAAGCAACTGAAGCTAGAACTTTTGAGTCAGTTAACTCAGGAGTTACGCACGCCCTTAACATCTGTACTCGGTATGGCTAGTGTTTTAGGACGTGAGATTTATGGGCCTTTGACAACTAAGCAGAGAGAATATTTGGAAATTATCCAACATAGTGGTCGGTACTTACTTTCCCTAGTAAACGAAATTACCGAACTTGGAGCTATGGATGAAAACTCAACTGTGCTAAATCTAGCTCCCGTGGATATTGAAATGCTATGCCAACAAGCTATCAATACCCTTGAAGAAGTAGCTAATCGCCGCGAGCAAGATGTTCGCCTGTCTATAGAACCGGGACGCAGTCGCATTTGCCCTTTAGATAAAGACAAAGTGCGGCAAATTCTCTATCACTTGGTTTTCAGTGTGATTCAACTTTCGGCTACAGGTAGCATTGTTCGCATTCATGTTTCTTACAAAGAAGATACGCTCAATATTACCATTTGGGTTTCCCATCCCTGGTTAGGAGACGGCATAACTGAGGTTGATCCTTACTTCCGTCTCAATTCTTTGTCGTTACTGGAGCTTACAGGTGAGATAGCAACTTACAATACTTATACAGACAGACAAGAGCAACTAGATACTTCATCAGTAGCAGTAGAGAATTCCAAAAACCTGAGTGATTCCCACTCAAATTTCTTTGCTACTAGTTCAGGTATAAATTTAGCTAAATCACATGGAAATCTTTCTCGTGAAAGCTTGGGTTTATTATTAAGTTGTCAGCTGGCAGAATTGCATGGCGGACATATTTTGATTCAAGGTTCACCAGAGTCAGGATATCGTTATGTGCTTTCTTTGCCGCTCCAACTGGCGACTTCCTCACCAGCAATTAGCGATGTCTGATTGTGGGGATTGGGGAAGGTGGGGTCCCCTCTGGGGATAAGGGGTAATGGAGATTGGGAAAGACGTATTTTCTATCTATATTTCATTAATTCATAGCGAATTCTCTATGTGCTTCTGCGCTTACCTATACCTTTAAATTTCAACCCTCAATTCGCCACCATTTTACATCAAGCTGTACTAAGTATATGAAGAATTATCTTAACTTCGTATTGGCTGATGGCTAAGAATAAGAGCGCCATCACGCGATCTGCAATCTCTGTTATTACCTTTTTATAGCTATAGGCATTATGATCGATTCCAAGTTCTGCGTCGGCAGGCTAATCGATCGCAATGTTTTTTATGAATTTAGTCTGGCAACGATTTACTCTATCAACTTTACCGCTCAAAGAATATCTTGCTACCAGCTATGTACACCGCTCTCTGGTGGGACTACTAAGTTCTTGGCGGCAAACTAGCGTCTTACTCCAGTGGGGAGATGCGATTGCAGCGGCTTTACTCAGCTTAATATATGCTTTAGCACCTTTTGCTTCGAGTACATTGGTGGGTTTTTTACTGGTGGCTTGTGTCGGATTTTGGCTGTTGTTGACTTTATCTGATGAAGTAACACCAGCAAATGTCTCGTCAGTCACTCCCATTCATTTGCTGGTATTGCTTTACTGGGGAGTTGCCGCAGTCGCAACAGCATTATCACCAGTGAAAAAGGCGGCACTTAACGACTTGGGAACCTTGACCTTGTATTTGCTATTATTTGTCCTTTGTGCCAGGGTATTAAGGTCGCCTCGCCTCCGTTCTTGGATTATCATCCTTTATCTGCACGTATCGTTAATTGTTAGTGTATATGGGTTGCGGCAATGGTTTTTTGGAGCCACAGCACTGGCAACTTGGGTTGATCCAGAATCTCCTATGTCTAAGACTACAAGAGTCTACAGTTATTTAGGCAATCCCAACTTATTGGCTGGATACCTGTTACCAGCAGTAATTTTTAGCTTAGTGGCAATTTTTGCATGGCAAAGCTGGCCTAAGAAAGCTCTCGCATTAACGATGCTAATTGTCAATAGTTCTTGCCTAATTCTAACTTTTAGTCGTGGCGGTTGGATTGGACTAGTGGTGTCAGTTTTGGCTGTGATGGCATTGCTAGTTTATTGGAAAAGCGTGGAAATGCCTCGTTTTTGGCGTACTTGGTCACTACCGATTGTCTTGGGAGGTTTGATTGGTATATTGCTGCTAGCAGTGATATTTGTAGAGCCAGTGCGGCTGCGAGTGTTTAGTATTTTTGCCGACCGTAAAGATAGCAGTAATAATTTTCGCCGAAATGTGTGGGATGCTGTTTTTGAGATGATTCGCGATCGCCCGATTTTCGGCATTGGGCCTGGTCACAACTCTTTTAATAAAGTTTATCCCCTCTACCAACGCCCTCGTTACACTGCTTTGAGCGCCTATTCGATATTGTTTGAAGTGACTGTAGAAACAGGCTTTGTTGGTTTAGCCTGCTTTCTCTGGCTACTAATTGTCACATTTAATACGGCACTTTTGCAAGTACGACGATTGCGACAAATTAGAAGTTTAGAGGGATTTTGGTTAATAGGAGCGATCGCTATTTTGTTGGGTATGCTAGCTCACGGCACCGTAGATACTGTTTGGTATCGTCCTGAAGTCAATACCCTCTGGTGGCTCATCGTTGCCTTAATTGCCAGCTATTGGACACCTTTAGCTCAAAATCAGACAAGTTTGATTAACTCAGAACCAGCAATAAACTAATATCAATAATAAGTTGTCAGTTGTTGTCTTACTGAACAACTGACAACTTTTAAATTTTGAATAACGAAGTTTTGTTACTTTAGCAAGTTTTTAGGGAAAACTATAACTGAAGCTTCTCTATTAAAACAAAATTGAGAAATATTTATGAATTTAGATAGATTAATTTGGACTAAAAATATAACACCTATAGATGGTGAAATTTGGGCTTATAAAAATATAGATACTATATATCCAGATTTAAAGATTTTTGCTTTACATTGGAGAAATTTAAAAGGTAAAGACGAAAACAATGCCAGATACCCACTAGAAGCAGAATTGATGATTTTAAGACAACATAGAAAAGTAACGCATATTGTTCAAATGCTAAACGATCAACTTTATCGCGACACAAATGCTGAAGATGAATTTAATATTTATCGTATTGTGCAGGTGGTTTGGATGACCGATAATTGGGAGCATCCCCCAGAAAACGACAAAGTATTTGATTGTTCCATTCATTTTCCTCGATTTGGGAAAGCAATAAAATTGGAAAATATACAAAAATTACAAAAGCGTTGGGGTAAAGAAGGATTAGCGTTTCAACAGCACGTTCAAAGCGTATTAAATATTCATTAACAAAAAGCCCTACATTTAAAAGTGCAGGGCTTTGATTTCAGAATAAATCTAAAATTACTTGCCGTTGCCATTACTACCATTACCATTGCTGTGAATGACACGTTCGGCAAGCTTTTCTGGCACTTCCTGGAGATGGTCATATTCCCAGTGGAAGGAACCAACGCCAAGAGTGAGCGATCGCAGCTCTACAATAAAATTCTGCATCTCTGCTTGTGGCAAGTATGCAGAGACATTATCCCAGCCTTGCCAATCGTTTCTCCCCTCATAGCCTAAAATTTGCCCCCGTCTACCACTCAACAGTTGCAGCACTTTGGAGGTAAATTCACTCGGTGTGGTAATATCTACCCGCAAAATCGGTTCTAACAGGGTAGGTTCTGCTTGGGGTATTCCCGTTTGCATTGCCAATCGGGCAGCTTGCTTAAAAGCTTGTTCAGAACTGTCAACGTTGTGATACGAACCATTAGTCAGAGTTACCGCCACATCAACTATTGGGAAGCCCAAAGGCCCGTGTGTCAAAAATTCTCGCACGCCCATTTCCACGCCAGGAATGTACTGTTTAGGAACCACGCCGCCGACAATAGTTTCATTAAAGTTAAAACCTGTACCGCGTGGTAGGGGCTTGATTTCGAGAAAAACATCACCAAACTGTCCGTGACCACCGCTTTGATGTTTGTAGCGTCCATGAACTGAAGCCACTGTTTTGCGGATGGTTTCTTTGTAAGGTACTTGCGGTAAGTGGGTTGTCATCGGCAAGTTATATTTGCGGCGCAATCTGTCTAAGGTAACTTGCAAATGAATCTCGCCTTGACCCCAAAGAATTACTTCGTGGGTGTCGCCGTGTTGTTCCCAAGCAAGTGAAGAATCTTCTTCTAACAACTTAGTAATAGCACTGCTGAGTTTAACTTCATCGTTGCGCTTTTCTGGTGTAATGGCGAGGGCATATACAGGTTCTAACTGTACGGCTTTGGGTAATTCCATTGCCGTTTGCTGTTCTGTAGAGATTGTATCCCCTGTCTTAATGCCTTCTAAACGGCTCAATGCGACAATTTCACCAGCACCAACTTCATTAACGAACTGCTGGTGTTGTCCCATCAGGCGGTAAATCCCACCAGTGCGAATGCCATTAAGGACAATGCCATCAGTTAATTTGCCCCGCCAAATACGCACCAAAGAGAGTTTGCCACCTTGGGGAGTGTAGAAAGTTTTTAATACCTGCGCTAGAGGTTTATCACCTTTTAAATTTTTTAAACGACGTTCTGCTGTGGTTTCTGGTTCGGGGGCTTCTCGTAACAAAGCTTCTAATAAAGGTCTAACACCATAATCTTGTTCTGCCACACCAAAGAAAACGGGCACTACCAAATCTGCCCCTAATTCCATTTTTAAATCTTTAAGGATTTCTTCTTGGGATGGTTCGATGTCTTCTAAAAGTTCTTCGAGTAAATGATCGTCAAAATTTGCTAAGGCTTCGAGCATTTCTGCGCGCGCTGTATGTTCTTCTTCTTTTAAACTTTCGGGGAAGGGAATGGGGTCAGCAGGTGCGCCTGGATGATATTTATATGCCTGTTCGCTCACCATATCGATAAAGCCGATGAGTTGTTCCCCGTTCATAATGGGATATTGATGCGCTACCAGGGGACGGCTAGATACTGCTTTCAGGGCGTGTAACGTTTCTAGGACGTGAATATTTGCCCGATCCATTTTGTTGACGAAGACGAGGTGAGGAATTTCCCAATCGTCTAGGAATTTAAATAGAGGGGCAAGGGTGAGGACTCGCTCGCGGATGGGTTCGCAAACTACAATTGCTGCATCCACTCCGATCAAAGCATTGTATGTTTCTTGGGCAAATTCTATACTTCCCGGACAGTCAATAAAAGTGAAGTGAATGCCGTTGTACTCAGTGCTAGCGGCGCTGACTTCTACACTCATCTGGCGATCGCGCGACTCGGCTGCACTATCTCCCACTGTATTGCTGTCCTTAACATTGCCTTTGCGGGAAATTGCCCCTGTGACAAATAACAAGCTTTCTAGTAAAGTGGTTTTTCCACTTAAATAAGGCCCAACAATTGCAACGTTCCGCGAACCCGATTTTACTTTTTCGTTCATAAAAACCTCCCTTGCGGTAATTAATTCATAACCGCATGATTCTGTATATATCAAGGGATAAAAAAATGGTTCTCTGGAGTCAAAATTACCCCTTCTTTAATTCGTTATTATCCTCCCTTTAATCCAAAGTTAAAAAAATTGTAGCCTGTCGTAAGATTTAACTTAAGAAAAGTTAAGTTTCACAAATTTTTATTCCGAATCAAAAACTTTTGTAAAAAACTTTTTCTGAAGTAAATTTAACTGAAAGTGTTGCGAGTCAGAAAATCAATGAGATTATCATTCTTTAAATATCGCATAGCAGGGTTAGTAAGTTTGACTTTGCTGATTATGAGTATTTCTTCCCCCTCTCTTGCTCTATCTCCTTCTGTCGCCTCCAAGTTGGCACAATCTAATCCTAAAACTGCTGTAGACTGGTTAAACCAAGGCTTACAAGCAATTCAGGCGGGAAAGGTACAAAATGCGATCGCCGCTTTTAAACAAGCAGCTAAACTAAATCCGACATTAGCACCAGCACACTATAATCTAGGGCTAGCACTCCGACAAACCGGACAATTACAACCCTCTGCCGATGCATTTTATCGAGCGACACAAGCCGATCCGAAATTTGCTCCAGCTTTTGCTAATTTAGGCGGAGCGTTATTAGAAGGGAATAATTTAAAGTTAGCTAACGATTATTTGCAACACGCCTTAGAACTCGATCCCAAGCTAGGATTTGCTCACTATAACTTGGGGTTGGTACGAGAACAGCAACGAAATTGCGAACAAGCGATCGCATCTTTTAAAAAAGCCGTAGAATATAGTAAAAATGCACCAGAACCTCCTTACCATATAGGGATGTGTTATCTCCAACAAGGTAAACTTGAGCAAGCAAGAAGTGCATTTTATCAGGCATTAAAAATTAATTCCAAGTATCCAGAAGCTTACTACAATCTCGGCTCGATTTTTTTTCAACAACGTAAATTACAAGAGGCATTAGAGGCTTTTAGAAAATCAGCCGTAGCTAACTCTAACTATCCCAATGCTTATTATGGTGCTGGGTTAGTTTTTATCCAGTTACAGCAATATGGCGATGCAGTACAAGTATTGCAATTTGCCAGAGATTTATACAATACTCAAAAAAATCCTCAGTGGGCGAAAAACGCTGAGCAATTGTTGCAACAAGCACAAAATTTAAATTACCAACCTCGCTGAGGCAGAAAAACTTAATATTGCTTAAGATAAAACTATTGGGTTGACTCGCTGGTGTTGTCTGAACTTGTCTCGATTGGAAAAATATACATGCAAAAGCGCCAGAAAAGTCGATTTTTATTTAGCGATCGCTGGCTCGATCGGCACTCAATTGTTCGCAACATGGAAGCCTTTCAAGACCTAATAGTGATTGTCTTGTGTTTGGGATTGTTCGCCGTCATGCTGATCCAATTGTGGGGATTATTTATCGCCATTATGCAGCAACTGGATTATAAACATGTGACTGCCAAAATACTATTTGTGTTGATTTTAGTCGAGTTATTCCGACTATTAATGGTCTATTTGCAAGAACATAGTATCTCAGTAGGAGTAGCAGTTGAGGTAACAATTGTATCTCTATTGCGTGAGATAGTAGTTCATGGAGCGCTAGAAATTTCTTGGATTAATACGCTTGCAATTTGTGGTTTGTTGTTTGTTCTGGGTGGACTACTCGTAGTCTGTGCTAAAACGCCGCACATGGATTGTATGAGCGCTAACACTAAGCTTTGTCCGATTGTCTATAAAGGAGGTATGGAACGGCAAAACGAGTTGGAATTTCAGTATTCACGTCAATGTGAAGAAAATCAACCTCTTGGATAAATTCTTATGAAAATACGGAGTGGGGAGTTAGGAGGTAAGGGAGATGAGGGGGATTTTTCTCCCTTGTCTGTCCAATCTCTTTCTACAGAGTAACGACTATTAATTATGAATTACAAATTTATTTATATAACCTATTTTCGCAAGGTACTTACGACGTATTGAAATATACTCTTTTTGGAAGATGAATCGCTCTTTAAGGGTGAGTATAAGGTTAATTAGAAATTCTAAAAGAGGTTCAAGCAATGGCTACAAATACAGGTAATGGACAATCTCAAACAGCGATTAGCGACTTGGAGTATGATTTTGTCACCGTTTTGCACAATAAAGCTGAAGCTGTTAAAGCTTACGATACCTACATCAAAGATGCAGAACAAGCAGGTTCTCAGCCTTGTGTAGAATTGTTCCAAAAATTGCGGCAATCTGATATTGAACACGCACAAGAGATTCGTCAACATCTACAACAAGTGCTGCAACACGGTAAGATGTAACCCAGGTTTTAAGTGCGATGCTTCTGGTTTAGTGAAACTAAATGTAAAAGAGGCGATATCTACGACAGGCTACGCCTACGCACATTTACTATTTGTTTTCTAGTACGTTTTTTATTCAAACGTTCGCGTTCAGGTTCAGCGTCTCGTAGAGAGGAAGCAATTGAGTTATTGCTTCCTTTTACCGTACCCGTACACCTAATTTTGTATCCCAGTGCAGGGGTTTATCTGCTTTTTGCAGGGGAGACTCTGGCATTTGACCTACTGAAACGCCGTATTTCCAGTCTGGCGGACAGATAGCAATGTAACGTGCATAACCTCCTAAACCTCCTTTGAATTTAGGATATCCAATAGAGATCAATGCGCCTGTTTCTGGTACACGATTTAGATTTGCAACACCCTCCGCTTGGGTATATCCATTTTTCAACAACCAAGCTTCTCCTTCCAGTGTTGGGGTGCTGTCTGTATCAAGGGGTTCATGTCCGTGGAAAAGAATTTTGCGCTCAAGGTGCAGAAACTGCAAAGCTTCTAGTTTCACCCCAGGAAACTTAGTTCTTCTAGCTAGTTCGGGGTTTGGCCATGATGAAGACCAGTCAGAGCGAACAAACACAACTGAGCCTTGGGGAATCCTGCCATGTTTGCGTTCCCAATCCTGAATATCTTTGACACTCAAATGGTAATTGGGGTCTTTGGCAACTTTATCCTGGATCGGAATTATTACTAGAGGACGAACAGCAAAGGTCGCTGGTAACTCATCGATAGCTGGATAGTCAGGGTTCCAGTGAGCAGGTGGATCTAGTTGGGTTCCTAGCTGATCGGTGGATAAATCGTAATCAGTTGCTTCAAATCCATCCTTTTGGTAAGTGTATGGCTCACTCGTTTTTGGGTTAATGGTAGGCGCAAACTTTGATGAACCAAAACCTGACCATACAGGAATTGCCGGAGCGATCGCATGAGTTAAGTCAACATATTTGGCTGACTTGAGTGACTGCTGATAAACTTGCCACAGGGGAGGCTTACGTAATGGCTGTACCGCTTTTACAGACACCAAACCAACACCAAACAGAACTATTAAACAGACAATTCCCCAGAAAGTTTTTTGAAATGATTGACGCAAAAATCTATTTAGTTCCTGCTTCAGATGTGAATAGTTACATTGCGGCAGTATTGTCATTGTATTTGAGCTTATTGCTTTTGATAGCTCTAATTGTTTTACCACAAATTGCTATATTGTTTATCCTGTAGCAATTTCTGATAGTTTGTCTCAAAGTAAGACTGCTATCTCATGGATACTAATGTTTTAATAGTTATTCCTATTTGATTGATTTACCCAACCCTTAAATGTACCGAAATAGGTATATTCGGGAGTATGAAAACCACCGACCCAAGCACCTGGATTTAGTCAAGCGAAAATTGGATATTGAAAATCTATCAAAAATAGTCTAGATGTATCTGTTTCACCATAAAAAAGCAGATGGGAACAGCCATCTGCTTTCATAAAAGATTAATTATCTTCTTTACTTGGATACCAACTGATTAACTGGAGCAATCCCAGCCAAATCTAAAATCGACGCGATCGCATCTTCTCGTTTCACCGCCATCATGTGAACCCCTTGACACAATTGCTGCGCTATCCGCACTTGTTCGGCAGCAATTTTTATCCCTTCCTCAAAAGGGTCTTTGGCTTTTGCCAATCTATCAATAATATATTGGGGAATATCTACACCCGGAACACATCTATTAATAAACTGGGCATTTTTGGCTGATTTCAACAAAAATATTCCTGCCAAAATCGGTTTTTTATAACCAGCGGCGATTGTGTCCATAAACTTTTCTAGCCGCTCAAAATCGGTAATCAACTGACTTTGAAAAAACTGCGCTCCAGCTTCGATTTTGCGTTCAAATCGACTTTGCAAACCCGACCAACTTTTACATTGCGGATCTACTGCTGCACCAACAAATAAATCTAACGCTCCATCAGTCAAGGGTTTTTCATTGCAATCAACGCCTTGATTCATCTTCCGAATCAGTTGCAGCAATCGCACAGCTTCCAAGTCAAACACTGCTTTGGCATCTGGATGATCGCCTGCTTTTACTGGGTCGCCAGTCAAAGCTAAAATGTTATTTATGCCTAAAGCATGAGCGCCCATCAAGTCAGCTTGTAAACTAATGCGGTTGCGATCGCGGCAAGCAATTTGACAAATCGGCTCTATACCATTGTGTGACAAAATCACCGACGCCATTAACGAAGACATCCGTAACACGGCGCGGCTACCATCAGTAACATTGACGGCATGAACTCTCCCCTTAAGAGTCGCCGCCATTTGAATCATGTGCGCTGGATCTCCCCCTTTCGGCGGTGCTACCTCGGCGGTAACTAGAAATTCACCTGCTTGTACAGCTCTGCGAAAGTCATTAAAGGCTGTGGGGCTGTGGGTGTGATGCATAAACATTAAGGTTTCAGTTTCTTAAATGGTATAACAAATCACACCTAAAGGTGAAAACTTATAGAGGAAGAGAGTAGCCCAAAGCCGTTTTGACTTGTGATAAAGTTTGATTTGCGATCGCTCTAGCTTTTTCCCCTCCATCCCGTAACACAGACTCCAAATAACCTTTATCACCCGTTATCGCCTGATATTTTTCTTGAATTGGTTTCAGGGAGTCAATAATTGTGTCTGTCAATAATGGCTTAAATTGTCCCCAACCCATATCTTGACACTCAACTGCGACATCTTCCTTTTTCTTTCCAGAAAGCAATGTATACAATGTTAACAAATTATTACACTCTGGACGCGCTGGATCGTCAAAAGTCAGCCCACGAATCGGATCGGTTTTACAACGCTTAATCTTGTATTGAATCTGTTCCGGTGAATCTAGCAAACTGATCCGGCTTAACTCAGAAGGATCGGACTTAGACATTTTGCGTGTACCATCCGCCAAACTCATCACCCTTGCGCCTTCCTTGCGAATCAAAGGATCTGGTAACTTCAAAACTGGCTGTTCTGGTTTACCAAATTGGTGATTTAAGCGAGCTGCAATATCCCGTGTTAATTCCAAGTGTTGCTTTTGGTCTTCACCCACTGGCACTTTATCCGCTTGGTAAAGCAAAATATCAGATGCCATCAGCACAGGGTAATCCAACAAGCCTGCACTCACATTTTCTCCCTGCTTGAGAGCTTTTTCTTTGAACTGGATCATATCTTGCAGCCAGTTTAAAGGTGTAATGCAGTTGAGCAACCAAGTGAGTTCACTGTGGGCTGAAACGTGAGATTGTACAAAGATAGTAGAGTGATTTAAATCAAGACCGCAAGCTAAATAAAGAGCAGCAAGAGTGTAGGTATCAGCTGCCAACTGTTTTGGCTCGTGTGGTACTGTAATCGCGTGTAAATCAGCTACAAAAAGATAATTTTCGTATTCGCTCTGACCTTCTACCCAGTTGCGAATGGCTCCCAAGTAGTTACCTAGATGGTAATTGCCGGTTGGTTGAACTCCAGAAAGAACACGTTGCTTGCCCATAAATTCCAACTTAGTTATCTCAAATCTGCGCTAATTAAATGGCGTTTGGTGACAAAAGAGTTTCTCTTCTCTACAAGAAGTTGCATCAACCCAAACGCGCCTAGTGCAAAACTCATTTAATTTTGACATTTTCCAGGTCAACTTGCCGTTGCAGAATTACAGATTTAGTAATGACAGCGGATTTGATTTAAATTTTAGTAGATAGATCGCAAAGTTTTTTCCTGAAAAGTGTCCTGCCCACCTCAAAGGGGCGATGGCTGTGGCCAGTTTTGCTTACGTATTCAGTAATCTGTATTGCTAGATGCAATTAACTACTTAGTACTAGAATAAATTTTTAGCCTCAAACATATTTTTTTGCGTTCTTACCTACTACATAATATTTTCAGTTGCGTAGACGCTCTTAGCGGTGAGGGAGTCGCAGTCTTCTCCCAAGGGGAGACGCTAAGAGCGATAGCGCAGCGTTAGCGAGTCCGCGAGCGTCTGGCGGTTCCCGTCGCTAACGCTAACGCCTTCCCGTAGGGTATGCGTTAGCGGTAGCGACGCAGGAGCGTCACTCCCGAACCCGTTGGCGCAGCCTCTCGTAGAGAAGGGCATGTCCTAGACATCGCTTCACCTCCTAATAGATACTATTCTCAACAAGCAGTTGAGAGTATTATCATGACTATTCGTTTGACCGAGACAAACTTTAATGAATTATGTGATGATATACAGCTTAATCACTATCAGGGAAAAGTAAAATTTTCTACCTGGTTTGGTCAAGGCAGCAGTTACTGGACTATGCTGCGCCATAACCTTGAGTTAGTAATTCAACAAAGCGATTTTTCTGAAACAGTAATTGTTGAGGGCGAACACGATGATTCGTCTTTTCTAACATCAAAATTTTTGCTGTCTGGTGGGATGAGAACCACTACGCCAAATGTACCTGGAGTCAGCGACGATTATGAAGAAGTTGCAGGGTATAACTACTTATTTTATTTGCCTGATATTCGGGAGTTTGAGCATTTTACTGCCAACCAACACAAGCAGTGTATCAGTATTTATTGGTATCCTGATTTACTTTCTAGTTTCCAGGGTTGCTTTAATGAATTACCAACTATGCTGGTGCAGTTGATCGAAAATCCGACAAAGGAGCGTTTCCATCAACCATTAGGAGCCATCACGCCTGCAATGCGGTTAGTGCTTAGGCAAATATTGCAGTGTCCGTTCCGAGAAACACTCAGACAAATGTATTTAGAAGCAAAAGTTTTGGAACTACTGACGCTTCAGATTGCTCAGTGGGGGGAAAATAATCTTTTATTGGAGCGATCGCTATATTTTCGTCCTGATGAAATTGAACGTTTACATCATGCTAAAGCGATTCTCAATCAAAGGCTCCAGCATCCACCTTCTCTACTAAATTTAGCCATGCTAATCGGACTCAATGACTTTAAGCTCAAGCGAGGATTTCGAGAAATTTTTGGCACTACGGTGTGTAGATATGTGCAATCCTTACGGCTAGAACAAGCACAACAGTTATTGCTCGGCACTAATTTAACGATTGCAGAAATTGCTTCTCAAGTGGGTTATGAAAGCACAAGTCATTTTGGCTATCTGTTTAAACGGCAATTTGGCATGACTCCTAGAGAATATCGGCAGCGCAAAGGCTAATTCCGATTCTGACAAGAAATCCGGTTTCAGATATATGCGATCACCTAAATTTCCGTCTTTTCCTAAATGTTGTCAAGGGGAGGGATGTACTTCATTCAATTACAATTCGCTATATATCAACTTTGTCAAATAACTAGTTAAGAAATTTTCTTCATAAATGATAGTTTATATTTACTAGCAATACTGAAACATCAATGGCGAACATTATTTCACAAGCTGAGTACCAAGAAAAGTTGTACGATTGTAATAATAATACCCAGTATCCAGATCCTTTAGATTCTTCTGACATTATCTACTCATGTCCTAAGCAGTTTGGTATAGGATACGAGCGCTGGATTGAATTACGAGATATTAGTCTGTTGATTATTAATCAGAAATATCACGATGATTTAGGAATAGTATTTGAAGCAGGTCAAGATGAATTTGAAGAGATAGAATTTGGTTTTAATTTATCAGGTAGTTATAGTTCTAATCGATTAGATCGTGCTTTCAATAGAAGTGATAAAGAAAATTTTATACAATGGGATTTTTACCGTGGTAGTTATAATACCTTTGTCGATACTTCATTTAGAGACAAGCATTTTTTAAAAGTTGATATACATCTTAAAGATTCAAAGATTTTAAATAGTTTCGTACACTTTACAAATCAAGAACTACCACCAGATTTAATTAAACTTATTGAAGGTAAGAGTCAACAAAGTTATGTTGAAGATAATCAACTTACCTCGGCAATGTATTTACCGCTTCAACAAATTATAAATTGCCCATTTCAAGGCATGACTAAACAGATTTATTTAGAGGCTAAATGCCTAGAATTAATTGCTTTAAAATTAGAGCAACTCACAAAAATTGAAAATGCATCTATTAAGTCTGTAACTTTGAAACCAAAGGATATTGAGAAGATTCACTACGCACGAGATATTCTAATTTCCCAACAAGAAAACCCTCCTTCTCTATTAAATTTGGCACATAAAGTAGGTATAAATGACAATAAATTAAAGATTGGATTCCGTGAAGTATTTGGTACAACGGTCTTTAGTTACTTGCATAATCATCGCATGGAAATAGCCAGACAATTGCTGCAAGACGGAAAAATGCGTGTAGCTGGGGTGGCGAATGCAGTGGGATATGCCAATCCTGGTCATTTTGCTGCTGCATTTAAACGTAAATTTGGTGTTAGCCCCTCTGAATGTAAAGCAGGAAAAAAAATATTCGAGTAATTTTAACTTTTTTTCAATATACCCAAAACTGCTTTGCAGTGGACGTTATAGACTCAAAATTAAAAGCTGACTCTCCCGCAATGGATCGAAGTCTCCGTGACTGAGTTGATTTATGCCTGGTAAATTACGTAGATTCTTTTAATTAGCTAATTAGCAAAGTTTGTCTACAGCGGTTTGTGGGAAGAAAATTAGATGAAACCTAGACGGTTGAATGTGAGAGGTTCAGTTAGTTTTGCATTTAGTTTAATTGCAGTATTCATACAACCTGCAACTGGAAGCGAAGTCTCAAAGCAACTAGATAACCATCAATTTGTCAAGAATCTGGCTCCACTCCTAGTACAGCAACCTGTCAGCCAAGTTGTGAAAGTTACGGGTGTTAAGCTCAACAGCACAAATACGGGCATTGAATTAATTTTACAAACATCTGTTGGAGAAGCACTCAAACCTGTTGCGAAAACTGAGGGTAATAGCTTGATTGCAGATATCCCGAATACTGTTTTGCAATTACCAGATGGTAAAGAGTTTCGCTCTCTCAATCCTACCAAAGGTATTGTTAGTGTAACTGTAACAGCGCTTGATGTTAACAGTATTCGAGTGACAGTGACAGGAGAAGCAAGTAGTCCAAAGGTTGAATTATTTGACGACCCAGAAGGTTTAGTGTTTGATTTTACACCAGCCTCATCTGCTCAAGCACAAACTCAACCGACTCCCCCACAACAGCCAGGGAATGAAACCGAGCCAGAACAATCTACAGCCCAGGATGACGAACCGATTGAATTGGTAGTGACGGGTGAGCAGGACGGATATCGAGTGCCAGATGCTACGACAGCAACCAAAACCGATACCCCCCTGCGCGATATTCCCGTTTCTATTGATGTCGTCCCCCGCCAACTTATCCAAGATCGTCAAGTCACACGCACTGAGCAAGCAACAGAAACTGTAGCAGGGGTGCAGTCTGCTGGTGGTTATGGAGGAAGTTCCAGCGCCAACTTCTTCATCCGGGGCTTTACAGGTTCTACCCTTTACCGGGATGGGTTTCGGGATTTTGGCTCGGCGCAAAATATAAGTGACGTTGCCAATATTGACAGACTTGAGGTTCTCAAAGGTCCTGCATCCGTTTTATATGGACAAAACGATCCAGGTGGAATTGTCAATATTGTCAGCAAGCGACCGCTGCAACAGCCGCGCTACGAGGCTTCCTTTACTGCTGGCAGCTACAATTTTTATCGCTCAACCCTGGATTTTTCGAGTCCCCTCAATTCCGAGAAAACAGCTGCTTATCGACTGAACCTAGCTTACGAAAATGCTGGAAGTTTCCGGGATTTTAATGAATCAGAAAGTATTTTTGTCGCTCCTGCTTTTTCCTGGCAGATTAGCAAGAACACCAATATTACTTTTCTCTTTGAATATCAAAACTATCAATATGGCTTTGATCGGGCGTTTCTACCTGAACGAGAATTTTTCCAAATACCGATTAGCCGCTTTTTAGGAGAACCGGATTTTAACAATGCAACAGTTAACTCTGGACGTGCTAGTTACATTCTGGAACACCAATTTAGCGATCGCTGGAAACTACGCCATGCTTTTGCTGCTGTCTTAAATAGTGACGATCCCAAAACGACCTACCCAGATGGCTTGCAAGACAATCGCCGCACCCTCAATCGTAGTGCCAGCCGTAGCGAAGAATTCTCAAGCAATTATACAATTCAAAATGAGTTACTAGGCAAGTTTAATACAGGTTCCGTTGAGCATAGCGTGTTACTTGGTACTGAACTCTTTCGACAGCGGTTTAAATATCAGTTTTTCAGTGGCTCGATTGATTCCATTGACATCTTCAATCCGGTCTATGGTGCAAAACCCAGTGAACTAATCCCTGATAACGGAGACGAATATGGTAATGATGGTGTAAGTCTCTATTTTCAAGACCAAATCACCCTACTGAGAAACCTCAAACTGCTAGCTGGTGGTCGGTTTGATTTAGTCCGCAGTATCGAAGAAAATTTCCTGGGTGAAAGGTTCGTAGATAAGACCGATACCGCTTTTACCCCCCGTGTTGGCATTGTTTATCAACCAATTGAACCCATTTCTCTCTATTTCAGCTATTCCAAATCATTTAATCCTGTTATTTATGGCACTAGCAGGACGGGGGCTAGATTTGAACCTGAAAAAGGCGAACAGCTAGAAGTGGGACTAAAAGCAGACCTGATTCCTGACAAACTATCTACAACCTTAGCATTTTATGATTTGACAAAGCAGAATGTACTAGTCACCGATCCTGAAGATTCCCGATTTAGCATTCAAACAGGTGAGCAGAAAAGCCGAGGTGTTGAATTCAGTCTGACTGGTAGCCCAGTTAAAGGTTGGAATATTGCAGTGGGTTACGCCTATACTGACGCATTTGTGAATAAAGATGTCACAATTCCTGTTGGAGACAAGCTTGCAGGGGTTCCAGCCAACCAGCTTGGACTGTGGACAAGCTATGAAATTCAAGCCGGAAGTTTAACAGGGCTTGGGTTTGGTTTGGGACTATTTTATGTAGACGATCGCAAAGCATCCCTACCAAACACGGATGTTGAGTTAGCAAGTTATCTCCGGGCAGATGCTTCTATTTTTTACCGCCGAAACAACTGGAAGGTGCAGGTTAACATCAACAACTTGGGAAATACACAATACTACAACAGCTACGGTGGATTCCTAGTCGTTCCTCAGCCGCCACTCAACGTTTTAGGGTCTATCTCTATCGAGTTTTAATTGGCAACTTCCATTACTAAGCTAATCGTCATTCATTTTTCCAGAATGATTCGCTTGTAGTAAGGGCTTCAGCCCTGCTTTTATGCAACTTAAATGCCGATTAGCTTATGAACCGCAAAATCATTCGGACGATCGCGTTTCAACTGCATCGCTGGCAAGAAGAACCACTATAAATAGACTATCATCGGTGCAAAGGCTGATAGCAAAAGGTAGATCCGGATTCCGATAAAAAAAATCCGGTTTCAGATATATGCGATCGCCCAATTTTTCGTATTCTCCTGAATAGAGTTAATTAACAGTAACTTGCAAGTAGCTAGCTCTGTTTTTATAAATCTGGTTAGGTGTGTGGGGTTATGAAACTGTCGCGATCATTTTTTATTTCCTGTTTTCTGGTTGCTGTGGTTATAAAACCTGGGCAAGCAAAAGAAGTAACTAAAATTTCTCCTATCCAAGAGCCAAATCACTTTGCAAGAACAGTGAAAGAATGGCTGGCTCAGATAGAACAACAACAAACGTCACAAATAGAAGTTGTACAAGTTACCTCAGTAAAGGCAAATCCCACCAATAAAGGTGTAGAGGTAATTTTACAAACCTCAAAAGGACAACAGTTGCAACCAGTCAATCACAGTACTGGTAGCAATTTCATCACTGATATTCCTAATGCTCAATTGCGCTTACCATCGGGTGAAGCATTCACATTCCGCTCAGAAAAGCCAATAGCGGGTGTTAGTGAGATTACAGTTACTAACTTTGATGCCAATACTATCCGGGTGACAGCGACCGGTGAGGTAGGTATACCAACTGTCGAATTATTTGACAGTCCAGACGAGGGTTTAATTTTTAGTGTGGCAACTGCTGCATCCACAGCACAACAACCTCAAATCCAACCAACTCCCGAACAACAGCCGCCTGAAAGTCAAACACAGCCAGAACCATCAACACAAGGTGATGAACCGATTGAGTTGGTAGTCACGGGTGAACAAGATGGATATCGCGTACCAGATAGCACAACTGCGACAAGAACTGATACTCCTCAACGTGATATTCCCCAGTCAATTCAGGTCATTCCTCAACAAATCATTAAGGATCAGCAAATTACGCGGATTAGTGATGCTTTGCGTAATGTTAGTGGTGTGACTCTACAAGGGGGGTATGCTGGGGCTACAGATAATTACAACATTCGGGGATTCACAACTTATGACAACTTGAGAAACGGTTTTTACGCTCAGGATAACTTTGTAAATCCGACTAACATTGAGCGGATCGAAGTTCTCAAAGGCCCAGCTTCAGTGCTATATGGACAATTTGAGCCAGGAGGTGTGGTGAATTACATTACCAAACAACCACTCAGTTATCCTTACTACTCTGCTGAATTTACAGCCGGAAGTTTTAGCACTTATCGTCCCTCCATTGATATTTCTGGGCCGCTTAATTCAGACAAAACGTTGCTGTACCGTTTAAATACTACATACGAAAACTCTGGTAGTTTTATCGATTTTCTCAATCAGAAAGTATTCGCGATCGCACCAGCATTAACCTATAAAATTGGTGATGCGACAACATTGACACTGGAGTATGAATACCTCAAAATTGATCGCACCTATTATGATGGTTTTTTACCCGATCCAATCGTTTTTGAAGCTCCAATCAGTCGTTTTTTGGGAGAACCAGGTGATCGTTTTTCCCAAGAGACACACTCTGTATTTCTTAACGTCAATCACCGCTTCAGTAAAAACATCCAGTTCCGTAGTGGCTTTTCTACTACGCTTGTTGATTCTGAGGAATCAGAGTTTCGACCAAGTAGCATTGTAGATGGTCGTACCGTGCGGCGAAGGTTTGGTGCTGGTCCTAATTATAACCAAAACTACTCTCTGCAAAACGATCTGATCGGTAATTTCAGTACGGGTTCCATCCAACATCAAGTTCTTGTGGGGTTGGAGTGGAATAAATATATTTATGGCTTCGATTATCTACGAGGTTCTGTTTCACTGACTCCCAGTATTGATTTATTCAATCCTGTGTATGGCGCTTCAGAGCCACCAGAGTTTGATGAAGCAGCAGAACGCGATCGTTATGACCGCAATACCATTGCCATTTATTTACAAGATCAAGTGGCATTACTGCCAAATCTGAAGCTATTGGTGGGTGGTAGGTATGATTTTATTCACCGCAAAGATACCGTGCAACTGCTGGATTCTTTGGGTAGAGATCCAATTGATAATGCTACGGTTGATCGGTTGTATGATGAGGCTTTTTCACCCCGCTTTGGCATTGTTTATCAGCCGATTGAACCGATTTCAGTTTACGCCAGCTACACCCGCTCGTTTAATCCTAGCTTTTCGCGGACGGTAGATGGAACTCAACTGCCACCAGAGCGCGGCACTCAGTATGAAGTAGGAGTCAAAGCCGAACTGATTAAAGACAGATTATCTGCCACCGTTGCTGCCTATGATATCACCAAGGAAAATGTCGCTACAACCAATCCCAATAACTCTGACTATTCAATTGCCGCTGGAGAAGTGAAAAGTCGCGGTTTAGAATTTGACATTTCTGGACAGATTTTATCAGGTTGGAATGTAATTGCATCCTTATTCCACAATGATGCTTTTGTGAGTAAAGATAATACTCTACCAGTAGGCGACTCCCTAGTAAATGCTCCTAGTGTTGGGGGTAGTCTGTGGACGAGCTATGAAATTCAAAGCGGTGGTATGAAAGGATTAGGGTTTGGTGCAGGGGTATTTTATACTGGCGATCGCGAAGCCACACTTCCCAACACGTTCAAAATTCCCTCTTATGTGCGCGCTGATGCCTCAATTTTCTACAAACGCGATAACTGGAGGGTTGGGCTGAACTTTAAGAATCTTTTTGATACTACATATTACGATTCTCAAGGTTACTATCTGCGTCCTGGTGCGCCTTTGACTGTACTAGGAACAGTTTCAATTGAGTTTTGATTCCTGCAATTTCTTAACTCATTAAGTCCTGTATAGTATCACAGAGCTTATACCATGAACTCTAAAAAAATACGCGATTTAGCATTTACTCTGCACCGCTACCTTGGTTTAACAGTAGGACTAGTGTTAATTATAGTGGGCTTGACAGGTAGCTTGTTAGTGTTTGAGCAAGATTTTGACCGCTTTGCGATCGCTCAACAGTATGGACAGATTACTCCCCAACAGGTACAGGTATCCCCAGAGTCTGTGATGAATACAATTAAGACGAAGTATGCTGCACAAAGCGATCTCCATCTTTTTCGGATTTATTTACCAAATACTCCTGCTTCTCCCTATATAGGGCAGTTATCCTCAACTAAGAATCAAAGGACAGAAGTTTTTCTCAATCCTTATACAGGCAAAATTATTGGTGAACGGATATCAGATAACACCTTAATAGGTATAATCCTTAGTCTGCACTACAGCCTGATGGCAGGCGAAACCGGAACTATAATTGTTGGCATTACTGCCTTTTTCATGTGTATGCTCACCATCACAGGTTTAGTTCTTTGGCCTGGTTGGCGTAAGCTAATTGCCGGCTTCAAAATCAAGCTTAATGCCCATCCTAAACGTGCGAACTTTGACATTCATAAAGTCGTTGGCATTATCGCTGTAGTTTTTTTATTCTTTACTGGCTTTACAGGTTTTTGCTGGAACTTTGGCAGTTTCACTAAGCCAATTATTTACGCTGTTACATTCACCCCAAAAGCATCTGAGCCAGTATCTAAGCTAATTCCTGGGAAATCGATTTTAAATCTAACCCAACAACTGAAAATTGCCGATGCTGCCTTACCTAGTGCTGTTACCAAAAGCATTTATTTTCCTAGTAAACTAGAAGAAGCTCTACAAATTCGCATGAAATTGCCGCAGGAAAGTTCAGATTATGGTAATAGTAATGTTTATCTTGACCAGTACAGCGGTAAGGTTTTACGAGTTGATAATGCTTTAAAGTTACCATTGGGCGATCGCGTCCTTAATTCTTTTGTACCCTTGCACTACGGTACATTTTGGGGACTTCCATCCCGTATAGTCTATGTATTTGTCGGGCTTGCACCATTAATTTTGTTTATTACTGGCTTTGTGATGTGGTGGTATCGTTATCAAGCTAAAACTAAAAAAAGCGATCGCTCAATAGAACTGTCACATTTACACCGCAATTAACTGATAGCTGAGATTGCTAGTACATACACCGCAGGGGTTGTCAAAGGAATCGCCCTGCGTCCTACCCTTAGGAACAGTAATCAGTTATACGTAGTAACTTAAATTACTATATTTAGTAATATGTACTTAAAAAAGTTAAATCAGGAATATAACAATAAAATAATTAATGCTTCATTAAATATATATTTTGCGCCATGACTTACTTGTTTCCATGCTATTAACCACATATTAAATTATCTTAGATAGAAAATAAGTAATTATCAAACAATAGGAATAACTAAGTATAATACTGAGTTTTTATAGATAAATAAGCAAGAAAATTTACGAGATTTTTTAAAAATAAGTAATCTTGAATACTAGAGAATTTACATAAGTTTGGTTAGGCTTTTCATAGATAAAAAATCATTGCCTAATCGGAGATATTCTCATAAATATGAAAACTTTAAAAGTTCTTCTTGCCACTACAGCCATCAGCATCAGCCTCGTTAGTCTATCTAATCAACAGGCAAATGCCAGACAACTTGTAGATGGCTGGAACTATAGTATTGATTCCTTCCAAGATGGTTCTGGAGGTTCCGTTTTTGATATTAAAGGTATGGCGGTCAAAGACTCAGGTGACAAAATCTATGTTGCTCTTACAGGTGGAATGCCTCTAGGTGGCACAATTGATTCCAATGACTACTGGAATCCGGGTCATTCAGTTGATATTGGTTGGAGCGATTTATTCTTCAACTTCTCAGGTCATGACTTCCAAACAGCTAGTCAAAATGGTCAGCTATTTGGTGTAAGGTTTGCCGACTATAACAATAGCTTGGCAACAGGAGTTTACCAAGGAGTCCAAGCAAAGAGTACCACTACACAACATGGAGGCTACAGCAACTTGAAATGGTATTATGACTGGGGCTGGGGTCAGAATAATACCCAAGGTACAGACTTAGCGACCCAACAAGACGTTTACAATTACTACTACAAATCTGATGTTGCTCAGAATCCTACTTGGAATAATACACCGATTCTCAACGCCATTGGATCAGGTACAAAAGTTGGAAATATCTCCATGCTTAACGATCAGCAACTCAATACTGCTGGACTAAATTTTGCTAACTTTTCTGCCAGTGGGCAATACACCATTGGCTTTTCCTTTGATAAGGCTTTAATGGGCGAAGGTAATTATGTTAGTAATATATACTTGGAGTGCGGTAATGATGGAATAGCTCTCAAGGGCGATCTCAAGTCCGTACCAGAATCTGCCGGGACAATTGGTTTACTCTTAACAGGTTTGAGTTTTATGGCCAGCCAACTTCCACAGCTTCGTAAGAAAAAACAACACACTTAAATAAATTTGTTGCTATTAGTAGAATGGGCTTGCAATGCTCACTCTATTATTTTCATATAAAACTATCAAACAACAAGCAAAAAAATATTTAAATTTTTACTTATAAAAATAGTCAAAATATTAAATTTGATTTACCTTTCTGCTAAACCCACCTGTCCTCCAATTAGCCCCAGAAATCCAGTTCCAAAGTGCTGAATCTCCAAAAAGCTTGCTTGAGCAGGTGAGGTTTTATAAATTTTGAATGTCTTCATAATTCCTAAAGTAGCAGCACTTTCTAGTGGTCCAACAAAGCTAATATCCCGGTCGAGAAAATAATTTGTATTAGCCCAATGAGCCATCTGATTTGCATTTAAAAAGTAGCAGCCTGCATGAGGATTGAGGGCACGACAAAAAGTAATTGGTGTATTTAAAATTGTACCTTTAAGTTCCTGTTGGTTCTGGACATTTTGAAAAGGAGCAGTTACTCGTAAAGCCAAATCCCCATCAATATAAGCTTTGTGAACCAAACTGTGGGAAGAGACTTCATAACGATTTGGCTGGAGCAAATTTAAATCACCCGCTTGTTGGGTAAACCAGTTTAATTTTATAAAAAACCAAGGATCGTGAATAATTAAGTCATCTTCAAGAAAGCAGTAGTAATCATATTGACCGAGACAATTTTGCAGAACGGCTTGACACTCAAACCCTAAAAGTAGAGGTTCTACATTGCTAGAATGATGCTTATATAAATGTGATGGTAAGGGAAGCTGATTGAGAAGATGATTATGTTGAGTTGTACAAATAACAATATCTAGTTCATGAGACTGCGGCTGATTAGCAGGAAAAGCGAGTCGTTGAGCAATATTAATAATACTTTGAGATTTGCCAAATAATTGGTGTAAAGAGGTAATACTTTTAGTTAACGCCTCCAAACGTGGTTGTGGGTCTTTGCGTTGGGAAGCATGACGACCCTCATTACTAGGTTTAAAAAAATGAGCAATAGTCAGAATAATTCGCATTTTCAATATCGCTTTTATATTTATTTGTCATTTTTCAACAACTAATGATTAATATAGTTATTGCAAAATTCGTTATTTTCAAGTTTTTCTTTACAATTTAGCGTGAAAAAATATTTATGAAAAAGGCTGATGACAAATGACTAATGATCAATGTCATCTAATTTCTGCCAAATCCTTTAGAAGTTGGACGCTTTTTCAAACTATTAGAAGTTTTACCAGCGAACATCCATTGTAAATGCTGTGGTAACAGTTTTGCCAAATCATAACGCTTCAAAATTGTCTCTCGCGCATTTGCACGAATTGCATTCATCTCCTGAGGATGATTCAGCGCTTCTTCAACCCGATTAGCAATATTCTGGGGAGAAAAGAAATCTACTAGCAGTCCATTCACCCCATCCTGTACAACTTCCAATACTGGGGCAGTTTTAGAAGCTATTAGTAAACATCCTGCTGCCATTACTTCTAACATTGACCAGGATAATACAAAAGGACGGGTTAAATAAATATGGGCAGAAGAAGCTTGTAAAACTTGAAGGTACTCATTGTAAGGAAGCCTATCTGTAAAGTGCAACCTCGATAAATCTAAAGATAATTTTTCTAGCATTAATTGTTTATAAGTCTGACCATCCGGGAGACTCTTTCCATAAGCAACGCGATTTTCTCCAACAACTACCACGTGACACTTAGGTCGTCGCTGCTGAAGTAGCGCCACTGTTTCCATAAACTGCGGAAAACCTCTATAAGGTTCCATCCCCCGTCCCACATAAGTTACCAACTCTTCCACATGAGAAAGATCCAGATTTATTCTTGGTAAAACTAACTTTGCGCCTGGTTTAGGAACAAAATATTTGGTATCAACCCCATCATGAATTACGGTGAGTTTGCTATGATATTCTTTGGGAAACTGCTGCCGCTGCCAATTAGTGGGAGAAAGACCGCGATCGCAGCTATATAAATCAGTTAAAATTGGCGCATTTTTCACGCGAATGCGGCATTCATCATCAGCATTCAATGGTTCATTGGGATCGAAATCTGCATCGGAACCATGAGCGTGATAAAACCACTCGAAATAACACAATAATTCTGCTTTGGGAAAAACATCTTTCATAAATAAAGTCGGTCCCCAACCAGAATGACCATAAACTATATCTGGAAAAAAACCCTCGGATTTTAATTTTTCTGCAACGCGATAGACAGCTTGAGCGGTGAGAACCGCATTTTCTAAATTACGAACGTAGTGGTGAGTTTGGGGAGCTGCTTCACGAGAAGGAGTATAAATAGCTTTAAAAACGCCAGGTATTTCGCCTTCCTGACGATTTGTCCCAAAGACGACTTGGCAATTAGGATCTTTACCTAAAACTATCGCTAGATTGCGAAATTGTGAGGGAAAATTGGGATGTAAAAATAAAATTTTCATTGGAATAATCTTGATTAACTTATTGTCAGATAATATAAATTAAGACAAGCTGCTTAAGATTATAAGATTATTTATCAAAATTTTTGGTAAGTAAATTTAGGTAAATGGTTGTCCAAAAATGCGAAAATATTCGCAAATTCGTGTTATGACCATGAAGTTTATTGGCATTGATTTAGGCTGGCGATCGCAACCAAGTGGACTGTGCTGCTTAGAATGGATAGATGGACAACTACAATTGCTCGATCTAGACCGCAAAGATGCCATTGCAGACATCCTTATCTGGATCGATCAAACTATACAAGCAGACGAACCAGCCATTATTGCCGTAGATGCACCTACCCTCATACCCAACGCTACTGGGAGTCGGCTCCCCGATAAACTCAGCCACAAATACTTTGGTAAGTATCATGCAGGATGCTACCCAGCTAATCAAAACCTACCCTTCGCAGAACGCACCATCAACTTTGGTTTAGAATTGGAATCACGTGGTTTTGCACACGCCCCCATTATTGAACCGCAAAAACTCAGCAGATATCAAATAGAAGTCTTTCCCCACCCAGCAATTGTTAATCTATTCAACTTAGAACGCATCCTCAAATACAAAAAAGGACGCTTAAATGAGCGCCGTCTAGAACTAATTAAACTCCAAAATTATCTTCTCAATATTCTCCCCTCTCTTTCTCCTCCCGTGCTTCTGTATGATTCGTTTTTTGTGGAAATTCCGATCGCAGGTGTAGCTCTTAAAGCAACTGAAGATAAACTAGATAGCTTAATTTGCGCTTATGTTGCTGCTTATTGGTGGTATTGGGGAGAAGAACGTAATTTGGTATTAGGCGATCGCACCACAGGCTACATTGTCATCCCTCAAAGAATTTGAGCAAAGGCTTTGCGTATGTTGCTTTAGAGTCCTTGCTTCTGATTTAGATATTGCGACGCGATCGCAATTATCTTATCTTTAGTAAACTAGACTAATCAACGGGGGTATTGTAGATTTGTAGTTAATTGTGTTTGGGAAAAAACGTTTCCTTAATTGCCTGGGTGATTTGCTCTAGGTCAGTTTCATCCATCGGCAGTGGCGTCACTCCTTCCTCAGGTTCAAAAGAAATTTCTTGCCATTCACTGACGGGAATCTTTTGTTTCTCCAAGCTCTGTAGCTCATCTAGCGTAGCGAAGACCATCCAAACCGAAAAGTCTGTGATCCGCAGTAACACCTCAGTGTCATTGATTAACTCATAGCTCCATAGTTGCAAAGGATGATAGCAGCCATCTTCCTGAAATTTTCCGCGTTCTCTGATGAGCGTTGCTGCTGACGTTAAAGTGCCTTCAACAACTATACAGCCCACCATTCCTGACCAAGGTTGTACAGACACTTCCTCAAGCGCTAAAAAATCTGGTCTGCTGCCACTTAACTCCTCCCCTCCTGGAAAGTACGCCCGAAACCTGTCAGCCTTTTTCAGGTAGAAGTCGAGGATGCCTTGCTGAATCTGTGGTGTGTTTTGGGTAACTAGAAAACTTGAACGAGACATAAAAAAAGCTTTTGAAATCCCTAAGAGGACGTGAGCTCGAGGGGTTGAAAAAGGAGCAAAAAAAAGCTGAGACTGGAATAATTCTAGCAGTAGTTATTTTTTGGGCGTGACTGCGTAGCATAATAAAAGGCGTTGCTAAACTTAAATCAGCAACGCCTAATATTGAGTATTTAAGAACTACTCACTACTCTGATTCTGCCCAAGCAATTAACCTTGGTTCATAAGGATTAGCCAGATTTTTATTTTTCGGCAATACACGCAAAGACAAGCCTTGTAAACCAGAGGTGGTATAGATGATATTACCAGTGTAAATACTTAATTGCTGTCCATCCTCGCCTTGGTAGTCCATCACTACTGGCACAGCGTTGACAATCTCACCATTGGCATCGATCGCACCTTGATATAACTCCACCTGCACATCATTATTGGTCAAAGTTGCCAAGTCAACCTTGGCTTTGACAGCAACGGTTTGATTAACCTCAATGTCTAAAGCTGCTGATACGTCAACATCTTTGATTTTAATGTTGAACCAGTGTTCGCCCAGTTTTTCCTTCCAAGCGGCTAGTTCTTTGGCTGGGGCATAGTTATCAACAGTCAGGGTATGATAGCGATCGCTAGCTGGGAAATAAGCCCTTTGGGCATAATCTCCTACCATCCGCGCTGTATTAAAGAAGGGACAATTCAACCGAATTGCATCCTTCATTTTGGCAACCCACGGACGAGGTAAGCCATCAGTATCTCGATGTTCATAAAATAACGGTACAACTTCCTTCTCTAACAACTCGTAGAGAGCATTTGCTTCTACTTCATCTTGGTAGTTAGGATCGTCATAATTCTCTCCATGTCCAATGGCCCAGCCTGTGCGGGCGTAATCAGCTTCATCCCACCAACCATCTAGCACACTTAAATTTGGCAATCCATTCATTGCCGCTTTCATGCCACTAGTACCAGAGGCTTCCCGTGGACGACGTGGTGTATTTAACCAGATATCACAACCTGCAACCATCAACCGGGAGATGTAAATATCGTAATTGGGAACAAACACTACCTGTTTTTCTAAATCTTGTTCGCGGATAAAGTGATTAATCTCGCGGATGAGTTCTTTACCAGGAATATCCTTGGGATGTGCCTTACCAGCAATCACGAATTGCACTTTCCGGTTTTTGTTAGCTAGTAAAAGCTGCTTAATGCGTTCCACATCACGCATCCACAGGGTAGCGCGTTTGTATGTGGCAAAACGACGGGCAAAGCCAATGGTGAAAGCGTAAGGATCTAAAACTTCTTGGGCTTGGGTAATTTCGGAAGCGGAAGCACCGCGATCGCGCAAATGCTTGACCAAATGCTCGCGCACATACAAAATCATATCTAAGCGGCAGCGTTCGTGATTGCGCCACAATTCTTCATCGGGTATGGCGTCCATCCGTTCCCACAATGGGCTATCTGGTGGTGCTGATGACCAATTTGGGCCGAGGTAGCGATCGTACAATTCTTGAGTCGATTTCGCCACACAACTCCGAGCATGGACACCATTAGTAATTGCGGCGATCGGTACTTCTTCCACTGGCACATTCTTCCACAAGCCTTGGAACATTTGCCGCGATACCACACCATGCAGTTGTGCGACACCGTTAGAAAATGTTGCCATTTTCAGCGCCAGCACCGCCATACTGAAAGGCCCTGATAAATCGCCTGTATTCTCGCGCCCCAGTCCTAAAAATTGCTCTTTGGGCAACCCAAATATCTCTGCATAGTACCCCAAGTAGTACAACATTTTTTCGGGAGCGAACAAGTCAATTCCTGCTGGTACTGGTGTGTGGGTGGTAAAAATATTGCTGGAAGCCACCACTTGTTTAGCTTGAGCATAATTCAGTCCCTCTTCCTGAATCAGCAAACGGATGCGTTCTAAAGCAGAGAAGGCAGCGTGACCTTCATTCATGTGGTAGGCAGTAACTTTCAGCCCCAAAGCTTTGAGCATTTGCACACCACCGATCCCCAGCATAATTTCCTGGTGGATACGCATATCAATGTCGCCACCATACAGCTGATCTGTGATGTCGTGGTCATAAGTGTTGTTCGGTTCAATGTTGGTGTCCAGTAGATACAAAGGAACTGTTCCTATCTGTACGCGCCAAACTCTGGCATATACCTTGCGTTCTGGATAATCTACGGCAATCCGCAGTTCTGAACCATCGGCATTGCGCTCCAGATGCAAGGGCATATTATAGAAATCGTTGAGCAAGTAGCGTTCTTGCTGCCAGCCATCGGCATTGAGATACTGGGCAAAGTAGCCCTGCTGATACAGCAAACCTACACCCACAAGCGGTAGCCCCAAGTCACTGGCAGATTTGAGGTGATCCCCCGCCAGAACACCTAAGCCTCCAGAATAGACGGGTAAACAATCTACAAGTCCAAATTCCGCCGAAAAATAGGCGTAGCATTCTTTGGGTTTCTGCTCTCGTTGCTTCTGATACCAGGTGCGCTCTTGCAAATAATCGTCTAACTGACGGTCAGCTCGATCCATTTGCGCTAGGAAGCCTTCATCTTCGACAACTTCCAGAAGCCGCGATTGAGAGATTGTACCCAACATTAACACTGGGTTATGATGACTAGACTCCCACAGGTCAGAGTCTAAGCGACGGAATAAATCTTTAGTATCAACGTTCCAATCCCAGTGCAAGTTATATGCCAGCCGCCGTAGTGGTTCGAGTCGCGGCGGTAGTGAAGGGGATACGTTAAATGTGCGAATTGGCTGCATAGGTTGGCAAAACTCCAAGTTTAGCTATGGTTATTGTTTACTCTCTTTACCAATGTTGCCAATTCTTTATACTGTAGTTTGTGAAAAAGCGATGACTTTGTTAAGCATTGAGAATTATTTTTAACTTTCTTGCTAAAGTTTACACCAGGTGTTTCTAATTCTATGCCTTACTCTGAGCCATGTACTTGGTATATTAAAATTTAATCACTGACTGGTATATATCACTTAAAAAAATTTAGTTTTGAATAAATAATTTATATTTTTTTTAGTATTGCTTCCGGGGATCAATCGAGAGTCTTGGCTGAGGGTGAAAATTCCTCATAGCTGTGTCCAGGAAAGTTAAACTTTTAATTATTTTTTTATAAAATTGCGCTGTCAAAGAAGGCAGTCCCGATGAAACGAGTTTCAAAAGCCTTGCATGAAAATCTTCTCAAGACTGGGATTTTTACTCAGCACTGGCTCAACCTTAGCTATCCGCTAACAGCACTTTCAAGTCAGGAGGCAGAAGGGAAATCCCATAAAGAATCAGATGAAAGCCCTACCAAGCAATTAATCAAGAAAAGCGATGCCTGCGGTGGTCACTGAGCTTTGTCGTACCCCTGCTCTTAAGCAAACTAGCAAGAGCGTCTCGTAGAGAAGTACGGGCTATGCCTGCGCTAACTACTTGGTATGAAATATTTGCACTAAATCAGGAAAGTAACTTACAAAGGTGTTATTTTATGCACCTAGTGAAGGCTGATCTTTACTATTTTTTGTCATTGTTAGAGCTACAGCTGCTGCATAGGCAATCTCCGCTGCCATTTGATAAGCAAGTTTGATACTTGATGAAGTGTCCTTGACTTTAGGAGAGGGGGAAGCTTTTTTTCGACGCGACTCTTGTTTGACATCACCTGCTGCAATAGCTCGCTGTAAAATGATCCAGGCATCTAGGTCTTCTGAGTCATAATTACTTTGAAGTTGCGATCGCAGTTGCTCTTCGGCTACAACACTCAAATAGCCAGTATTTAGAGCTTGTTGCACAATTTCTTTAATTAAAGCCATAATTTGAACCAAGTGTGTGAGTTAAAACCGATACCTCAATTTGGAAAATTAGATGTTTTTTTGTAGATTTATCCTCGAAACTAAGCTACGTTTTCGCTTTCTTTAAATAAAATTTATAACGAGTAGTACCAAGCATACATCACCCTCTTGGCTCACCCGAATGGGTGATTTACTATATTTTAGATAATAAATATGTGGACAAAAGCAATATTTTGAGCTAATTTGGCTTTTTAACGAAGAGGGTGTCACAAGTATAGTAGATATCATTCTAAGTTGAACACCCAATCATAAAATTACTTGCACCAGTAACGAGATAAATATAGATAAGCCAAAATGCAAATAACCGCTAATAGTATTTTTTAAATCTCCCTCCTCACTGGATTCTATCTAAGTGTATAAAAATATTTGCAAGTAGCGTAGGCTTTGCTCACCGCAGGCATCGCTCTAGTAAAAAAGTTAACTTATTTACACCATTCTCATCAACAATAAACTTGGAAATAAACTTATTTCATGAGGTGTTCCACTAAAAATAAAATGTGTTATCGTTAAAAACAATTGTTATAAAAAACCGTTCATGTCATTACAAACGTGAATTGGCTAGTCTGTAAATCATCTGTGTGCAACATGATTGGAGCAGCATACTCTAGAAATTCGTTGCAAGAAAGCCGTCATAGCAGTCGGGGAAGCGCTTACTTGTTTGCACCGATGGTTAACTTCAATGTGATGGCTGATGTGGGAGATAATCCACCCTAATTGGATTTTATTTGGGCAAAAATACCCGGAAAAATCCAACAATAATTACATTGTCATGCTAGGCAGAAATTTTATCTAAACTTTGAATATAGTCTAGTTAAATGTATTTTTTGTTGCAAAATAGCTTGTGAAACTGAATGGTTTCAAAAGACTAAAACCGCTTGAGAGAAATAGCCTCAAGACAAATAACAGTATCCCTATTTGCTTTAAGAGTGCTGTTAGCGGTAGCAAGCTTTTTAAATTTGCCAGAGAACCAAAACAGTAGCTTATCTAAACCAGCAAATTTTCCATCAGACAATTTAAGAGTCTAAGTTTTAAACCACAATGCACTGAATTGTTTTGTTAATTGATTTTGTAAAAAATAAGCCAAAATTTTACGTACATATAGTACAAAATCTGCTAGTGACTTAACGCAATTCTGCATATCACTTGAGTAATTCTACACACCCAACCTCAAGAATTGCTCGTATAGTCAAAGCCAGACTCTGGTTTTTCAAATGTTGGAAAACTATCTAAAAATCTTGGAAACTTTGATGATTATGCTACCTTAGCTCATGTATTAATACACACAGAGCCTATTGGTATTGGCAGAAATTAGAATACAGCCAAAATAACTTTAAACACTGTCAACAACAATTGATTAAAGAGATATGTAGCCATGCAGAACGAGCAATATTTTTCCAAATTGCAGCGCGTGCAAGAACTTTTAGTAACTACAGTGTTAGGAGATATTCCAACACTTCTTCTCGGCCCAAAGTTGCGTAATTTAGGATACCGTAGTATTTTTGCCCAGATAGGCAGCCCAGTGTATATTCAAAATGGTGTTGAATTTAACAATACTTCTTGTATTGAGATCGGCGCAGAAGTCTATATTTTCAAAGGTGTGCGGATGAATGCAAGAGGACACAAAAATAATAGAATTCATCTAGGAGATAGAGTTGCAATTGAGCGTAACGTTGATATAGGGTCTTTGGAAGATACCTATATACATATTGATGAAGACACCTTCATTGCTCCCAACGTGTGTATTGAGGGGCCTGGAGACATTAAAATTGGTAAACACTGCTTGATTGCTGCTCATTCAGGAATATATGCCAATAATCATAATTTTGCCGATCCGATGGAGCTAATTAAATACCAAGGTGTTACTCGTAAGGGAATTGTGATTGAGGATGATTGTTGGCTAGGACATGGAGTAACAGTATTAGATGGCGTTACTATCGGCAAAGGTAGTGTTATTGGTGCGGGAGCAGTTGTTAATAGAGATATTCCTGCTTTTTCCGTTGCTGTTGGCATACCTGCACGAGTAATTAAAAATCGAATTGGCAAAGATATAATAGCAAAGCTTCAAGTTGAGAAATAGGGCATTGGGCATGGGGCAAAGGGGCATGGAGAAGAGACAAGGTAGACAAGGAAGAGAGTTGTTCAATAATTTCCCCTTTTCCCCCTTGTCCCCCTCATCTCCCCCTGCTCCCTTATCTCCCCTGCCCATTCCCCACTCAGCACTGGCTCAACGCCCAGCTACTGCTAACACAACTCAGTACTGTTGAAAGGCATGGGGAGTAGTAACTATTGCCTGTAACCTATTGCCTTTTTTGGGAAACCTTTGCCATCAGTCAACGTCACAAGGGTAAACGTCTGTGAGTTATCTTTCTTAAGGGCATCTATAAGTCAGACAACTAACATCTTGTACATTATCAATAACCGTAGGATAGACATTGCTAGTTCTAAGTCGCCAGAGTCTTCTAAAAAAGGGACGAGATTTGGGTAATATAAAGTAGCTATCTTTTCTGCATTGCAGATACTAAAAGAAAAGCTTTCTTTGTTTTACCCGTTGGAGATATTTCTATGCTGACTTTAAAAATCGCTGTTTATATTGTTGTTGCCTTCTTCGTAACTATCTTCATCTTCGGATTTTTGTCGAACGATCCAGCTCGTAACCCCGGCCGTCGGGACTTAGAGTAAAAGGGCGATAAATCATCCGCGACTTTGGAAGGCGGAAAATACTAAACGCCACGGAAACTTACTAAGCGAAAATTTAGTAAGTTTCTTCCTCCAAGTAGCTTGCTGTAGGTAGCAGAAGGCGACAGTCGGAAGGCAAAATGTATGTTTTATCCTTCCCTTTGTCATTTGGCTGTTTGTTAGCCCGATTTTGCTCGTTTATGCTTCATCCAGTTCTGCCACCCGATCCGCTTCCTATCGTTAAATCTTTACAACCTGTAAATCCCGCCTCATCTGCTAGTCATACAAAGTTTCTTTCAGGTGTAGATACTGGAATACACGAAAAAACAGACAAATCCAAGCAGCCCAAGAATTTGGCTCAATTGGCAATTTCGGGTAACACCAAAAGCGATCCTTTATTGTCAACTCCGATTGACTCAACTCAAGATCGCTTGATAGTTCCTGAAACTTCCTCTGTACCTCATTCACCAGAAACCTTTCCACCAGAAAATTCCCCAATCATCGGTTCTGCGACTGCTGGGCTTTTGGGGCAACCATTAGTCGTTAGTTATCCCACACAAAAGGTTACAATCTCTAATCGCCAAGAAAAAGAAGACACAAAGACAAGTCCGAATGGTGGGGCTCGACGCTCGGAACTTCTTCTGATGTCGGCGTTGCGTAAACGAGAGATGCAAAGAGAAGCCGCTGCATTGCCAAGAAAAGTTGGAGTGGAGGCTTGTGACCAAGACGCAAAAGGTGAACCTTCTCAAAAACTCAGTCAGCGATGTCTGACGACAAGCCGCTTTGCGTCTACGCTAAATCCAAACTCTAGTAGCAAAGAAAAACCAACCTTTTTGGACTCTTCTAGCTTTCGCTATAGAGTTTCTCCAAGTCCCTTTATCACCCAATCTTTGCGCCCTCTTGAAATTGCCTCAACTGTTACAAACAGCAACAAGTTAGTCAAGTCCAAGGCAGAAATTTTAGCTGAGAAGTTAACCCAACAAAAACAGCAACGCGAGATTACTACACAAGAGTCTCTAAAAAAAGACAATATCTCCGTATCTGCTGCGGATCTTGCACCGAGTTCTCAATCAGTACAAAATTTTATCACATTCAAATCTCGTCAGCCCACAAACCAACTCTCAGCGCCCATCACTGTAGAATTTCAGTCTCAAGTCCAGCAACAAAGCCAAGTACCAACACCTACACCACAAGTAAATACCACTCAGCCACAAGCTCAACCATTTGTTACAACTACACCAGTTACCACACCGCCAGCCAGACAAAGAATTGTAGAAGTCACTTCAGATCGGCAAGAGTATGACGAGAAACAGCGAATTATTACAGCTGTAGGTAATGTAGTTGTGCGATTTGATGGGGCGGTGGTGGATGCTGATCGCTTGCAAGTTAATTTGGACAACTTGATCGCTGCGGGTGAAGGCAACGTAATCTTAACACGGGGCGATCAGATACTACGTGGACAACGCTTCACCTATAACTTTGTGCAAGATAGTGGGGAACTGGAAAATGGTGGAGGAGAAATTTACGTACCCTCAGCACAAACAGATTTTGCTTTTTCACCTACAGATGTAAATGCTAGTGGAGTTTCAAGACGTCCGCCTAGCGATCGCATTAGAGCCAATCAACCTGTTTCCGGTGTGAGTAGTCCTGGAGGAATTGATGTGACATTTGGTGGTCAAGCAGATGCTAGCAACATCCCGCCACCACAAACAGGGGGTAGAGTCAATCGGCTCAGGTTTGAAGCTGAACAAATTGACTTTTATCCGCAAGGCTGGCAAGCAAGTAATGTCCGGATCACCAACGATCCTTTTTCGCCCCCTGAATTAGAATTACGCGCAGATAAAGTAACTTTGACGCGAGAATCACCCTTGGTAGACCGCATCAGGACACAGCGACAGCGTTTAGTATTCGATCAAAAAGTCTCCTTACCAATTCCGATAAATGAGCGTACTATTGACCGCCGAGAGCGGGACGCTACACCTGCAATAGTTTCTCCCGGCTACGATGGAGAAGATCGGGGTGGTTTGTATGTTGAGCGTGGTTTTCCATTAATCGATACAGAGCGGACACGCTGGACAATTACGCCCCAGTTATTATTACAGAGAGGTGTGCAAGAAGGCGTGGGTGACTTAGGCGCACTGTTTGGTGTGAAGACCAGGATAAATTCTGTTTTGAGTCCACGGTCGATAATTCAGGGAACTGCGGAGTTAACTAGTTTTAACTTAAACAATGTGGAAGACAATTTGCGGGTGAATTTAGGATTGCGCCAGACAATAGGCACTTCCCTTCCTCACACATTGAATGTGCAATATAACTACCGCGATCGTCTCTACAACGGTACTCTGGGTTTTCAAACTGTCCAGAGCAGTTTAGGCGGCATTATTACTTCTCCGGTGATTCCTTTAGGAAAAAGTGGCATCAACCTCAACTACCAGGGAAGTGCTCAGTATATTGATGCCAATACCGATCGCCCAGACTTGCTAGAACCAGTGCGGGAAAACGATCGCATTTCACTTGGTCGTTTTCAAGCCAGTGCTACCCTCAGTAGAGGGCTGTTGCTGTGGCGGGGAAAACCATTACCACCCACTGCCACTGAGGGATTACGATACACTGCTACCCCTGTAGTTCCTTACTTGCAAGCGATCGCTGCCGTCACAGGTACTACTAGTTTTTACAGCAATGGTGATAACCAAAGCACTCTAATTGGTACAATTGGCTTACAAGGGCAAATTGGTCATTTTTCTCGACCTTTTTTCGACTATACCGCCTTTAATATCAGTTATTCTCAAGGTTTTAATAACGGATTATCACCCTTTTTGTTTGATCGCTCCGTTGATAACACAGTACTGACCGCTGGAATATCACAGCAAATCTACGGCCCTATTCGCTTAGGCTTTCAAACATCTGTTAACTTGGATACTGGTAGAGAAACTAGCACCGACTACATTTTGGAATATAGCCGTCGCACCTATGGCATCACCTTACGTTACAATCCAGTGTTGGAGTTAGGCGGCTTCACCATCCGAATTAGTGATTTTAATTGGGGTGGCGGCACCGATCCATTTTCGGAAATTAAGCCAGTAGTGAACGGTGTGGAACAAAATTATTAGTCAAACAGTTATCAGTTGCTTTATCTGACACTTGATTCTTTAAAGGCAGAACCAAGGAAAAAATCAGGATTTCGCGTTTGATTATTTTTTCAGCACCAAAGCGATGCCTGCGGCGAGCTACGCCAACGCCTAAAAATTTCGCAATAAGCAAAAGGTAATGATATTAATTTAACCCCTATTGAGAATATACTTTGCTTATTGATATGATGCAGCCGCCCTGATGTCATTGCCTATTTAGTACGAGCAGAAGCGAAAGGCGGTTTCAGTGATTGGTCTTAGATTATATACCACAAAAAATACTCATAATTTCTAGGAAAATATTGGTGAAAGATTCTGGAATTGGAATTTGATACCGTGTATTTACTCCATGAACAAGATCAATTCCATAACTTACCTCTATGAAATCTCTTACCCCAGAAGTAATTCGAGCTATAACCCCAATGTTTATAGCAACTATTGGAGCAGTCATTGCTGTTGCTGTTATAGTCTCGCCAAGTGCAACCAATCCAGCCCAATTCTCTGCGGGGCTTGGACTTGCAGGAACAGCAATCGCAGGTGCTGCTGGTCTTGCTCAAAGTACCAAAAGTGAGTCTGACTTTTCAGTGAGCAAGCAGGGAGACAACTTGAAAGTTGAAACCCCAAACCCTGATCCAGCGGATGGACACTAAGTTTGTCGGGGGAGAGTAGGAGGTGCAATTGTATTTATTTTTTGAGCAATTTATTCCAATAATAAATGGCTCAAAAAATGGATTAAATCTGTAAAAAATGATTAAGAATATTATCAATAAAACACTTGATTTTGGTGGAATGACAATCGTTGATATTAACACTTTTAGCAAATCGATATCAAATCAATATGACTACTACTCAAGAACAAGCCACAACTTCTTGTTATGAGAGGTTAGAACCTTCTCAACCTATAGAAAAGCCAGACTCATCCAGTAAAGTTAATAAATGGAATCAGAGATGGTTTTTGAGCAATATACTTGATAGGAGACAAGAACATTTTATTTTGGATAATATGAAATTGCTCATAGTCAAGTCCAATAATAATCAATTTCAAGCCACCTTATCCTATTACATTTCTTCAAAAGGCTGGAGAACAGGAACAACCGAAATGCCAGGAATACGCATAGGTATAAATAATAATATTGGAATGGTTTTGTCCGACTGGTCTATTGATAATATTCAGGTAGGTTGTGGAGATAATCATCAGTATCGAGAACATCATACAACTTTCAATGCTTATGTTTTTGAAAATATTTTCCAATCTGAGAGAGATATTTATAATGGTAGTGTTTATAAATGTTAGTAATTTTCTAATGGTGATGTCGGATTCAAGCTAAGGCATTGCAAAAGAAAATTCGGAGTTCGCTGGATTTAATTATGGCGGTCATCACTAGAAACCAAGCCATGCCGCTTTTCAACATCTCTTTTTAGAAGCTGACCTCAATACCATCCTTGCCATTCGCCATTTCCTCAGCAATAAATTCAATTCAATGAATACTTTTATTTGGTTTGTTTCGTTTATTACCAAATTGCGAATAGCCATCAAATCCCTCAACCATCTGGAAGAGAGATTATTTGCATCAATTTCTAGCTTTTATATCAGTGCCATGTTCACAAGTCGTAGTAATATCAAGACGAGCTTTGAGTGCAATTTTTATACACCTCAAGTTGTATTAATGTAGTTTTCTGCATTAGTGCAAAGTTTTGTATTATCTAAAATATCAACCTAGAACAATCATTATCACTGCTTCATACAGACGACATACAGCAATCGCTAAATAATTACTCATCATTGACGATGACTTCTGCGGCCATGGTTTTACCCCTACCACTAGGTCATGGATTGCGTTTATCTAAGGATTTGGGACAACTCGACAGGCGATTGCACAATTGGTTGATGCCCCACCAGGTATTCTCAAGCTGGCATAATCGCCGCTTAGTTGAACGCGTGATGGTGGTTGGTGTAGCATTACACAACATCTGTGAACTGCGGCTTGGTATTCTCGCCATTGTTTACGGATTGCAATACTTGCAGCATCATTACCTAAGTCGGAAAATTTTAGCCCTGCTCGCATCAGCCAAGATTCCACGTCAGTGGTTTCACCAACTATTTCTGGAATAGGATTAATCTTTTTCATGAGTAATATCTTATACGTGCATTTCCAATTACTCATTTCACTTTAAAAGAAAGTATCAATACTAGCTAATATCATTTTTTATCAAAATCATCAATAAAAATGATTCATACCTGAATAGAATACTCAGGTATGAAAGAATGAATTATTATTACGGCTAGTAAACAGCATTGCTTTAGCTTGTGAATATACTGTTTTCTAGCTCGTAATTACTAGAAGCGATAGCCTAATCCGGCTTGGAAGCTGACAGCATCAGCATCACTATTTCTGTAGGCGTCAATACCCCATTTAGTATCGCCGTAGGCAATCACATTTTTGCTAACTTCTGATTCAACACCAAGGGTGACTACAGGTGAATTCCGATTGCCCAATGGAGTTTTTTGACCTTCGTCAGTTACAAAGGAATAACCACCACCGAAGTAAACGTTAGTATTTTTGGCGATGGGCGCATCATAAGTCACTATGGGCATAATTGCAGCAGCATCACCACCATACAGCACAGAACCCCGCAGTGAAACAGGGGCATTGGGAACAGCGTATCGTCCTTGAATATTACCACCAATTTGGGCTTCATCGTTTCCTTGTCCGCCACTGGTTGCACCAACAGCAATACCAGCACCGATGTAATTACCGTTAGTACCGTTAGTACCTGCTGTTTGAGCAGATGCAATGCCGGCTGAGAGGACAATGGAAGCAACAGCAAGGAAAGAGGTAGCTAATTTTGTAAGTTTCATAGAATTATTCTCACTAGAGTTAGGTAAAATCAATATTCTCTAGTACTAGAATCTCTTTTTTTACAAAATGTAACCTCACACACCTGGTTCACCCAAGTGGTTGAATTATTTCTCACCCACTTGGGTATACCAACTGAAAAATTCAAAATTCTTTAAATCAAGTAGTGAGTGCGATCGCGCTTTTACCCCTGCCTTATCCCAAGGATAATTATTTACGCCGACCTACTTAAGCATCTCCAACAGAATGGAACTAGACTGATTGACTGACAGGATCGCTCTCTTGAACTCAGATGCTGGAGATACTGTAGATAAATTTCCCGCTTAATATTGATTGAGCCACCGCCCTTGGGATAATACTTCATCTGCTGCTATTGAGTCAGCAGAACTTTTAACTGTAAAATTTATCTAGAGTAGATGATAAGCTGGCAATGACCAATCAAATTCTGCAACAACAAATTGCCTACTATCGTGCTAGAGCCAACGAATACGATCAGTGGTTTTATCGCCTTGGTCGTTACGATCGCGGTGAGGAACTAAACCAGCGTTGGTTTAAAGAAGTTGATATTGTCAAACAGAATTTACAAAAAATTGTCCAAGTTGAGGAAATCTTAGAATTAGCCTGTGGAACCGGAATTTGGACACAAGAGCTTTTAAAAATTGGACAGAAAATTACTGCAATTGATGCCTCCAAAGAAGTAATTGAAATTAATCGCAGCAAATTAAATTCACAAAAAGTAGAATATCACCAAATTGATTTATTTGCCTGGGAACCACACGCTGAATATGATTTAGTATTTTTCTCTTTCTGGTTATCTCATGTGCCGCCAGAATTACTGAAATCGTTTTTGCTAAAAGTTTATAAATCTGTGCGTGTTGGTGGACAAGTATTTATTATTGACTCGCGCTTTGAACCGACATCTACAGCTAATAACCATCTTCTGAATAATGATGGCAGTATCTATGAAAGCCGGAAGTTAAATGATGGGCAAGAATTTCAAATAGTGAAAGTTTTTTATCAACAAGATGAACTGCAAAAACATCTGATACAAGTTGGTTTTCAAGCCGATGTAAAAGTGACAGACCATTATTTTATTTATGCTAATAATACGAAGTTTTAGAATTAATTTGTA
Source organism: Nostoc sp. (assembly GCF_036917515.1). Taxonomy (GTDB): domain Bacteria; phylum Cyanobacteriota; class Cyanobacteriia; order Cyanobacteriales; family Nostocaceae; genus Nostoc. Next base: position 523 of record NZ_JBALDE010000225.1, on the reverse strand, counting down.
ATGCTGAACACTCATCTAATGGTTGCTTAGGTAACGATGGTTAAGAATCAAATCTTAATCATTTTTATTTTTTTAACGACTATAGCTCGTCAAAAACCAAGGTACAGTTTCTGCTTTATCTGGTTGGTATAACTCTGTTTATATTTCTGATGACCAGTTCTACGACTACAGCGATACTAATCTCACCTTCATCCCAACAAAAGAGAATACGCCTCTAGCACCTGTCATATCATGTCCGGTTAAAGACTTATCATTAAGACCGCAGGGGGCAGGGAGCAGGGGGAAAGAGGATTTCCAGGTTTTTGCACAGATACGCGAATTATAACTAATTAGGCGGACATGATATCAGTAGTTATACAGCCACCCAAAATATTTCTATTCCTAACTCTGTAGTAACAGGTGATGTCTACGACGGACAGCGCCGACGCTATCTATAGCGGTTCTCAGTTGGGTGCAATATAGTAACAGCAGTGGGTGAACCATCCAATAATGTCTTTTTTAGTTACCGCATTCAGAGCATTTG
>NZ_JBALDE010000224.1:0-12289 GCF_036917515.1 Nostoc sp. | reverse complement strand
GGATTAATCGCTTATTGCCATCAACCTAAGAAACCCAGCCTTCAGATGGAGTGGCTTTTATCTCAACCTGCTTAACCCGAACTCAGGTTACTTAAAATATTACTAAAAACCGGGTTGGAAAGATAATTTTTGAGCAGGCGATGCCTATGGTGGGCTACGCCTATGTGTCATCTTGATACGCATAATTCATTCTTGTCCAATAAGTTCAGTACAAGAGTTAATTTAATGCCTTCATTTTTCCTCAATTTTCAGCATAACTTTTAATTGACAAAAGTAAGTTGATCTGAATTTCTCACCAATGGATTTTACCCGTTTTTAGTTGATTTCTAGAAATTAAATTGTATCGGTAATCAAATATTGACTTGTTCTTGACTATTGCTATGTAAAGTATGGTCACTCTGCAAGTAATTAAAATTATGAAAAAGTTGTCAAAATAAATATTTGTGTAATCAATCGGGTAGAAATAGCAGGAGATTGTTTCTTGACGATGCTAAAGCTAGGCTATGCAAATATTATCACGTATTATGTAATCCATTTTTGCCGAAAATTAAGAAGAACAAATATTATGGTAAAGATTTTAAACAGAGTTCCAGAGGTGACAATTTACTTTTGGATTATTAAGATTCTAGCAACCACAGTAGGGGAAACTGCGGCTGATTTTTTATCAGTAACACTCAACCTTGGTTTAAGCATTACATCATATATTATGAGTGGCTTCTTACTGATTGCGCTTTTAAATCAGTTTAGACTGAAGCGATATGTTCCACTGAGTTACTGGTTAGTAGTTGTTTTAATAAGTATTGTCAGTACATTAATTACTGATAAATTGGTAGATGATTTTGGAGTAAGTTTAATAATAACTACTATAATTTTTAGTTGTGTATTAGTGGCAGTTTTTACGTTTTGGTATTTCAGCGAAAAGATATTAGCCATGCACTCTATCAACACTGCTAAAAGAGAAATTTTCTACTGGGTAGCTATTTTACTGACATTTGCCTTGGGTACTTCAACAGGAGACTTCTTAGCCGAGACTTCGGGGTTAGGTTATGCACAATCAGCATTAGTATTTGGGGCGGCGATTGCAATCATAGTTAGCAGTTATTTTTACTTAAAAATGAATGCAGTTTTGGCATTCTGGTTAGCTTACATCTTGACTCGTCCATTTGGAGCATCAATAGGTGATTTACTATCCCAACCTACTAAAAATGGTGGTTTTGGCTATGGTACGGTTGGAACGAGTATGCTTTTCCTCTGTATAATCATCAGCCTAGTGATTTACTTAAGCCTTAAGCCCAAGAAATCAGGCTTACTGCCGATTGACCGAGAAGATTAATTATTGATTGCCTTGTCGAACTTGGGCATATTTCTATTTGTAAAGAGGCGATTTAGTTGGTAATTTGCGATGCCTACGGCGGGCGCTCTGTGCCATCGCCTGACCCATTCCTTCACTGTTAAATAGCTTTTAAAGCTGTATGTAGTGCTTATGACGCAGAGCTTAGAACTTTTCAAGTGTGCCATTCAATTGTTTCTACCAGACTGAACTAATCTGAATAGTGAATGCATTTATGATGACTTACTATTTTTTATTATGAAAAAGAAATGAACAAAGTTGCAAAAGTCACAATTTACTTTTGGATCATGAAGATTATCGCCACGACACTCGGTGAGACGGCAGGTGACTTCATTTCAATGACTCTTGGACTGGGGTATTACATAGGCTTTGCAGTAACGTTTGCCATCCTGGCCATTCTCCTGTTTTTTCAAATTCAATCCGACAGATATCGTCCAGCACTTTACTGGGTGGCCATCATTGCCACAACTACAGCCGGAACCGAAGTTTCAGACTTGATGGATCGATCTTTCGGGCTGGGCTACGCAGTGGGATCGCTGATTCTGGTAGTCGGTCTGTTGAGCGTTCTTGCCATCTGGTACTATCGAGATCGAGATTTAAGCGTTTATCCTATCATGAGGAAAGACGCAGAGACTACCTATTGGCTGGCTGTCGTATTCTCCAACAGTTTGGGAACGGCCTTTGGTGACTTTCTGACAAGCAACTTGGGACTAAGCTATATCCAGGGCGCATTCGTGACAGCCAGCGTCATTGGTGTTGTCATCGCCCTTCACTACCTAACAAAGTTGAGCGATATTCTCCTATTCTGGCTCGCGTTCATCTTTACGCGTCCCTTCGGAGCCACCTTCGGAGATTTTCTGACTAAGCCAGTCAAAGATGGCGGTCTATCACTGCCAAGGGAATATGCTTCGGCGATCGCCTTTATCCTACTAGCAGTTGTCCTATTCTTTTCCATGCGACAGGAGAAAAAAGTGCATCACCCACTTGAGTGATGTGTTTAAGTAGATAGGTCTTTTGACGATAAATAACATTTAAACATGCTCCGACAACTTTCTCATTTCTGGTTGCGTTATGTACATAGTCGTTTAGTTACATTAATTGCCACTATTGGTATTGTTGGACTTGTTAGTTGTCTGCTCATTCTTTTTGTTTTAGCAAAACTAGTTGAAGAGGTCTTAGAGCAAGAAGCCTTTGCATTTGATACTAGTTTTTTGTTATGGCTACATCAATTTGCTAATCCCAAATTAGATAATTTAATGTTGTTCATTACAAATCTTGGTAATCCTAAAACTGTAGTTATAGTTGCAGGAGTTACTTTGTTATTACTTTGGTGGCGACGTTATCAAGAAGATGCAAAAATTTTTATACTTGCTTGCTTGGGAGCGTTAATTTTAAATACGCAGCTAAAGTTGTTTTTTTCTAAACCTCGCCCTGAACTGTGGCATCAATTGATTTCGGAAACATCTTTTAGTTTTCCTAGTGGTCATGCACTAGGTTCTATGGTGCTTTATGGTTTTATTGCTTACGAGTTGGCAACTCACTATCCTCACTTTGCCAAAGTTATTTACAGTTTGACAGTTATTTTAATTGCTGCTATCGGTTTAAGTCGCTTATACTTAGGAGTCCATTGGCCCACAGACATAATAGCAGGTTACGGAGTCGGTTTTTTGTGGCTGATGATATGTATAACGATGCTTAAATTGCAAAGATTGAGGTGGTGAAAGTTAGCTGATTAATGTCTGTAAATCAGCTCGTCGAACTCACCTTGAATATAGGACAGGTTGCTGGATTTGACGTTATTATCAGCTTACTACCAGTCCCTTTCCTTGGCCCGACTTTATCCATTTTCTCTGAACGCTAACGCTATCGCTGAAACCATTATAGAACAGTAGTTTTACTTTTTTAACTTCATCGATCATCTGTGACGTGGAAAAAGTATTTCCTAAAAAGCCTGGGTTTTGCCGAATAAAGAAAACCGAGTTCTTAATTTTGGATAAAGTCGAGCTTAGAGCGATCGCAACTGGCTATGATTGCGAGTCCTAAAACCGACGGCTGAAACCCTCGTTTTTTCGTTAGCTTCCAAAAGTTTTCAGTCTACTGAATATATAGAACCCATTTGATATCTTTTAGGCAATTGAGTAGAATCAACAGAAATTAGGAGGATTGAAGCAGGTTAGTGTTGAAAATGGGGTATTCAAGCGATTTTACAAACAAAGAGTCGGAAATAATTGAGCCATTATTGCCGACTAAGAAGAAAACTAGACCCCCTCTGTGGACAAAGCGACAAATTCTTAACGGTGTATTTTATCAACTCAAGAATGGTTGTAATTGGGCTGACTTACCTAAAGATTTCCGCCCTATTCTACTGTCTTTTGATATTACAAGCATTGGTGCCAGGAGGGTATTCTTGACAATATTATGACCAAGTTGCATGGCAGGTTACGCCAACAAGCAAAAAAAAAACTACAGTGGACGACCCTAATAATGATTGACTCACAAGCAGTAAAAAACACTCTTTTATGCCAGCATTGAATCCAAAGGGTTTTGTTTTTACAAAGCAACAAATGGGATCAAAAGACATCTAGCAGTTGATATACTGGGTTTTCCCTTGTTTACCCACTGTACTCAAGCCAGCCTATCTGATGACCAAGGGTTAATTGAGATGCTCTCAATTAACATTGATTATTTCAAATCCAAACCCATTGAGCTACCTAAGATTACAATCCTGATAGCTCATAACTATCATCCTGATAAACTTACCCAAGCGTTAGAGCAGATTTATCCTCAAATCATCAGTAAAATCCAATTTGAACTTTCAGCCAAGCCATCGAAAGACGAAAAGGAAGCCAATGGAAAATCTGGATTTGTGCCTGTTGCTGCTAGATGGGTAATTGAAAGGTCAAACGCTTGGGTGGAGAGATGTAAAAGTTTAGTCAAAAATTTTGACCGGACACTCGCTCGTGCCAATGCCAAGTTCAAGCTTTGTTTTATTAGATTGATGCTCAGAAGACTAGCTGCTAGCTAGAAAAAAGATATCAAATGGGTTCTATAGATGAAAATTTTCTGGGTGAAAAGTTCGTAGATAAGACAGAAACCGCTTTTACCCCCCGTGTTGGCATTGTTTATCAACCAATTGAACCCATTTCTCTCTATTTCAGCTATTCCAAATCATTCAATCCTGTGATTTTTGGTACTAGCAGGACAGGGGCTAGATTTAAACCTGAAAAAGGCGAACAGCTGGAAGTGGGACTAAAAGCAGACCTGATTCCCGATAAACTATCTACAACCTTATCATTTTATGATTTGACAAAGCAGAATGTACTGGTTACTGATCCTGAAGATTCCCGATTTAGTATTCAAACAGGTGAGCAGAAAAGCCGAGGCGTTGAATTCAGTCTAGTTGGTACAACCATATGAGTTCTGGGCTGAAACTGCAAAAAGCAAAGATTTTCGGGTGTTTGTCAATCCCTTTACTGGAAAAGTGATGGGCGATCGCCTCCAGCATGCTACGTGATTGCACCTTTTCTCCCAAAATCACACCATAGCCCTTCAATTGTGGAAATCTTTGCCCAACTGCAAGCAAAAATTGATGCCACACAACAGTTGTAGTTTAAATTTTAGCAGCGAGCGCCTATCAATTCTAACTTCAAAGGGCGATCATTTCCTCTTAATCTCTTCCTCCGTGTCCTCTGCGCCTGGAGCGATTCGATTCTCATGCCCTCTCAGTTTCCTTTAACAAGTTACCGCTCTTCCATATTCTTGAAGCTTGTGTTTTCTAAATTCAGCACTGCTGGGTCATTTCTTGCTCCTAGTCTAAACTCCAGTAATCAGAATCAGCCGCTATAATTTTCTCGGCAATCGATTTCTGTGTACCCATTGCATCAATAGTAATGATACAGCCAGAAATGTCTAGCATTTCTAACAATGCAGGAATTGCAGTGATTTCATTGGATTTGTCACTGACCTTTGTTTGTCCCAAAACCAAACAGTGTTCACTTGACCACGCACTAACTAGATGCAAAGCTTTTAGCTTATATTCTCGGTCATAGGAGCCTCTATTAACTTTGCCATCTATGGCAACTACCTCTACACCCAACTTCTCAACCTGTGATTGTACCCACCGCCGAAAACATTGCTCAAACTCTTTAGAATTAATTTTCTCAAACACTCTTCTAAAAGTATCTGGACTGGGTATACCTTCTGGTAGTTCTAGAAACGTCTCTAACCACTCCTTTTTATTTAGTCCATACTCCTCAATATCTTGCCAACCTTTAGTGCATCAAAAATTACAATGAAACCGTACTCAATTGATTTGCGTTCAAAAATAGTAAATGCTTATGAAAGAGGTAACACGTCAATCCGAAAAGTAGCTGTTGAATTTGGCGTAGCGAAAAGCTATGTACAAAAGCTTCTCCAACAAAAGAGAACCCAAGGTCATCTAAAACCCAAAAAGCAAGGTGGAGCAATGAAGGGTAAATTGGATGACTACAGAAGTGAATTAGCGGAAATGGTTAAAAGCCATCCAGATACAACTTTATCCGAATACTGTGAGTACTTTGGAGAAAAATATAACGTTTGGGTATGTGCAAGTGTAATGTGTGGTGCATTGCAAAAACAAAAACCAACACGAAAAAAAAGACTTTACGTAGTAGCCAGGCGAAAACAGAAAGAGTCCAAAAACTGAGAATTGAGTATTAGGAGAAAGTAAAACAAATAGACCCAGAAAACCTTGTTTTTATTGATAAAATGGGTGTTTTACTAGGTTTAACTCGAACTCATGGCAGAAGTGAGGGCAAGTTTGGACAAGCTAAAAGAAGATTTAGCTTGAGTAGAGTCATGGCTAAACTTTCTCATACTTCTCTTACTGCAATTGCTATCACTTTTCTAGTGATGAATCTGTCTACTCATCTATTGCGGTTGTTTGATGCTTTTTTATGTCTATTTTTCACAAATATATCTTTTTTCCAGTCTAACATTATTGATGCTTATGTCTGGCTCAATTGTAAACAACAAAAACTTATATTTTTACCTTCCTTGAATAACTAATCAATCCTTCAAAAGCTTTTTATTACTTTTTCAGCAAGCCCTAATTAATCCTGAACATCTCAAAAATTGGTTTACAATTTGCTGCTACTGTACCTCATAAACTCCGAATATGCTGTATATTACATCTAGGCGATGGCTTTGCCCGCCGCAGGCATCGCATTACGAACCGTAGGTTTATTGCCTTTGGTTGCTGTTGCGCGAATCCGAAGTCAATAGTTTATAAAAATGTTAATTTGTCAAATTTGAATTTGATGTTGTATAAATATGTGATTTTGTGCGGTGACGATACCGCCACATGACAAAACCCGTAACAAATAAAATCAGCGGCGCAAGTCCTACGAAGACATAGAAAATGCGGGTGAGTAAGCCGCCAAAGGTGCCGAAGTGTAAAAGTCCAAAGGAGTTGAAGATGCGATCGCCCAACGATTGCTCTAACCCATTATCGACTCGCAACACTTTGCCACTGTACCGATCGAGATAAATTTCGGTTCTGCCGATGTCCCCCGCTTCTTGGGGAAACTTATATCGCATCGACAAGGTATCTTCTGGTTTCTGCGGAAAGTAAATCGTTTGAAGTTCTGCACCTAGTAACGCTGCCTGTGCCGTTTTTAGTTGTTCGGTTAATGGTAGCGGAGATTGAAGAGCGATCAGTTTGGAAATTGGGTAAGTTTTTGGGGGACTGAACGTAACTGCACGAATGAAGGATTCACTGAACTGATAAAAATTCCAGCAGAACCCTGTGAAAAACGTCAGCACTAAGAAAATAGCTACAACCACTCCCACAAGTTTATGAATATCGAAGTTCACGCGCTTGGGATGGGCATTCCACTTGATTCTAAAGCCTGCAATCAGCTTTCTCCATCCGGGCCATAGCACCAATCCCGTGATGCTGAGAATACACATCAGCAAGCCAACAATACCCACAATCTTGAGTCCGATATCGCCTGCTAACAGAGCGTAGTGCAGTTTATATGCAACTTTGAAAAAATGCTGCTCAGCATTTAGTTTAAGAGTGTTGCCGAGAACTACCCCTGTATAGGGATTCACATAGTTATCGATCCAATCGTTTTCTTTGGTTGCATAAACAATATTCGCTGGCTTTGAGGGTTTTACTGGCAGATAAAGTACCTGGAGCAAGGCATCTGGTTGATTGGCATAAGTAGATTTCACTGTATTGAGGATCGTCTCAATCGGCAAAGGTTCACCTTGAGGAGTAATCGTCCCAATCTGGCGATATAGCTGAACATCACTGATTTCTGTATGAAAAACCAGCAGGCTCCCGGTTAAACCAACAATAATCGCAATCAGTCCTACACCTAACCCAATGTATCGGTGTAAAGCAAACATCAAATTGCGTAGCTTTTTAGAATTCATAGTAGAGGTTGCTTACCGAATTTGATATACCTTGTTAAAAGAAAAATGATGTAGCAAGGATCAAAACTCCACAGACACTTGTCCCAGAACAGTTAAAGGCGGTTGGGGCACAACGAAGTATCCATTACTGTTGTAGTAGTTAATGTTAGTCAGATTGTTCACATTCAATTGCACTTTCCAGTTATCTCGTTTGTAGAAGACTCCAGTATCAACGTGGAAGTAGCTGGGCAGTTGCACGTCTGCGTTGGGAAGTGTGGTTTCTCTATCACCACTAACGTAATAAAACCCTAAATTAAATCCCAACCCTTTGAGTGATCCTTGTTGAATCTCATAGGTGTTCAATAGACCAAATTGATGTCTGGGGATAGCTGTTAATCTGTCGTTGACCAACTCAAGATTTGTATCTTTGCTTACAAAGGCATCAGTGTAGGCGTAGGAAGCTATAATATTCCAACCGTTTACCGGGCGACCCACCAGGTTAAATTCCATCCCTCGGCTTTTTTGTTCACCAGTTTGAATACTGAAGTCAAGATTGTTTGGATCAATGACAAGGACATTCTCTTTGCGGATCTGGTAGGCGGCAAGGGTTGCTGATAGTCGCTGGGATAAATCAGCTTTGATCCCCACCTCAAACTGCTCACTCCGTTCTGGTTTGAAGGTTTCACCAGAGGCGCTGAAACCAGTAGCAGAATTAAACGAAGTTGCGTAGCTGAAATAGAGGGAGATGGGTTTAATGGGCTGATATACAATCCCCGCACGGGGGCTAAAGGTAGAATCTGTCTGCTCAGTGTCTAAATCACTCACAGGATCTCGACTTGTAGAACGAAGCAGGTCAGTCAAACCGTCCTCCCAACAGAAGTTTGAGATTTTCCAAAAGCGTAATCTGATCTTGAACGTACAAGCCCAGACCATCCGAAACATTTATACTCGGCTTCCCTGTTGAAAAGAATTTTCCTTCAAGGCCGTAAACAGGGTTAAACAAATCAATTGATGTTTTCACTGGTCCATCAAAACCAAAACCCTCTAGTGAGTCTCGTCTCCGGAGAAGTTCAACGCCTAACAAAACCTGATGAGCAACCGATCCAGTTTGAAACTTACCGATAACCTCATTTTGCAGCGTATAGCTCTGCGAGTCAGAGTCATAGCTGCTGTCTGCAAAGTGGTCAATCGTGCGGCGGTCTTCTTGTATTGAAAGCGGAGTCACTCTTCTGTTATCAAGGATGGAAAGTATGGCAGAAAATTGATTCCGAAACTTCCAGTTCTCACTCAACTGGTGCTCCAGGATGTAGCTGATCCGCGTCGTTTGGGCAGTGGCATCATCAATATCAGGTTCACCCAGGTTGCGGCTAATCGGTACCCGAAAGATTTCAGGACTGACGGATGGTAAACCCCAGTCCCATTGATAATCGGATTTTTGATATTCAAAATTGAATGTCAACTTTGTGTCTTTGCCAATTTGCCAGGAGAGCGCTGGGGCGACATAAATACTTTCTGAGTCAACGAAGTCCCGAAAACTAGCCGCATTTTGATAAGCCAGGTTGAGCCGATAGGCAACTGTTTTTTGAGAGTTCAACGGTCCAGAAATATCTACGGTCGGGCGGTAAAAGTCAAAGCTGCTAGTGGTTAGCGTGGCGGAATAATAAGGCTGTGTCAGAGGTTGCTTGCTAACAATGTTGACGATTCCTCCTGGTTCATTTTGTCCAAACAAGACGGAAGCAGGACCTTTGAGAATTTCAATTCGCTCAATCCCGGCAACATCAAACAAATCTGTATCGCCGGAACCTCGGAAGCCATCTCAGTAGTTGGTGGGACTACCAAAGCCTCTAATGATGAAGTTTGCACCTGGAGCACCACCACCCGGTACGTCTTCCTGCACACCTGCTACGTTATCCGCGATTTGCTGCACTCGTGTAATTTGTCTGTCTTCCAGCAGTTGCCGGGGGATGACCTGAATCGATTGGGGAATATCGCGTAGAGGCGTATCGGTTTTGGTTGCAGTCGCGGCATCTGGTACGTTATATCCGTCTTGCTCACCCGTAACTACCAATTCAATCGGTTCATCACCTTCAGAGTCAAGCTGACTTGGCTGTGTCTGGTTTTCTGGCGGCGTTGGTTGTGTTTGAGATTGTTGCTGTGGCGACATAGAAGGTGCTTGCCAGCACTGCGATTCACTAATTGCAATTGTTGTCCACCAAGAGTCTGTAAAATTATCTCCACACCTTTATCAGTGGGATTTGCTTTCACTGCGGTCACTTGCACAATTTCTGTTTCCTCTACCTGAGCCAACCACTCTTTAACGGTGGTTACAGGGCGCTTCAAGTCACTCAATTGGATAATTTGAGTCTGTGCCCCTGCCAGAACGGGTCGGTTCATCAGGGCGACAAAGGTAAATGTTACCAAAAAGAGAAATGACTGCTGTTTCCGAATCACTACTATCTCCCCACATCATCAATTAACTGGTGATCACGCTCTCCATTGCTGAAGCAATCGCAAATCTCAAATACAATAATTGAGAATTATTAATAATTAGATGTGGTTCATAATACGGAATTTAAGCGATCGCTCTGTCTTTAAGACCGAGTATTTTTATTTTTCATCTGATATTCCCTGGGACTAATACCAAACTTCTTGCAAAATGCGGCATGAAATGCTGTCCGACTGGCATAGCCCACCATTGCCGCCACCCCTTCAACCGTCAGATTTTGCTCTACAACCACCGTGCCTCTTGCATCTGATGGTCTTGCAAGCAGCCAAAGACGGTATTGCCAAACATTTGATGGAAACCCTGTCGGAGTTTAAATTCATTCAATCCCACCTGCTGTGCTAGATCCCTAACTGAGGGAGGCTTAACAAAGTTGCGAAGTAAAATTTCTTTGGCTTGATAAATGCGATCGCGATCGTCTGATTTTAAGCTGATCAATCGCGGTTCATCAACGGGATACTCTACAAGTTGAGCAAACTACAAAGCAACCAGTTCCAACACTTTTGATTCTAGATAAATCTGTCTGGTTACTCCCTGGTAAGGACAGTTTGGTAGTTGGTGGAAAGCCGTTTGCATCTGTTGCGTATTCTTACCTGCACATTGATGAAACCAGGGAGTTGTATCACCCTCCAGAAACGATTGTAGTTGTGCCGGAAAAAAATCATTGCGTCCAGCAGCAATAGTTCTGAGCAAATGTGGCTCAACTCGAACAACGATATCCAATATCCGTCCGACAGATTGTGTTTCAATCTCGCGGCTTCCCGGAACAAAAAATAAATAATTCTCCCCTGCTTGTTCGTAGTGATCATCTTTGACACCGAAGGTCTGTACCCTACAACCCCCAACAACCCAGAAGTGTAAAGCCAAAGGAGCAGATTCATCAATAAAATGATCTAAACCGAAGCTTTTGTGAGATACAAAGTCATCAACTTGTAGCAACAGTCCAGGACGTAGATGGACTATCCGAGTATATCCACTTGCCAGTTGAGTTTGTCCAATAGAGAAGTTTTCCAGGGAAACACTTTCGATCTCATCTCCCTAAGCAGTGATTTTTCCTTGTTCTATTCCTTCTGCCCACACTTCATCCCATTCAGCTTCGGTAAAGACTCTGCTCATTGTTAATGCTTAATTCCCAATTGTAATTTTTTACCTAAAGAATTATGTCGATCTATTGTTAAGAAATTATCTCATAACTATTTGAAAAATATTTAGCTAAGGTAAGCTCTGTGCGATCGCTAATCTACCAGCCTAAAACAGAAGAAACTTGATAACGCCATTCATGCCAGGTTAAGACAAAACGAGTTTTGTCAATAGTAGTTACGCTCTAAATTAGAGCGATGATTAGGTATCAAATTCAATCTTTTGCGGACTTTATCGGGTAAGAATGAGTGATGCTTTTGAAGACGACGCGTAGGCGTAGCCCGCTGTAGGCATCGCCTGTGATAATGGTGTAGTTGAGAGGCGTAGCCGCTTTGTGGTGAAGCAGTTCAAGTCTTGGACGCCACATCCTCTACTTAGGGAAACTCCAAGACCGGAGTGGCTCCGGTTCCCGTCGAGTTGAAACTGCTGTTAGCGCAGCGAAGCGCGAGTCTTCTCCCAAGGGGAAACGCTACGCGAACGAGCGTCACCCTCTGGGCTTGTCGCGTTTACATCGCTTTTAGTGCTGCTAAAGTTCTGGGTGTGGAGTTGCAAAACTATAAAGACCGTTGAGCGTTGGTTCATGATGGTAAACCCAACCCACAAACTCAGGAGTATGACGACCAAAAATGTAAATTCCGTCTGTTTCTCTACCCAAGTCAACCCAAGCAGCAGTCATCCATTGTCGGTATCCAGAATCTGCGAAACGATCGCACTTATCCACAGGTAGAAAGCATTTCAAACGAGTATCAAGGGCGTGGCAAACATAGTTTTTGACAGCAAATATCGATAAGCCTTCAGCACGGAATGGCACTAAGAAAAACCGAAACACTTGTGGGTTAAGCAGTTTGCAATTGCTTGCGTAATTCGTGGCGGGGTTTGGTCATTAAGGGGTAAGC
>NZ_JBALDE010000223.1:0-30768 GCF_036917515.1 Nostoc sp. | reverse complement strand
AGATCATAACTGTAAGGGTTTGCCATACGAATGCAGAAATCAATCACTTCTCTATATATTCTACGTCCTAACTAAGATGGCGACTGCTATAATAACACTCAAATCACTGGTTTATTCTGCTTTGAAAATCGCAAAACAATTTTTGAAGGTGTTGATAGCCGTTTTAAATTTGTTGTTCTTACTTTTGATAAAGAAGGCAAAACAGAAAATTTTCCCGCTACTTTTATGCGGCAAGATGTCCAAGACTTGCAAAGATTCCCTAAAAATGATGGTTTACCTATTAGTATTGACTTGGTGCGAAAGCTATCACCTGATTCTCTCTCAGTAATGGAGTTCAAGAATAAAATTGATTTTGACATTGCTGAAAAAATGACAAAATTTCCATTACTGGGTGAAAAAATTGAAGATAAATGGAACTTGGAACTACATCGTGAATTCAATATGACCGATGATGCTTTTCTTTTTCATAAAAATTCTAATCAAGGTAAATTACCATTATATGAAGGTAAGATAATTCATCAATTTACTCATACTTTTTCAGAGCCACGTTACTGGATTATAGAAAATGAAGGAAGAAAAGCAGTATTAGGTAAAAAAATAGATGCTCAACAAAAACTAGGATATCAAAACTATAGATATGCATATCGTAGTATCGCTTCTAATACAAATGAAAGGTCTTTGATATGTACTATTATTCCCCCTTGTTTCACAGGGAATTCTCTAAATATTGCCGATAAAATTGACAATATATCACAGTTACTTTGCGTTGGGTTACTAAACTCTTTTGTAATTGATTGGTTACTCAGACAAAAGGTAACAACAAATATTAATATGTTCTACATTTATCAACTACCCGTCCCACGTTTAACAAAAAACGATCGCTACTTCAACGACATTGTACAACGCGCCGCTAAACTCATCTGCACCACACCAGAGTTTGACGAACTCGCGCAAGAAGTCGGTCTAGGTTCCCATCAACAAGGCGTTACCAACGAAACAGAACGCGCCAAACTCCGCGCCGAACTCGATGGCATGGTAGCACACCTTTACGGCTTAACCGAAGATGAATTTAGCTACATCCTCACTACATTTCCAATTGTGAATGTAACCGTAAAAGAAGCAGCATTAGAAGCTTACCGTACTTTTGTGCCAATGTTTAGAGACTTACAAGTAGCATTTTGAATACTAATGGCCCAACCATGAAGGTTTTTAGTTATATTGGTTTATAAATATCTGTAACTAGAAATACAAACTGACTTTCATATTACAGGTTGAAGTAGATTTATTGCTTAAAACTAGAGAAATACTCAGCATATTTTTTGAAAATTTCAAAAACTTTAACTTTAAATTTATAATTTTAAATTTTTGGGGTGCAAATTAAAACAATCGAATTTCTTTATAATTTATTTTAAATTCACCGCAGAGCCTGAATAGTATTATGTTCCGATAAAATGAAATTACTGATATAAATACAATAATGTATTTAAATAAGGTCTAATAAATTACTATATATATAAATCCTGTAGCATTTACTTAGTAGTAATTTTAGAACCGTGCAAATTCTTTCTCACTCGAAATTTAACGATAGCCGCGATCGCCGCGAACAGGGTTTACAAAATTTGCTCGATCGCCTTGTTAAAACAATGCAACGTGATGAGTTAGTGCGGCAAACAACTAATCAACTCAGAGAATTCCTTCAGGTTGATCGAGTAGTATTGTATTATTTTTACAGTCAGTGGCAAGGACAGGTGACTTTTGAATCTTTGAGTTGTAAAGAATTTTCAATAATAGGTTCCACTGGTTGTGATAATTGTTTTAACAGTGACTATGCTGGTTTATACTTAGGAGGACGGGTAAAGGCGATCGCTGATATTGAATTAGAGCCAATCCAGCCTTGTCACCGAGATTTTCTGCGCAGTATCCAGGTTCGTGCCAACTTAGTTATACCAATTGTCATCCCTAAAGGATTATGGGGATTGCTAGTAGCACATCACTGTCAAGGGCCTCATCATTGGTCGCCATCAGATATAGAAATGATGCAAATAGGGGCACAAACTCTAAAAACAGATCGTAATATTCTGGAAAGTTAAGTAACTGTGTATTCAAATCGCATACAGTTAAGTAGCAGAGATATTTGCTAGCACTGATTTTTCTAATGAGGAGAAAGAACTGTGAAATTTGGTTACACGGTCATCTGGGTAGACGATGTAGTTAAGACGGTTGAGTTTTACGAAAAAGCTTTTGGTTTAGTTCGTCGCACTATCCTGGAAAAGGGGCAGTCTATCTGGGCGGAAATCGAAACCGGAAACACCACACTAGCCTTCTCCTCTAGTAACGAAGCACAGAAGTTATTTCCTGGTGGCTGCCATCCCAACCACGCTACACAACCACCGGCTTCAATCCAGATATCATTTATTACTCCTGATGTTGGCAGTGCTTATATGAGAGCGATCGGGGCAGGCGCAAAAACATTAGATGCCCCTAAGTCTCAGCCTGGTGGACATACTATTGCTCGTGTCCGCGATCCCAACGGTGTGCTGGTGTCGTTGGTAAGTGGTTAAATAGCAAATTGTCTTTTAGCTTATACTAGGCATAGGAAAACAGCACTGCCCAGAGATTAAAAATGCTATTTATTCCTAGTGTTGACCCAATTCCTCTTGTAACTGATGCAAATGGCGTTGTTAGGATTAGCAAAACCCGCATCACTTTAGATACAGTCGTTACAGCTTTCCTTGAAGGGGCTACAGCAGAAGAAATTAGAGAACAGTACCCATCGCTTCATCTTTGGGATATCTATTTAGTAATTGGTTATTACCTACGACATCAAGCCGAAGTTGATACCTACCTTCTAGAGCGTCAAAAACTTGCCACGAAGGTTCAACAGGAAGCTGAAAAGCGTTTTAACCCTATTGGAGTGCGCGATCGCCTTTTAGCAAGACGCAACCCACAAGGGTAAACTGCGATGTTGGGTTTCTTGGCTGACGAGAACTTTAACAATCAGATTATCCGTGGTGTTCTGCGTCGTAACACTAATGTTGATATTGTCCGTGTTCAGGACGTTGGATTGATTG
The DNA here is from genome assembly GCF_036917515.1 of Nostoc sp. GTDB lineage: Bacteria > Cyanobacteriota > Cyanobacteriia > Cyanobacteriales > Nostocaceae > Nostoc. Next base: position 27,697 of record NZ_JBALDE010000223.1, on the reverse strand, counting down.
AAGCAGACGACCCAACTGTATTAGAATGGGCAGCGCAAAATAGGCGTGTGGTGCTAACTCATGATGTCACGACGATGACAAATTTTGCTTATGAACGATTATAAGCAGGCTTGGCAATGCCTGGGTTATTTGAGATTAGTCGTCGTGTTTGGGTTGGTTTAGCGATCGAGGAAATTTTGTTGCTAGATGAATGTAGCTTAGAAGGAGAATGGGAAGGACAAGTCCGGTTTTTGCCTTTACGTTAACGATTGGAGGCGATTAATTGGGCTGACATTGGTGCTAGTTTTCTCTACACCCCACACCTACACGCTACACTCTTTCATACGACGCAATTTTCCTAACCATGAAATATGGATAGAATTGCTGCATAAATTTTTTATCTATCTTTGATAAGTTAATACAGGCTCCCATCAGGGATACCTAATTTCATATTTCCATTCTGGAATAGCCAATAGGCTATGCCATAAACACGACTTTGATCATGACACAACAAATAATTCGTGAAGCGCCTGCTCCTGAACCGTTAGAAGGTCAACAGGCAAACGCATTTTTCGTACCCGCGCCTAATGAGCCTATTCTCAATGTCAACAATATTCAAGGCAACATTCTAGGTGGATTCAATAAAGACTACCAAGCCCTCTTATTCCTTGAAATTGAAAATCCAAATGCTTTCAAGAATTGGCTAAAGTCACAGATCAATTTCATTGCCACCGCCTCAGAAGTGATTGCCTTCAACCGCTTATTTAAATCCGCCAGACAACGGCGAGGTCGCGAAGGTACTGTTAAAGCAACCTGGGTTAATGTAGCTTTCTCCTTTGAGGGGCTAAAGAAACTAACCAATGATGCCGACTCATTTACGGATGAAGCCTTTAAAGCTGGGCTAGCAGCACGCGCTGCTGAACTGAACGATCCGGTAGACAAAGATGGCAAACCTATTGGCTGGGTTGTAGGTGGGCCAGATAATGGCAAAGTTGATGTGGTTTTGATCATTGCCAGCGACGAACGCGCGGACTTGCTGGCAGAAATCTCCCGGATTTTAGAAAGCATTGTGGCATTTACAGATGGGAAAGGCAACGCTAAGAGCAGCGGAGCCAGAATTACCTTCTTAGAAGAAGGAACCAACTTACCTGCACCCCTGACTGGACATGAACATTTCGGCAACTTGGATGGAATATCACAACCTGGTATTCGTGGCCGAGTTGCTGATAATCCTAGAGAACTTCTGACTCCTCGGCAGAACCCAGAAAATAAAAACCAGGGCAAACCAGGACAGGATCTTCTCTGGCCAGGAGAGTTCGTTTTTGGCTATGAAGGTCAGGACAATGATGCTAAAAAGTTGGAACATAGCAAAGGTGAGGTTGTATCGGCAGGATTAAACTGGGCGAATGATGGCTCATACCTTGTATTCCGGCGATTGCGTCAAGACGTGTATAAGTTCCACAAGTTCTTGAATGACACTGCTGCTGATTTAGACACCGACGCTCGAAAGGTGAGTGCAAAGCTGATTGGTCGCTGGCCTAGTGGCGCTCCTACTGTCCGCACGCCGGAAGAAGACGCCCCAAGTTTGGGTGATGATGAGAATGCCAATAATGATTTTGAATTCAACGGTGATGATGCACCAGAAGGAAAATTCTTCAAAAACGATGTAGTTCCACCTTCCAAAGATGCAACGGGTCTGCGCTGTCCATTTATTGCCCATGTCCGCAAGACTTATCCACGCAATGACAAAACACCAGGAGGGAAAGTTTCTAATTCTGACAAGATTAATATTGATCGTAGTGAAGTGACGACTCAAACACATCGCTTGCTCCGTCGCGGCATTCCTTATGGCCCGGTGTCTCCTTCTACACCGAACAATCCGCTACAAGACCCGAACTTTGTCGATCGCGGTCTCCACTTTTTGGCTTATCAGACTTCGATTGTAGACCAGTTTGAGTTTGTCACTAAGTTCTGGGCTAACGATCCAAACTTTAGTGAGGAGGCGGCTACCGGGCACGAGTTTGAAGGTAAATTAACTCTTGGTCACGATCCAATTATTGGTCAAAGTGAAAATAACAAACCAGGTGGCGATCGCACACGCAAGTTCTTTATCCACCTTGAAGATGACCAAAATCAACCTCAAACTAAGGAGTTGACTGCACGTGAAGACTGGGTAATTCCTACTGGTGGCGGCTACTTCTTTGCACCGTCGATTTCTGCTTTGAAGGAAGTATTGACAAAATAATGATTTTATGTGACCAGGGTAAAACCATTTGGTGGCGATCGCACCGAACTGCAAACTTCCCCAGTTTTGTCTGTCAATAAATGCCAGCGCTCATAGCACAGTGGTCTATATCATGGGGTTTGTAGACCATTAGGGAAATAATGAATTATGAATTTTGTTTTGCATCATTCATAATTCATTTATTTTTCTCTATTCCCCAATCTCAAACCTCAAATTTATGGATTCAAATCCAGCATTGTGTGCTGCGATCGCCAATTACATTACCACTAGTCCCCAGCAACGAATTACTTTCGCCCAATTCATGGATATGGCATTATACCACCCTGAATATGGCTACTATTCCAGTGATGCACTCAAAATTGGCTTTAAAGGTGGTGATTTTTTTACCTCTCCCAACCTCAGCGCTGACTTTGGCGAGTTACTAGCAGAACAATTTTTCCAGATGTGGGAGATTTTAGGAAAACCTGTACCCTTTTCTCTAGTAGAAATGGGAGCAGGCCAAGGATTGCTGGCATTGCATATCCTTAAATATCTTCAACAGCACTACCCAGATTTTTTTACCGCCCTGGAGTACATCATTGTTGAAAAGTCTCCAACTTTAAGACAAGAACAGCAGCAACGCTTGCAAGATTTCCGCGTGCGTTGGTGCAATTTCGAGGATATACCAGCAAATGCGATCGCTGGTTGCTTTTTCTCTAACGAGTTAGTAGATGCGTTCCCTGTCCATCAATTCATCCTAGAAACGGGAGAACTCCGAGAAATTTATGTAACCACACGGAATGAAAAACAAACTAATGCCCCATGTCCATCATTTGTAGAAGTCACAGGAGAACCTTCAACGCCCCAACTAGCTGAACATTTCGATTTACTGGGAATCGACTTCACCCAAAATGTATATCCAGATGGCTATCGTAGTGAAATTAATTTAGCTGCTCTAGACTGGTTGAGTATAGTAGCAGACCGCTTGCAGCGCGGCTATGTGTTAACAATTGATTATGGCTACCCCGCCAGTCGTTACTATAATCCCAGGCGATCGCAGGGAACACTACAGTGTTATTACCATCATCGTTTTCATGACAACCCTTATATTAATATTGGGCGACAAGATATCACTGCACATGTTGACTTTACAGCTTTAGAACGCTGGGGTGAGAAGTGTAACTTAAAAAATGTTGGTTTTATCCAGCAGGGATTATTTTTGATGGCGTTGGGGTTAGGCGATCGCATTGCAGCCCTTTCTTATCAACAGCAACCTCTCTCGCAGTTACTACAGCGCCGGGACGCACTACACCAACTTATAGATCCCACAGGACTCGGCGGCTTTGGAGTCTTAATTCAGAGCAAAGGTCTGGACAATACGGAAATTTCTCAACCATTAAAAGGATTGATCCTGCCAGAGTAAGCCTAAAGAAAGAAAAGTTAAAACTCTATTTAAGAATGCAGTATCAGTCTTATTTGGATTAGCATAACAGTGATTACTGTAAAGTTAAACACACTACCAAGATAATAATTATGTCCACTCATGACCTGTTAATGTTAGTAACACTACTTACCCCCGGTATTTTACTTTCAGTGATAATTATGTTGACTTTTGCTGCTGGTGGTTGATTGCCAGAGTTAGGGAATAGGAAAATTGGGATTTAGAATTGTATCTTAAATTTCAAATAACTACTTCCCAACTAAATTTGAATCAAACAATCCGATGTTCACGATGAACTATGATGCTCAATAACTTACTCTAAACGTTGCCGCAGCCTTTGGTAGAGAAGCTATGCCAAAAGCTTTACGCAACGCTTACGGTGACGCTGTATTAAAGGAACGTAAAAAATGAAGGTGGCATTTCTGGGAACTGGACTGATGGGACTACCAATGGCTCAAAGGTTATTAGCCGCAAATATACAGCTAGTTGCCTACAATCGTACCCCAGAAAAATTAGCACCACTACAAGCAGCTGGGGCTGAAATTGCTACGAATGCTCGCCACGCCATTAGTGCTGCTGAGTACGTAATCCTCATGCTCACTAATGCACCAGCCATTTATAATGTCTTGCTTTCAGATACTGCTTCGCAAACTCTCAAAGGGCGCACTATCATCCAAATGGGAACAATTACGCCTACAGAAAGCCAGGAAATTAGAGATGCAGTTGTTGCTGGTGGCGGTGAGTATTTAGAAGCACCCGTATTAGGGAGTATCCCAGAAGCAAAAGTTGGCAAGTTGAGTGTTATGGTAGGGGCCGAGGCAGAACAATACGAACGCCACTTGAAGTTACTCCAAAATTTTGGGAAACCTTTACTTATTGGGCCAGTGGGATCTGCGGCGGCGCTTAAATTGGCACTAAATCAACTAATAGCTTCTCTAACAACTAGTTTTGCTCTGAGTCTAGCTTTTGTCCAGCGTCAAGGTGTCGATGTTGATGTGTTTATGCAAATCTTGCGTGAGAGTCCACTCTACGCCTCTACCTTTGACAAAAAGCTACAACGAATGTTAGATGGCAATTATGCCGATCCCAATTTTCCCACAAAACACTTGCTTAAAGATACGGAATTATTTATTTCAGAAGCAAAATCTCGGAGTTTGGATGTTAGCAGTATTAAAGGAGTGCGGCAAATCTTGCAAACAGCCGTGAAAATGTCATTTGCTGATGATGATTACTCATCATTATTTTCTGTAATTAAGGAATGGGGAGAAGCGATCGGAGAATAAATTTTTCTAGGGTCTACAAATATACATTGGTATCAACTTAACGTTAAAAGGGCGATTGATAATCGCCCCGTGTGTAAGTTGACACTTGAAAAATTTTGTAAATTCGGTTCTTCTTACACCCCAGGATTCCTGATATATCTTTGAAAATGCTCAATCAAAAGGTTTTAACTGAATCGTAATCGTTAAAAGGATATTACTGGCCATTATTAGTAGTTGATTGGGGAAATGGCAGAGATTCAGTCTGAGGCTGAGGCACAGATGAAGGCTGAGGTTCAGGTTGAGGATTGAGAAATTCCTGCCAAGTCTTGATTTGCTCTCGCGCTGCACTGTAAGCAGCACTACCGCGTGGAATCGATTTGGCAATGTCAATGCCTCTAGCAATATCAGACTGACCTTGAGTGCGTGCTATTTCTAACAATTGCTGACTCCATTGATCAATAGCCTGATTCGCATCCATACGTAAGATGCTATTGTTTGAAACTCGATCCGCCAGTCGTATTGCTTCAACCAAGGCTTCTGGAGTGCCAGCCGCTCCCACTTCCTGGGCTTTTTTCCAGTTTTCTCTAGTGCGGATTTCTCCTTCCCAGTCATTTATCGCAGTTTGTGCTTCTTGTGAAAGCGCCCTTCCCGATGAAGCAATTTGTTGAGCTGTGCTAATAGCGGCGGTGAGATTTCCACTCTGGGCCAGTTCTTGTGCTCGGTCTAAATAAGGTTGGTCTTGAATTCGCTCAATCTTTCCTACCCAAGTACGAATTTTTTTCCGTGCTTCTGGATATAGTGCACGACCTCTACGAATTTCGCTGGCCTGGGCGATCGCAGCTTGCAAGGAGTTAATATCCTCGAATATTGCGATCTGTTCGGCGCGATCTAAGTAAGGTTGGTCTTCAATTGTCTCCACTTGGGCGTTCCAGCGATTTATCTCTTGTCTAGCTTCTGCGCCTCTAGGGTTACTAGTAGGAATAAGCTGTACTTGGGCGATCGCTGCGGTTAAATTAGGGACTGTTCCCTGGCTAGCCAATATTCTCGCTTTTTCCAGATGAGCAACATCTTCAATTTCCAATTGCCAACGAACAATTAGTTGCTGTGCCTCGTTATACACTGGTCTGGAAGGATCGATTTGTTGTGCTTGGGCGATCGCTGCCTCTAAACCAGAAACATCACCGATCCAAGCACTTCTTTTCGCGTCAGCTATGGCAATAAAGTCATCAGTTTCGCCTTGCAGTTTCGCACTTTCCGGTATTTCCCTAGCAATATTCAGCGCTTCATCCGCATCCTGCTTGTCTAGTTTCGCTTGTGCCAATTCCAACATTTTGCGTCCAAATGCCGGAATCGCTTCCTGAGCTTTTTGGTAAATGTAACTTTCCTGCCCAATTGACTCGGCTAACTTGATCGCTTCTAGTATGTTATCAACTACTTTGCTGTTTGCTAAACTTTCGGCTTTTCCTAACTTATCGCCATCTTCTCGTGCTGTGGCAATGAGACGATTCAATTGGTCGTATTTAGTACCTGCCCAGTATTGATTGTCTACACGCAGCATTTTGGCAGATAACATGAACGCTGATTGCCACCGCCGTTCCTTTACTTCGGCGATCGCACCGTTGTATGTGTCTTCAGCCTTTGACCAAATCGCCTGCCATTTGTCAATTTGCTCATCAACTAACTTATAAGCTGCTACATCTTCGGGTATTTTACGAGCAGTTGCGATCGCTTCTTCTAAATTCCCAGTTTGGAAACTTTGATCGGCTAGCTTCAAAATATCCCGCGACCATTCTTCGATGAAACGATCAATTTCTCCATGCAACGGGTGATTTTGTGGTAGTTGCTTCACCAGAGCGATCGCTTGCAATAGGTCGTTCACTGTTTGCTTAGAAGCCGCTAACTGAGCGCAATGTAGCCGCACAGAAGCACTAGCTAGCGGCCAGAAAATCGATGGGCAATTAGGGGCAGCTGGCAACTTTAGCAGCATTGCCATTGCCAAGAATCCTACACTGCCGGGAATCAACATTAGTAGTACTAGCCACAACGTCCAGCTTTTCATCCAGCGTGGCCATTTCCCAGAAGTACCACCGAGTTGAGCAGTTTCTTCTGAATGACTATTTATAGTTAATCCTTCCCTATGGTTTTTTTTTCGCCGCTTCACCGACTTGGAGGTAGAACCAGTAGCTGGGACATCAAATGGCTGAGTTTCACCGAATTGTTCTGTTCGGGATAATCTTTGGCTTTGATCTAGCTTTCTTCCACTGGCTCTTGACCAACTGTCTGGAATATCCCGCTCTGTCATCTCTCACACCAAAATAATTGAATAGCGCTCTGTTTTAGGTTGATAATTCCATTGTTGACATAGTAACTTTCTCGTCATTAAAAAGCTACTTTTTTGATTATCTCTCTCTACAGAGTACCATTATCAATCTCAAAAATCAGTGTTATTTTATACTTTATCTTCAAACAGCAGATTCAGCTTGTAAATCGGCAATTAGTTGAGCTAACTGATCGCTACTTGCCTGATAAACGTTGCCGCAAAAGTCGCAAGTTGCTTCAGCACCGTCATCTTTAAGAATCATATCTTGCAGTTCGGCTTCTCCTAAAATCTTCAGTGCCCCCAAAACGCGATCAAAAGAGCAACCACAGTGGAAGCGCAACATTTGGCGTTCAGAAAAGATTTCTAACCCCATGTCTCCCAACAAGTCACCGAAGATTTCAGGTAAGGTCTTCCCGGCTTGCAACAACGGCGTAAATCCTGCTAGACCAGCAACGCGTGATTCCAACGTTTCTATTAGGGCTTCGTCTCTAGCGGCTTTAGGCAATACTTGTACTAGTAATCCTCCAGCAGCAGTTACTCCCGCTGCTCCCACGAACACACCTAAAACTAAAGCCGAAGGTGTTTGTTCGGAATTCACCAGGTAATGAGCAACATCATCACCAATTTCGCCAGAAACTAGTTCTACTGTACTAGAGTAAGGATAACCACGACCGATATCTCGCACAACGTAGAGGTAGCCACTACCCACAGCACCACCAACATCTAATTTACCTTTAGCGTTGGGAGGCAATTCTACAGATGGATTCCCAACATATCCGCGTACCGTACCATCTAAGCCTGCATCTACTAATATGCCACCCAAAGGCCCATCCCCCTTTACTCGGACATTGACCCTCGATCCAGTCCGCTTCATACTAGAAGCCATTAACAAACCTGCCGTCATAGTTCGACCCAGTGCTGCCGTTGCCACATAAGAAAGCTTGTGGCGCTGCCGTGCTTCTTCTGTTAAACGTGTGGCGATCGCACCTACGGCACGAATTCCACCTTCAGCTGCTGTTGCACGAATTAACTGATCCGCCATGAATAACCTTACATTTCTTAACAAGTTCACTTTTTCTATTCTAAGTTCTCTGCTGCGAGAAAAGTCACTTAGTCATAATCAGTGATTGTATTTGCAATATTAGAAATAGCGATGTCTTATCTTTAGGTAATCCAAGAAAAATGCTGGGTAATTTTCAACAAAGCCAACTGCGAATCGAAATCGAAGCATCAACAGATGCAATTCGTGACAGTCTGCTGCATCCCGTGCAATTAAAAAAATGGCTTTTAGGGCAACGCTTTGCGCCAGGAATGCCAGAAGAACTGCTTCCCGGATTCCAGTTTACAACCTGGACTGGGCCAGTCGCGATTCATCATCAAGTAAACGTTGTCAAATCCAACTGCCTTCGCTTAGTACTCAGCGGAGGCATTGACGGGTTCCACGAATGGTACTGGGGAGAAGGTTGGGTACAGTCCCGCTTGGAAGGAGTTTCAATTTTGCCCTTGAATTTGGGTCAAACACTTAGCTTATTGAGCTTGCGTCAGTTTTTAGCAACTCAAGAACGTTGAATCGATTGAACGTAGAAAAAGGATTTTCCTTGTCTTTATGGCTAGCCCTTTCAAGGTAACTCGAAAAATCTCTTTTTTCTCTGTGCGTCACGGACACTTTGCTCAAGTAGGGAAACCCGCTCATGTAAGTGTCCTTCTCTGTGGCTCAGCAGTTTAAAAGTAATTTATCTAACGACTCTAGACGCAGAGAACATAGAATTAATAAATTAAAATTCTTAAACCCTTGTGCATCATGTTGTCCACTTTCTAGACTCATGGGAATTAGTTTTCCCTTGACCAATTTATAGCGGCTATCAATGCCATCATCATATTTCAGGTATTCTTCAAAGGTTAGTTTTGGGGTGGTTATAGCCATTGCTTCCCCTTGTAAATCTTTACCTTGGTTTGACGACCAATACTGAACAATTAGCCTCTTCTACAACTTGACTGCTAACAGAACCCTGAACAATTCGTTTCATCCCCATCAAGCCCCGACTGCCAATTACGATCAAGTCAGTTTTATAAATATTGGCAAGACGAATAATTTCTTCAGCAGGATCGCCAGTTACTAACTCTAACTCACTTCTGGCTGATAAATTTTCCTGATATAATTGCAGTTGCTTTTCAATATGAAAATAAGAAAACGTTGGGGACTCTGGCTGAGGGCGATCAGCAGGTAATTCCATTTCTGACTCTGGTGTGAGAAACACATGACAGAGAATAACCTTGGCGTCTTTTGAAAACACCAAATTATCTAAAGTTTGAATTACTCGTTCTGAAATATCTGAACCGTCCAGAGCTACCAAAACACTATTTAGCACTGCTCTCGTCTCCTAAAGAGTAGACCCCTTACATACATAAGTATCTAGCAAAATTAGTCGGCAGTGACACTAAAATAATTTTTTATCTGACAACTTAGTTTATATATTTAAGGCTACGCCATAGGTAAGCTAGTTTTACGCCACTTTCATACGAACGGGTTGTAGCAACTTTTCTGGAGAATCTTTTCACAAGTTTTTGAGAGAGGAAAACCCTCTCCCAGAAACTACTGTCCGCAATGCCCGACTTGTGGACGCTTAAAAGGTGACTTAAGGTAGGATAGCAAATGGCGTGCTTTAGCGTAGCTTACCATAAGTATCGCTATCCAAACTTTGAGTTATCAGAAAAAATTAAGCATTCCAAATCACTATTCTTGCTGAATTCGGCGTCGGACTGAATCAGCATGGGAAGGTAAACCTTCTGCTGTTGCTAGCACATCAATGGCACTAGCCACATTTTGCAGTGCGGTTTGGGAGTATTGAATAATACTGGAGTGTTTGAGGAAAGTTTCAACCCCTAATGCCGAAGCATAGCGGGCAGCACCAGAAGTTGGCAAGGTATGGTTAGGACCTGCTAAATAGTCTCCTACAGCTTCTGGTGTTGAGTAACCCAAAAAGATTGCCCCAGCGTGGCGAATCTGTGGTAAAAGTGCCCAAGGGTCTTTGACTTCTAATTCCAGGTGTTCAGGGGCAAATTCATTTGAGAATTCTGCTGCTGCTTGGAGCGATTCTACAACGATAATCAAGCCGTAGTGAGCGATCGCTTTTTCTGTGTCTATTCGCCGTGGATGATCTACTAGCTGTCTTTCCAAAGCTAATTGTACGTTTTTCGCCAAAGCAGCATCTGTGGTCAGCAAAATCGCTGCCGCCATTGGATCGTGTTCGGCTTGGGCCAGCAAGTCAGCAGCTACATGTACTGGATTTGCGGTTTCATCGGCAATCACCAGCACTTCGCTGGGACCTGCCAAAGAATCAATGCCGACGGTGCCATAGACAAGTTTTTTCGCTAGGGTGACATAAATGTTACCAGGCCCAGTAATCACATTCACTTTCGGAATCGTTTCTGTACCATAAGCTAAAGCGGCGATCGCTTGTGCGCCTCCAATGCGATAAATTTCTTGCACCCCTGCTTCTTGGGCAGCTACCAAGACTGCTGGGTTAATAGCACCCCCTGACCCTGGTGGTGTTACCATCAGCACATGGGGTACAGCAGCTACCTTTGCCGGAATTGCATTCATTAGCACTGTACTGGGATAGGCGGCACGGCCACCAGGCACATACAACCCGGCTCGGTCTACGGGGGTGTAGCGTTTACCCAGTAGTACTTCATCGTCACCAAAGTGTACCCAGCTTTTTGGTACTCGCTGACGATGAAACGCTTCAATTTGGCGGCAAGCTAGCCGAACTGCGCCCAACAACTCCTTTGATACCTGTTGATAGGCTGCATCCAGTTCCAAGCCTGTAACTCGGAGTTCTTCTGCTTTCAGGGTTTGTTTGTCAAATTCGGCTGTGTAATGCAATACAGCTTTGTCGCCTTGGCGCTTCACTGCTTGCAAAATTTCCCGCACCGTTGCTTCTTTGTGAAGTACCTGTTCGTCATGGGTGCGATCGCAGATCCGTTGTAGTTCTGCTCGAACGTCTGCCTGCTGAGTAATAATTCGCAGCATGGAGTAAGGACAATGCCAAAATTATAATATTGCCACCTGAGATTTAGTATTGCTCTTGACCCACTGGGGTGTGCAAGCTGACTCTAATTCTCTTTTCTAGCTTAACCTGGATTTTTTTGATACTCTCAAGGCTACCAGCGTATAGTTTGTTTGAGAAGGCGACTCAATTGCTCAATCCAACAAGCCTTGACTGGCTAGCGGCAGGAAGCAGGTGTGCCATTTCCCACTCCCCTTACACCCTTTCCCTCAATCCTTGTGGGTTACAGATGGTACGTTTACACATCCAATCCCCTGAATTTACAGGGGTTAGGGTCTGAGTATAATTTTTACTTATTTCCCTAACTTTTACTAGTTAATGTGTGTACAGGCACGATATATCGGTTCTATACTTAGAGAATTCCTGAAATTTCGCTCTTTACAGTTCTTGTCTCTAAATAATACATCTGGTTTACGGACAAATTATATTTATTGACAATCACATTGCTTAATCAGGTTGTGATGAGTTAGGGTGACAGTTATTTAGATGTATTTTATTTTAACGCATTTTCTCAATTGACGAAATACTGAATTGCCAAGTAGAGACTATGGAACTAATACTAATATTGATTGATCTTCATTTGATTGATCTTCATTCATGACCCAATACCTAATCCCATAATTTTTTTGGGAAATTATAACATTGGCAATTTGGATGCTATATTAGTAAGTCTAGTAGTGTGTACAGAATTATTAATCGTATTTTTGGAATTGACTGTGGCGAATACAAAGTCTGCTCTTAAGCGTGCCCAAATCGCAGAACGTAATCGACTGCGTAATAAATCTTATAAATCAGCAGTCAAGACGCTGATGAAGAAATACCTAAATGCTGTAGCTGCTTATACAGCTAATCCTACCCCAGAATTAAAACAAGAAGCGCAGGCTCGGTTATCCGAGGCTTACGGCAAAATTGATAAGGCGATCAAACGAGGTGTTCTTCACCCAAACAATGGGGCAAGGAAAAAGTCAAGATTGGCTCACAGATTAAAACCCCTCACACAAATAGCTGAGTAGTCATTAGTCATTAGACCTTTTGCAAAAATATTTTATGGTATAAGATTGAGTTTTGTCGCTTGAATCAATCTACTTATGCGATACGAGTAAACAAAAAAGTTATCGAATCGGCAGTTCAAACGTTTGGTTGGGGTGCAACGACAGACATTTGATGAAATAGTTAAGGTATTGCAAGATACAGCTAGTTCAAACAAACACGAGGTTATCCGAATAGGCTAGGCTTGGAAGATCAAGCTTTAGTCTGTCTACAGTATTGGAAAGAATATCGAACTTATTTCCATATAGCTGGTGATTGGTAGGTATCCAAATTAACTGTTTGCCGCATAGTCCCTTGGGTTGAAAGCTCATTAGTTAGTTGTGTAAAGTTTCGTTTAGGAGGAAAAAAAGTCCTTGTTGCTCTGATCACAGAAACCGAAAACAGCTGTGATGGATGTAACAAAAAGTCAAATTAAACGTCCATTACACGGACAAAAACGTTTTTATAGTGGTAAACAAAAACGACATACTCTCAAATCTCAATTAATAATTGACCTAACAACCCTTGAAATTCGTTGCATTGTAAACGGTTCTGGTCGCAAACATGACTACAAGCTATTTGTAGACAGCAAGGTTCACTTTCATCCTCAAACAGAAAGCTTAGAAGACAGTGGCTACCAAGGGATTTTTAAGGTACATACGAATAGTCAGTTGCCTCAGAAAAAACCTAGAGGAGGTAAGTTAACCTGCATAGCAAAAGCAATCTAACCGCACTTTAGCGAGTCGTCGAGTCGTGATTGAACATGTTAATCGGCGGTTAAAAGTTTTTCGGATTTTGAGTTAGCGTTACCGTAATTGTAAGAAACGTAATGGAAGAGTGCTGCCATTTAATTGCTGGAATTTATAATTACGAACTTCAAAAAGCCTAAATTTCTCTTGGATTTAATCAACCTCCAATCATACTACAAAACTTTTTTGCAAAAGGTCTATTGGTAACAAAACAAACGACAAAGGACAAAAGATGCAATTGATAGACACTCATGTACATCTTAACTTTGATAGTTTCCAACCGGATTTAGCTACAGTGCGATCACGGTGGCAAGAAGCAGGCATAGTGCATTTAGTGCATTCCTGTGTTCACCCGGAAGAGTTTTCCAGTATTCAATCCATAGCCCAAAAGTTTCCCGAAATTAGTTTTGCTGTAGGATTACATCCTTTAGATGCTGATAAATGGAATAGCGAGACAGCCGAGAAAATCAAAACTTTAGCGAGTTCTGACTCAAATGTGGTAGCAATTGGGGAAATGGGACTGGATTTTTACAAAGCTGATAACTATGAACAACAGTATATGGTGTTCGAGTCCCAGTTGGCGATCGCATCTGAACTAAACTTACCAGTGATTATTCACTGCCGTGATGCTGCTGTGGCAACTAGAGAAGTGTTGCAAAAATGGCGGCAACTCAAAAAAGAAAGAGTACGGGGTGTGATGCATTGCTGGGGAGGAACACCTGAAGAAACTCAATGGTTTCTCGATTTAGGCTTCTATATAAGCTTTAGCGGTATGGTAACGTTCAAAAATGCTAAAGCAATCCAATCCTCAGCTGCAATGGTAAGTAATGATCGCCTACTGATTGAAACAGACTGCCCATTTCTCGCTCCAGTTCCGAAACGGGGCGAGAGGCGCAACGAACCTGCCTACGTACTTTATGTAGCTGAGCAAGTAGCTAAACTGCGTCAAGAAACGGTAGAGGCAATCGCCCATCAAACCACTCAAAATGCCTGTGAATTATTCGGTCTGTCAATATCAAGTGTGTCATAATATCTTTTGTTAAGTTGGGTAAAAAAAATAAAACTATAGGGGGACAAAAATATGCTAATATTATTCCCTCAAAAACATTTTGCTTGCGCCATAATAATAAAGGAAGGAGCCTAAAACTTCTCATCTTAATTTTCCATGCTGTTATGGCTTGGCCATCCTCAAAATCTCTACAAGCGGATGCTGTCCACACATGACTAACTGTGCCAACCTAAATTAAGCTAGACTTTTGCACAACATCGGCTTGGTGTGTATTGAACCTATTCAAAATCGTTAAACAAAAATTGCCTTGTGAGTACAATCCAGCAAAATGAAGTGATTCTGATTCAAAATCGACAAGGTGCGGATCGTTCCCTCAGTCTTAGGATATCTAAGATATCACTGACGAGTATAAACAGCGGGGTGGATTTAAAACACACTGTGTAGAGCTGCGTCAGGCTAATTAACGCGCTTTTTGGAGGGGAAGTGAAGAAAGTAAATCAAATTCAGGAATATTTTAACTGGATATTCTTTTTAAAATGGGCTTTGGAGAGCCAGTGCGTTGGGGAGGCAGTGCGGTCTTGGGGTCTCCCCAAGTGGAGCAACTGCCGTCGGCTTTTCCGACTTGTACCCCTGCTGGTAAGCAAGCTATGCGTAGCTTCTTCGACAGGAAAAACAACTAGCGTTATTGGGCATGGAATGCAGAAGCAAAAGACTTTCACCAACTTTTTCTTCCCTGTTTGCATAATACCCAGTACCCATTACTTAGTCCCTATTAGGCGTGATTGCTCCCTTGTCAAAATTGCTCATTCCAGCCAGATTTAATCGCTGTGGTCTACACCTGTAAATCACAAGTATGTAAGAAAAAGTTCCCAAACAGCTAAGGGCACTGGCTAGCAATGGGAAGCGTCAAACAGCAGTGTCCAAGGGAAAATTGTACTAGGTTGACAAAGGAAGAGGCATGACTAAAGAAACATATATGGAACCCGCCTTTCTGTTGCCCGACTTGATTGAAATCCAGCGGTCAAGCTTTCGCTGGTTTTTAGAAGAAGGGCTGATAGAAGAACTTAACTCCTTTAGTCCTATTACAGATTATACGGGTAAATTAGAACTGCACTTTTTGGGTCAAAACTACAAACTTAAGGAGCCAAAATACAGCGTTGAAGAAGCCAAGCGGCGGGATAGTACCTATGCTGTCCAAATGTATGTTCCCACACGTCTAATTAATAAAGAAACCGGCGAAATCAAAGAGCAAGAGGTATTCATTGGGGATTTGCCTTTGATGACTGATCGCGGCACGTTTATTATTAACGGGGCCGAGCGGGTAATCGTCAACCAAATAGTGCGATCACCAGGTGTCTATTACAAATCAGAAATAGACAAAAACGGTCGACGAACTTATTCAGCTAGCTTAATTCCCAACCGAGGAGCGTGGCTAAAATTTGAAACAGACCGTAATGATTTGGTGTGGGTACGTATCGACAAAACCCGCAAACTCTCAGCGCAGGTACTCCTAAAAGCTTTAGGTTTATCAGACAACGAAATATTTGACGCCTTACGCCATCCAGAATATTTCCAAAAAACCATTGAAAAAGAAGGGCAATTTTCTGAAGAAGAAGCCCTAATGGAGTTATATCGCAAACTCCGTCCTGGTGAACCACCTACAGTCTTAGGCGGACAACAACTTTTAGACTCCCGTTTCTTTGACCCGAAACGTTATGACCTTGGTCGCGTCGGACGATACAAACTGAACAAAAAATTGCGCCTTTCTGTCCCAGACACCATGCGTGTGCTGACTCCTGGCGATATTTTGGCGGCTATAGATTACCTGATAAACTTAGAATACGATATTGGTAACATCGATGATATTGACCACTTAGGTAACCGTCGAGTCAGAAGTGTTGGGGAATTGCTACAAAACCAAGTAAGGGTAGGTTTAAACCGCTTAGAGAGAATTATTCGGGAACGGATGACCGTATCTGATGCCGAAGTGCTGACTCCTGCTTCCTTGGTAAACCCCAAACCACTGGTAGCAGCAATTAAAGAATTTTTTGGTTCCAGCCAGTTAAGTCAGTTCATGGATCAAACCAATCCTCTGGCGGAACTGACCCACAAACGCCGTCTGAGTGCCCTTGGTCCTGGTGGTTTAACCCGCGAACGCGCTGGATTTGCTGTGCGGGATATTCATCCTAGTCACTATGGACGTATTTGCCCTATTGAGACACCAGAAGGTCCCAACGCCGGATTGATTGGCTCCTTAGCAACCCATGCACGGGTAAACCTGTATGGCTTCTTAGAAACACCATTTAGACCTGTAGAAAATGGGCGAGTTAGATTTGATCTACCTCCAGCTTACATGACAGCCGATGAAGAAGACGACCTACGGGTTGCCCCTGGAGATATTCCTGTAGATGAAACTGGGCACATTATTGGGCCGCAAGTGCCAGTCCGATATCGCCAAGAATTTTCTACCACAACACCAGAACAGGTGGATTATGTAGCAGTATCTCCTGTACAGATTGTATCGGTAGCTACTAGTATGATTCCTTTCTTGGAGCATGATGACGCTAACCGAGCGCTGATGGGATCGAACATGCAACGGCAAGCAGTCCCTCTGCTCAAACCAGAGCGTCCTTTGGTGGGTACTGGTTTGGAAGCGCAAGGAGCAAGAGACTCTGGGATGGTGATTGTATCGCGTACCGATGGCGATGTCACTTATGTAGATGCTACAGAAATTCGCGTCCGTCCTAAACCTAACACCCCCGAAATTAAATACATCCTTTCTAAGTACCAACGTTCCAACCAAGACACCTGTTTAAATCAGAAACCTCTCGTCCGCATTGGTGAGCGGGTTGTTGCTGGTCAGGTATTGGCTGATGGCTCCTCCACCGAAGGCGGTGAATTGGCGCTAGGACAAAATATCGTCGTTGCCTATATGCCTTGGGAAGGCTACAACTACGAAGATGCAATTTTAATCTCTGAAAGACTGGTGCAGGATGATATCTACACCTCAATTCACATTGAAAAATATGAAATTGAAGCTAGACAGACAAAACTGGGGCCAGAAGAAATCACTAGAGAAATTCCCAACGTCGGGGAAGATGCCTTGCGTCAGTTGGATGAACAGGGAATTATTCGTATTGGGGCGTGGGTAGAAGCTGGTGATATCTTGGTAGGAAAAGTCACACCAAAAGGTGAATCTGACCAACCGCCAGAAGAAAAACTGTTACGGGCGATTTTTGGTGAAAAAGCACGGGATGTGCGGGACAATTCGCTGCGAGTGCCAAATGGTGAAAAAGGTCGCGTAGTTGATGTGCGATTGTTTACTCGCGAACAAGGCGATGAACTGCCACCAGGAGCCAATATGGTAGTTCGGGTATATGTCGCCCAAAAACGCAAAATCCAAGTTGGTGACAAAATGGCAGGACGTCACGGTAACAAAGGGATCATTTCTCGGATATTGCCGGCGGAAGATATGCCTTATTTGCCTGATGGTTCACCAGTGGACATTGTACTCAACCCCTTAGGCGTACCCAGTCGGATGAACGTCGGACAAGTATTTGAGTGCCTCTTGGGTTGGGCTGGTCAGACCTTGGGAGTACGATTTAAGATTACTCCCTTTGACGAAATGTACGGTGAAGAGTCATCCCGCCGAATCGTGCATGGTAAATTGCAAGAGGCACGAGACGAAACAGGCAAAGACTGGGTATATAACCCGGATGACCCTGGCAAAATCATGGTGTTTGATGGTCGTACAGGCGAACCCTTTGACCGACCAATTACTATCGGTGTGGCTTACATGCTGAAGCTGGTACATTTGGTAGACGATAAGATTCATGCCCGTTCCACAGGGCCGTACTCACTGGTGACTCAGCAACCCTTGGGTGGTAAAGCCCAACAAGGTGGTCAGCGGTTTGGGGAAATGGAAGTATGGGCATTGGAAGCCTTTGGTGCAGCTTACACCTTACAGGAATTGCTCACAGTTAAATCTGACGATATGCAAGGACGTAATGAAGCGTTAAATGCGATCGTTAAAGGTAAGGCAATTCCTCGGCCTGGAACTCCAGAATCCTTTAAGGTGCTAATGCGCGAGTTGCAATCATTGGGGTTAGACATTGCCGTACATAAGGTAGAAACCCAAGCAGACGGCAGTTCCCTAGATGTGGAAGTCGATTTGATGGCAGATCAATCAGCCCGTCGCACACCTCCTCGACCTACATACGAATCTCTTTCTCGCGAATCGCTGGAAGATGACGAATAAGGAGTGCTGAGTGCTGAGTGCTGAGTATTCAAAAACTCAGTAATTGGCATTTAGCATTTGGATATCTCTTAATTCAAACCTTAAAACTAAATATACTCAAACTTATAACTCGAAACTCAGCACTTAAGTATGAGACCTGCCCAAACTAATCAGTTTGACTACGTAAAAATCGGCTTGGCTTCCCCTGAACGTATTCGTCAGTGGGGCGAGAGAACATTGCCCAATGGTCAGGTAGTCGGTGAAGTTACCAAGCCAGAGACGATTAACTACCGAACTCTCAAGCCAGAGATGGATGGCTTATTTTGTGAGCGGATCTTTGGTCCTGCAAAAGATTGGGAATGCCATTGTGGCAAGTATAAAAGAGTCCGTCATAGAGGTATTGTCTGTGAACGCTGTGGAGTAGAAGTCACCGAGTCACGGGTGCGTCGCCACCGCATGGGCTACATTAAACTCGCAGCACCAGTAGCTCACGTCTGGTATCTCAAAGGCATTCCTAGCTATATTTCTATTCTGTTAGATATGCCCTTGCGGGATGTTGAGCAAATAGTTTATTTCAACTCTTATGTTGTGCTGAGTCCAGGTAATGCCGAAACCTTAACCTACAAACAACTACTGAGTGAAGACCAGTGGTTGGAAATAGAAGACCAAATTTATAGCGAAGATTCTGTGCTGCAAGGCGTAGAAGTAGGTATTGGTGCTGAAGCACTTTTGCGTTTGCTTGCCGATATTAATTTAGAGCAAGAAGCGGAAAGCCTACGGGAAGAAATTGGCAACGCCAAGGGACAAAAGAGAGCCAAGCTAATTAAGCGACTGCGGGTGATTGACAACTTCATCGCTACTGGTTCCAAACCAGAGTGGATGGTAATGGCAGTTATTCCTGTGATTCCCCCCGATTTGCGTCCAATGGTGCAGCTAGATGGTGGGCGGTTTGCCACCAGCGATTTAAATGATTTGTATCGACGGGTAATTAACCGCAACAATCGTTTGGCACGCTTGCAAGAAATTTTGGCACCAGAGATTATTGTGCGGAACGAAAAGCGGATGCTGCAAGAAGCAGTGGATGCTTTGATTGACAATGGTCGCCGGGGACGCACTGTGGTAGGGGCAAATAATCGACCCCTGAAATCTTTGTCCGACATTATTGAGGGTAAGCAAGGACGTTTCCGACAAAACTTGTTAGGTAAACGGGTTGACTACTCTGGACGTTCGGTAATTGTTGTCGGACCAAAGCTGAAAATTCACCAGTGCGGTTTGCCTAGAGAAATGGCAATTGAGTTATTTCAGCCATTTGTGATTAACCGCCTAATTCGTAGCGGTATGGTAAATAACATCAAAGCTGCGAAAAAGCTGATATCTCGCAATGATCCCAGTGTTTGGGATGTACTGGAAGAGGTAATTGAAGGACACCCTGTAATGCTAAATCGGGCACCAACGTTGCACCGCTTGGGTATTCAGTCTTTTGAACCAATTTTAGTAGAAGGTAGAGCGATTCAACTGCATCCTCTTGTGTGTCCAGCGTTTAACGCCGACTTTGACGGCGACCAAATGGCGGTACACGTCCCGCTGTCATTAGAAAGTCAGGCTGAAGCGCGGTTGTTGATGTTGGCTTCTAACAATATTTTGTCACCAGCCACAGGTAAACCCATCATCACACCCAGCCAAGATATGGTATTGGGAGCGTATTACTTAACAGCAGAAAATCCCGGTGCGACAAAAGGCGCAGGAAGGTACTTTTCTTCACTAGATGACGTAATTATGGCTTTTCAGCAAGAGCAAATTGACTTGCATGCCTATATTTACGTGCGGTTTGACGGTGAAATAGAATCAGACCAACCGGATACAGAACCCCTGGAAGTGACGGAAAACGACGATGGTAGCCGGACATTACTCTATAAGTTCCGCCGAGTCAGACAAGACCCTAAGGGCAATGTAGTTTCTCAGTATATTTACACAACTCCTGGCCGTGTTATTTACAATAATGCTATTCAGGAAGCACTTGCAAGTTAGGGGAATAGGGCATGGGGCATAGCCCATAGGAAAATTACCAATGCCCAATGCCCAATGCCCAATGCCCAATGACTCAGGACTAATGACTCAGGACTAATGACTAATGATTGAAAAAATGATTTTTCGCAATCGCGTAGTTAACAAAAGTCAACTGCAAAAATTAATTTCTTGGGCCTTTACGTATTATGGTACGGCGCGAACCGCAGTAATGGCTGACAAATTGAAAGATTTGGGATTTCGCTATGCTACTAAAGCAGGGGTTTCTATCAGTGTAGATGACTTGATGGTGCCTCCAACTAAACGATTGCTCTTAGAAGCAGCCGAAGAAGAAATTCGCGCCACTGAAACCCGTTACCAACGGGGAGAAATCACGGAAGTAGAACGCTTCCAAAAGGTAATTGATACCTGGAACGGTACTAGTGAAGCTTTGAAAGATGAAGTAGTCGTTCACTTCAAGAAGACTAATCCCCTAAACTCCGTATATATGATGGCATTCTCTGGGGCACGGGGTAACATCTCTCAAGTGCGGCAATTGGTAGGAATGCGGGGACTGATGGCAGATCCTCAAGGGGAAATTATCGACTTGCCCATCAAAACCAACTTTCGTGAAGGACTAACTGTAACGGAATACATTATTTCGTCTTACGGTGCCAGAAAAGGATTGGTAGATACTGCGTTGCGAACGGCTGACTCTGGTTATCTCACCCGCCGTTTGGTGGATGTATCCCAGGATGTAATTATTCGGGAATTTGACTGTGGCACCACTAGGGGTCTTAGCATTCAACCAATGACAGAAGGGGCCAAAACCTTAATTCCTCTAGCAACCCGCTTGATGGGACGGGTAATTGGTGAAGATGTGGTGCATCCGTTGACAAAAGAAGTGATAGCAACACGCAATACCCCAATTTCTGAGGATTTGGCGAAGAAAATTGAAAAATCTGGGGTGGGAGAAGTTGTGGTGCGATCGCCACTAACTTGTGAAGCTGCACGTTCTGTCTGTCAACACTGCTATGGCTGGAGTTTGGCCCATGCCAAGATGGTAGATTTGGGCGAAGCTGTGGGGATTATTGCCGCCCAAAGTATCGGTGAACCTGGTACTCAGTTAACCATGCGGACATTCCACACAGGTGGTGTGTTTACCGGGGAAGTAGCGCAACAAGTTCGTTCTAAAATCGATGGAACTGTTAAGCTTCCCCGTAAACTGAAGACCAGAACGTATCGTACCCGTCACGGGGAAGATGCCCTCTATGTTGAAGCTAATGGCATCCTGCTTTTGGAGCCAAAAAAAGTAGATGATGTCACCCCAGAAAACCAGGAAGTTCATTTGACTCAAGGTTCAACACTATATGTATTTGATGGAAATCAGGTAAAACAAGGTCAGTTGTTGGCAGAAGTTGCCCTGGGTGGACGCACAACTCGGACTAATACAGAAAAAGCCGTTAAAGATGTTGCTTCTGACTTGGCAGGAGAAGTGCAATTTGCCGAAGTTGTTCCAGAACAAAAAACTGACCGTCAGGGTAATACTACAACTACAGCCGCACGGGGTGGTTTGATTTGGATTTTGTCTGGGGAAGTTTACAACTTGCCGCCTGGTGCAGAATTAGTGGTAAAAAATGGTGATGCGATCGCTTCTAATGGAGTTTTAGCAGAAACCAAATTAACTAGTTTGCACGGTGGTGTGGTGCGCTTACCCGAAGCTACCCCAGGTAAGAGTACCAGGGAAATTGAGATTATCACTGCTTCTGTGGTCTTAGACCAGGCAACGGTGACAGTCCAAAGTTCTCAAGGTCGCAATAACTATTTAGTTTCTACTGGCAATAACCAGGTATTTAACCTCCGGGCTACACCAGGTACAAAAGTACAAAATGGTCAAGTGGTAGCTGAGTTAATTGATGACCGCTATCGCACAACCACTGGTGGATTTCTGAAATTTGCAGGTGTCGAAGTCCAGAAAAAGGGCAAAGCCAAGTTGGGTTATGAAGTCGTGCAGGGCGGTACACTGTTGTGGATTCCCGAAGAAAGCCACGAAGTTAATAAAGATATCTCCTTACTGTTGGTGGAAGACGGTCAGTTTGTCGAAGCTGGCACCGAAGTAGTGAAGGATATTTTCTGCCAAAACAGTGGTGTGGTAGAAGTGACCCAGAAAAACGACATCCTGCGGGAAGTGGTGGTGAAGCCAGGGGAACTGCTAATGGTGGACGATCCAGAATCAGTTATCGGGCGAGATAACACCTTTATCCAACCAGGTGAAGAATTCCAAGGCAATGTCGCGACGGAATTGCGTTATATCCAGTATGTAGAGACACCAGAAGGACCTGCCCTGTTGAGTCGTCCAGTAGTTGAGTTTGCCGTACCGGATAATCCAGATGTGCCATCAACGACATCAGTAAGTCAACAAACTGGGCGCTCGATTCAGTTGCGGGCTGTGCAACGACTACCTTACAAAGATTCAGAACGCGTCAAATCTGTTGAAGGTGTGGAACTGCTGCGAACCCAGCTAGTGCTGGAAATTGAGCAAGAAGGGGAACAAGACCACAATGCTTCACCCTTAGCAGCAGATATTGAGTTGGTAGAAGATACTGAAGACCCAGAAGTTCAACGTTTGCAACTGGTAATTTTGGAATCTTTAGTAATTCGTCGAGACATTACCGCCGATGCCACCCAAGGTAGCACCCAGACGACACTTGAGGTAGATGATGGGCTAACTATCGCTCCCGGTTCTGTAGTCGCACGTACCCAAATCTTATGTAAAGAAGGAGGGGAAGTGCGGGGCGTTCAAAAAGGAGCCGAAAACGTGCGTCGTTGTTTGGTGTTGCGTGACGTTGATAGGTTGATCGTAAATACTAGTACTCAGCCCAAGGTAAAAGTGGGTGACTTGCTAGTAGAAGGTACAGAAATTGCTCCTGGAGTTTTTGCCCAAGAATCAGGGCAAGTAGTGGATATCAAAAGTGCCGCTGCTGTATCTGGTGGAGAATCAGCTTTGAGTACTAAAAATTATACTGTTACTACCCGCATCGGTCGCCCTTATCGAGTCAGCCCTGGTGCTGTATTGCAGATAGAAGACGGCGATTTAGTACAACGGGGTGATAACTTGGTGTTGTTAGTATTTGAACGCGCTAAAACTGGAGATATCATTCAAGGTTTGCCCCGGATTGAGGAACTGCTAGAAGCTCGTAAACCGAAAGAAGCGTGCATCTTATGTCGGCGGGGAGGAGAAGTTAAGGTAGTTTACGGCGATGGTGATGAAGCGATCGCCATCAAAGTCGTAGAATCAAATGGCGTGGTGACAGATTATCCTCTGGGGCCAGGACAAAATTTGATTGTGCCAGATGGATCAACAGTATTAGCGGGACAACCGTTGACCGATGGCCCATCCAATCCCCACGAAATTTTGGAAATCTTCTTTAGCTTGGGTTCTGAAGACGGAATCTATGCTTGTGCTAGCCTTGCCTTGCAAAAGGTACAGACTTTCTTGGTGAATGAAGTGCAAATGGTGTACCAATCTCAAGGGATTGATATTTCCGATAAGCACATTGAAGTGATTGTTCGCCAGATGACCAACAAAGTCAGGATTGATGATGGTGGTGACACCACAATGCTTCCTGGCGAATTGGTGGAACTGCGCCAAGTTGAGCAGGTGAACGAAGCTATGGCAATTACAGGCGGTGCTAGGGCACAGTACACCCCAGTATTGTTGGGGATCACCAAAGCATCGTTGAACACCGACAGCTTTATTTCCGCCGCTTCCTTCCAAGAGACAACACGGGTACTCACCGAAGCCGCTATCGAAGGCAAATCTGACTGGCTGCGCGGATTGAAGGAAAACGTAATTATCGGGCGATTGATTCCGGCTGGTACTGGATACAATACCTATGAAGAACCAGGAGCGATCGATGACTATGCTGCTGAAATTACCAGTAGTGTGTTAGATGAAGTTGATGATCCCCTAGATATGGTTTTAGACGATCGCACAGCTCGCGCCTATAATTTAGATTCTCCTACTCTTGGGGAATCTGGCTTTGGTAGCAGACGTGCAGAAAGGTCAATTCTAGATGAGGAAGATGAACTAATTGCTGATGAAGTAGCAGACGACGATGATTACGAGGAAGATGAAGAAGACGACGAAGATGATTTCGACGACGAATAGAGACTTGAAATTTCCCGTCTAAAAGGTAAAAGGTAATATAAAGTCTACACTTAATTACCCACAAACACAGTACCTCACCAGCACTACTGCCCCTCTTTTTCTTGAAGGGGGGCGGTAGCAATTAGTTTAGACTAATATTTTCTTTTTCACAAAGTCTAGTCATCTACATTGCTTAAAATCTTGCATTTAGTTTTATTAAGAAAACTTTAGCTGTTAACTTTAGAATTTATTCCTAACCAGAATCCCAACGAAATGAGTAATTGAAAAGATGTTGGTAATGATAACCCTAAAAAAGAGGGAATTAAGCATTAACTGTGATTTTGGATTTCGTTTAACTTGGCACGCACTGCCTGGATATCCTGCCACATCAACCATTTCGGCCCACCTCTTTCCTTAGAAGGGTTACGCAGTAAGTAGGAAGGATGAAAAATTGGCATACATAAACGCCCTTCCCACTCTAGCCACTGTCCGCGAATTTTCGTAATTCCCCGCTTATCGCCAGTGATACCTTTGACAGCAGTTGCACCCGTTAACAGAATTATTTTGGGATCAACTAAACGAATTTGTTCTAGTAGGTAGGGTAGACAAGCCGCCACTTCTACAGGAGTGGGAACTCTATTATTTGGTGGGCGACATTTATTGATATTGGCGATATATACATCATGCTCAATAGTCAGATTCACCGATGCCAAAATTTTCTCTAACAATTGTCCCGATCTACCTACAAATGGTAAACCCGTTTCGTCTTCATTTTGACCCGGAGCTTCTCCCACAACCATAATTGGTGCTTTGAGATTGCCACGTCCGACAACAGCGTGAGTACGAGTGTCTCCCAACGCACAACGGTGACAGCGATCGCAATCTTGTGTCAACTCCGTTATGTCAGAATAAGTTCCGGGAGCGATCGGAATTTTCACGTCTGTAGGAATCAGTTCTCGTTGATTAAAAGTTGAGTCGTCGAAGAGGCTGAGTTGAGTTTCGCTGCTCATGAAAATCGGGATTTTAGCATCAGCGCCAGCTGTTATATCTGAGTTAAATAGCTTTTTGGCTAGATATTTATCAGAACATTTAACTTTTGCTGAATACTTAATTATTTATACAAATCTTATTGTATCAGCTAATTTGAGACAAAATTCAGTGATGATATAAAGCAGTGCCGTCTTAAGATGCTGGGGGAAACCATGTCATATACCCTACTTTTCGCCAATCGTACCCATGCAGGTGAGTTATTGGCGCGAGTTATTCATGATATTTTGACTCAGCAAAGTATTGATTCTGGGGTAAAGCCTGTATCAATTGTTTATGCTTTGCCAAGAGGAGGTGTACCAGTAGCAGCACCAATAGCACGTCTTTTGGATTGTCCGTTGACAATTGTTGTGGCAAAAAAGATTAGCCATCCAGGAAACCCAGAGTTAGCAATTGGTGCAGTGACTACTTCTGGAAATGTTCTTTGGACCGATCAAAAGATATTTCGCCCTAAACATGATATGCGGTGGCGAGAAGTGGCTCTAAATAAAGCGATGAACCAAGCTAAGTATCTTGAGACTCAACTAATTCCTGCTTGTCCGCAGTTGAATGCAGAGGATGCTACGCTGATCTTAGTTGATGATGGTATTGCTACAGGTATGACAGTAGCGGTAGCAGCAACTGCCATGAGAGCGCTTTCTCCAGCAGCAATTTGGCTATGTACTCCATTAGTACCACAGAAATTGTTACCCTGGTTAGAACAGTGGGGCGATCGCACAATAGTCTTGGAAACACCCGAACCCTTCTGGAGTGTGAGTAATTTTTACACAGAATTTCCTTAAGTAGATATATTAGAAGCTCTCGTATATCTTCAACAACAAAAGACAATCAACGGAATTGATCTGTGCAAGTAATTTTCAATTGTTTTCCAATCTTACTTTTTAACTATTTGAAGATGTTCCCTGCTGATATTGCATAGCTTTGGCATAATCACCTAGGGCGTAGCAAGCGACTTTCAGACTGGCAAGAGCTTGTTCTTCACTACGACGATCTTTGATATTCCTAGCTAACAGCAAACGTTCTTCATAATATGAAATTGCTTTATTATAATCACCCAAAGCCTCACAAGCAACTCCTAAACTACTTAAAGACTGTTCCTCACTACGCTTGTCTTGAATTTCTTTGGCTAATTGCAACCGATCTTCATAATACTTAATTGCTTTGGTATAATCACCTAAAGCATAACAAGCATTGCCCAGATTCTTTAGCACTTGAGAAGCACTGCGAACATTTTTTAAGGAGCGTGATAGTACTACACATTGCTCATAATAAGCGATCGCTTTTGGGTAATTGTTCAAAGCATACCAAGCATTACCCAAATTCTTGAGTACCTGTTCCTCGCCCCAATTATCTTTGAGTTCCTGCACAATCTCTAGGCTTTGCTGCTGATACTCAATGGCTTGTGTAAAATTTCCTAAAGCTTTATACACCAATCCCAAATTATTCAGTGCTGCTACTTGACTACGTTTGTCTTGCAGTTGTTGTGTTATTTTCAAACATTTTTCTAGATACTTAATAGCCTTTTTATGGTCATTCAGGTGACGGTATGCATTACCTAAATGGGAAAGAGCTTGCATTTGCAATGCTAAATCTGAGGTGTTATTAAGCAAAGACAAACAGTGTTGAGAGTAACAGATAGCACCTTTGTAGTCTCCAGCGCTGTAAGTTAATAATCCTAAAAAAGAAAATACCTGTGCCTGTTTTTCTAAATCGCCAACTGCTTGAAACAGCACTAAGGACTGCTGTAAAGACTTCATAGCCGCTATTATTTCGCCAGATTGCTGCTGTTGAATTCCTTGCCCTAGTAGCTTAGACGCTTCCAACAAACGGTCATCACTTTCTTGTGGAGGTATTATTTCAGCTTGTGAACCAGAGTCAAATTCATGGGTAATTGTATTACGCTTCACTGGTTTTAGGTATGTTATGGGTAATTGCAAGGGAACTGTATGTTTCGATCTGTTCTTCCATTCGCTTTTAGACATCAACTCCTTCCTGTGAAGTCTGGTGCTAAATCTAGTATTCCCAAAACCAGGATGCATCTTTCATCAGTCTGGTTTACCACAGCATAAGTTTAAAAGAGGTGATTTATAGCAACCGCCAGGTTGGTTAGGACACTAAACTCAGAACATACTCCATTGCCGCTCGCAAGGTAGGGAAGTACTCCAGTTGCTTGCGG
>NZ_JBALDE010000222.1:0-36279 GCF_036917515.1 Nostoc sp. | reverse complement strand
ATGCGGATTAATCGCTTATTGCCATCAACCTAAGAAACCCAGCCTTCAGATGGAGTGGCTTTTATCTCAACCTGCTTAACCCGAACTCAGGTTAAAAATACACAAACAACCAGGAATTAAAGGTTTAGTAGATCGGTTTTATGAAAGTCGGGTGGAAAATTTAATTAAGCAAGAATTAAAGTTTTTAGGTGAAATTTACGCTGCATACATTGACTTCCAAACACTAGGTCAAAAAGAAAATCATCAATCCAATCAGAGGATTGTGATTGTCTCTGAATTACTGCAACGTGCCCTTCTAGAATTAGAATTGGATGTGAAAGAGCGGCTGCTACTATTACTGAAACTGCTTTACTCCCCAGAAAAAATGCAGGCAGCATCCTTCAATCTGCGATCGCCCTCAGTGGTAAACTTAGCGCGGGGCTTAGAAATCCTAGAACATACTGTAACTTTGCCTTTAAAGTCTTTATTGCTGAATATTTTAGATAATCGACCACAGGCAGAAAAATTACAATATCTTGTCGAAGCCAAAATCGTAGAATATGAGAACATGGTAGTTAGCGATCGCCTCCACAGATTGCTGACGTTAGGTAATTTTCTTTCTGACTGGTGTCTAGCTTGCTGTTTCCATTATGCTCAAGTGACACGCATCCGACTGACCAGTTCTGAGATATTAATGAGTTTACGTCATCCTACTGGCTTTGTCAGAGAAGCTGCGATCGCATATTTAAATATGGTTTCATATCGCATTCTCCTACAAATCCTCCCCCAGTTACAAAAAGATCCACATCCTTTGGTGTGTGCTCAAGTTAAAGAATTACTCGAAAAATACCAATTTAAAAATTATAATTAAAAAAACCTCCGCTCCAATAATTTTCTGATTTCCATTGCTGCTAAGTAATAGTACTCGGACTTGTATTTCTCCACAACCCTTTTAATTACAATTAGTAATTATTTGGTCAGAAGTAGAAAGTGAATTTGACATTCTATATCATGTCCGGCTAATTAGTTATGATTCCTGAATCTATGCACAAAGCCCAAAAACTTCTCCCTTTTGCCCCTGGAGCGGACAATCATGATAAGTCTTTAACCGGACACGATATTAAGCACTTCTTAGAGCAACTATTGGGTCGAGTTGACCAGCCCTACGAGCTGGAACAACACCAAAAATTAGACCAATCCCACCAGAAACACCGAGTGCCATAGTGATCGCCCCTACTGGTACGCTCGGTTTAAAAGGGGTAAAAACTCCCACAATCATAGTCCCACTTATACCTACACCAACACCAATCAAACCGCCAGCTAATGACAGAATAATTGCCTCAATCAAAAACTGAGTTAGAATCGCTTCCTGAGTTGCCCCAAGTGCCTTACGTAAGCCAATTTCCTGAGTGCGCTCAGTCACTGAGACTAGCATAATATTCATGATGCCAATGCCACCTACTAACAGCGAAATGCTAGCGATCGCTGCCAGTGTCAACGACAATGCTTGAGTGACTTGGTTGATCAAATCGTTAAAAGATTTATCAGAGACGACAGTGATATCTTGCTTACCTCGCAATTGGGTCAGAACGTTGGTAATTTGAAACGCCGCAGCACGGATACTCTGCTTATCTTTTGCAGACACCTGCATACTATCAATGGGAATACCGTAGGGCGATCGCCGTCCGGTCAACTGGTCAGCCATTGTAGTGATTGGTATATAGGCGGTATCATCTGAATTTTGCCCACCAAAGGAACCTTTGGCTTTGATTACTCCAATCACCACAAAGCTGAGATTGTTGATTTGCATCTCTTTGCCAAGCGGGTTTTCACTGCCAAATAGTTTCTGGGCTAGTTCTGATCCCAAAGTCACTACTTGCACATTCTGTTGCTGTTCGGATTGATTAAAAAACCGCCCTTTGGCAACAGTCATATTGCGGACGTAGAGAAACTCTGGGGTTGTGCCTATAATCTTGCTTTTCGTATTGCGGTTGAGATAAGAGATTGACATTTCAGAACCGATCTCAGGAGCTACCGCTTTGACAGCAGGTGCTTGAGTAGCGATCGCCTCCGCATTTGACAATACTAGGTCGGATGTTTCACTGGTGGAGCCTTCAGCATCCTCGCCATTGGCGTAAACGAATAAACTATTTGCCCCATAAGACTCCAGCTTTTCGGAAGTATAATTCTGTGCGCCTTGTCCAATGCCAATCAGGGTAATCACGGCAGCATTGCCAATTGTGATCCCCAGCATCGTCAGACTGCTACGGAGCTTATTAGCACTCAGAGTAGTGACTGCCATTTTGACGCTTTCAAATATGTTCATGTTGAAATGATTCAGTTGTGAATGACTATGGCATCGTGTCAACACCTGGGATAGCTTGACTTTCTGGCGGACTGAGCAAGATCCGTTCCCCCTTACTCACGCCTTTGATAATCTGAATTTGATTACCACTAACAGAACCAGCAGTAACTGGTCTCAATTGAGCAATGTTATTTTCATTTGGTATCCATACCCCGGTCTGACCATCTTTTTGAGTCACAATTGCTGCTAAAGGAACAACTAAGGCATTGTGGATCTTGTTACTGATAAAGTTCAATTTTACATTCATGCCCGCCTTGAGTAAGTCTTGACCCGTTTGTAGTGCTACTTTGACTCGAAAGGAGGTAACACCTCCACTCGATTCGCCTCCCTGGCTAGAGCTGTCCTGTATAGCTCTGGGTGCCACGAGACGGACGCTTCCCTGAAAGATTTTATTGGGATAAGCATCTGAGCGAATCTCTACCTGCTGCCCTGTTTGAATGCGGGCAATACTCGCTTCCGGAATTTTTGCTTCTACTTCCAAGCCGCTAGAAAGTTCAGCAATGGAAGCAGATGTCGCACCATCGCTAGAGGAGGCAGAAGTCGTTGGGGTGACAAAATCACCTTCTTGGGCAAATTTACGTGTAATCGTACCAGCAAAAGGAGCGCGGATCAGAGTATCTTTCAGTTGGGTTTGGTAAGAGCGCAACTGTGCTTCTGCTTGGGCAACGTCAGCTTCAGAGGCAACGATTTGCTCTTTACGCGTACCATTACGAAGTTTTTCTAGAGTCTGTCTTTGTTCTCTTAGCCCAGCTAACTTTGCTTCCAAATCAGCCTTTGCCTCACGCTCTTTACTAGAAAAGTCCCCCAAACTATTTAGGGAAATAGCTCCCCGCTGTGCTAACAATTGGTGACGCTGGAGTTCTTCTGTAGCTCGATTCAATCTTGCCTGAGCCTGACCTACATTGGCTTGGGCTGTTGCAACTCTAGCTTTAGCCTCACCTATTTCTTCAGGGCGACTACCAGCACGCTTTTCGGCAAGGTCAGCCTGAGCTTTAGCAAGTGATGCCTTGTATTGATTTACCTGTTGCTCAATTCGCTCGCTGTCCATGCGGGCAATTAATTGCCCTTGCTTCACTTTGACACCTTCGTCCACATACAGTTGTTCAATTCGACTTTGCTCTTTGGGACCGAGATTGATCTTTTTTAACGACTGGACAGTGGCATTCGCTTTGATTTTAACTGTGATGTCTTTCGACTGCACTACTACTGTTTGGTTAGTCAGATCCGCTTTAGGTGCCTTACTTTGCACTATCAGAAAAACAGTGGTAGCAGTTCCTAACAATCCAGCTGCTATTAGTCCCATCAGCCAGTGCTGTTGCCGCTTGGCTTTGCCAAAGCTAGGAAATTGCATTGGTTTGTCTGGTATTTCAGGGTTGCTCATGACACTTAATGACAGATTATAAATTTATTTATCAGGGTAAGCGTATCTTGTCAATAAGAACTCCTCAGTGTCAACAAAGCCTAGAATAATTGCATTAATGCTTAGTTGTTGACAATAGTTTAAGCGTTGGTGTAGCCCGCCGCAGGCATCGCTTTCACCCTTAAAAAATTAATCAAACTATAAATCCTGATTCTTTCGTTAGTCCATTAATCAAGGGTTTTGTCAAGACTAATTTAGATGCGTTTACCCTGATTTATTTATTTAGCAGTGGAAGCAGTTTCTAATTATCCAAATACTGCTTGATCCAAATACTGCTTGAATATCATTACTTTTCTGCTGGTTAGCGCGATACATTCTTAAGGTCTTTTACACTCATTGATAGCCATTTTGCTCATCGTATATAAGTTTTGATAGCGGCAGATAAATTTCAGTAGACCTTTGAAATTACAGAATATTTTAGTATTAATAATTATATCGTCTCTCAGTACTTAGCACGGGTACGTTCCGCTATGCCAAAAATACTCAGCAACCAGCAGTCTCTCAAACTACATTTTTATTTCCTTGTTAACCTATAGAGTGAAATAAGAAGTTACAGAGTATCAAGAACAGCCATGTACGTACTAATAGGTGGAGCAGGCTTAGTGGGCTTAAGTTTAGCGCAAAAACTGGTAGAACTAGGACATACTGTTGCCGTAATTGACATTGATCCTATCGCTTGCCGCTACGCCCGTGAACAAGTGGGAGCAATGGCTTTTGAAGGCAGTGCTGTGAGTACAGAAGTATTGTTAGAAGCTGGGATTCGCAAAGCCGGTTCCTTAGCAGCTGTCCTACGCAGTGATGCCTTAAACTTGGCAATGATAACTCTTGCTAAACACTATGGTGTCCCCCATATTTTGAGTCGGATGCGCCACCCCGATTTTGCCGAACCACTGCGGATAGCTGGAGCCAACCATATTATCAGTACTGTTGAACTATCAGTTGCAACAATGGTGAACGCCATTGAGTATCCCCAAGTGGAATCAATGATGCATTTTGAGCAGGGACAGATTGAGGTTCTGAAACTTTCTATCCCTAACAATTGCTATGTTGCTGGTCGTAGCGTTGCCGAAATTGCTCAAGATTCGCAATTCCCTACTGGTTCGCTAATTATTGGCTATCAATCCCATCCCCACGAAGATTTGATGATTCCTAACGGCAGTACAATACTGGAACCTTATTCAACTGTGCTGATTGTGACTAAACCAAGATGCTTACATCAAGTCATTGATTTTATTGAACAAAAATGTTGAGCGCAGTTCCTACCTAAACTGTTTATTAGGTAAGGTTAGCTACACATATAAAAAAATTGGTGAGTTTTGATGAAGCCGTATCGATATATTTATTTAGCGATCGCTGTTATTATTCTGGCATCTTGTGAATCAACAAATATTCCATCCAAGTCACAACCCAATGCCATTCCAGCAACCCCATTGCAAAAAACAGTGACGCTGAATAATAATTTTAAGATAGCAAGCGGTCAAACTGTTTATGTTCCTGTCTATTCACATATCTATCATCACAATAAGCAAGAGATTTTCGAGTTAGCAGTTACGCTCAGTGTTCGGAATACAGATTTGACCAATCCGATCGTTATTACTTCTGTGCGCTACTATAACTCAGAAGGGAAACTAGTTAAACAGTATTTGGAGCGCCCTATTCAACTCGATGCGCTAGCTTCTACAGATTTTTTTATCAATAGAAATGACAGCAGTGGAGGTTTAGGCGCAAACTTCATTGTCGAGTGGGTAGCCCAAACAGAAATATCCGAACCGATAGTGGAAGCAGTCATGATTGGTACTGACTTTCAACAAGGAATTTCTTTTATCAGTCCTGGTAGAGTAATTAAAAGTCAAAATAACGATAAGCGATCGCCTTTAAAATAATTCGTAATGACGCTCTCTACAAGACGCTAAAAGCGTAGCTTGCAACTCTTACACAGTATGCGGACTCGCTACCGCTACGTTAACGTAATTCGTAATTAAGTTAATTCCTCGTTCCTATGCTCTGCATGGGAATGCATTCATTGAGTCTCTGACTCAATCTATCGCTGGAGGCAATAGACCTAATCAGCCAAAGCTCAGAAGTTCATTAACGAAGTTCAGAAGTTCACTCACGAAGCTCAGACTATCCCCCATACCCAATGCCCCATATTTAATCATCTTCTAATTTCAGTAATTGTTCATTAAGAGTTTGTATCCGCCCGCGCACAATTTCTTCTGAGAGAATTCGCTTCCGCATTGCCTCATTGAGCGCTCCTTTTTCTGCCAGCAGTAAACGTCGGCGAATAGCATCAAGTTTACTGCTCTTGCCACTTCTACCTTCCACCTCATCAGGGCGACGATTATATAGTTCCCGCAGTGTTTTTTCTGCACCGGCAATTCGTACCTGATAAGCTGAACGCATCTCTTCATAAACAGCTTTTGGTAATACCCCTGATTTCAACAGGCTATCTAATTCATCTTGTGCCGCCTTACCCGTCATCAACTGGGCTTGCAACTCTTCAACCTGTTGTTGAACTTCAGAAAATTTAGATAATTTTAAGCGTTTTACCACCCAAGGCAAACTTAAACCCTGTCCGACTAACGACACCAGCACACTGCCGAAGACTATAGCTATCAGAATTTCTCGCCCTGGCAATGTTGAAGGTAAACTTAATGCCAGAGCCATCGAGAGTGAGCCTTTAATGTTGCCTAAAAACAGTAAATGTTGCCAGCGCAGCGGAATTGGGCGGTCAATCCAACGAACTAATGCTAGCAGTGGATAGACCGTAAGAACTCGCCCGATTTGATAAGCCAAAACTGCAAGTAGAATCGCAGGTAAAGTTTTCCAGAGTGTTACCAGGTCAATTTCTACACCAATCAACAGAAAAATAAAGGTGTTGACAGTAAAACTGGCATATTCCCAAAAACTCAACAAGGTAATGCGGCTAGAAGCAGAAGTATTGCGAGAAAGCCCAAAATTCCCGAAAATTAGTCCAGCGACAACTACGGCCACAGGACCTGATACACCGAGATATTGCCCAACCTGAAAAGTTCCTAATGCAACTGCAACTGTCAGCAAAAGACTGCCAAGAGCATCATCTAAACGGGCGAATACAGGTATACTCAAGTAGCCCAAAACTAACCCCACAACGCAGCCTCCTAGAGAGATAAATAGCAGTTGTTGGATTCCCTCTATAAATGTGAGTGAGCCTGTTGAATATACTTGCACAATCAAGTTGAAGGAAACTAGGGCAGCGGCATCATTGAATAGGGTTTCTCCTTCAACGATGGTGGAAAGCCGGGAGGGCACTGGTATATCCTTAAAGACGGCAATCATGGAAACAGTATCAGTGTTTGCCAGCATTACTCCGACAAATAAGGCAGGTATCCAACTCAGTCCCAGGACAAATTTCAATAGGACAGCAATAATCGCACTGGAAAGCACAGCTCCCGGCCCAGCTAATAGTGCAATTGGTTTAAAGGTGCTGCGTAGACGACTGACATCTGTATTAATACCAGCTTCAAAGATGAGAATTGGCAGGAAAAGATCCAAAACAAGGGTTGGACTTAAACCAATCTGACGAGACAATAACTCGGTGATGGGCAAACCTGCTAGTACTAAACCCGTAACATAAGGAATTCCCAACCGTCGGGACAGCAAGGCTACACCTGTAGCAAGGAGTAAGAGAATAATTGAAACTTTGACTAATTCAGTAACATCCACTATTACGTTTTGGAAAATTAGTTTGACTTAACTGATAGATTCTCTCCTCATTCATACCAAATTAGCAAGTTCAGGGTGTGGGTTCAGAATGGAACGAGCCAGTACTCGCTACCATAGCTCGGCAATCCTACCATCAAATCCAGAGTCAAAGCGATCAATCGCACTTTCGACTAACCTTGTCAACAAAACAGTTTAAAATGAATGCACAAAGTCAGCAAAAAATCTAAGCATTGATGTAAAAAAAAGCTAGGTTTTTTCGCTATCAAGCCTAAAAAACCCAGCTTTCTGTTGTACCCTTACTCGAACCCAGTAACTCCCGGAATTTCAAGGACAAAATCTGCCCCATATACATCTGCAGGAGTCTGGAATCCTACCTTAACTTCGCCTTGAATCACCCGTTTAATCACTGCTACAGCCGCTAATGCGGTAAAATCGTATGCTTCCGGCCCTAAGAGCTTTGCACTTACTTGTTGACCAGTTTCATCCTCAGCAATACCAATTACTCTAACTTGACCCTTAGCTCGTTCTGCTGCCGTTGGCCCAATCGGTAGAGTTTTAATTAGACTTACTAAAGCACTTTGGAATAAAGACGAGTTAAATAACCATCCCAAATACTGGCTCGACTCCATCAGGAAGCGCACAGGATTAGGAAATACGGTATAAACCTCGATATTTGGGATACCCGTAGTCTGAAACGCAGTGATAATATCAGCACGCCAAGGGTTTGTTACCGCTGTCACGGGCCCATAACCAAAATCAATTTTACGTCTTTTCGATACTGGTCGAGATGGGATTAGCTTACCTGCTTCTCGGACTACCCCGATGTGATGTAAAGTTGGCAGTACTGTATTTGCGGTTCCCTGAGATACACCTCCCACTGTTTCATAGATTAAAATCAGTCGTGTTGCAGTCGCTAACTTCTGTTTGAGGTAAGCAGCGACACAATCAGTAGGAACAACTCCAAATCCCACACCAGGGAGAAGCATTATCCCTGCACTTTTAGCCTCATTATCTCGTACCTGTAGCGCCTGAAATTCAGGTACTTCGCCAGCTATGTCTAAATAATGAGTTTTAGTTTGCAGACAGGCATCGACAAGTGGCTTGGAGGTTTTGGAGAAAGGCCCAGAGCAGTTGATGACAGCAATTATATCCTCAAGAGAGTGAGCGATCGCCTGCAGCTGGTCTAAGCCAAAAACCTGAAAGTCCAAATTTAATTCATTGGCTACTGCTGCTAGTGAACTTTGATTGCGTCCAGCTAAAATTAATTCCAGTCCGTTATTTTTAGCAGATTCAGCAATGAGTTTTCCAGCATAGCCAGTTGCACCATACAATAACACCCTTGATGTCATTATTATCACCAGCTATGAGTTGTTTGCAATCTGCTGCCATAACCTGACTTCAGGTGGTTCAACCAAAAATTGTCCTGATTTTTCGTTCAAAGCTTTAATATACGGCTGCTCTAAATGTTGAGCCAAAATTTCCTGGCTGACCCAGTTTTCATGTAACAGAAACAAAGATGGATCTTCAACAGATTGATGTAAGTCGTAATTAATACAACCGTCTTCTGTAAGGGTAACAGCTATTACAGATTGAAATTCCTGTTTGAATCCCTCCTCCAAACCTGGCTTTACTTTTAATCGAGCAGTGACAGTTACTTGCTGATTTGACATTGTTATTCCTCTTTTTTCTGAGATTAGTTCAACGGGCCGCCTTCAAGATTCTCCAATTTCAGCGAAGAAAAGTTCGGGGTCGAAGTGTCCCCAATCCCCAGTTCAAGTATTGATACTGTTAATAATTTGCGAAGGCTTGAAGTAGTTGTAAGGTATGGGACGAGTTTGATTTCTAATGTCTATTTGCCGTTCTATTTCATGTAAATTTTGTTGGAATTGCACCACAATTTCCTGCGCCAATGGATCGGTAAACTCTTCATCATAAAAACCCAATTTGTCATAGTGGTACGATGTTAAAATCTCAGTCCACATCACCTGGTCAGCAGCTTGTTTAAAGGGAGGAAGTATCTTCATAATAGTTTCCAAGTCCACACCTTTAGTTTCTGGAATTGGGTGGTAGGCTGCATAGGGCATATTCGGTACAAAAGCCATATATTCGTACTGAGAAAAATTCAAAGCAGAGTGTAAAGCAGCGCAAGTGAATACTACCACACTGATGATTTCAATCAGTTGTTCTAGAGTCTCAATCTTGGCTGGCATTCCCTTGACTTTACCACCATCTTGAGCCACTAATTCTTTAGCCCAATTTTGCAACTCATAGTCATCACTAATATCCTGTGAGGTTTTGTAATAGAGTTGCAAGTATTCAGCCACAAACTTTTCGACGGCATTCCAAATTAATATGCCATCATCCCGGAA
Organism: Nostoc sp.; assembly: GCF_036917515.1. Taxonomy (GTDB): domain Bacteria; phylum Cyanobacteriota; class Cyanobacteriia; order Cyanobacteriales; family Nostocaceae; genus Nostoc. The sequence goes on along the minus strand of NZ_JBALDE010000222.1, from coordinate 26,441 downwards.
AGGAAAGTGCGGTAAAATTTCTGGGTCATCCGTTCCGCGACTTTTTATTAACCGAGGGAAGGTAAACTTTTCAACACTCCATTCTTCATAAACCTTCGCCACAAATCCAAGAGACTCCGCCAATGAACCTGCCATAAACTCATCAACCGGACCTCCAGGTTGCAAAAATTGAGTGCGCCCCAAATCGTTATCAAATAGCATAAAACGAAAGTGGGGTTTTAACAGTAGAGCGATGGGATGATTTTCTGCTAGTTGCCGCGCAGTTACAATTGCAAACGGAGCCATAACTGCATGGGTATAAGTAAAATGAGTACCCAATTCCTGATGGTTGCCATCAGCAATTTGAACGCAGATTTTTGCTAAAAACCAATCTAAATAAGGGTCATCTGGTGTGTAAATCACGCTTTTTGCACCAGAGTCATGATTAATCTGGATAGCAACAGGCACTAGAGAACCGCCATTAGAACTATCATTACTTTGCCAGTAAAATAGAGCTTGTGGCTTGGGAAGGTATTTTTTAACATTCTCGTAGACGCCACCTTGAATATCAGATAACAAAGGGTAATCTAAGAAATACAGCTTACCTTCCTTGAGTGCCTTTTCCAACGTAAATTCTACACCTGCGACCTTCTGAAAATGGTAATCCGTTACTGCAAAATTTTCAGGTAATACATCAATTCTTTGAATAGCTAATGGGTTTGCTCCAGAGAGTCGTTGTTCTGCAAAACAAAAGTCTGTTTTATAGTTTTTTATAACATTGGGTTTTGGAAGTAGTGACAAAAGTTCTTCATATTCTTCCAATTCATCTAATGGGTCTAAGAAGTTTCTGGCTTTGGCAGCTAGCATATTTGGTGCAAGAGTTGCCATACTTGCCAAGCGTTTAGCAGTATATTCCGCTGAAAAGTTTTCTTGATGAGGCACTTTATCAATTACTGCTAGAGGAGCCAGATAATTGTAATTAAAATTGTACTCTTCTCGATTTTTATCTAGCCAAGTTATTCGGGTATTAACATTAGGCTCGTTTTGCGGTAAGTATGGTTTCATAATTATCTCCAATTAAGAAGTTTTATTACTTGGGAGGAAATGACTAACGTCACAAAGTTGCTATAGCAATCCTGTTTGAGTTGTGATTACTTTGTTTAATGAACAGCGATCGCGTAGCGTCTCGCAGAGAAGTACGCAAAGAGTGCGAAGTGTAGAAAGAAAATATTTCACAAATGATTTAGGATTGCTAAAAATCATTTTCTGATTTAGCAACTACTGTTAATTACAGAGTTTTCAGATACTCAATTAAAGCTTTTTTATTCTCATCAGATAAATCAGTGCCATAAATATGTCCTTGATTTGAATTAGCAGTTACCGTAGTATCGTATTTAAAACCTATAGTTTTGGCTTCATTTCCTTCAGTAATAAAACCAACTTTTTTCGGGTCGTAGACATCATATCCCCGATAGAAAACTTGAGGACGATTCTCTGGTTTTTCTAACAAATCTTGTAAAGATGGAACTGAACCATTATGTAAATATGGCGCTCTTAACCATAATCCATCTAGGGAAACAGATACATACCCATTGGTTTTGCGTAAGTTTTTAAAGTCCCAAGGGTAGCCATCACCAAAATGATTGTAAGTATCTGCTCCTTCTTGTGTCCACATATCTAACCGATGGCGGTCAGTTCCCACTTCTTCCACAGGGATAACAGTACCTGTTCTTTCCCCACCAAAAGCGTGACAAGATGCACAAGTGTTAGCAAAAATTTGACTTCCTTTTGCAGCCACTTGCTGATCAACTGCAAATGGATATTTAGGAGGTGGTAGTTCTTGAATAAAATCTTCTACCCGTTGTAAATCGGCTACAGGAAGTGATTTTTTGGTAGCACCATCACCAATTGCTCCAGTTTGAACAGTTTCTGTTAGTGAAGTCTCTAACCCATCCCAATGGAGTGCAAACCCTTTGTGCATCTTTTGATTCCAAAGAGGCATCATATCAGAGTTACCGATAGTGTTATCTTTGGGCAACTTCAAAGTATTGAATTTAACCGGATTAAAAGGATCAATCCGACCAGGGCCCCAGTTAGGACGAGAATCTGTCCAACTATAGTCTTCTTTTTGTTGCAGCAGCGCTTTCTTAGTTTGAGGAATTAGCACATAGCGATAAAGTAAATTTTCTAACCACGAAAGCTGATAGTTATATTTGATTTCGTCAAGGATATAATCTGCTGTAAATCTGGGATCACCAGCAGTTGCACTCAAAAATCGTAAATAGCCTTGTGAATCAAACTTATTAGCAGGAGCTGCGGCTACAATTGTGGGTTTATCTTTCTCTGTTTTTCTAAAGGTGGCAGTATGACAAACAGCGCAAGTTATACCAACGCGAGGGAAGCCAATGGTTTTTTTCGTAAACCCAACTGGCATTTCTTTCCCCTCTTCCCATGTGATTCCTAAGGAAGTATAACCACCTGGCCCTGGTAATTTATCAGGGAATATTCGTGGTAGTACCAGCCAAATCCAATAAGGAACACCTTGCGCTTCTTCTGTGCCAATAGAACCATATTTAAAGTGTTCTTCAGACGATTCATAATATGTGGGAACCTCTCGAAAAAGGTTGTACCATCCCACATACCCAACTATACCAACTAAAAGGCTCGCAATTAAAACAATACTTGCGATTACTCTACCTATTTTATTTTTGAGTATTGTCATGGCACTCTTTTGCTCCTTTGCAGAAGAATCTGTTTGTAGTGCAGGCAATATACCCACACTATACTAGGGATAAAATTAGGAGAATTGCTTCACTGGAGTTGCAGCGATCGCATTTTGATCGCGCATTGCTAGTGTCAGAAGAATTACTTCCGTTAATCCAAAAAACAGGTCTACAAAGGCAATGGATAAAAATCCTTTATCTTGTCCAAAGAAAAGTACTTCACAAATGAAAAATGTCGATCCAAAAGCTCGTGAAGGAAATATTGATATCCAGGCGGTTGCCTGATAACGGTATGGATCAAGTGCTCCTGGTATATAAAATGCACTAATAATAAATAACAGCATTCCTGCAGCGCGAACCCAGATAATTGGCACTGGTATATGCATCTGAAGAAACGTCAGCATTAATTCTGGAAAGAAGCACGAGGGAATGACAAAAAACATATTAACGATAATACCGAGCCAAGTAACGCGACTAAACCATTTAGCATAATTATTCATTTTTCTCTCCTTTTAAAGCTTTTTCATGTACTCAACTAACGCATCTTTATCTTCTGTGGAAAGATCAGTGCCGTATAAGTGACCACTGTTACTATTTCCAGGTTTTGTAGTATCGAACTTAAAGTATTGCTTACCGTTTTCTACACTGACATCAGATACAAAACCAACTTTTGTTCTGTCAATCACATCGTAGTCACGATAGAATTCTTTTGGTCTATTTTCTGGTGTTTCTAGTAAATCTCGTAAAGTAGGAACTGAACCATTGTGCAGATAAGGGCCGCGTAACCAAACACCATCAAGGGGCAAATTTGCATAGCCATTAGTCTTGCGGAAATTCTTAAAGCGCCACGGATAGCCTGTATACAGAGTATTTTGATTCGACATCGTTTTGTAGGTATATGAGTCAAGACGATGGGGGTCTGTCCCAATTTCTTGAATTGGTACAACTTTGCCTGTATATGCGCCACCAAAAGCGTGACAACTAGCACAATTACTTTCAAAAAGTTGTTCTCCCTTCGCTGCGATAGTTTCGTTAACTTCGTAGGGATATTTTGGCGGTGGTAGTTCCCAAAGCCAATCGGCAACTCTCTGAATTCGAGGCAAATCAATCGTTGTGGGTGTGACTCCAGCGCCTAAGGCCGCACTCTTATTTCGTTCATTAACGGAAGTGTTATTACCATCCCAATGTAACTGCAATCCTTCACGAGGTTTTTGATTCCAAACGGAAGGGAAATCAGAAGTACCAATCAGTTCATCCTCACGCAACTTATCCATTGGAAAATGGAATTGAATTGCTTTATAAGGATTAAAAGTATCGACTCTTCCTGGACCCCAATCTGGTTGTTTTTCAACGAAATTAAGTCGAGATGCCTGATTAATTAATGCATCTCTAGTTTGAGGAATTGCAATGAAGCGATAAAGTAATTTTTCAATGGGATTAAGACCACCACTGATTTTTTCAATTTCTGGCAACATCCGGTTAGCAGTAAAGCGCTCATCTACACCAACTGCTGATAAGAATTTGATATATCCCTGCAAATTAACCACATTAGCAGGCATTGTTGTGATGACTTGATGTTCGCTATTAGGGGTATCTCGCAGCGTTCCTGTATGACATACAGCACAATTCAACCCAACTCTATCGATAAAGACTCGCCGTTGTGAAAAACCTATAGGCAAATCTTTGTCAGGTTCTTTGATAAATCCCAGAGAAGTATAACCTTTTCCAGGTAATTTATCTGGGAATAATTCTGGTAAAACTTTCCAAATCCAGTAAGGGATGCCATTGACCGGTTCGCTGCCAATTGAACCGTATTTAAAGTGGTTTTCAATATCAGCATAATCCACTGGGGAGTTAGATAAAACAGGCCAAAGGAAAAATACTGCTACTGCTACAATACCTACAATCACAACCCAAATCCGCTGGAAGACTCCTTTGATTGAGGTTGGAAGTAGGGTAGGGTTTGTTTGTTCAGTCATGAAACACTCCCCATATTGTCGAGATTATTTGTAAGCGAAATTGTCGAGGTGATACGCATCGCTTTTTTATCTAGATAAATTTGCAAACTGAGGTTCATGATAGACTGACATTACTTCTTCCATCATCTCTTCATAACTATTGAAGCGATCCTGCTCGTAACAACCTAAGGGATTTTCAATTACATTCAGCAGGCATTTATTGCAATAGGTACAGGGTTTATCCGCCAAATCTTTACCTGCTTTAAAAGATTTAACTAGATCATTGTTAGCAATTAATGTCCGAGCCATTGTGACGCCATCGCAATAATGCTCCTCAATTGCCTGACGAATATAAGAAGCCTGCTGTAAACCACCTGTACATAATACGGGAATATTAACGTGCTTTTTAATTTCTCTAGAATCTAGTAAGTTTCTGCCTTGGTTTTCTATCAGTAGCTGCTTGATTTTAGGGTCTTTTACATCATCACCACTGAATGCTTGAGGATGCAATTGCTTTTTCACACGGTTCCATAAAAGATTGAAAATTGGATGCAAAAATGCTTTGCGGAATAAAATGTAGTTGCGTGTAGTCTCTATGCCACTCGACAACATAGCATCATAGGTTTTAGTAATAATATCAAAATTAAAATCACCAATGGGATTGAGCGGGTGAGGAAATAAGCTACCAGTTGACACATGCACAGCATCAGCCCCAGCTTCTTCTGCCCATTTACAAACTTGGATAGAATCTTCTATGGTATTACCTGGTTTTTCCCAAAAGGTGACGGCGTTGTTATAGTCAACGGCACTAATTTTGAATTGCAGGTGAAAGTCATTGCCTACTTCTTTGCGGATTGCTCTAATGACATCTAGCAAAAACCGCGCTCGATTCTCTAATGAACCACCATATTCATCTTGACGGTCGTTAATTCCAGAACTAAGAAATTGGTTAAAAAGATATCCATTAGCACTGTGCAATTCTACTCCATCTAAACCTGCTTCACGAGCACGTCTAGCACCATCGGCAAAGTATTGGATTGTTTCTTTAATCTCTGCTAGTGTCATCGCTTGACACAGAAAGCCGTGGAATGGCTCAGTTTGGCTGGTGGAACTTAAGGCTTTTTTTCCTGAGTTTTCTACACCACCAATATCTTGCTGTCGCCCAGAATGACTTAATTGCAAGATCAATTTACAGTCATATTCGTGGACTTTTTCACCTACTTTTCGCCAAAAAGGAATGCGCTCATCACAGTCAATGGTGGCGTAATTGGGCATAATTCGTCCCCGGATGGCGACTGGGACAAAGGAAGTAATAATAGCTCCTACACCACCACGAGCAAACTTTTCTTCCCAGTTAATTCGGGCTTGAGTGCCTGAACCATCATAGTTATCCCATCTTCCAGAAATACTTGAGCGAAATATGCGATTTTTTACCGTGAGATTACGAAATCTCAATGGCTCAAAGATAATATCGTTTTCCATGTGTTCCTCTGTCTTCTCTCGTTTCGGCAATAAAATTAGGCGGCAAAATTTTTCGTAGCACTAATAGTCTCGCCAGAGCAATATTATTTCTAGTGTCTCTGGGAGGGCAATTTCTTATGTCTACAAATCTCCAGTGGAGGTTTTCGGATGCGATCGCTAAGTATTAAGTTTTTGTTACTTAAATTTACCTACCAAGTTTTAGCATGGATATTTATCCTTATTGGTTTTTACAGTTATATAAAGACTTTTGCAGTTTGTAAAGCGATGGGATTTACAGAGCAATTCTTAAAAAAAGTGAAAATTTACGTCTTTTATTTCTCTTAAAAGGTTAAGGCAACCTTAAAAGTAGCTGCTAACAATTTGTTACAAACCTAACCAAGTAGGTAGGAAATCGATATAACCATAGCAAATTGGTTATTGAACACCATTGTAAATTTACAATTTTTTAAATTTTTGATTTAGAAATGTATAAAAGTTTATAGATGACGTTTTGCAAATTTGTGTAGTAACTTCATATATAACGAACCTCAGCAAGGTACATTCTAAATCATCAAAATATCCCAAGACTAAATCTGGAAAATGGGAAATTAGTGATGGAGCATTAGTGTACCTCTGCAAACGTGAGGTGCAATGGAAAAGGTTTAGGTGTTATAACCAGAGAGTTTTATGAAAAAGACAAGTCTAATTTTTAAGGGCTGTCTGCTCCTCCTATTTGTGACTATGTTTATAGTCTGCGGCTTTTATGGAACGCCTACAGCTTTAGCTGATGAGTATAGTGAAACACCTGCGTCCATAAGTACTGAGTATTCGGATACGGCTGTATCTGAATATCCTGATAACTGCGAGGGTATCGGTTATCTCCCAGAGTATACAAAGGAGAATTTGACAGATGCTGAAAAGCGAGGTCGTTGTACTTGGTACTTATGGACTGGCGGTAACGCCAAGTACTATCGCGATCTAGCGAAGCGAACGCTTGGTGGTGTTGACCTGCTAAAGCTGATTGATTCGCGTGTGCATGACGAGCGATTGCAACGTTATGGTGCAATTAACGATCCTGGATGTGAAAAAGCAACAGCGCCAGATGAATATGGTTTGTGGCTAGATAAGTGTAAAGACCGACTCTCAAGTGGTGTTATTGGATTGCGTAAGTTTCCAAACCCCAACTTCGACTCGGCAAAATGGAATCCTGTTGAATATGCCAAAACCTCACAAATTGAGCCTCCCTACGTGATCGGGCAGTCCTGCGCCATCTGTCACGTCGGATTAGATCCTCTCAATCCACCCAAAGATAAGGAACATCCAAGATGGGAAAACTTGGTACCAGCATTGGGTAATCAGTACATCAAGGAAAACAAATTATTTGCATCCAGCGTTGCAGACAATAGTTTTATTAAGCAAGTACTTGACTCTCAAAAACCGGGGACATCTGATACTTCTCGGATTGCCACCGATCACATCAATAATCCGAATGCGATCAATTCCATTTTTAATTTAGGCGATCGCCCCAAATATCCAGAGGTGATGAACGATGGTTCAACCAAGGATGTTAATCATATTCTCAAGGATGGTGCAGACTCTACAGGAGTGCCAATTGCCTCATTACGTGTCTACGTCAACATTGGGATGTGCGGCGATTACTGGACAAGTCTCCATGAGCCTTTATTAGGCAGAACTCCCCAAAGACCTTTTGACATCGAAAAGGCACGGAAGGAGTGCGAAGGCTGGAGACAGACAGAAACACGTATGGCTGATGCCGAAGCATTCCTGAAAACTATCCAGCCGATGCACCTGAAAGATGCACTAGGTGGTGAAGAGTTCTTGACTAAAGATGAGGAAGTTCTCAATCGTGGCAAGCTGGTTTTTGCCAGCACTTGTGCTAGTTGCCATTCCAGCAAAAAACCACCAGCTGAAATTGCTGCTGACCCCGAACAGGCTCAGAAATGGTATGAAGAGTCTGTACTCAGTAGTAATTTTCTCGACCACAACTTCTTGTCTGATGACCAGCGTTATCCGGTGACATTAATTGGTACCAATGCGGCGCGATCGCTAGGGACAAATGCCGCTAAGGGGCATATTTGGGATCAGTTCTCATCGAAGACTTACAAAGAACTACCTTCACCAGGTACTTTGACGTTGTATAACCCCTTCGATCAGAAAAAACCCATCGAATTTAAGATACCAGACGGCGGTTTGGGATATTACCGTACACCTTCACTAGTGAGCATTTGGGCAACAGCACCACTTCTTCACAACAATACGCTAGGACTTTACAACGAAGATCCTTCAGTGAAAGGACGTGTAGAAGCTTATACTGATGCTATGGAAAAGCTGCTCTGGCCTGAAAAGCGTGAGGGAATTATCAGCAGAACAGACCGAGAAACTAAATTAGAGCTTCCCCCAGGAGATCCGAATCCGAGATTTAAACTTCCTGTTCCTAAAGGTACGCCTGTGAATTTGCTAGCAAGCATCAATATGAGAGAGGCAATTACATCTCTCAATCTCGGCAACCTTTTCCAAGACTTGAAACCGGGCAGTGGAATTAAGGGTAAGTTGGCACGCGTACTTTTAAGAGCCAACAAATCTCCTGACTTTGTGGAAGATGAAGGTCATTATTTTGGCTCAAATCTGCCAGATGAAGATAAAAAAGCGCTAATTGAGTTCGTGAAAACGTTCTAAGTACAGCTCCTGTGTAAAATCGTAGTGTTTTGAATGCTCTACTAGGAGCGCAGAGAATTCACTACGAATTCATAAAATATTGTACAAAGATAACTGGTCTGGATATTTTTTCTCGTTCCTAGATTTAACCTGGGAATGAGAAAGAATATTTATTAAACAGGAAGGATATATATGCAGTATTTACCAATCATTTTTGTTCGTGGATATGCAGGTACACAAAAAGACGTTGAGCAAACAGTTGACGATCCCTTTTATGGATTCAATAGTGGTTCAACCCATATTCGAGTAGATGAGAATGAAAATCCTCGGAAGTTTTTTTTCGAGAGTCCATTGCTACGGCTAATGACCGATCATGGTTATCAACCAATTGTTGACAATCAGAATGTGAGCAATCAGATTAAAAGATTGTCCGATCAACTTCATAAAACTATTTGGATCTATCGATTTTATGATATATCTACACCGAGTTTTGGCTCCTCAAGTGTAGTCCGCCAAGAGATAGAGGATATAGCAAAGGGTTTAAGAAACCTGATTCAAAATGTTAAGGAAACCACAGGAGCGGACAAAATTTATCTTGTCGCCCACTCAATGGGAGGTCTTGTTTGTCGCAGTTTGATTCAAAAGATTTATCCAGAAACGAACGACGCAGCTACCAATCACATTGACAAATTCTTTACCTACGGTACACCTCATGGTGGCATTGTTTTTGATATTGGAAATGGCTTGATCGAAAACCTGAGAGACACCTTGAGATTAAATAATTCTGATGACTTTGGCCCCCAGAGGATGTATCAGTATTTAACACCTAAAGCCCAGCTAACTGATGAGTTACCCAAGGGCTTTCAGTTAGAAAAACTACAAAGTATAGAGGACGCATTTTCACCAAACCGCGTTTTTTGTATTATCGGTACTAATGCTCATGATTATGAAGAAGGTTTTGGTCTTTCACGCCAGACAGTCGGAGTTAAAAGTGATGGTCTAGTTCAGATTGATAAAGCTTATATCATGGGTTCTCATCGTGCCTATATTCACCGTTCTCATGGTGGACGCTATGGCATGGTGAACTCGGAAGAAGGTTATCAAAACCTGCAACGATTTTTGTTTGGTGATATCCAGGTGAAACTCTCTCTTAGCAATGTCGAGTTAGAAGACCAGGACAAGAATTTTTATCAACTGGAAACTAGGGTGGCTTTGCGTGGTCTTCCTATTCCTATATATGAGCAAGCGATCGCTCATTATTGCCCAATTACACAAGAGTTAACTCGAACAGATAAACCTGTTCCCCTATTTACAGCTTTCTTAATCCCAAGAAACTCAGCCAATGACGATAATACCTGTAGATATGCCCTGCGTTTAGCACTGCATTCCTTCACAAAACAAGAGACGAATTGGTTACATGACCATCATCTCGATCAAGTACCTCTATGGTCTGACTATCTAATTACTGATGTTGCCGAATCAAATAGCACTTATGAGGCTAAATACAGTTGGAATTCTGATCAAAAAGAGCCACTAACAAAGTTAAATCCGACTTCTGAATCCAGTTCCGGTATATATGTTGCGTATGTTCCTCTACCCGAACGCGGGCAAAAAGTTTTAGGAACAAATGCGGCAGTTCGTTTGGAAATTTCCCAATGGCAATAAATAAGTGCTTATTGTTGTGTAGTCAGTAATTAGTTTTGTTTACTTAGCACTTGTTAATTATTTTAGAGAGATAATAATCAAGGTTAAAGAGCGTTAGGTTAATAATGACTAATGACTAATAACTAATGATTCATAAAAGATATGAGTGAAAAAGAATGGAGAGATGTAGCCTACGTCTATATAAAGATTTTGGATTAATACATAGTTATTTTTACCAGATATCTATTTATTTCAAGCTGTTAACAGAGGAAAAGTATGCAGACTAATCGCAAAAAAACGGCTCTTATTACTGGTGCATCTAGCGGCATCGGTTATGAATTTGTGAAGTTATTTGCTCAGGATGGTTACAATCTTGTATTGGTAGCTAGAAGCGTGGACAAGCTGAATAAAATCGCCGATGAATTTAAAAATAAATTTGGCATTAATGTCAAAGTTATTTCCAAGGATTTATCTAACCCGTCAGCCCCAGAAGAAATTTTCACGGAGCTAGAACAAGCATCGATTAATATTGATGTGCTGGTAAACAATGCTGGGTTTGCTACCTATGGATTATTTAACGAAATTGACCTGAATGCTGAAATACAATTGCTACAAGTCAATATCTTATGTCTGACACATTTAACCAAATTATTTCTCAACGGTATGGTTAAGCGGGGGTCTGGAAAAATATTAAACCTGGCCTCTACTGCTGCTTTTCAACCAGGGCCGCTGATGGCAGTATACTATGCCAGTAAAGCCTATGTCTTATCGTTCTCAGAAGCGATCGCTAATGAATTAGAAGGTACAGGTGTCTCAGTAACGGCACTTTGTCCAGGGCCTACAGAATCTGGTTTTCAACAAAGAGCTGCAATGGAAGACTCAAAGTTGGTAAGCGGTCAAAAAATTATGACTGCGGAAACAGTAGCCCAAATCGGCTATCGTGGTCTATTTGAAAACAAACCTGTTGTTGTTCCTGGAATTAAAAATAAGCTACTCGCTGAATCTGTAAGATTTACTCCCAGAAAGCTAGTGACTAAACTAGTCAGAAATATGCAAGAAAGCAAGTAGTAGGTCAGCGTAAATAATTAAGGCAGGGGGCAGGAGGCAGAATTCTTTAATTTTGAATTTTGAATTTTGAATTGATTTCCTCCTCTGCTTTTTCACTAATCCCCTTGCGGATGCTCATCCCACAAGGTTGTTAGTTCCCGTAAACTTTGATGATTGCCATTGCCCAAAATCAGATGATCTAGTACTGGAATGGCCAAAAGCTGCGCCCCTGCTAATAACTGACGCGTCAATTCTATATCTTCTTGGCTGGGTTCAAGGTTCCCAGAAGGATGGTTGTGGGCAACTATTACCCGTGTTGCACCTTGACGAATAACTTCTCGAAAAATATCACGAGGAGAGGCTAGGGTTTCGGTTGCGGTACCAATGGTAATTACTTGCGTACCCAATAAGCGATTCTTGACATCCAATAGCACCACTGCAAAACGTTCTTGTGTCTGCCACATCAAATCTTGACTGAGGGTAGCAGCAGCAGCAAGTGGGCTATCAATTAATGTGCCATCGTTGGGACGAGATTGAAAAGCGCGTTTACCCAATTCAATTGCTGCTAAGATACTTGTCGCCTTCGCCGGGCCAACACCAGAAATTTGCATCAACTCAGCAGGACTAACTTCTCGCAGAACTACCAAAGGATCGCGTTGGTGTTTGCCTAATTCACTCAAGATATATTGTCCCAAACCCACAGCAGATAGTTTTCCCGGACCTTGACCAGTGCCTAAAAGAATTGCGATTAACTCTGCTGTGGCTAAGATTTTGGCTCCATGCGTCATTAATCGTTCACGTGGACGCTCATTTGTAGGTAGGTCAGCAATTCTGAGGCAATAGGTCATAGGAAACTAAGAAAATAGCACCACACATAGAACTATCCTTATTTATCCCTTGTTTGCTTTCAAAATCATCTTTATTTGAGAAAATCTTTAATTTTGGGGAATTTTACCTCTAGTTCCTATGTAGAGATACCTTTGATAACACCATCTTCTCAAATACTTGCCACGAGATTTAGATAAAATTGGATTTAGTCTATTAATCGAACAAACTTGAGATAGGAGATGAGATGAAGGTATTTATCAGCTACAACTCTCAAGATAGAAAGTTAGCTTGGCAAATTGCTGATGCTCTGCGTGCAGATTTCCAAGTTTGGGACGATACTCAATTCTTTCCAGGCGATAACTGGGCAGAAGTTATTGCTAATGAGCTTCGAGAGTCTGATGCAATGGTTATTTTACTAACGCCTAACTCAGTTTATTCTCCTTACATGAATGCCGAAGTAGGCTATGCTCTAGGCGAACAGGGCTATAAAGGTCGGGTAATTCCTGTCCTTGCTGCTCCTTCTGAGCAAATTTCTCAACTAGAACTAGAAATTCCCTGGATTCTGAAGAAATTTGGGATAATTTACTTATCAAATCTTGAGCATGATGAGGAAGGTTTGAGAAATATTACTCAAGCTCTCAAAAAAGCTGCTGCTTAACAGGAGTGGATTTTCTAAATAATGATACCAAATGAAGCTTTTCTTTCCCATTCAAGCCAAGATCAAGAATTTGTTTCTAAATTAGCAGAAGTTCTACGTCAGCATAGCATTCCAGTTTGGTACAGCAAAACGAACATTTTAGGTGCACAGCAATGGCATGATGAGATTGGAAATGCACTAAAAAGATGTGATTGGTTCCTTGTAGTACTTTCTCCAAACTCAGTAAATTCAATGTGGGTTAAGCGGGAGTTAATATTTGCCCTCCAACAGAATCGTTTTGAAAATAAGATTGTTCCAATTATTTATCAACCTTGCAATTATGAGCAGCTTTCTTGGGTTTTATCAAGTTTTCAAATGATCAATTTTCAAGGAGATTTTGAAGATGGTTGTCGTAATATTTTACGTCTATGGGGCATAGGCTATCAAATACTTTAGGGACTTCCAAATAAAAAAAACCAATAGCTGGGGGAGCAGTTCTTGAGCAGGGGGAGAAGAATCTGATAGTCGTCTTAGATGCAGGAATTGGGTAATTTAATTTTTGGAATTCTCTTAGTAATCGCCTGGTTACAGAATCAGTCTAGAAGGTTCAAGCATCCCGCTATTTTATGCAGAGGTGATTGATGCAGAAAATCGATACCACGTCATTCCCCGCACCGACCTGGTGAAGAATAATTGGGAGTTTGCCGAAGTCTGGATTGATGCAATGCTGTCGCCTCCCTATGTGTTGTTACTTCTTGTTGATCCAGAGGGAAAGTGTTGTGTATACGATCCCGCCGAGGGTTATAAAGTCATATTTGCTTGTTCAAGTTACGAAGAGGCTGAACTCTGGTTGCTAGAAGATGAGTATGAGCCGATTGAAGGGCGTGTTTGTGCATCTGAAGTTTGAGTAAGCAAAGTGCGTTAGTTTGCCGTCGCAGGCATCGTATAATTCAGCAGCCCAACACTACACGCGATCGCAAACACTTTTAACCTCTTCATTTTCGCTAATTACTGATGAATTTGCGTTGCTTTGAGCATGTGGTAGGTAATGATCAATTGAGTCAAAGCCAAAGGATAACTTTGCAGTGTTTCTCCAGTTGTACCAGCAATTTTACCCAGCTCTGGATTACTTTCGCGATCGCAAATATTTCTTAAATGAGGCATATCCGAACATATAATATGCTCTAGCTTATTCACCTGTTCTAAAGTGGCATGACCATCAACTTCTAAGACATCTACAGGCTTACTCATATCCCTGTCTAGTCCCAGACGGATGGCTGACTCGGAATTCCAGCCAGAGGTAGTAATTGTAGTGAAATCTGGGTGAGGAATTGTTGGGCGCAGTACTAGGCGGACATTCAGGTGTCCGTTGGTTTCATCTTCTTCCTCAGTGGGTGGGTAGAAACTAATTACAATATCAGACCATTGTCGCTGGGGACGGATAAATTCTGCTGAATCTGGTTCGCGCTTTTCTAGTTCCGCTAGTACTTGTTCCGGTGTGTAGCCACGCTTTTGCGTATCTCGCTTGACTTTCCAGTTAGCACGTAATTCTTCAGGAGGCGCAAGGTAGACTTTAACATCATAAGAGTCACGAGCAGCACGAGTAGAATAACCGAGTAATCCTTCAATAATGACGAATTTATTCGGCTTGATATACTGTGGTGGCTCGAATGTGCCAGTTTTATGGCTGTAAACTGGCTTAAGAATTGGTTGTCCTGTGCGTAGCAGCGACAGATGTTGCTGCATAATATCTAAATGATTGCAGTCAGGGTGGAGAGCAGTGATGCCAATTTCTGCACGTTGTTGGCGATCATAACGGTGATAATCATCTGTACAAATGAGCGTGACATTTTCTGGGCCGAGTACCTGAGCAATTCCTCGCGTTAGTGTTGTTTTACCAGCCGCGCTGTCGCCGACAATACCAAGAATTATTGGACGGCTCATCATAACCTCCCACAATAAAAATAACTTTAGTAATAAAATTACCTACAATAGTTTTTATTCTAGAAGGGTTTAAGCAAGTAACTCAAGTAAAGGCTTGGTATGCAATATCTCTACATATAGAATGTTTGTGCGTAGGCGCAGCCCGTCGTAGACATCGCTTTTTGCATAATAATTACCAGTTATTTGTACGCATAATTATGGTTGCTCCCACTAGATATCCCCGGCTGAACCTACTCTTAGCCGCAGATATTCAACTTTAATACAAGCATCCATAACCACATTTAGTCCTGCATCTATAGCTTTTTGTGCTGATGGTTGATGCCAGATACCCAGTTGTGTCCATACAGTTTTCGCGTTGATAGAAATTGCTTCATCTACAATTTCTGGCAAGTACTCAGAACGGCGAAACACGTTAACAATATCTACGGGTTCGGGTAATTCCTGGAGTGCAGGATAACTGGGTTGACCGTCAATTTCTTTAATTAAAGGGTTGACGGCATAAACTGTATAGCCTGTTTGCCGCAAGAATTGGGCGATTTGATAACTAGTGCGTTCACGTTTATTAGAGTGACCTACAACAGCGATGGTTTTGGCTTGGGTCAACACCTCACGCAAAGCGTTATCATCTTCTTTAAGATTTGGCATGATCTAAATATCCTAAGCGATCGCTTTGCTTATCATACTGAAAGGCAGGAGGCAGAAGGGAATATTGTAAAATGCACTTTTAAGCTTGCAGTAAAAGGATTTTATAACTCTAGCAAGACAGCCCTCTGCCTCGTCCCTTACCCTAATAAAGAGCTAAACTTAGTGCCATTCCATACTGAGTTGCATTTAAATATAATTTTGAATTCTAAAAAATCGTCTACGAGTATAAAAGACTCGTCGGCGAGTATCAAAGACTCATTCACGAGTATAAAAGACTCGTCGGCGAGTATCAAAGACTCATTCGCGAGTATCAAAGACTCATTCACGAGTATAAAAGACTCGTCGGCGAGTATCAAAGACTCATTCGCGAGTATCAAAGACTCATTCACGAGTATAAAAGACTCGTCGGCGAGTATCAAAGACTCATTCACGAGCATAAAAGACTCGTCGGCGAGTATCAAAGACTCATCCCCTATTCTCCATGCCCAATGCCCAATGCCCAATGCCCAATACCCATGACAATTAAAACATTAGGACTCGAACAAAACCTCCACGAATATTTACTGTCAATCTCTCTGCGAGAACCAAAAATTTTAACCCAATTAAGACAGGAAACAGCCCAGTATCCGATAGGGAGAATGCAGATTGCTCCTGAACAAGGGCAGTTTTTGGCGTTACTGGTGCAATTGTTGGCAGCTAAGAAAACTTTGGAAATTGGGGTATTTACAGGTTATAGTTCCCTAGTGGTAGCGTTGGCATTACCGAGAGACGGTAAGGTGGTAGCCTGTGATATCAGTGAGGAATTTACAACGATCGCTCGGCGCTATTGGCAGCAAGCAGGAGTGGCAGATAAAATTCAACTGCACATTGCCCCAGCTTTGCAGACTTTGGATCGGCTACTGGCTACAGAAGCAGAAACTTTTGATTTTGCCTTCATCGATGCAGATAAGAGCAACTATGATGGCTATTATGAGCGATCGCTGCAATTAGTGCGTCCGGGGGGATTGATTGCGATCGATAATGTTCTCTGGTCAGGTAGGGTTGCCGATACCCAGGTGCAAGATAATAGAACGAAAAGAATTCGTGCCTTTAATCAAAAGCTGCATCAAGACCAGCGAGTAAGTCTTAGTTTAGTAGCGATCGCAGATGGCTTAACTTTGGCACTGAAAAAGTAAGTTTGGCGAAAATAGCTCTTATTGCTCTAACATTTGGAAGAATCGCGTAAAGTAATCTGGAAAAGTCTTTGCTGTGCAACCAGGATCTTTAATTACAATCCCTGGAACCTTCAAGCCAGTGACAGCAAAAGCCATCGCCATTCGATGATCGTGATAGGTTTCAATCGCCGCTGGGGTAATGGGCCCAGGCTCAATTTTTAGTCTATCTGCAAATTCTTCAACCTCAACACCTAGCCGACGCAACTCTGTGACAACAGCTTTAATTCGGTCGGTTTCTTTATATCGAATATGTTCCACGTTACGAATCGTAATTGGAGAACTGGCAAAGGGAGCGATCGCTCCTAATGTTTGCACTAGATCCGATATATCATTCATATCAATGTCGATGCCTTGCAATTGCCTCGGCCCCGTCACTTCGGTGTAATCATCCGAATCCTTAATTTGGCAACCCATCTGTTCTAAAACATTCAGCCACAGAATATCACCCTGACAGGATTGTTTAGTCAAATGCTTTACTCGCACCCGTCCACCCGTGACGGCGGCGGCGGCAAAAAAGTAAGAAGCATTTGATGCATCGGGTTCTACAGTGTAATGTCGAGCTTGGTAACGTTGACCTGCTTTGATCTGAAACTGATTATCGCCGATTTGCATCACTTCCACGCCAAAGTCTGCCATCAGACGACAGGTCATTTTCACGTAAGACTGAGAAACCAGTGTACCCTCAACCTCAACAATTGTGTCTTGTTGAGCATAAGGCGCAATCATCAGCAATGCCGAAAGTTGCTGACTTGTTTGGTTGGCTTTCAACCGAAAATTTCCGCCAGCGAATCCCTGACTATAGACGGTGTAGGGCATAAACCCGGAGTTTCCCTCAAAGTTAACAGTTGCTCCACCTGTTTGCAGCACCGTCAACAAGTCACCCATCGGTCGTTCTCGCATCCGGGGAACCCCATCTAGGCGATATTCGCCATTCCCCAGTGCCACCAGCGCCGAAATAAACCGTGCTGCTGTACCTGCCAAACCCACAAACAAATCTGCCTGTTTAGCTGGAATCTCGCCTCCCCTTCCCGCCACTTGAATTTGTGCCAGCTGAGGATTCAAAGTAATGGGAATACCCAACTGCTCTACACATTTGGCAAAATACTCGCTGTCTTCACTAAATAAGGCATTTTCTAAAATTGAGTCACCTTGCGCTAACGCCGTGACAAGCAACGCTCGATTGGTAAGACTTTTAGAACCAGGAATTTCTACCGTGGCATCCACTGGCCGATTCAGAGCAGGAATTGCAATGGTATCCACTTTAAACCTCTACGTAGACGGTTAGCTACAACTTTCTTTATATATTCCCATATCTTGAGCAAAAGGGGCAGGGAAGTAAAAAGTGTAAGTTACAAGTAGATAGTGAGGAATAAGATTTTAAAACTTATAATTTATAACTCGCCTATAACTCAGCACTGGCTCAACGCCAGCTATCCGCTAACAGGACTCTAGAAAGATGCAATTTATCGATCAAGCAAAAATTGAAGTTGAAGCTGGTAAAGGCGGCGATGGTATTGTCGCTTTTCGGCGAGAGAAATACGTGCCGACTGGTGGCCCCTCCGGTGGTAATGGAGGACGAGGTGGTTCGGTATTTTTCGTTGCTGAAGAAAACCTCCAAACTTTGTTGGACTTCAGATACAACCATCGCTTCCAGGCAGAAAAGGGTACTCGTGGCGGGCCAAATAACTGCACTGGGGCAGCAGGAAAGGATTTAATTATTGAAGTTCCCTGCGGTACAACCATTTATGATGCTGAAACTGGCGAACTGCTGGGAGATTTAATTGAGTCTAAGCAGACTTTGCTAATTGCTCAAGGTGGTAAAGGCGGACTGGGAAATCAGCATTTCTTGAGTAACCGTAATCGCGCCCCAGAATATGCCCTCCCAGGATTACCAGGGGAAATAAAGCAGTTGCGTCTGGAGTTAAAACTTTTGGCAGAAGTGGGGATTATTGGCTTACCCAATGCTGGTAAATCCACTTTAATTTCATCTTTATCCGCTGCACGTCCAAAAATTGCAGATTACCCTTTTACCACTCTCATTCCAAATTTGGGTGTAGTGCAAAAACCTACTGGCGATGGTACTGTTTTCGCCGACATTCCCGGACTAATTGAAGGAGCAGCTCATGGCGCAGGGCTGGGACATGATTTCTTACGCCATATCGAGCGCACGCGGGTACTACTTCACTTGATTGATGCCACTAGTGAGGATGTGGTTAGAGACTACAACACAATTAAGGAAGAATTACAAGCTTATGGACGGGGTTTAGCAGAACGTCCGCAAATTTTGGCGCTGAATAAAATTGATGCAGTCGATCGGGAAACTATCGATTTGGAGGCGTTAGCCACCCAACTTAATCATCTCTCCTATGCCCCGGTTTTTATGATTTCAGCAGTTACTCGCACCGGGTTAGAGCCGATGTTACAAGAAATTTGGGGAATTCTCGACCAAATAAAGGTTCCTGAAGAAGTGGAGGCATTTAGATAATTACTAATTCGTAATTCATAATTTGTAATTACTACTTTCATAAGGAAAGTAGCTGTTGGCAGCAGAAATACTTTTTTTTACTCACGGGATCAAGCTTTTAAAATTACGAATTACGTAGCTTGCTTCTCGCCAGAGGCGAGTATTATTAATTACGAATTATGTTGATGTATCCTGGATCAGGGGAATCTTAATCACAAACTCAGCGCCTTGTCCTAGCTGTGAAAAACATTCTAAGGAACCGCCATGTCTTTCTGTAATGATTTGGTAGCTAATGGCAAGACCCATTCCTGTACCTTGACCGATGGGTTTGGTGGTAAAGAAGGGGTCAAATAGTTGTTTTTTATCATCTTCTGGTATTCCCAACCCATTGTCAGTAATCCTAATTGTTACCTGATTTGGCTGTTGTAGTTGGGTACGAATGCAAATTTGTGGGGAAGTTCTTTGCTCTATGTTTCCGGCATTTTCCCAAGGAATAGGACAAATGATGAATGACTCTTCCAAGGCATCGATCGCATTTGACAAAATATTCATAAATACTTGATTTAGCTGCCCCGCGTAACATTCAACCAACGGTAGATTACCGTATTCTTTGATTATTTCAATTGTCGGGCGCTGGTCATTACCCTTGAGGCGGTTTTGCAAAATCATCAAAGTGCTGTCGATTCCCTGATGGATATCAACAGCTTTCATTTCGGCTTCATCTAAACGCGAAAACGTTCGCAGGGAAAGTACAATCTCGCGAATGCGGTCTGCCCCAACTTTCATTGAATTAATTATTTGTGGCAAATCTGATTTCAAAAAGTCTAGTTCGATTTGGTCTGCAAAATCCTGAATTTCTGGCGCAGGTTCAGGATAATGACTTTGGTAAAGTTGCAAAAGTGAAAGTAAATCTTGGGTGTATTCTTTGGCAGGGCTGAGGTTGCCATAAATAAAATTGACTGGGTTGTTGATTTCGTGTGCCACTCCTGCAACTAGTTGACCCAAACTGGACATCTTTTCAGTTTGAATTAAGTGAGTCTGGGTGTGTTGAAGTTCGCGGAGTGCAACTTTAAGTTTTTGGGCTTGTTGTCGTAGTTGCGCTTCCGACTTTAGCAAGGCTTCCTTGGCTTGTTTACGTTCTGTGATGTCCCTAATAATAGCTACCCGACAAAAAGGCTCTCCTGTTGCAGGATGTTTAACTATAAACAGGCTGCAATCAGTGGGAATTTCTATACCTGTTTGAAAATGCCTATAGCGAAACTCGCCTTGCCAGGAACCATGTTGAAATATCAAAGGAATAATTTGCTCTCTCAACTCTGCAAAAGCTTCTGGGGAATAAAAATCAACCAAGGATTTGGTTTTGGCTGCTTCCAGGCTACTAAGTCCCACCATCTTGAGTCCGGCAGGGTTCACATAGAGAATTTCTTCTTCCATTGAAGCAATACCAATAAAGTCGTTGCTGTTTTCAATCAAAGCGACAAATTTTTGCTGTTCCTCTTCAGCTCGTTTGCGTTCTGTGATGTCTAACACCATTGAGGCAACACCAAGCACCTGGCCATCAGCAGCCACTAACGGGTTGTTATACCACTCACCGACTATCGTCCTACCATCTTTAGTGACGTTCTCATTGACACTAAAACTTCCTCCTTGTTGTGTTAACAGGGCAATGAGAATCTCATTTACGTGCTTTCTAAGGTTTTCAGGTACTATGATCTCAAAATGATTTCCCAGCATTTCCTCTGTGGTATAGCCAAAGATTCTTTCTGCTGCTCGATTCCATGTCTGAACCTGAAAGTTGGTATTCCATTCAATAATCGCTAAGGGTGTTTGTTCAATCAACAACGCCAGTCTTTGCTGTGAAGTCCTGAGTTCTGCCTCTGCTTGCTTGTATTCGGTAATGTCACGAAAATACCAAATTCTACCGTAATAGTCTCCTAAAGATGATGTCTCACCACAAGTCCCTTGCTGTTTACGCACGGGTGCAGAATAGCGTTCAAAAATCTTTCCAGACTTGAGGAAAATTTCATCACGGCTACTTTCCTCTGGATGCTGGTAAAGATAATCCACTTTAGCCAGAAATTCGTCTGGATTTACTAGTTTGTCTAGTACCCATCTCAGAAGTTGGTGATCGTTGCGTGTTTGGAGTAGTGCCGCAGGAATTTGCCATAACTGGGAAAATTTCTGATTGGATGATGTAACTGTACGATTTTCATCAATAATCAGAATTCCGTCGATAGAAGCTTCTTGTTGAGCTTGTAGTACAGCATTCATGCGGTGTAGGTCTTTCTCTACTTGCTGGCGGTCGCGCAGCGCAGCTTGCTGTTCGCTGATGTCGCCAAGCAACCAACGCCAGCCGACCTGCTGACCCTGTGAATTATACATCGCAACCATCCTGATCTGAGCTGGAAAGGCTGTACCTCTTCGTGGCTGTAGATAGACTTCCCAATCCTGCACCTGCTGCAAATTTGCCAGTTGGTTCATCAAGGTTTGGCGGTCTGATTCAGCGATAAACAGAATAAATGGTTTACCTACTAGAAATTTTTGTTTCACAGATAGTAAAGCTGCGGCTACATAGTTAGCCTCTTTGATGATGCCGGCTACATCAGTCACCAAGTAAGCATCTGGGGCGAGATCAAACAAATCCTGGTAACGCTGATGCTCTAATTCAGCCGTTTCACGAGCGATCGCTAGTTCTTCGTTTTGTTGACGCAGTTCTTCTTCAATTACCCGGAGTTCTTCTAAGGTTTCTATCAGATTGGTAATATCAGCACCTCTGTCAGTCACAACCGCAATCTCGGCTTCATTGTGTAAAATAATGTCACGAATACTACCCACCAGAAATTTATTACCAGTCTCATCCTCAAAGCAAGACCTTTTTGTAGAGATAAGATGGGTTATACCCTGAGCATCAGTAAAAATACTCTGATTCTCATTAGTAATATTTGTGGTGAAAACCAGTTCATCTTTTTCCCGAAACACATCAGCTTCTGCTTGCGGAAAAAAATCATAATCTGACTTGCCAATTAATTCTTCTCGGCTATGACCGACGAAATCACAGTAGGTATCGTTAACTAATACCCAGCGATATTGACGGTCTTTGACAAAAATTGGGTCAGATATGCCGTTGATTGTCTGATACAGAAATGCCAAAGAAAAGTTTTGCTGCTGCGTGTTTTGTTTTGGCGCGGGTTTATCTA
Source organism: Nostoc sp. (assembly GCF_036917515.1). Classification (GTDB taxonomy): domain Bacteria; phylum Cyanobacteriota; class Cyanobacteriia; order Cyanobacteriales; family Nostocaceae; genus Nostoc. The sequence goes on along the minus strand of NZ_JBALDE010000222.1, from coordinate 4,024 downwards.
AGAAACTAGGATGGTTCATACCCGAATATTATCTCTAAAATTGAGCTAAACAAAAGCTGTTTAGCTCCGTGTGTGTCAGCGTGAGTATAATTTATTATTCCCAGACTAAATATTGATGCAACAGGGGATTGGGGGCTGGGAAGATTTTATTCTCTAGAGGAATAAAGAGATTAGGTTTGGTTAGGCGATGCCTGCGGCGGGCTACGCCAACGCATTCATCAAGTGTGGCGCGGCTTTTTTGAGTAGCATAATTGATACAAAACCTTAAAATGCTTGCTGTATGGTCAAATTCGTAGATTAGACTAGAACCATCAGGGTAACAATCAGAGGAATATTATGATGAGCGATCGTGACTATACCTTAATCATTGACAAAAGCGGTAGTATGTCTACACCCGACCAGGTGGGTGGTAGAAGTAGATGGGAAATTGCCCAAGAGTCTACTCTCGCTTTGGCCAGAAAGGCTGAACAGTTTGATCCTGATGGCATTACCGTTTACGTGTTTTCTGGGAGATTTAAACGCTACGATGATGTCACCTCAGCCAAAGTCGCCCAGATATTTCTCGAAAATGACCCTTCTGGCACGACAAACTTAGCAGGTGTACTTCAAGATGCGCTCAACAATTACTTTCAACGCAAAGCAGCTGGTAAAACCAAGCCAAACGGAGAGACAATTTTAGTTATCACCGATGGTGAACCAGATGATCGCAAGGCTGTGTTTGAAGTCATCATTCATGCTACTCGCCAAATGGAACGTGATGAAGAATTAGGAATTTCGATTATTCAAGTAGGTTCAGATGCCCAAGCAACTAAGTTCCTCAAAGCTTTGGATGACCAGTTGCAAAGTGTCGGCGCTAAATTTGATATTTGTGATACCGTCACTTTAGACGACTTAGAAGATATGAGTCTTGTAGATGTATTGACGAACGCAATAACTGACTAATATAGCAGAATTCAGAATTCAGGAGTAAAACACACTTTATACTTGGGTAACAGACTTCACTTGTGTACCTCACAAACTTAAAATCTGCTGTATGTTTATTGATCGCCCATAGTCCAGGAACTGTTAATTCTTTATTGGAGAATTGAATAATGCTAGAAAATCGTGATTATACCTTGATTATTGACAAAAGCGGTAGTATGGCAACCCAAGATCAAAAGGGTGGTAGAACTAGATGGGTTGCAGCCCAAGAATCAACTTTAGCTTTAGCTAGTAAGTGTGAGCAATTTGACCCAGATGGAATTACTATCTATGTATTTTCTGGCAAATTCAAGCGATACGAAAATGTCACATCCAGCAAGGTATCACAAATTTTCCGAGAGAACGATCCCTCTGGTACGACTGACTTGGCAAGTGTGTTAAAACATGCAACTGATGATTACCTTCAACGCAAAGCAGCCGGTCAAACCAAGCCAAATGGTGAAACAATTTTAGTAGTTACTGATGGTGAGCCGGATGATCGCAAAGCAGTCATGAGGGTGATTATTGAAGCTTCTCGTCGCATCGATCAAGATGAAGAATTAGCTATTTCTTTTATTCAAGTTGGCACAGATCAACAAGCTACCCGCTTTCTCAAAGTCTTAGATGATGAACTCCAAAGTGCTGGTGCCAAATTTGATATCTGTGACACCATTACTATGGAAGATATGGAAGATTTGAGTCTATCGGAAGTGCTACTCAATGCCATTAATGACTAGTACGCCACGGCGTAAATAGAGCAACCATTTAAAATCCCTAAAGAGCTTATTCCATAATACTTTTGACTTTTGACTTGTGACTTTTGACTTGCGGTACTAGCTATACTATTTATTAGGAATTGTAAAAATGGATTCTATTGATAAGCTATTAGCTGAACTTCAAACTGAATGCAAAGAAGTACAACTACAACAGCAGCAGTCAAAATCAGTTGTAGCCAAATCGTTTATTTCATCATCACCAAAGTCAGCATTTTTTATAGATAAGCTTTTAGCAGAAGTTAAGGCTGATTTTGCTGAAGAAGATGCTGCTGTTGAGTTAAAAAGACAGCAAGAAGTAGAACAGGAACGAATTCTACAAGAACAACTCAAAGCCAAACAATTAGAAGCTTTAAAAGTGCAGGCAAAAGAATGGTTAGCCAAAGTAGATCCACTTTCGTCTGAAGGACTTTGGTTTGAAAGATTTGCTGAAAGTTACCCTTCAAAATTAGAAGCAGCGATTGAATATTTAAGAAGTAATGAATAAAATAATTCGTAATTTTTAATTGTGAGAAATCTGCTAGCTAAAATTATAAGGTAGCTAATTATTAATTATTATCTATACTCAATATTAATGGTGATTTGTTCGAGCTAAATGTTGCACAGCCCATTCGTGCATAGCATAGAGAATTGGTTGCAAAGTTTCTCCTAAAGGCGTCAGTGAATATTCTACCTTGGGTGGGATTTGCGGATAAACTTCTCGATGAATAATGCCGTCTTCCTCCATTTCTCTGAGCTGCTGGGTTAGCATCTTTTGTGTAACTCCAGGTAAAGCTCGTTGCAACTCACCAAAGCGTTTGACGCCAGTCATTAATTCTCTAATAATCAAAACTTTCCAACGTCCGCCAATCACTTTTAGGGTAGTTTCTACTTCACAAGTCAGCCTGAAATGGTTTTCTGCTTCAGCTTTCATAGTTTTTTTGTAGGAATCACCTGACTCAGGTTTGCTGGATATACCGCTAGTTATCTGATTATTACTTATTTTAGGTTTTCCATCCTAGTGTAGCAGCTGCGGGAATATAAAAAGTTTTTCACAAGCCTAAGCAAGGAAGAACTGCCTGCTATATTGAAAAATTACGCGATCAATCTTATTTAAGATTATTAGATTGCGATCGCTGTTAAGGATCTCTGAGATGTTTTAGATATGTGATTTTAATTACGCAAGTTGCTTGAGTATCACTCGAATCATCGCAACATAAATAAATGCTTTAGTTGTGTTAAGTTATGACATTGAATATAGAAACCCTTGGCTAAGAAAAGTTTCAGCCAAGGGTAGTTGCTCATTAAATACTCAAGATATCTAATAATTACGTAGCTACCAACTCAGAATCGATTTCCGACGGTGCACTATCTTGGACTAACGATTGCGTTTCCCCATTACGCTGGAGGATACCGTCAACCATTGCCAACAAGGCATTCACCTTGCGAGTTCGCCACATATCTACAAGTTTTTCCACCTTAGTCGCAGACATCCGTCGCATCATCGCTTCATAGAGATAAGCAGCATGTCCAGTTTCATCTTGGGCAATACTTAGCATTCCTAACTTCAAATTACGAGCGGTTGGCTCGTTATCAGGTAATACTTTCGCCATTCGCGCAAAGTCTTTACTCGCATCTAACTCCAGAATGTATGTGCTAGCCATAAACACATCCCAATCAATCACAGCAGGCTTGAGCTGTTCTTGGGTGTAGCCCTCAAAGAATGCTGCGAAAAAGGGACTACGCTGTTGTGGTTTTTTTGTAGATGTAGTTTGGGGTTGACGCTTAAAATCTATAACTTGTTTATTTAGCTGTTGTAAGGCGTGGGCAAAAATTTGACCATGCTTAGTTTCATCTAATGCATGTTTTGCTAGTTTTTCGGCTAACCATGTATCGCCTTCGGCAGATGCGCGATCGCTAAGTGCAGATAAAAATGGCACAGAGCCAGATTCGGCCAACTGAAACCCCGCAAGGATATTAGGGCGGGTTTTAGAATCACGAATTTGAGCAGCAGAGTAATAGGCAAAGACACTTGAACCAGCTAGATGCAGAAGGTTAGTCAAGAAGTTCATCAGAAATTCCCGCTGACAATTGGAAGGTTACAATTCTTATACTAATCCGTATTTTCTATTCGGTTGCCGCCAGAAAGTCTTACCATTTGGAATTTTGAATTGTCTATGTAACTATGTCAACAGTTATGTCACTAGAAGCATAATATGGTTCTTGGCAACTTTTGGTGATCTAAGTTGAGGGAAGGCAGATGGCAGAGGGCAGAAGGCAGAAGTCAGAAAGATATAATTGAGATACTTCAA
>NZ_JBALDE010000221.1:0-11292 GCF_036917515.1 Nostoc sp. | reverse complement strand
GCAAATTAACCAAACCAATTATTGCATCTATTGCCCGAAGGCAATATATTTTAGAGGCACTATCTGTAGCCAGCTTTTAGAGAATTGGTATAAGACTTGGGTTCGAGACCACTACGCTGCGTTTGTCAAAGATCGTCAGGGTGAATATCGAAAAGAGATTATTTTCTCTGCCTACCCACCGCAACCAGTACCTATTGGTAAGCTTCAAGGAATCCGCTATGGGTTCGTCGGACTTAAGCAACAAGGTGGCGTACAAGAGCAACATATCGGTCATGTTGCCTTTGATGGCACTAAACTTTACGTAATTACCACTGCATTTGACACAGGTACGCAAACAGGTAAGTTTGAGCAACTAGAAAACTTGGCTATTTTTCAACCTTACTTGTATGCGATCGCAGCAGATTTGCATTTACCCCAATAAGGATTGGAGATTGGGAAATCTTCCCAGTCCCCACTTACCATTAACCTAAATCTCAGCCACCGCTCGTTCAATCAAGCGATGTGCTAAAGTTTGTGTGCCAGTGTGCTCATAATAATTTGTTGCTACATCCAGGAATGCTGCGAGGTAGTCCAACTTGTCATCAGCAATATCAGTAAAACTTTGCAAGTTGTGGACAACCTTTTGGGGCGTTAAATTATTGGTGCTAACTAACCCACTCATCCAACTTTTAACTGAGTCAAAGCTTTCGCCGATAAAGTTGAGTTTTCCAGCAGAATTGTTACCTGGAATCACATCTTTAATATTTTGGAAAGTTGAGTTTTGTTCTAACTCCTGTGGATTTGTTTGATTCAGCCCAGATATCACTTTGCTGATAAAATCTGGCCCCAAAGGTATCAAACCATCAACGCAAACTAACGCCACCATGCGGATCAGTGACTCACCACTATACTCACCTAAAGAAGCGACAAAATCCCCAATACTGTCTCCCGGAATGCCATTAATTTGACAGAAGGCTACCAACTCAGCCACTAATTTTAATGTCAAATCAATGGTTTGGGCTTTATCTGGTTTGGGAGTGACAGAGTTTAAAAAACCCAACAAAGGAATTTTTTCGCCGACTTTGTTAGCTAAAGCTGCTGCACCAAGCGCTCTATCTGTACCATCAACAGTTTGATATAACCACAAAGCTGTTTGATATCCTTGGGATTTATCATTGAATAGATAAATCGCTCTTTCGCCAATTTGCTGAATTAAATCTTCGTCGTCTTCGCTAGTGACAGTCTTAATAGTGTTGACAAAGCCGACGGTATTTTGCCACTCTCCAGGAGCAACAAAATCGAGTGACTTCAACATAGAAACAGTCAAGCCGCCAGTTGGCAATTGATCAACCAACTCAACAATCGATTTGCTCACAAAAATCTCCTTATTTAGGTTTTATGATCTGAATGTTAGTAGTGCAAATCATTTCAGTTTAGCCAGACCATTAAGATTAAACTTCTCTAGCCAATCTTCGCGATCGCTAGCTGTAAATGATGAATCACGAGAAAGTGCTTTTACTTGGTACTTACCTACCAAAATTGCAGTTTGCGTTTTACCAAATTCTATTGCAGGATAACCGCCAATTTTTTTAGTGCTTTTCGAGAACTTTGCTGCTGCATTGGGTGTGCTAGTGGTATCAGAAATAGACAGCACCGCTATATCTTTACCGCCTTTTTTCAACTTCGCTTCCGCAAAGCCTTTTTTCTCTTGGGTATAGACGCGTTGGTAGCCATCACTAGCTTTTGGGAAAAGTTTATTAAATTCGCTACCTTGAGTTGCGGTTTTAGCTACCGATTGACCACTTTTTTGTTGAGTGCTTTCTTTTTGTGCCTGGTCAAAACGTCCAGGTGTTTTCGGACTACAGGCAGTCGTCAGTAGTACCACTGACAGCAACAAAGCAGCTACTACCCTACGCCCACGGTGTAAAATCATTCTTGGCTCCTCCTTAAACTTGAGCTTTGAGGCAATTATCTGCGCTGCTAGCAATTATTACCCGTAAAATTTACTTTTTGATAATTATTTCCTAAGTTCTCAACTATAACGATCATTTTTGCACTTGAAAAAAGTGTCCAGTGCCATGCTTAACGTAGCAATTAACCCAATGCAAAAACGCTCCCCCTTCTAGGAGAGCGTCTTTTGTTTATAGAAAAGCGTGAGGAGCGTATCTCAGATTATGATTAACCGTTGATAGCAGGAGCGGCTAGAGCTACAGGAGCAACATCACCAGCAGCCAAATCTAGAGGGAAGTTGTGAGCGTTACGCTCGTGCATTACTTCCATACCCAGGTTAGCGCGGTTGATTACATCTGCCCAGGTGCTGATGACGCGACCTTCAGAATCAATGATTGATTGGTTAAAGTTGAAACCGTTCAAGTTGAATGCCATTGTGCTTACACCCAAGGCGGTGAACCAGATACCGACTACAGGCCATGCTGCTAACAAGAAGTGCAAGGAGCGGCTGTTGTTGAAAGAAGCGTATTGGAAGATCAGACGACCGAAGTAGCCGTGGGCTGCAACGATGTTGTAAGTTTCTTCTTCTTGACCGAATTTGTAACCGTAGTTAAGGGACTCAGTTTCGGTGGTTTCACGAACCAAGGAAGAAGTTACCAGAGAACCGTGCATTGCACTGAACAAGCTGCCGCCGAATACACCTGCTACACCTAATTGGTGGAAGGGGTGCATCAAGATGTTGTGTTCTGCTTGAAACACGATCATGAAGTTAAATGTTCCGCTTATTCCTAAGGGCATACCATCAGAGAATGAACCTTGTCCGATGGGATATACCAAGAATACTGCACTTGCTGCTGCAACGGGAGCAGAGTATGCGATTGCAATCCAAGGACGCATTCCTAAGCGGTAGGATAGTTCCCATTCACGACCCATGTAGCAGAATACGCCAATCAAAAAGTGGAAGATTACCAACTGGTAAGGACCGCCGTTGTACAACCACTCATCTAGAGATGCTGCTTCCCAAATTGGGTAGAAGTGCAAACCGATGGCGTTGGAGGAAGGTACTACTGCACCTGAGATGATGTTGTTTCCGTAAATCAACGAACCTGCTACTGGTTCGCGGATACCATCGATGTCTACTGGAGGTGCAGCGATGAAGGCGATTACGAAGCAAGCGGTAGCTGCTAGCAGGGTGGGGATCATTACTACACCGAACCAACCGATATATATGCGGTTATTGGTGCTGGTGATCCATTCGCAGAATCGATCCCATACGTTGGCGCTTGAGCGCTGTTGTAAGGTTACTGTCATGGTTTTATGATTGCAGTTACTTATGAATCAGGCGGTTTTGTTTTCGCCTGTGAAATTACTTTACACTGCTTTACAATTTTTAATCAAGTTTTATTACTTCAGTAAACCTGATACAAGTTATCAGGTTTGCTTATTGAAGCGTTGTATCTTAGTGTTTGCCGGTGTTCCAAATACAGTGAACACAGTAGCGACCCCATGCATCGGAATAAAGGACAAATTAACCACTGGAATGAAGGTGGTGGCTTCTATTTTTATGACTTGGATGACCACAACTTAGAATTGTTAACCCGTGCATAGATATTTGACATCAGGTCAATGCATTACTTCTTGACTAAAAAATATGCTGTAGCATAGTCTGGTAATTGGCTGATATTCTGCCCAAATTCTTTTTTATTCTTAGAAATACCTGCCAAAAAATCGAGCTGATAAAGATTGGGTAAAAATGCTCCACCTGTATCGGCGATGACTCCCATTTGCAGATGTTTGCGCCCACCTTGAGTATGCTCAATTACAATCACTTTACCTAAACCGATATTCAAAACATCTCCAGCAAAAGTAACTCCAGGTTTGATAGAAATTTTTGCATCTATTTTGTATCCATAGCCTTTAATAGCATCAACTTCTCTAAAATACCAATAACGCTTTTGTGCTGTTGCCTTTAATCCACGGATATAAGCTATTCCATTGTTTCTATCTACATTAAAAAATGCCTTATAACCATCTGTAAAATTAATCAGGATTGTTCCTTCCATAATTGCTTCTTCTAAGCCATTTCTGGTTAGATAAGCAAGAGTTGTAACTTTTCCAAATTCTCGACCACCTGGTTCATAAATACCAGACAAAACATCTTGCTTTGTGTATCGAGTATAGAACTTATCATTATTATAGTTGTCTTTTAAGCTATAAATTGGTATATTAAAAGTAGAGGTTTTCTTGCGGGAACCAGGGTGAGTAAAAACAGCATATTTGGTAATTCGTAATTGTTTCTGTTGTTTACTTTTGGGGTTGTAGGCAGACCATTTAATGACTCGAAAATTGGTATTGATAAATTTAGAGTCTTGCAAACGAGTAGCCCGATTATGAGCAATATCCTCCTTCAGAACAGCAATCATGAAATCCAAAGTTTTGAGCACATCTGCTACAGTAACTCCTTGAGTAGCAAGCACTCCTGTACGCATAATATCTGGATCTTCTGAAGCATAATCTTGAAAATATTTTCTAGTATTAGCAAGAACGATTAATAAATCTCCTTGATTGAACTTAACCTTACTATTTGGTAGTTTTCCTGGAGTAGCAATCTGGTTGCCATTAATGTTAAATTTATATTTTTTGAACTCATCAACAACTGGATAGGGTGCAGATACTGCTAATAAATTCTGTCGAGATGTAAAAGCATTTTGAAACCTTGATCTAAATTGATCAGCAGCTTGATTTGAGGTCAGAGAAATATGTGATTGAAGTAGGGCAAAATTTTGTTGTTGAGTAAATGACTGATTTTGTTGAGCTAATTGTTTAGTTTTTGAGTGGGTATATAGATAACTACTTGCTAAACTGACAAGTAATAAGGTAGCACAACCTACTGTGAAGCGAATTTTTTTGCTAAATAACATAATCTCTAATGCTAAATAATTAACGTTATGTTTCTATCACCTCACGCACTAACTGCGCCAACTTTTCGGCACTATCAGGAACTGCGATCGCCTTTGCTTTTTCCCCCATTTTTGCTAACTCTTGCGGTGACTGCAATAAATTCAACACATTACTTTGCAATACTTCAGTCGTCAACTCAGATTGCTTCAACGTTAACGCTGCACCCGCTTTTGTAAATACGTCTGCATTGTAAGATTGATGGTCTTCTGCGGCAAAGGGGTAAGGAATCAAAATCGCTGGCGTTCCACACACTGCCAATTCTGTTAAGCTACCTGCGCCAGAACGACTAATAGCAAGAGTTGCTCGTTGCAACAATGCTGCCATATTGTTGTAAAAAGGTAAAGCTATGTACTGTGGATGTTTGAGACTATCTGCTTTTGGATCGCGATCGCCAGTTAAGTGTACTACATAAATACCAACATCAAACCAGGCTTTTGCAGATTCGCGCACTAACTCATTGATTGCAATTGCACCCTGGCTACCACCAAAAACAATAATTAAAGGTACACCATCAGGAATAGCTAAATCCAGTGGTGCATCAATTGCCCCATCAAGAAATTGCTCTCTTACGGGAGTACCAACATAAACATTTTTGGCACGCGGTAAATACTTAGCAGCGACTTCAAATCCCAAGGCTACCGCACTACACCAAGGGCCAAAAAAGTGAGTTACTTTACCTGGTAAGGCGTTAGATTCGTGGAAAACCACGGGTAAACCAAGGGAACGCGCCGCAATGACGGCTGGCCCGGCAATGTAACCTCCTGTGGTAAATACCCCTTGAAAATTTCCCTGTTTAAGAATTCCTCTGACTTCTAGAATTGAAAGGGCAAGTTTACCTAAAATGCGAATCGAGGAAAGTCCAAACCCTTGCTGAAACCCTTCAACTGCAATAGTATTCAAGGGATACTGTTTGGGGACAAGTTGAGTTTCTAGGCGATCAGGTACTCCCAGCCATTCTATTTGATAATCTGGAAGTTTTTCTGCCAATGCGATCGCTGGAAACAAATGTCCACCAGTCCCACTGGCAGCTATTAATAATCGTATCGGTGCGTTTGCCATCAAACCTCTACCGTTTAGCGTCTAGCTTAACTAAGATAAAACAATTTGCTTACTTTCTCTAATCAAATCAGTAAACTCTTACCAATGACTAACATTATTACCGCCTTAGTGAAACGCCAACTCGGATTTCCAGCAAATATCTGGCTAGTTTCGGTCTTACTGACCATTGGTTTAACAAGTGGTTGGCAACGTACTCAGGCGACGACACCACAGCAATTATCTCAAGCCACAACACCCCAAAATGCACCAGTCGCTCTGACAAACCTATTGACACAAGTTGATAGCGCTGCTAGCCGAGGTGATGTCAAAGGGGTGTTGCAATTTTACAGTCCCAATTTCACTCATGGCGATGGATTAAACCTCCAAACCCTAGAAAAGTCTTTGACTTCACTTTGGCAACGATATCCGAAATTGCAATACAGCACGAAACTGCTATCTTCAAAACCCGAAGCTAATGGAATTATTGCGGAAACAGAAACAAAGATAACTGGCTTACCCTCTGGTAATAGTAATAAGTTAGCTCTCAATGCCACGATTAAATCACGTCAGCGCATTCAAGGTGGAAAAATAGTCCGCCAAGATATTTTGTCAGAACGCACTCTACTTACTTCTGGTAGCAATCCGCCCCAAATTGATATTAAATTACCCCAGCAAGTGCAAGTCGGTCAGAAATATAGTTTTGATGCGATCGTTCAACAGCCACTTGGTGATGATTTTTTACTAGGAACGGCGTTAGAAGAATCTATCCAAGCAGATAAATTTCTTAACCCTACACCCGTCGATTTAGAATTACTAACATCTGGCGGACTGTTTAAAGTAGGACAAGCACCATCTACCCCAGGTAGCCAATGGGTTTCTGCTGTCATCTTACGAGGTAATGGGATGACGATGGTAACTCAGCGCCTACAAGTGGTGAAGAAATAGTTAGGAGTTAGGAGTTAGGAGTTATAGACCGACTGATGATAAATTATGAACGATGAAACTTGTGCTAATTCATAATTCATAACTGTTGACTCCTCACTCCTAACTATCCTAATGACTTCCCTACAAAATCAAATTATTTTGATCACTGGTGCAAGTAGCGGTATTGGTACTGCTTGTGCAAGAATCTTCGCTGGTGCGGGTGCAAAACTGATTTTAGCGGCACGACGCTTAGAACGTTTGCAGCAGCTAGCAGATACTCTAAGTAAAGACCTTAGTACTGAGATTTATTTATTACAATTAGATGTGCGCGATCGCAGTGCTGTTGAATCTGCTATTGCGACTCTGCCCTCTGCCTGGTCTGACATCGACATTCTCATTAATAATGCTGGTTTGAGTCGTGGTTTAGACAAGTTGCACGAAGCCAACTTTCAAGACTGGGAAGACATGATTGATACTAACGTTAAGGGTTTACTTTACGTCTCCCGCTATGTCGTTCCGGGAATGGTAAATCGCGATCGCGGTCATGTAGTAAATTTAGGTTCCATCGCCGGACATCAAACCTATCCTGGTGGCAATGTCTACTGTGCTACCAAAGCTGCTGTGAGAGCAATTTCTGAAGGTTTAAAACAAGACCTCTTGGGTACGCGAGTCCGTGTAACTTCTGTTGATCCTGGTATGGTAGAAACGGAATTTAGTGAGGTACGCTTTCATGGAAATACTGAACGCGCCAACAAAGTCTACCAGGGAGTTACACCTCTAACAGCAGATGATGTGGCTGATGTGATATTTTTCTGTGTGACGCGATCGCCCCATGTCAATATTAATGAAGTTGTGCTAATGCCTGTTGACCAAGCTAGCGCTACTTTAGTTAATCGACGAACATAAAAGTAACCCATCTGATTCTAAAAAAGCTTACCCCTTTGACTTACTCTACTCAAGAGACATTTGGTAGAAAAATGTAGAGATGTAGCAGTGCTACATCTCTACTAGGGTTCTGGATAAGGCATATCTAATTTCACCAGATATATAAAGTTTTACAGTTTATGTTTCAGTTTACGTCTAGAGAGTTTGTTAAGGCTTTACCTACTCAGTTACCCTGAAATTGATATATAAAAGAGCAATTTTCAAATGACCATTTACTTTTATAAGGTTTGGCAGCCTTATGGCTGTTTTTCTAACTTTTCTCTCCACGGAATCCACATCGAGGGTGCTTACTGGCCAACGGTTGAGCATTATTATCAAGCGCAAAAGTTTGTCGGCAGCACAGATGCGGCAATTATACCTCTCATCCATGCTGCCGCCACCCCAGAAGAAGCTGCCACTTTGGGAAGATGTAGCACTCGCCAACTCCGACGAGACTGGGATTTGGTCAAAACTCAAATTATGCGAGAAGCTGTACTCAAAAAGTTTCTCACTCATGCCGATATCAGAGAAGTTCTCCTGAAAACAGGTGATGAGATTTTGGTTGAAAACTCCCCAACCGATTCTTTTTGGGGCTGTGGTGCTAATAAAAGCGGTCAAAACCATCTTGGTAAAACTCTCATGAGTGTGCGTGAAGAAATTCGTAATTTACTATCTTTAACAGTAATTTATGAATAATTAAATCCAAATAGTTACATTCAACATAAAGTCAGCAATTAAACGGGGAATAGTAAAATTCCCCAGTCAAAAATATTTTCAAAAGTTATTAATAATTGAGTTATTGCTTTGAAAAAGTTTTAATTAATTGAGTTAATGGACAAAAATGTTAAAAAAATATTTTTAATTTCAAGAAATTCTTCCAGATCTAAATTAAGTAAAATTACTGAAATAGTTTAATGATTGAGAATATAAAATTAGTAAATGTCAATGATTAAAAATTTCTTAACTTTAGACTTGATATGAAATTTGATAAGTATTTATTGATACAGCTATTTTATATATCCCTAAATCCACTTCTATAAGGGCTACAGGGAACAAGCAAAAGATCTGTTACTTTTCAAACATCCTCGAATCCATTTCCAAGAATATTTGTAATACATGTATGCTTCTAGTGACACATTATCAGCAAGAATTTCTTGAAATGGGATGAAAATCAAAGCATTGTAAGTTGACAATTTTAACCAGTGACAATTATATAAAAAATTATACTTATGTAATGGTGTATATAAGCAATGATACATAGGCACAAACTAAACCAGTTGCAGCAAAACTTTGACCAAGAAAGTTTACTGCACCGGATGACAAAACAGATCAGGCGATCGCTCGACCTTCAAGAGATATTAACGACTACTGTTAGCGAAGTGGGTTTATTTTTGGGTGCAGATCGGGTGAAAGTGTATCGCTTTGATGCTGATGGTAGTGGTGAAGTCATTGCAGAATCTATTCATGAGCAACGTCTGCCATCCTTATTGGGTCAACGCTTCCCAGCTGATGATATTCCAGAAGCCGCCAGAGAGATGTTTTTGTTAGCCGGGCAACGTTCGATTGTCGATGTGGTAAATGAGAAGATCGGGCTATCGCCTCTACAGTCAAAAAAAACTGGCAAACGTCTAGAAACTAATATTTACTATCGCCAAGCAGACCAGTGCCATATTCAATACCTAAAAGCAATGGGTGTGCAGTCTTCGTTGGTAGTACCAATTTTAGATTGCGACCCACAAGAACAATCAGCAAAGCCTAAATTGTGGGGATTGTTGGTAGCTCACCACAGTGAACCGCAAAAGATTTTGAAGCGGGAACTAAAAGTATTGCAGCAAGTTGCTGACCAGGTAGCGATCGCGATCGCTCAAAGTAATCTACTAACTGAAGCCCAAGCCAAGCAAAAGCGAGAAGCCACAATTAATCGAGTCACCACACTATTGCATAAACTGCCGACAATCCAATTGCAAGGAGCACTAGAAGAAGTTATTACTGCCTTCAGTGGAGTCGGTGGCAGGCTTTACATTGCAGAGAGTCAAGAATTATACACCTGGGGCAACCAACCGACACTCTCCTACGAGTTAGATAACAGTATTATCGAACAGCATTCCATCTGGGAAAACTGGATAGCTGAGTTTCAACAAGGTAATATTTGGGCAACCACTGACCTCTATAAAGAACCACGTTTGCGAGTTTTGGCTTTAGCATTCCGTTCTACTCAAATTCGCGGACTCATGGTAATTCCCCTACATTCCCGCGAAAAACTTATCGGTGTATTAAGTATTTTCCGGTCTGAATTTGAAACGGAAATCTTGTGGGCGGGACGATGCGAACAAAATCGGCGACAACTATTACCCCAGCTTTCTTTTGAGGTTTGGCGAGAGCAGAAAAAAGGGCAAGCATCTGAGTGGAAGTTGGAAGACATCTTATTAGGGCAAGCTTTATACGATCATTTCTCAATGGCAATTCAGCAGCAGCAAATGTATAAACAGGTACAATCCCTGAATACCAACTTAGAACTGCGGGTGCAAGAGCAAACTGCTGAACTCGAAAAATCATTAATGTTTACCAAAGTAATCAAGCAAGTTACAGAGCATATTCGCCGCACTTTGGACTTGCAGGCAACCCTGCAATCCATCGTTCGCGAAGTCCGTCCCCTACTAAATTCAGACCGAGTGCTGATTTTCTACCTAAAGACTCAATCGGTGATTGTAGAAGAGATTAATGGCAATTGGCAGTCTGTTTTGGGAGTGAATGCACCACCAGAATGCTTTCCTGATGAATTTACCCGTCTATATTGTCAGGGTAGGGTACGGGCAATTAACAACCTTTCAACGGCTTCTTTAAGCGATTGTCATCGAGAGTTTTTGCAGAGTCTGCAAGTACAAGCAAACTTAATAGTTCCGATTAATATGGGTATGGAACTATGGGGCTTACTAATTGCCCATGAGTGTGAGGCTCCTAGAAATTGGCAGGATACAGAAATTGATTTATTGCAGCAGGTGGCAGATCAGGCTGCGATCGCTATTCAACAAGCACAACTCTACGAACAAACCTCTGAGGCCGAAACTGAAGCCAGAAATCAAGCTACTCAGTTAGAGCAGACCTTACATGAACTTCAAGAAACACAGACAAGATTGATTCAGACCGAAAAAATGTCCGGCTTAGGACAGTTGGTGGCGGGTGTCGCCCACGAAATCAACAACCCCGTTAACTTTATTTACGGTAATCTGTGCCACGCCAGTGACTACACTGAACAACTACTAGAAATTTTACGTCTCTACCAGCTACACTATCCCCAGCCCGATAGTGAAATTAAGGCCGCGATCGAAGCGATCGATTTTGAATTTTTGGTAGAAGACCTCCCAAAAATCATGACCTCAATGCAAGTAGGAACCGAGCGCATCCGCTCAATAGTACTATCATTAACCTGAGTTCGGGATAAGGAAAGGAGCAGGTAGTAAGCTGAAAATAGCGTTAAATCCAGCACCTGCCCTATGTTTAGTTTAGAAGCATTAT
>NZ_JBALDE010000220.1:0-48656 GCF_036917515.1 Nostoc sp. | reverse complement strand
GATCACAGGAGTAAGGTTTCATTCTACAGGCACTTAGACGTTGATATACTCCATCATCCCATACTGTATTGCACTCAAGCAGGAACTGCTATAGACCTTAAAGCAATGTCTTATGGTTAGATATGTTAAATTCCTAAGCAAAAAAATGATTTTTCATTTATATAACTTAATATAATGATTAGGGACAAGCTGATCGCGTTATGATTTATAATGCACTATAGTTTTATAGTACAATAGTACTAAATAGTCAAAAATTATTATTTATACTGAGAGGCAGTATGAAAGCAGAGCTTCTCAAGAGATTTTTTAGAGCGATCGCTAGTTCAGATCAAGAAGCGATTGACAAGCTGACATATTTAGTAATTGAGGAAGAACGCACTAAGGGGCATACTCTCTTAGCTGACCAGTTAGAGAATATCACTAAAAAAAGCCAGAAAGAGAAGCCTACTAACATCAGCAAACCTGCTTCTTCAATACCAGAAAACTTACAGGCTTTAACTGAATTACCAACTAGTAAGCGATTTAATCTTCCTCTGGTAACTATTATACCAAGGGACAATTTGCGGCATCATATGGTGTTGCCTGAAAATATTGAGAAACGTTTTCGCCGAATTGAACGCGAATATGCAGCAAGAGATAGGCTTGCTCATCATGGATTGCGTTACAGACAAAAAATTCTTCTATATGGGCCTCCTGGCTGTGGAAAGACGCTAGGAGCAGAACGTTTAGCTTGGAATACCGGTTTACCACTTCTGAAAGTTCGATTTGATGCAATGGTATCGTCTTTTTTAGGGGAAACTGCGAGCAATTTGAGACTTGTATTTGAGGATGCTTCAAAAAATCCATGCTTATTGTTTCTTGATGAATGTGACTCAATTGCTAAGACACGAGAAGATTCTCAGGAAGTAGGAGAAATTAAGCGAGTAGTAAATACATTTTTGCAAATTTTGGATGAGTATCAACCCTCTTCAGGGCTTTTAGTAGCAGCAACAAATTTAAATAAATCTCTGGATACTGCTCTTTGGAGAAGATTTGATGATTTGATCGCAGTACCCAAACCCGGAGAACAAGAGCTAGAATTTATACTAAAGGAAACACTATCTGCAATTGAAGTGGGATCTATCAACTGGCCAAGGATCATTGAGCAGATGAGAGGTTTTTCTGCGGCTCAAGCTGTGAGGGTTGCACAAGATGCAGCTAAACGAGCAATCCTTGAGCGGGAGGAGCTAGTGATTCAAGAACACTTAGAAGAAGCGATCGCAGAAATCAAAGTTTCCTAGTATTAAATTTTGCTGTCTGGAAAAATAAATGGTTGAAAGTTTTCAGGGTTTTCCGCATATCCGGCTTAGGCTAACAACAGAAGGACGTGCTGCATCGCCATCAGGAGGAGGAAAAAATAATCTTATAACAGTCGTTAATCTGGGTAATCGCCAGGGACATGGAGGTAAACTCAAAAGTTCGGTTAACTCCTTGATCTTTGAATGGCAAGAAACTCAAGAAGAACGAGAGCAAGAAGAGAAGCCGCCACTTAAATCTCGACGTATTATCTTAGAAATTGATCCTGATTCTTTTAATCCAGATGGGTTGAAAGCATATGGCATTGAATTGATTGCTGATACCGAAGATGGATATATTATCGGTGCATCAGCAGATTTAGAACTTAGTGAATTACAAAAAAAAATAGAAAAATTTATTAATGAGCTGTATGGTGGTAATAAAGTTGCTGAAATTTGGGAAGTAATAGACGGTAAAAAAAAGCCAGAATTGATTCTTTCTCCAAACTTATTCGCTGAATTATATGAGAATTGGCTTGCTATAAAAGAAGAGCAGATATACACTGTTGATGTAGGTGTTGCTTGTGTAGAAACTAAAACCAAGCTGCCTAATTATCCCAAACCCCAACCTAATGAAACTAATGATAAATTTACAACGCGAGTTAATAAGTGGATTCAAAAACGTCAGCTAACTGAGCAGGAATGGGAAGAGATATCCTGGGAAAGGCAAGAAGAATTTGAAGAGTTTATTCAATTTTATAAAGGCAAGATTAGCAAAGGTTTTCAAGATGATGGGGGTGAGATTGGTACAGCTACTTTGCCTGACAGTTTTTCATGTCGAATTCAAATTTCAGGTAAAGGTCTAAAAGATTTAGTTGAAAATTTTCCTTACATTTTTGATGTTAGTGAGCCAGCTGAGTTTGCTGAAATTATTCAGCAAGAGGATCTATCTGATACTGATTCTCCATCATTTAAACTAGAATCGCCAGAATTAAATGCTCCTAAAGTATGCGTTATAGATAGTGGTATTCAAGAAAGACATTCTCTGCTAAGAGCAGCAATTGATTCAAAAAACTCAAGGTCTTGGGTTCCACGAGAAACTGATAAAACTCCAGACTATGTTAATAATGGTGGACATGGAACAAGTGTCGCCGGTGCAGTCCTTTATCCAAAAACTATACCTCGTAATGGTAATGAAAAAGCTGTTTGCTGGATTCAAAATGCCAGAGTTCTTCAGGCTAACTGCAAACTACCTAAACAACTATTTCCAGCGAATCTTCTGGGTGAAATAGTAGAATTTTATCACGAACAAACAGGAACTAGAATTTTTAACCATTCTATTACTGGTTCTGTTCCCTGCCTAACCCGATATATGAGTGCTTGGGCATCGTCTATTGATAATTTAACATGGCAAAAAAAGGATATTCTCTTTATTGTTGCAGCAGGAAATTTACCTCTCAACAGTAGAATTGGTTTTACAAGATTATCTGTGAGAGAACATATAGCAGCAAATCGACAATATCCAGACTATCTATTAGAAGATTCATGCAGAATTGCTAACCCTGCACAAAGTTTTCAAGCTTTAACGGTTGGCTCTATTGCTTTAAATTCTTATCATGCACCACCTTATTATTCGATTGCACAGAAAGATAAACCCTCCGCTTTTTCGTGCTGTGGATTAGGAATTTGGGAGACGATTAAACCGGAAGTAGTTGAGTATGGTGGAGATTTAGTAATAGATGAAGGTTTACCACCAAATATTACTTTTCCTAAAGATGTTTGTCCCGAATTAGTAAGATCAACTTTGAACGGTGGCCCAGCGATTGGGGCTGATAAAGTTGGTACTTCTTTTGCAGTACCCAAAGTAAGCCATATTGCTGTACGTCTTGCTGCTGAGTTACCTAATGAAAGTTGCCTTCTTTACCGTGCATTAATAGTACAATCAGCAAGATGGCCAGAATGGATAGTGGGATATGGTGGCGATAAACTGCACATCCTACGTCAAATTGGTTATGGTCTTCCCGATGTTGATCGTGCTTTGGGTAATACTCCCAATAGAATCACTTTGATGACAACAGGAGAGCGCCGTATTATAGCTAAACAAGCTCATATTTACCAAGTAAAACTGCCAGAAAAATTGCGTTCTCAAGGAGAGGCATTTAAGATTCTTCTGGAGGTTACTTTATCATACAAAGCCCAACCACGTCGAACCCGTAGAAATCGCCGAAAATATCTTTCAACTTGGCTAGATTGGGAATGTAGTAAAAAAGGAGAAGATCCAGAACTTTTTAAGGCTAGAGTTTTGGAAGAGTTTGTTGCTCCAGAAGATGCGGAGAAGGGAGAAGATCTTTTTAAATGGATGCTCGGCAAACAAAATCATCACGGAATAATTAAAAATGTATCTAGAAGTGCAGGAACCCTTCAGAAGGATTGGGCTGTTGTAAATTCATTTGAACTCACGGAAGCATTTTCTATTGCGGTAGTTGGACATGAAGGTTGGAATAACGATCCAGAAGCTAGCGTTCCATACTCTTTAGTTATCAGCTTTGAAGCTATACAAGTTGATATTCCAATTTATACGTCAATTGTCGAGGCTTAAGTTGAAACAGAGATTCAACCCCTGATAGAAGTTCAATCTATTGTAGGTAGCTGAGGCGATCGCACCCCCGCTATTAAACATCTCTAGAAATTAAATATGGATTATCCAAAACCCTTGTAGAGATGTAGCAGTACTACGTCTCTTTTTCAGCAGATGCCTATTAAGATTTGTATTTATCTCGCTAAAAGTGAAGGTTCTTACAGGGGTAATATTATTTACTAACTTGTTTTAGTTAAACTTAAATTCTCTGTGATATATTTATGTAATCAATGATACTTATAATCTAAATAATATTGTAGGAAATATTAAAATTTAGTATTATGTCTAGTCAAGAACAAAATTTCAACAAAGCATTGAAGCAAACGCAGGTTAGCGCAACAAAGAAGAAAGTACAACCTCCCTCAGACCTCAAAAAACCAAAGAAAACCGAATAAAAATTATTAAAGTTACTTGTAGAGACTTAAATTAAATTAAGTCTCTGCAATTTTCGTCAAAAATAAATTAGCTTATTTATTTTTTACTTGAGTCTTTGCCTGTTCTAAAGCTATTTCTTTGATTGCCTGATATGAATTAACATTTGAAGTACCTTCAATAGCTTTCACTGCCAAATCCTGAACTTGTTTGAGAGCAGATTCAAGTTGTTTAGAAAGATTTTGAATTCGCATCTCTTGATTAGTAATAGTTTGTTCTAAAGATTGCAGTCTTTGTTCATAGAAACGCTTTTGTCCTTCCACTTCCTTAGAATATAAATCTGATTTTACTTTAGCCTGGTAGTGGGCAATGCCTTTGCCTTCTTCTATAGCTTTTTTGAGGGCTGCTTCTTTTTCTTTCGGAAAAGCCTCTACTTTAGCTTTTAACTCTTCAAATTGTTTCTCTCTCTCAGAAATTACTTTCTCCCGTTCAGCCCACTGCTTTTCTGTTTCTTGTAGTGATTCTTCCAATTGTTTATATAGCGCTTTCTGCTCCTGTTCGTATTCGTCATTTTGCAGTTGTCGCTGGAGTTCTAAATTATATTTATACTCTGTTGTATCGCGCTGCCGAGTTTTATTCAAGTTTTCATTCTGTTCTTTTATCGTCCGTTGCTGTTCCTCTTGTTCTTTTACCCAAGTATTTCTTTGCTCTAGTATTTCTTGGAATAACACTTCAGAACGTCGGCTATATTCTTCCTGATAAGCTTTAGTATTATCTTCATAAGCTTGGATAAGAGTATCCAAAATATAATCAGAAATTTCTAAATTATGCAACTGTGCTAATTGTTGGATTTCTTCTTCTAAAGTTCGCCTAATTTCTTCTAACTTAGAGGCTTTTGTAGTTAGCTGTTCTGATAAGTTATTAGCAGCACTGCCAAAACCTAACTGAATCTTTGCCAAGCTTTCAATTGTATTGTTCATCTTTTGTTGAACAGTAAAAAGCTGATTGGTAGCTGTTTGTTGTTCTGATTTAGGCTGTTCTTTAGTAACAAACTGGTTTTCTTTAGCAACTTTATCGAGTTCTGATTTCAATGTGACTTTCTCTTTTGCTAACTCCTCATACGCCTGAAGAATTTCTACTTTAGTATTTTTCTCAGTCGGTTTCTTCCCCACCACAACAAACCTCCCCTTCAGGAATTCAAAATTGTTAAGATGCTACAGACTCACAACTATTTAGGGTTAGAACTACCAAAAGCCCTCATAGCTAAATCTTGTGCTTGTTTTAATGCAGTTTGCAGTTGAGCAGAAATACCTTCTATTTGCTCAGACTGTTTCTTAATTGTTTCTTCCAGAGATTGAATTTTTTGTTCATAACTCTGTTTGTTAGATTCCCATTCTTTTTCAAATAAATCAGCCTCAATTTTAGCTTTTTGGCTTGTTTCTTTAATTGCTTCTTCTCTGGCTTTCTTAACGGCTTCTTCAAGTTCATTAGGAAATATAGTTACTTTTTGCTGATAATCTGCAAAAAGTGGTTGGTGTTCAGTGAGGATTTTTTCTCGTTCTGCCCAATTTTTCTCTTTTTTCTGAAAATTTTCTTGTATTTCCCTTTGTTGTTGGCGCTTTATCCCTTTGTAGCTGTCTGTATTGAGTTTACGAGTAGTTTGTAACTTATACTGAAATTCTTCTTGTTCTTGCTGGCGTTCTTTGGCTAATAAATCATTGTATGCTTTGAGTTTTTCTTCATACTCTACTTGCTCTTTTTGCCATTCTTTCCGCCTGATTGTAATTTCTTTTTCTAGCGCTTCCCTTTTGCTAATAGTATCTTGTTCGAGAATTTTTAGTTTTTCTTGGTGTTCTTGACTTAAAATGTCTAGAGTATCCGCTACAACTCTAATTTGTTGCAGTTCTTGTAGGCGTTGAGTTTCAATTTCTATAGCTTGGTTCAATTCATCTAATTTGGAATTTTCCTGAGCTAGTTTTTCAGATAATCCATTGAGAATACTGCCAAACTCTAATTGTAAATCAGCTAAACCTTTGACAATACTATCAACTGTATATGCAGAAACTGCTTGCAGAATTCCTTGACTTTTTGCCTTTTCTGCTTCCTCTTGTTTAGTTGCTATTTTAGATTCAAGTTTTTTTCTTTGAATAATAATTTGTTGAAATGCTTGCATTAGTTGTTGTTTGCTGTCTTTGACTCCAACTGTAGTCATCTTCCAACTCCCTTCAATAGGCAAATTTTCTTGGGTAGCAAGCCATACCAATGACTACCCTATGCAGACATCAGAGTAGCCTTTGAATCAACATTTTTAACGCGGTGGAAATACTGAAATGCTCCATATCTAAGACTTAGTGGGTACGAATTTTCCACGTATATGTCTTTCTGTTTTTCAGGTATAGTTTCTCTTTAAGACTATATAGTATTTTTGTACTAAAATAAATATACCTAAACTAATTTCCTCTGTCAAGATAATCCTTCATACAATAATGTCTTTGAACCTTGCGAAGACAGAATCGATTTAAAGTCCTTAATTAAAAAACTATATTAGAAGCTTGCAGGCACAGTGATTTATGATTTAAAAAACTGCTGTGGTATATATTACTTTTTGTAAATAAAATCTAAAAGAATTAACCCTAGCAAAATTGTGGTTGCAATAAGGCGAGATAATAGATTTAATCATCCTAATTGATACAAGCACAGTCTTAGACTTTTGTGATATCAATGTATACCAGTGAATCGACCAAATACTCAGCCAGAACGGATATTGGACAAACCAGCCGTATTCTAGTAGTAGAAGATGAAGAATTAATCCAGGAAATGCTAGCTGTAGCTCTGGAAGAAGAAGGTTACGGGGTGATAACAGCTCGCGATGGGCGGTCTGCTATAGAGTATCTCAAAAGTTTTGAAACCAATTCAGGGGAACTTCCCTTCGATCTGGTGATTCTCGATTTGATGCTGCCGCAAATCAATGGGCTAGATATTTGCCGTTTGCTACGTCATCAAGGCAACCCAGTACCGATTTTAATGCTCAGTGCTAAGGGTAGTGAAACTGACCGTGTTTTGGGGCTAGAGGTGGGTGCAGATGACTACCTGACCAAACCCTTTAGTATGCGCGAGTTAGTTGCTCGTTGTCGCGCTTTACTCCGCCGCCAACGCCTAAGTAATTTACCGCAAATACCTGTATTAAAATTCAAAGATGTTACTTTGAATCCTCAAGAATGTCGCGTGCTGGTTCGCGGTCAAGAAGTTAGTCTTTCCCCTAAAGAGTTCCGCTTGCTGGAACTGTTTATGAGTTATGCTCGCCGGGTATGGTCACGGGAACAATTGCTCGATCAGGTTTGGGGGCCAGATTTCGTCGGCGATAGTAAAACCGTAGACGTTCACATTCGGTGGTTGCGCGAAAAATTAGAGCAAGACCCCAGTCATCCCGAATATATTGTGACTGTACGAGGTTTTGGCTATAGGTTTGGATAATTAGTTGGGATAGTTGTTAGTTTTTAGTAGTCACCAAAAAACTAACAACTCAAATGCTTTTATTGGGATTTTTTCTAGGTTTAGCGGTAGGCATTGGGTTTTGGGTTTGGCAACAGGTTCAACTTAACCGTTACCTGGGGCGCTTACTCCGACCGTTAACCTCGCATTCTTATAAGATGCTACTGCTGCTGATTCCTGGGTTGCGGCAAGAAATAGCAATGGTGAAACAGCAACGGCAAGATTTGCAGCAGTCGTTGCAAACTTACCAAGACCTGCTAAATTTTGCCCCAGTGGGATATTTGCAGGTGGATGAGGAAAATCAACTGCTGTGGTGTAATCGACAGGCGCAGGAAATTTTGTATCTGCAAAGCTGGCAACCAGAACAGGTGCGCTTGTTACTGGAGTTGGTAAGGTCTTATGAACTTGACCATTTAATTGAGCAAACTCGCGATTGCCAAAAACCACAAACCGGAGAATGGATATTTCATCCATCTTGTGATGATGCAGCAGAGATGGCAACAATTAAATCTCTAGCTTTGCGCGCTTCTAGCTTCCCTTTACCCAATGCACAAGTGGGAGTTTTTTTAGAAAATCGTCAACCCCTATTAGATATAAATCAAGCACGCGATCGCTCTTTTTCCGATCTAGCACACGAACTCAGAACGCCGCTAACTTCGATTCGCTTAGTTGTAGAAACTTTACAAAACCGCTTAGAACCGCCTTTAAATCGTTGGGTTAACCGCCTCATGCAAGAAGTTGATCGGCTGATTAACTTGGTACAAAGCTGGTTAGAACTTACCCAAATGGAAGCAAACCCAAATATGCAATTGCAAGCCAAAACTGTAGAATTGCGATCGCTGATTGCATCTGTTTGGGAAACACTAGAACCCTTAGTACAGCGTCAACATCTGTCTTTTTCTTATTCTGGCCCAGAAAATCTTTGGATTAAGGCAGACAAAGCCAGGATTTACCAGGTTTTTCTCAACTTGCTAGACAATAGCATTAAGTACAGTCCTCCTGGTACAAGCATTTACCTTGAAGCGAAAATCTTATCAACAAAAGATAATGATGCTGCTTCCTCAATCTTAGAAATAAGCCTTATTGATTCTGGAGCCGGCTTTTCTGAGGCAGATTTACCCCACGTTTTTGAGCGATTTTATCGAGGAGATAAAGCGCGAACCCATTCTCCCCAAGATAGTAACTCCATAGGAGCGATCGTTGGTAATGGATTAGGATTAGCGATCGTTGAGCAAATTCTTCTCGCCCACGGAGGTTCAATTAAAGCGATGAACCATCCAGAAACTGGCGGTGCATGGATGCAACTCCAATTTCCGGAAGTTATGGCAAACTCCCTAAGCCAAGACTATAGTTAGTAATATCTTCACCTTTAAAACAACAAGTGTGAAAGCCGTCAATTATACTCCCAATCCGCAAAGACCACAACTCGCACGCGCTATTAGGCGCTTAGAACGGGATGTATTACGCATGGGTGCCTTGGTAGAACAATCATTTCGCCTCAGTCACCAAGCGTTATTTGCTCGTAACTTAACAGCAGCTGAGGAACTCCCCCGATTAGATAAAAAGATTGATCGCTTTTATAGACAAATCGAATCAGACTGTACGGCGATTATGACGCTGCAAACGCCTACAGCTCCAGATTTGCGCTGCTTGAGTGCCTTTATGCAGCTGGTGCGAGACTTAGAGCGTATTGGCGATTATGCTAAGGATTTAGCTGAGATTGCGATTAAAATTTTTCCTTACGCGCCTCATACGTCTTTGCCAGAAATTGAAGCTATGTCCCTTCATGCACAGGCGATGTTAGCAACTAGCTTAAAGGCTTTGGGAGATTTCGATGAAGCCAGTGGACGCCGTTTAAAGCATCTGGATGATACTGTAGACGATGCCTACGATCGCGTTTATCAGACTTTAGCCCAACAACGAGATGTGCCTGGTGTAGTCGAGCCAATTATACTGCTGGCACTGGCAATTCGTTGTCTGGAACGCATGGCAGATCATGCTACGAATATCGGTCAAAGGGTAGCATATATTGTCACCGGTCAACGCTCCTAATTGACATTTGCCCAAATCCCCGACTTCTACGCTCCAGGTGTCTGCAAGAAGTCGGGGATCTAAATCCAGCGATTTCGTAAGCGCTATTCTACCCTATTATTTTCATAGATTATTTGCGCCTACATCCTGATATTAGTCTTCAGAAAATACCAAATAATTAAAAATAAGTTAACTAAATATTTTACTAAAAGCTTACCTGTTCTTAAACTTACACAATTATAGTAACAGATAAATAACTTAAAATTTTGGCTCTATCTCACTGATAGATACCTTAAGCAAAAGTTGTTGCCATCAGAAGATTTTGAGTTAGTCCCTAGCTCTGATTGAGAAGAATAGACTTTTAGATATACAGGTAAATTTTAATACAAATTATTAGAGTTTCTTAATCATTTAAATAGCGAGATTCCCTGATAATTATGTAGTTACGATTAATGATGTATTCCCCAAGTTCTACTTCAAATTCTTCTGCTGTGTCAAATAGCTCTGCTTTCAGCAGACAATTACCCCAGCAGATATTTACCCGTCGGGAAGTAATTCCACCTCAAAATGACGTACTTTGGCGCATTGAATACGGTGCAGTTCGTACCCTAACATGGAGTGAAGATAGAACATTCATTACTCTCGGTTATTGGGGACTAGGGGATCTGATTGGCTATCCTTTATCCAGAGTCAAGCCCTACCAGATTGAATGTCTCACGGGTGTGGAAGTAAGCATTGTGCCACCTCATTTATGGCATCAAGATATTAATGCTTTGTTGTCTCATATTCAACAAGCAGAGGATCTACTAAGCATTGTGCATCGAAAACCAATTTTGCTACGCTTATGGCAGTTTTTAGTCTGGTTAAGTGAAAAATTTGGACGTGACGTAGATAAGGGCAAGTTAATTGATTTAAATGTTACCCATCAAGATATTGCTGAAGTTTTAAATACTACGCGAGTAACAGTTACCCGACTTCTACAGCAGTTAGAGGAAGAAGGAACAGTTTTACGTTACAAACGCCGCATTATTTTGCGCTTACCAAATAAATTAATTAAAAACTATAGTCAGCAGTATGTTAACTAATTGCTTGTAATAATCACAGGATATAGGTATAATCGTTGCTGTGATTGTGTGTGAAATCCACAGAACAAAAGTGCTTAAAGCATTTTATCATGGGTGGATTATTGTAGGTGTGAGTGAAATTAAAAATCATGACAAAACGATTCTGGAATCTTTTTAAAGTTAGCCCGTTTGTATTAGCTGCTACATTTTTCGTTGCTAATAGTGCCTTAGCTGCTGAAGTCAACGAACAGATAACAAATGTTGACCAGTTATCTGAAACTCAAGAGTCTAACGAAATGAGTCAGGTAACATCAGTTTCTCAGTTTTCGGATGTGCAGCCTACAGATTGGGCGTTCCAAGCTTTACAATCTCTAGTTGAGCGCTACGGCTGTATTGCAGGTTATCCTAACAGTACCTATCGTGGGAACCGTGCTTTAACCCGTTATGAATTTGCCGCAGGTTTGAATGCTTGTCTAGACAGAGTTAACGAACTGATTGCTACAGCTACTGCCGATTTGGTCAGCAAACAAGATTTAGCCACTTTACAGCGCTTACAAGAAGAATATTCTGCTGAACTAGCAACTTTGCGCGGTCGTGTTGATGGACTAGAAGCCCGCACTTCTGAGTTGGAAGCTAATCAATTTTCCACTACCACCAAGTTGGTTGGAGAAGCAATTTTCGCCGTGTCTGATGTTTTTGGTGACACTAGAGCAGTTCCTGGTGGTGCTCCTACTCAAGACTTGAATTATAACACCACTTTTAGCGATCGCGTTCGTTTGAACTTGTTGAGCAGTTTCACTGGTACAGACCAGTTGCAACTCCGTTTGAATGCTAACAATACCATTTCTAATGTTGGTAGTGCTGCAACCGGTACTGGTACTGGTACTAACATGACCCGCTTGGGTTTTGATGGAGATAACGGCAACGCTATTGTGATTGATAAAATCAATTATGCTTTCAACTTTTCTGACGCTGTACGTGTCAAAGTTGATGCTAGTGGTGGTGAATTATACGAAAACGTCAACACCTTCAACCCTGACTTTACAAGCTCTGCTAGAGGTGCGCTCTCTCGTTATGGACGTTTTAGCCCCATTTACCGTCAAGGTCAAAATTCTGCTGCTTTAACTGTTACTTTAAATCCTAACAAAGCTATCAGTTTGACTGGTGCTTATTTAGCACCTTCAAGTGGTACTGGTAATATCTTTGGTGGTAATAATCCCGGTCTTAATAATGGGCTGTTCGATGGTGATAACACCATCTTCGGTCAATTAACTTTCAAACCCAGCAAAGCCTTCAATATTGGTCTGACCTACGCCCGTAGTTACTTTGCTGGTAATGCTGTCAATAATCTTTTCCAAGGAACAGGTAGCGCTTTTGCCAATAATCCCTTTGGGGCTGGTACTCGCACTGAATCCAATAACTACGGTATAGAAGCTTCCTTGCAACTTGGTTCTACCTTGACTATTAGTGGTTGGGGGGGTTATACAACTGCTGATGCTCTGACTGGTGCAAATGCAGGTACAGACGCAGATGTTTGGTACTGGGCTGGATCGCTTGCTTTAAAAGACTTTGGTGGAGAAGGCAGTGTTTTAGGTGTGATCTTTGGTCAACCACCCAGAGTTACTGGTGGTAGTATCAAAACAGTCGCCGGCAATACTACCTTCGACGACAGTACTTCTTATCACTTAGAGGGTCTTTACAAGTACAAGGTTTCCGATAATATTCAGGTAACACCTGGCTTGTTGGTAATTTTCAATCCAGAGCACAACGACGCTAACGACACTGAATACGTAGGTACTTTACGTACTACCTTCACCTTCTAAAATTGGTGATGAAATATAAAGCTCAGAATTAGATAAACAAAACCCCACTTCAAGGTGGGGTTTTGTTTAGAAAGAAAATTAGCTATGTAGGATTGTAATCTGGCTGATTGGATATATCTTTTGGTGGGCGATCGCTACTCCAAGCCCACCACACAGAACCACAGTGACAGTAGTAAAACTCTTGCCATTTGCGACGACGGTCTTCTGTAAGTACAGGCGATCGCCGATTTAGCCAAACTTTTTCAGCTTCTAGGCTACTTGAGTGGCAGTTAGGACAGCAAAAATCATAAGCATGTATTGCCTTATTTGTCCATTCAGGTGGGAGGGTAGCAAAAGCGTCCATGTAGTTACAAATATAGTCTTAATCACAAGCCAAAACTTTGAGGTTTTGAATTTGGCGGCAAACGAATATTATAAAATTCCGCCACACTATCAAACTGCTTAATCAATATTTTTATGGCTTGATCTGAATTTATTCAAGACTGCCAGAGCATCTCATCAATCAAAGGTTAACATGAAAACTTTATTTTTTACACACCTACTTACTATGCACATTATGGCTAATAATTAAATTTATGGAGCCAAATGTTGAAATTCGCCGTTTGTTAGATGTGATGCCTGCTTCAGGTCGGATGACAACAAAAATCGTCAGTAAGCCAGAGCAAGCAAAAGTGATTGATGCTTCCTTTCCCCAACCCTGGAACCAAGCGCGACCGATATATATTAATTTTGATTTGTGGCGTCGCTTGCCAAAGCCGCAACGAGACTTGCTGCTGTTGCAAATGGTTAGCTGGTTGACGGGGGTGAAGTGGTTTAAACCCGACATTTATCAAGGCGTGGTGTTAGTTGGGTTATTAGGCGGATTTTTGGAAGCAGCACAGTCAGATGTAGTAGGCGTTGCTGTAGCTGGGGGATTAAGTGCGATCGCTGCTTGGAGGATCTGGCGCACTAATAAATCTCAAGAGTCAGAGTTAAATGCCGATACAGCCGCAATTAAGATCGCACAACGGCGCGGTTATTCAGAAGTTGAAGCAGCACAGCATCTGTTATCTGCAATTGAAGCAGTAGCCAAAATTGAAGGGCGTTCCAGTTTCAATTTTACTGAGTTGATTCGTTGCCAAAACTTACGAGCGATCGCAGGTTTATCAGCAGTAGGTGTACCAGAAAGTGATGATAAGTAGAATAAATGTCTCTGCTGCCTATTTGTAGCAACATTTAAAGTGAAAGGTGTTTATATGAGTTTTTAAGAGCGATCAATCAAAAACCTCTAAATTTCAGATGAGGTTTTGGTCTTGTCTTAGCATCATTTCTCGCTTTTTAGAACTCTAGCAAGCTTTCAGTAACAACTGTGGCTTTGTGCATTTAGACCAAGACTTCTAGTGTTTAGGCAAGAAAATGCAATCCATAAGGATCAAACTGGCTGCAATCCATGAGGCTATTCTACACTGGAATAAGAGATGTGTGTTTAACTTACTTAGATATCAAAAACTGGGAAGTTTTATCATACCTTCTCGGTGTTGCTGATGAGGTGATTACCTCGTGTGGTAAAACTTAACTTAAATTCTGTCAGTTACTAACGGAGTTGATAGGAATGGGTACTTTAATTTTTATTGGCTTGATAGTGGTTTACGGAGGCGGGGCTTGGAAATTTTGGAATGGGTTTGGACGGACTAATTTTAATCCGACTTTCACCAATCGGATTGGTTTATCTTTGCTATGGCCAGCTTTGTTTATTACAAATCAATCTTATCGTCGAAACTTTAGAAAGGCATTGAAGGGTTAAGGATTACTATTAAACCTAACGTGATCACGATCCTGACGCTGCCATAATATCTCAACATTAAAATATCCCAACCTCCCTTTCCTACTAGCAGGAAAGAGAGGTTGGGTTTGATCCTTTTAAGAAAGAAATTAAGGAAGGATAAGTGCGTTAACCGTTGGTAAACTATTTTAGCTGATGATGGGAATTATTTGTGATTGGTTAATAGATGGATTGCTCCACCTACAGCTGCACCATCAACAGCATTGCCAAGGGTATCTCTTTTATCGCCAGTAATTACACCAGTCAATGCACTAGCGCCTGCACCGACTCCGACATCTTGAACAGCGTTCCGGTGATGACGATTACGAGTGTTTCTCAAACCATTTGCACCATTGACGGCTGCGCCAGTAACACCACCCTTAACAGCATTGCCTAATACACTACCATTTCCCCTAACAGCTCCTGTTACCACATTGGTAACAGCCCCAATACCAGCATCTCTTAGTACTTGATCATCAGCAGCAGCGGGTTTTGCGGGAACTAAGGTGACACCAGCTAAACTGGCAGCCATCAGGCTAGGTAGAAGTGTGCGCTTTAGGATATTATTCATTGTCTTACCTTCTCAAAACATCAAACAATTAGCTAAAAACCAAAGTTACTGAAGTCGCATAAAATCTGATTTTTTATCTGAACAACAGCAACTATTTATTGTTTGAGGACATATACATAATCGCATTTGTAAAGTCATAACTGCATCTACTGAAAGCATGAATATAGATTCAGTCCATAGAGGGCCTTGCTGATTTATTAAACTATACAAGTAATTACACCTTGACAAAATGAGTTCAATATGGTATATCTTTTACCTAATAGCAAGGGATTTATAATGAGAAATCACGTAGTGTTTACCCTATCTATCTAAAGATAGTTGCTAAAATAATTAAACTAACTTGTCGAGGTTAATATTTAATTCTCTCAGTTTGGTAGCCAAGCGTTGCGTAGGCCTAGAGCGTGTTTTCAAACTATAACCACAAAAGAATGGAGGCGCTCGTTAACATTGCTGTATAATTTACACCAAGCTTTTCCTATAGGGTGGCGATGCGGCGAAATTGTTTGAGTCGGTTAATAGCACGCTCTACAAAGTTGCGTTGACGGTAAATTTCACGATTAAACGGACATTGACTGCTGTCGTCAGCAAATAGAAGAAGTTTATGGCGATCGCAGTTTAGAAATACTACGCTTTGACAAAGCTGTTGGCCTTTGACACCCAGTCCTCCTTTTTTTGTATAGAGTTGCAATTTATGACAAAAATCTGAGAAAATGATAGAAATATGAAAACACCCTAGCAACCAAAACTACTGCTTGTGAAACTTGATTCTGCACCTTTGGAGATTTCTGGCATATCTCACACTGAGATCGAGCTAGAACTAGAAGACAGCAATAATTTTAACTTAACTCCTGCGATCGCTCCATCAGTTCAGCCTGTGATTGCCGATAGTCCTCAAAAGCAGCAATCAGCGCTAGTAGTTTTTGGTACGACTTTTGTAACCATTTTTTTAGCAGAAATTGGAGATAAGACTCAGCTATCCACTCTGTTAATGAGTGCACAATCTCATTCGCCGTGGGTAGTATTTATCGGATCTGCGGCGGCACTGATAACTACCAGCTTATTAGGCGTACTTTTAGGTAGTTGGATAGCCAACCGACTCAGCCCAAAAACCGTAGAAAAATCAGCAGGCGTGATGTTATTAGTAATTTCTCTAATGCTCTTTTGGGATGTATTTACTATTCATTAGTCATTGGTCATTGGTCATTGGTCATTAGTCATTAGTAAAATTACCCACTTTCCCTTAATTATATGGATTGGCATTTATTAGGACTGAGCTTTATTACGGTTTTTTTATCAGAATTGGGTGACAAAAGTCAACTAGCAGCGATCGCACTTTCAGGACGTTCTAACTCTCCACGTGCAGTATTTTTCGGTGCAGCAGGCGCATTGCTGTTGACAAGCCTATTGGGATCTTTAGCAGGGGGTGCAGTAGCCGAATTATTACCTACACGTGTTTTAAAAGCGATCGCAGCCGTCGGATTTGCCATCCTTGCCGCACGATTGCTGTTATTTAACAATGAACCATCAGCAGATTCTGAACAAACACCTTAGAGAAGAATTCAGAATTGAGAATCTAAGAATCAGAATTAGTCTTTGTGGGGATTGGAACGCGCTAAGGTTTTAAACCAATCTCACTTAACCAGACTTAAATTTATGCTGAATTCTGACTCCTAAGTTCTGAATTATTCTTTACAAACGTTCCCAAGCAGTTCCTTTGTAGCCGTATTGAAAAATTTCTGGATGCAAAATTTCTGCCAAAATTTCTAGCGAATCTACCAGTCGCGGCCCTGGACGATTGAAGTAAGAATTGCCATCAGTAATGTAGACTCTACCAGTTTCGGTAGCGTGTAGTTTCTCCCACTCTGGACGTTGAGTTAATAACTTAGCTTCTTGGCGAGTGCGATTTAAATCAAAGCCACAAGGCATAAAAACAATTACATCTGGATTAGTTGTTAATAGTGTTTCCCACGGCAAGGTCGGAGAAGGCTGACCTGTAGTACAAAACAAAGACTGTCCTCCTGCTAAGTTAACTAATTCAGGAATCCAATTAGCGGCGACCATCAAAGGGTCAGGCCACTCGATACAGGCGACAGTAAGTAGCTCATCTAAAGAAAGTCCTTGGATTTTTTGCTGACAAATTTTGACGCGAGCTTCTAAATTTTCTAAGACTTTTACCGAGTCTACACCAAAGATGTTGCCGACTCGCTCAATGTCAGCCCAAACATCCTGGAGAATATTGGGTTGTAAAGAAATAATCTGAGGTTTACTGTCAATGAGTGTAGCAACTGCCTTTTCAACATCGTCTAAGCTGACAGCACAAACATCGCACTGGTCTTGAGTGAGAATGTGGGTAGGCTGCAATCGCTCTAAAACATCTGTTTTGATTTCATAAATACTAAGAGCAGATTGCAATAAACTGTTCACTTCGTCATGAATTTGCCTGCTGGAGGTATCACTGTTTAAACGTGCTTGGGTACAAATGGGGCGATTGAGGATTTCTGGAGGGTAATCGCATTCGTGCGATCGCCCTACAATAGCATTAACCAATCCTAGTGTCGCTAAAATCTCTGTTCCACCAGGAATCAGAGAAACAATTCTCACATCACTATCTGTCATCTGCTCCACCTCCACAAAAGCTGCCGTTACCTTAAGTTTGGCAGAATTTGAGTCATTAAGTATCTTTCTCTAGGATAATTAAGGGTATTTTGCTAGTCAATACTAAGCAAGAAGTTGAACTGGGGATTGGGTATTAAGAAGAGTCTTTAACACTCCCCAGTCCCAAATTAAAAATACTATACTACTTAATACTACTTGATAGTAGAATTACTTGATAGTGAAATTATTTGAAATGCTAATTATCCCCTGGCAAAAATTACTGGCATGAAGTAATAGAAGTAATGAGCAAAATCTAGCTTATAACTAACTAATCAGACTCATAAAATTTGATTAGAAAAATTATACTTTCCGGTTATGAAAAACCATACCAAGTAATTGTAGTTATACAAAGACAGTTCTACTTTTTCTGTAGAACTGCAAGTCCAAATTATTCCTTCTTGAGGGCAAGTAATGCAGGTGGTGTCAGCTAGAGATATTACAGAGCACAACCAGGCTCAAGAGGCTTTACGAACCAGAGAAAATAGTCGGCGAAAACAAAGCCAGACGCTGGTGCAACTGGCAAGAAGCAAGACATTTCAGCAAGGTAATCTCAATGCAGTGTTGAGGGAAATCACAGAAACTGCTGCTCGGACGCTGTTAGTAGAACGAGTTGGGGTATGGTTATATAATGAAGAACGTTCAAAAATTGAATGTATCAATTTATATGATGTCAGGACTAAGGAGCATACCTTTGGTAACTCGCTTTTAAAAACAAATTTTCCTGCTTATTTTCAGGCTTTAGAAGAGGAACGTACCATTGCTGCAGATGATGCCAGAAACGACACCAGAACCCAAGAATTATCAGAGTCTTATCTTTCAGTTTTGGGCATCACATCTATACTAGATGCACCAATTTGGCTAGAGGGTCATTTGGTAGGCGTAGTGTGTCACGAACACATAGGCGAAGTTCACCAATGGACTTTAGAAGAAGAGACTTTTGCTGGTTCGATTGCAGATTTTGTGACGCTGGCTATGGAAGCGAACGAGCGAAACGTTGTACAGGAAGCACTGCGACAGAGTGAGACACAATTTCGGGCGATTTTTGAGCGTTCTTCTATCGGCATTGGACTTATAGATATGAAAGCGCAGATAGTCGATACTAATCTGGCATTGTGCGAGATTTTAGGATACAGCCGAGAAGAGTTATACGGCAAGCACTTTACGGATTACATTTCCATAGAAAGGGGGGATTTAAAACTTTACAAACAACTGATGTCAGGAATTCGCACGGACTTAAAGAGAACTTTGAGGGAAGGTTTACAACCTTCTAAACATCAGGAACAGCTTGTCGAAAGACATCGGATTGAGATAGAAAGACGCTGCCAGCATCAAAATGGTAATTTATTTTGGACTCATATCTCTGTTTCTGTTATACCAGGCAGCAATGGTGAACCTGAGTTTTTTCTAGCGATGATTGAGGATATTACTGAACGTAAGCAAACAGAATTGAAACTACGTGCTTCTCAAGAAGCAGCAGAAGCTGCCAGTCGGGCAAAAAGTGAATTTTTAGCAACTATGAGCCATGAGTTGCGGACGCCTCTAAATGCGATTATGGGTTTGTCACAGTTGCTGCAACAAGAAATAGTTGGTTCTTTAAATGAAAAGCAGAACGAATATGTAAGTTGTATATATAGTAGTGGCGAACACCTGCTGGCAGTGATTAACGATATTCTTGACTTATCAAAGGTAGAAGCAGGCAAAGAGGAACTGTTACTATCATCTTTATCAGTGGCAGATATATGTAATTATGCTATCTGGACAGTGCGCGATCGCGCCTTAGAAAAGGGATTGCAACTCACACATAAAATTGACCCGAAAGCAGATATTTGTATTGCTGATGAGCGACGCATCAAGCAAATGCTACTCAACTTGCTCACCAATGCGATTAAATTCACCCCAGCAGGTGAAGTATCGCTGGTAGTCAAAAAAGTCCCACAAGGAATAACGTTTACAATTTCAGACACTGGCATTGGTATAGACTTAAATCAGTTTCAATTTATATTTGAACCGTTTAAACAGCTCGATAGTCGGTTAAATCGGCAGTATGAAGGTACTGGTTTGGGTTTAGCGTTGACGCGTAAATTAGCGCGTTTACATGGTGGAGATGTGACCTTTACATCAACTTTAGGAAAGGGCAGTCAGTTCACTGTGTTTCTACCAAATCCAAAGCATCCGGCAAATGAAGAAGATGAGACAAATGAGATAGATGAGACGGAAGAGGAAGCAAATTTTACCTCGTCCTCCTTGTTCTCATCTTCTCCAGTCAGCTCCACAAATAAAACTATTTTGCTTGTAGAAGAAGAGGAAAACACAGCAAAAGTGTTGCAAGATTATCTCCACACAATTGGCTACCAAGTCAAGTGGATAAATAATAGTAACAACTTTTTGCAACAGGTAGAAAGCTTCCAACCAGATTTAGTTTTTTTTGATTTCCAGTTAGTAAAGGATGTTCATATCTGGAATTTGCTGAATATCCTTAGACAAGAGCCTTATCGGAAACATTTACCGATTGTAATGATGACCTTTAGTGAACTTTTAGAGGAGGAAATTGCCACGCTACCAGGTAGTCTTAATGACTACCTCGTTAAGCCAATTCGGATAGCCCAGTTAGAATCAATCCTGATGAAATATTTGAGTTGATTGCTCATAAAAATGCATTTTTGTACGAACAATTAGTTAAAAATATTTACTATATATTTTTACTTGGACTGTGTAAATGTTTTTCTCATTTTCACATGAGGAATACTAGCTTCTTCAAATATTTCTCCTTCTTCTAAAAAATCGAGTTTTTTATATAAATTTTTCACATATTCTTGAGCATGAATTACGACTTCTGGAATATTTTGGTTAGCTATCACCTGTAGGGCATTTTCCATTATTTTCTTACCAATACCCTGCCCTCTAACTATCGATAAAACAGCTAACCTTTCTATTTTAGCAGTTTTATCATCTAAATATCTAATTCTGGCTGTACCCACAGCTTCCAGATTTAAATAAGCAATTAGATGATCGGATATTTCATCTTTGCCATCAAATTCTAAAGCAGGATCTACCCCTTGTTCTTCTTGAAAAACTGATTTTCTAATTGCTTGAATTGCCGGAAAATCTTCAGGTAATTCAGCAACTCTTATAACTAAATTACTCATTAAACTCTCTTTGATGTTACTACCTATTGTAATTTAATGTGAGTTTGATGCACCTCTCCCTACTTTGACCGAAAATACAAATCTGTCTCTCTGTGAGTCAAAGAAGGAGGGTTTTACGTAGTAAAATCAGGGAGAGGTGTTTTGATTTGGCTAATTAGACGGACACCATATCAGCCATGAAATTCACGTTAGTTTAATCTGCTCCTTCAATTGGTGCAAAACCTTGACGTTGAATATTTTCTGTCACGGCGCGTGGTTCTAAAAATTGCAGTAAGTAATCAGGGCCGCCTGCTTTAGAACCTACTCCAGAAAGTTTGAATCCACCAAAGGGTTGCCGTCCAACGATCGCTCCGGTAATATTGCGATTGATGTACAAATTGCCGACTTCAAACTCTGTCTGCGCCTGCTGAATGTGCGAAGGCGTTCGAGAATAAAGTCCGCCAGTCAAGGCGTAGTTTGTACCGTTGGCGACTGCTAACGCTTCCTGGAAATCTTTCACCCGAATTATCGCCAGCACAGGGCCAAAAATTTCTTGCTGTGAAATTACCGCATTTGGTGATACTTCACTAAAAATAACTGGCCCGATAAAATATCCTTGTTCGGGTGCTGGTAATTCCAACGCCACTTCTGCTTCTGCCTTACCCTTCTCAATATACTCGCGGATGCGATCGCGGGCATTAGCATCAATTACTGGCCCAACTTGCGTACTTGGTAACTCTGCTTCTCCAATGTTCAATGATTTTGTCGCTTCTACCAATCGCTGCACAAAGGCATCATAAATCGGTTGCAGCACAATCACTCTGGAAGCAGCAGAACATTTTTGGCCACTGTAACCAAATGCCGACTGTACTACGCCCACAACAGCTTGGTCTAAATCAGCACTTTCATCGACAATAATGGCATTCTTGCCACCCATTTCCGCAATCACACGTTTCATGTGCTTTTGTCTGGGTTTCAAAATTGCCGCCTCTGCATAAATTTTACAACCTACTTCCTGGGAACCCGTAAAAGCAATTACATGGGTATCTGGATGATTTACCAAATGAGCGCCGACTTGCGAACCCTTCCCAGGTAGGTATTGAAATACACCTTTGGGAAAACCAGCATCTACCAAGATTTCTGTGAGTTTCGCGGCAATCACAGAAGATGTTTCCGCAGGTTTGAGGAGAGTACAATTGCCAGAAACCAAAGCTGCAACAGTCATTCCACAAGCGATCGCTAGCGGAAAATTCCAGGGAGAAATTACTACAGCAATACCCCGTGGCTGGTAAATATAATGATTTATTTCACCTGGAATGTCATAATCGACACCTTTATCTAAGCGCTCAATTTCGTCAGCGTAATACCGACAGAAGTCTATTGCTTCCGAAACCTCTGCATCAGCTTCTTTAACTGGTTTCCCAACTTCCAAAACTATCCAAACAGAAAGTTCAGCACGGCGTTCTTCCAGCAAATCACCTGCTTTCCGCAAAATATCAGCGCGTTGTTTAGCTGGTGTTTTCTTCCACCCAGGAAACGCCGCTTTCGCAGCTTGCATCGCCTGTTCTGCTTGTTCAACGCTAATCAACCCAACTTTACCAATTACTTCACTAAACTTAGAAGGATTGAGAGAATCAACAAATTCTGGTGGATTAATATACTCGCCATTAATTAGCGGTAAATAAGTTTTACCAAGTTGTTGGCGAACGTTTTGGAAAGCTTGCGTTGCTTTCATTCTTACCTCTTCCTCAGCGTAATCGGTATCAGCAGCACCGAGAAAATGAGAGTCAAGAGTTAAAGAGTACTTCTCCTCTTTGACAATCGGCGGCGCTAATAATTCCTCAATCGGACGATTTTCGAGATTTTGCCGTAAAAAAGAACTATTAGCTGTATTTTCCAACAATCGCCGAATTAAATACGCCATCCCAGGTAATAATTCACCGTAGGGACAGTAAACTCTGACTCGATAACCTTTGTCAACCAACGCCTTGGCAACTTTATCACCCATACCGTAAAGGACTTGTAATTCAAAACGACGGCGAGGGACATTTAAACTTTCAGCTATGGCAATGGCACGAGAGTGCGAGCGCACGTTATGGCTACCAATGGCAGAATAGACATATTGATGATTTTCTAACAACAATTGAGTGATGGTTTCAAAGTTAGCATCAGTTGCGGCTTTGTCGTTGTAAACTGGCTGTGACCAATGCTTCTGCGCTGCTTTGATAGTTTCTTGATCCCAATATGCGCCTTTTACCAGACGAATTGTCAAGGGATAACCGCGCTGTTTTAACCAAGAAATTAGGTCTACAGTATCTTGTTCGCTATCACGCAGATATGCTTGAATTGTCATGCCAATATCTGTGCGTTGCCGAAATTCTTCTTCTAATAATAGTTTTTTCAAGATGCTGAGAGTTATGTCTTTATAGGCATACTGTTCCATATCAAAATGCACAGCTGCACCTAATTCTTTAGCACGACGTAAGAGAATACGAATGCGATCGCTAACTTTATCCTCACTACCTTTAGCATCTAAAGGGTCAAATTGGGAATAAAACGCCGTTAATTTCACAGAAACCTGAACTTTTGGGATTGCTTTGCCATCAGCCTCATCAATCGCCGGGATAACTGCCCAATTCTTCGATGCTTCTACCAATTGTTGGATTAATTCTAGATAGCGTTCTAGATAAGACTGCGCTTCCGCTTCGGTAATTACGGCTTCACCAAGTAAGTCGATGGTGAAAGCCATTTTTTCTTTTCGCAGTCGTTCAACTGTTTTAATGACTTGTTTAATATTTTCCCCAGAAATATATTTATGGGCAAGAGTCTCAACGGCTGTCCCAACAGTTGTAGCAGCAAGTTGTCCTGGCATAGAGTCGGGGTTAGCAAAGTTTAGCATTCCCTTCAAAGCTGACGGTAATTCTACAGATTCATCACCTAAATATTCTTGTAAATGTGAGGCAATTTCTGATTTACTGTGCAAAGCAGGTAGCGTATCTATAAAGCGAAATAGTTGCACCCGCAACCCAGGATTACTCATCGCCCAAGCTAGTAATTTATCATCCCAACGCATTTGATCCCGCAGAGAAGAAAAAAACGAACGATTTTCCTGCGTTGCTGCTAGAAGTTGTTTAGCAATTTCTTGGGTTTTAGCTTCGTAGGTGCTTGTTTGTACTTGTAATACCACTGATAATAACTCCGTTAATCAAGGCAAGGCTTTTTGTCGAAAGCCTGTGTCTTCTATTTTGACGCTTTCATTTAGCTGTCACCATATCTAATGATTTCCGAAGTTGAAATTGAAGTCTGACAGCAAGAGAATTCTAAACGGTAGCTTTTGACCGTCAGAATTTTAGGGGACACGGATAATTGGGCACAAGAGAAGGATCTTCCTTTACCTCTTCTATCATTGCGTCTTTTGCCTGTCGTTTTAACAGCATGTACTTATTTTTTCCAATACTAAGAATGGGTATACTGCCTCTATGACTACAGAAAACTTTATGGATATTTTATTTTATAACTGGCAACACACACTCCAACCCTTTGGTGTTGACCAGGTAGCGGCTGAGAAAGCCTTTAATAGCTTGGTTGCAGCTTACTCTAGCCCTGGTCGCTATTACCATACACTGAAACACATTGATCACGTCCTCAACACAATTCAGATTTTGCAAGGCTACACCAACAACCTAGCTGCTGTTCAACTAGCTGCCTGGTTTCACGATGTAGTGTATGACACTAAAGCTCAAGATAATGAAGAACAAAGCGCAGACTATGCTTTTGAATTGCTGAGTAATTTAGGTATTCCAGAAAGTACCATAGCTACTGTTACCCATCTCATACTTAATACTAAAGACCACCAAGCTGCAGTGGATGACTGTGATAGTCAAGTTCTACTTGATGCAGATTTAGCAATTTTTGCTGCTAACCCAATGCAATATCTAGAATACGCCCATGCCATTCGCCAGGAATATGGCTGGGTGGCAGAGGCAGACTATATCACAGGTCGTCAGCAGATTTTAGAGCAATTTTTACAGCGATCGCATCTCTATTTTACGCCTTTAATGTCAGAGTTTGCCGAACCATCAGCCCGTGGCAATATCCAGGGAGAAATTCAGTCTTTAGGTTAATGATATGGTTTTTGATAATGCTATGACAAATTGTTCGGTTATTTTAGCGTAGATGCCTACAAGGATTTAGCTAGGTAAAGGGACTATGAGTCCTACCAAAACGCCGAGTTGCAACTAGCGTTACGCAGAATGCTATGCTTGCGTTAAAATCCGTAAGTCCTGCATGGCTGACTAGATGAGACCTTATCATCAAATCCCGATTTTTGAGTGTGGTGAATCGCTAGTAGCGATTCCTTTAGAATTGTTTGCGGTGGAATCTCCCCATCCTTATGAAAAATTAGGTGCGCCTTATGGCGATCGCTCTCCTTATTATCTTCGTCAAAGCGTTATTGAAAATTTGCTCCAAGCGCAAAATTATCTTGAATTGTTGCATCCCAAGTGGCGGATTCAAATCTTTGATGCCTATCGCCCGATCGCAGTTCAGCAGTTTATGGTAGATTACAGCTTTAACCAAGCAGTGCGGGATAGAGGACTGACTAATGTAGAGTTATCATCAAACCAACGCCAAGAGATTTGGGAAGCAGTTTATGAAATTTGGGCTGCACCTAGTTTGGATGAAAAAACTCCGCCTCCTCACAGTACTGGTGGGGCGGTGGATGTGAGGCTAGTAGATGATACAGGGCAAATAGTGAATATGGGTTCGCCAATTGATGAAATGTCAGAGCGATCGCATCCTGATTATTATGCCAATAGTGATCGCTCACAAGCGCAAAAGTATCATGTTCACCGTCAGCTATTGCAAGATGTAATGTTAAAAGCTGGCTTTCAACGCAATCCTAGAGAGTGGTGGCATTTTTCTATCGGCGATCAAATGTGGGCTTGGCTGAATAATCAATCCAATCCAGCCAATCCTGTCACCGCACGTTATGGGCGTCTTCTATAGATGCGTTATGCATCTTGAGGATTTAACTCTCTTAACTCATCAGTGGTATAAGTACCAATAGGAGTCCAAACTAAATAGGGAAGAAGTGACAGCGCCGCCATAAAAGAAATCGGCAAAACACAGATTGCTAGGACAACGCCTGAAATCAAACCGATTAGCCCAAGAATTTCCCCGGTTTTGAGACTGCGAAATCTCAACATTAGCGGTATGTAGGCGACGGTGATAATTTCTACCACGAGATACAAAGCCATTAGTAGCCAAGTAATTAGGCTTCCGGGATTTTTTTGCCAGACAATATTAGCTGAAGCTGCACCACTGATAAAAATCACAGTCCAGATGACCGGAATCAGCGGTTCAAAAACTAGCCAGCGAGGGCGACTTAATCGTGCAAACCATTTAACGTCACCCGGCGTAATCAAGAAACTACCAAGGGCGATGAAGAAAGTTACAGCCCCAATTGTTATCCAAGATGGAATCATGATGCACCTAAGTTTTGTGTATTTTGTCAAGTTATACACTGCAAGTTTGACAACTTAGACTAGATGTTTAATCATTCTCTGGTGCAATTCTTAGCCCAATCTGAAAAGAATTGTTAGCGATGGATTCACAAAATCCAGATAGAGAAAGCTAATTCCATAATACTTTTGACTTCCGCTTTGCGGTACTAGGCATCTTGAGGGTTGAGACGGATCATCTGCCAAGTGGTGTAAGTACCAATGGGACTCCAGAGTAAATAAGGAACTAGTAATAGTGCTGCCCAACCAGAAAACCCTAAGACTGCAAGTATCAATAAAACATTAATAATCAAACCTGTGCCACCGAGAATTGTACCTACTTTCAGACTGCGAAGCTTAAACATTACAGGCGTATAGGCAATGGTAACAATTTCTAATAGCAGATATAAACCCATGATTAACCAGGTTGAGGTGCTTCCTGGATCTTTTTCCCAGACAATATAAGCTGACCAAGCACCGCAAATAAATATTACAGTCCAAATAATCGGAATTGCACCCTCAAATGTTAGCCATCTTGGTCGTTGTAAACGCTTGAACCATTGGCGATCGCTAGGCGTAATCACATTCGCTGCCAAAGCAACCAAGAAAGCCACGCCCCCAATCACCATCCAAGATTTAATCATGTCGGTTAGTCCTTTACAAGCGTTATCTATCGCTTAATATCAATCTTCATAGTGTGATTTTGTCAATTTAATTGCTAATTACTCATCATCCCTGAGTTTGAACCCTTTACATCGTTTGGCAGGATTTTAAATTATAGGAATTGGGAATTGGGAATGGAGCATTGGGCATTGCTATCGCTTTGGAGGCGTTGGCGTAGCCCGCTGTAGGCATCGCTTTGAACACGGATAAAATTGCTGGGGTATGCTTTACTCATGTTGCTCTTTCAGTGCTGTCTACTATCTATTCACAGCGTATACTGAGAGAGCTTTTTTACAACATAACCGACTTTTCATCAAACAGCCTCTTAGAGCGATGTAGATTTTATGACTCAACGCTTAGATTTTAGAGTAGATATTGAAGAAGCCATAAAAACGCTAAACCCTTCTTGCAATGATTTCAGGTTAGTTAGCCTTTATGAATACGAACAGATATTGGTGTCAATTCTTGAGCGATTCACAAGCTTGGGTAAAAAAGGACTAAATTATCTCTGGTGGTGGGGTTCATTCAAAGAACCGTCTTGCTCAATTCATCTCGAATATGCACCCGACGTTTTGAAAGAACTTGTACCTCTAGAAGAGACAGTATGGTTTGTGACTGAAGACTGGAAAAGAACTAAACAGCATGGTAATTACTGGCTCTACGAGGGCAAGATCGCGGTAATTGCTGACCTAATAGCAGAAATGTATGGGTTTGAATATTACATAGTCTCGAAAAAATTTGAGTGGCTACTGGGTGAAGATCGTCACGGGGTATTGATTGGTGTTGGGCAGTCTATGACTGAAAAGATAGAATACTTAAAATAAAATCGTGAAAACGTCAAATCGGTTCAGCATTTTTAAACAGCCAACCACTTTTCAAACAACCTCTGAGACAACCAGAGCTAGGATCAAAAGGTAGTCTGTTGCAGACAAGCTAACTATATGATATCCACATCATGTGTTGTTCATAGTGACCCCGATATATTGGGAGGAACCCCTGTTTTTATTGGTACTCGTGTGCCCATAAAAACCTTGCTCGATTATCTAGAAGCAGGTGACTCACTAGATGAGTTTCTAGACCATTTTCCCAGTGTCAAACGTGAGCAAGCGATCGCTACTCTAGAATTAGCAAAAGAAATGCTGACTGCCTATGTTTATTTACAATCAAATCCCAATCTGAGCGATGCCTGCGGCGGGCTACGCCTACGCACCCTCTGCGATGGCATTGCTACTAACAGCAATTAGCTATGCAGCCAGAAATCAATTACTGCTACTGCGATGCCTGGGGCGGGTGCAGCCATCGCACTTTCGGGAAACTTTCGAGGCGATCGCTTAAATCCAAACCCTCAACAAACCAGAGAAAGCAAGGGGCTAAAATCCTTCCTATACCAAAAAATTTCTCTGTTTATCTTCCCTATAGCAACTTCCGCCTTCCCTGTAGCAGCTTCCGCCTTCCTTGCAGCAACTTCCGCCTTCACATTTCCGTGTTTCACGCAGCCTGTAGCAGCTTCCGCCTTCCTTGCAGCAACTTCCGCCTTCACGTTTCCGTGTTTTGCGTAGCCTGTAGCAGCTTCTGCCTTTAATAGACCTCTTGCAAAAGTGTTTTTTGCAAGAGTTGCGAAAAGGACTCATCTTTCTTGGGGAAGGGGAGAATACAAAACCTTTACCCTTTCCCCCTGCCCCTTATCCCCAGAGGGGACCCCACCTTCCCCTTTTCCCGACTTATGCAAGAAGTCTAATATAATGTGAGTTTAATTACTGCGATCGCATACATCACCAACCAAAATTACTGATTTGGCTTTGTTTGGAGAGCGCGAGCGCTCAGTTGACTATGAAAGCTAGCCTTGATCGTGATTTACTTTTATCAATTTCCCAGTGCTAGTTATTAGTGGGCGATCGCAAAGCTTG
Organism: Nostoc sp.; assembly: GCF_036917515.1. GTDB lineage: Bacteria > Cyanobacteriota > Cyanobacteriia > Cyanobacteriales > Nostocaceae > Nostoc. The sequence goes on along the minus strand of NZ_JBALDE010000220.1, from coordinate 19,739 downwards.
AGTTAACAATAATAAAAAATTATCTATTCTTTGTGGCGATCAAACCGAATTCCTAAAAAGATGTCATAAACAAACTCAAAAAAATCCTTTTTCTGCAACAATCCTGAAGTTTGATAACATCCTTTTTCATCTAACAAAGGCTTCATTAGATAATAGCTAGGCTGGTAATTATACCAAGGAATAGAAGGCCACAAATGGTGAATTAAGTGGTAATTCTGTCCCATAATCAGGATATTGAGAACTGGGTTAGGATAGACGCGAGCATTTTTCCAGCGATCGCGCTCTGCAAAAGGACGATGGGGTAAATAGTCAAAAAATAATCCTAGTGCTATGCCCACCACAAAAGCCGGTATAAACCAAAAATTGAGAATGTAACCCAAAAAGTGGTACTGCACTGAGATATAAACAATTACACCGACAATTAAGCGGCTAATAAACCATTCTAGTAGCTCATACTTACGCCACAGTTGCCGTTGAAAGAAAAACACCTCGTGGTACAAAAACCGCACTGCAATCAACCACAGCGGCCCACCCGTGGAGACATAATGATCTGGGTCATCTTTAGGATGGTTAACATGACCATGATGCTGTAAATGCACCCGCGTAAATACTGGAAAAGCAAAAGCTAGCATCAACGCACTGCCATGCCCTAACATCGCATTCATTACTCGGTTGCGATGGGCAGATTGGTGACAGGCATCATGAATTACCGTTCCAGCACAATGCAAGGCAATAGTATTGACGCAAAAGCATAGCCAGTGTGGCCATTCCCAAAGCCAGTAACCAAAGTTGGATAACACCAGCATGGCCACAGCTACAGAAAACAACTGCAGCGTCAGATTGAAATCACCAGGAGGCGCTAAAAATTCCTTAGGTGGGATTGTCAGTGGCTTTTGTGCCTCCGATGCGATCATCTTTAAGATTGACTCCTTCTTAAGCAGACATTACGAATATACGATAAATATTAGTGAATAATAAAGTTTTGCAAAGTTTTATATAGCAAGATTTATCCACAGCTTTGCATATTCAGCAGATGAATAACGCTATGATTCCAGACGAAGCCTAGTCTTTACTGATAAGTGGGGTATGACAATCGGCAAGAAGTTGATGGAATAAACTCCTTCATGGGGAAGATGGATACGAGATTGATGTACTATATCTACTCTATCCCACAGCCCCCACTCTCCCATAAACCCTCTCTAACTGCTTATATCTTATTGATATAGCAGTGACTGAAAAGGAGATGCCACTTAAGTTACGATGACTTCCCAGATAGCTCCCTAACTTCAGCCCCTATGCAATTAAGAGATTCTCTGCGCCGGACAAAAATTGTCGCTACTATTGGCCCCGCCACTAGTAGTCCTGAAATACTCAAGGCGATTATTGAAGCGGGAGCCACGACGTTGCGGCTAAACTTCTCCCACGGAACTCATGCCGACCATCAGCGTAGTATTCGCTTAATTCGGCAAACCGCTTTTGAACTAAATCAGCCAGTGGCTATTCTCCAAGACTTGCAGGGTCCAAAAATTCGCTTAGGAAAGTTTGACAACGGGTCTATAATTTTGGCAAAAGGCGATCGCTTTATCTTGACAAATCGTCCGGTGATCGGTACGCAAGAAATTAGCTGTGTCACCTACGATTATTTAGCCGAAGAAGTCCCAGCTGGAGCAAAAATCCTCCTTGATGATGGACGAGTAGAAATGCTGGTGGAAGAAATTAACCGGGACAAAGGTGATTTGCATTGTCGCGTCACCGTGCCTGGTAAACTTTCTAACAACAAAGGCGTAAACTTTCCCGGAGTTTACCTGTCAATTAAAGCAATGACCGATAAAGACCGAGAGGATCTAATGTTTGGTCTAGATCAGGGTGTCGATTGGGTGGCACTTTCCTTTGTCCGCAATCCCCAAGACATGATCGAAATTAAAGAACTAATTTCCAGTACAGGCAAGCAAGTGCCAGTGGTTGCCAAAATTGAAAAGCATGAGGCCATTGAACAAATGGAAGCGGTTCTGGCTTTGTGTGATGGCGTGATGGTTGCCAGAGGCGATTTAGGGGTGGAATTGCCAGCAGAAGATGTTCCGGTACTCCAAAAACGGCTAATTGCCACAGCAAATCGCTTGGGGATTCCCATCATCACCGCTACTCAGATGTTAGATAGTATGGTGAGTAATCCCCGTCCCACTCGCGCTGAAGTATCGGATGTGGCAAACGCGATTTTAGATGGCACGGACGCGGTGATGCTCTCCAATGAAACCGCCGTGGGTAGCTTTCCTGTTGAAGCAGTGGCGACGATGGCGCGAATTGCCGAACGTATGGAGCAGGAAGAAGCCCAACACTTAAACTTACGTTCTTTGAGAGATGCCCGCCGCTCCATTCCCAATGCGATTAGTCAAGCTGTTGGTCAAATTGCCGAACAACTAGGCGCAGCGGCAATCATGACCCTAACCCAAACAGGGGCAACAGCTCGTAATGTCTCTAAGTTTCGTCCTCACACACCGATTTTGGCAGTGACACCCCATGTAAATGTGGCGCGGCAGCTACAAATGGTGTGGGGAGTCAAACCACTGTTGGTGCTAGGATTACCTTCCACTGGTCAGACATTTCAAGCTGCAATTAACGTGGCTCAGGAACTTCAGTTACTGTCTCAGGGAGATTTAGTAGTGATGACTGCTGGCACACTCCAGGGAATTTCCGGCTCCACAGATTTGATTAAGGTAGAGGTAGTAACGGCAGTACTAGGTCACGGAATTGGACTAGGACAAGGTTCAGTAAGTGGTCGCGCACGGGTAGCAAGTACTGGCATGGATGTGAGTAACTTTAATCCTGGAGACATATTGGTTGCACCCCGCACTAGTGCCGATTTTGTGGAGGCAATTCGGAAATCTGCCGGGATTATTACTGAAGAAGAAAGTCTCACAAGTCACGCAGCAGTAATTGGCTTACGTCTTGGTGTACCAGTGATTGTGGGCGTGAAGCAGGCAACACAGGTGATTCGAGATGGGGCGATTATAACGCTGGATCTGCAACGGGGTTTGATTTACTCTGGGGCGGTGAGAACGGCTTAGGATTGGAGATTGGGAGCAGGGGAGCAGGGGAGAAGTTCAGTAAGTTTTTCCCCTCTGCCCCTGTGTACTCTGCCTCCTCTGCCCAATGCCCCATGCCCCATGCCCCTTTTAAACAGTTGCGATCGCAGCCCCAAGCCATCCAGCAAAGTTTTGCTGCTGTTTGGAGTTAGGATGCTCAACAGGCTTTACTTGATATTTAGTTGGATGTGGTGATGCCAGGGTGATGGAATAAGTACGGAGTTCGTCTTGGTGGAAAACGGTGACTTGAATGGTATCATTTGGTTGATAATCTTTGAGGCGATCGCTTAAGCCACCTGCTGTTACCTTAATTCCATCAATTGCTAACAACTCATCACCTGCATCAATTCCCCCTACTTGTGCAGGTGAACCAGTTTCCACAAACTTAATCATCTCCCGCCCATTTTCTGTATTTATTCTCACGCCCAAGTAAGGTTCTTCTTGCTGTTCGGCTACCAACTGCAAGCCAAAGGGTTCTAAATACTGATTGAAAGGCAAATCATCAGTACTATCAATGTAGCGTTTAAAGAAATCGGTCAAATCAATTCCGGCAACAGATTCGATCACTTCCTGTAACTGTTCTGGAGTATAGCCAATTTCATCTTGCCCAAATTGCTGCCACATTTTCAGCATCACCTGATCAAGGGAGCGCTGATTGTTGTGAGTAGAGCGAATCAGCAAATCCAGCAGCAACGATACCATTTCTCCTTTTAAATAGTAGGAAATTTGGGAATTACCGCTATTGGCATCCGGGCGATAGAGTTTTATCCAGGCATCAAAACTCGACTCGGAAACTGGTTGTACCTTGCGCCCTGGTGTGATTTCATATCTGGTAATTTCTTTGCTCAAGTTATTCAAATACGACTTAACATCATATATTCCCGCCCGTAAAGGAATTAACAAGTCGTAGTAACTAGTAGTGCCCTCACAAAACCACAATGATGGTGTGTAGTTTTCTTGGTCATAATCAAAAACCTCTAATGCTTTTGGGCGAATTCGCTTGACATTCCACAAGTGAAAGAACTCGTGTGCAACTAATTGAAGAAAGCGATTGTACTTATCCTGAGCGCGAAACCCAAAACGTTGGTAAATTAAGGAGCAAGAGTCTTTATGCTCCAAACCGCCAAAAGCTTGGCTAAATAAATGTAGCAGAAACACATATCGTTCATAAGGTAAACCGCCGAACATCTGCGCTTCTACCTGAATAATTTTTTGGATATCAGCAATTAGCTGCTGGGCTTGGTAATTACCTTGTCCCCAAATTGCCAATTCATGGGGTTTTCCTAATACCTCAAATTTATACAATTGGTGGGAACCAATCTCAAAGGGAGTATCAACCAGAGTATCAAAATCGCTAGCTAAGAAAGTATTGGTTTCTTCACCAACGGGTGGTAAGGCAGTAGTTACTTGCCATTCCGGCTGTGGTGGTACGATGGTGACGCGAATGGGTTGCTTATCCCAGCCAGGTATTCTAAAAAATACTGCCGCACCATTAAAATAACCGTGGGTGCGATCTAAGTGATTTGTCCGTACCGATAGCTCATTGGCAAAAATGCGGTAACGTACAGTTAATTCTGAAATACCTATTTTCTCTATCTGCCAATGATTTTTACCAAGCTTTTGCCAATTTAAAGGCTTATTCTCTGCAAAAGCCTCAAAATTCTGTAAATTCTTCGCATATTCCCGGACTAAATAGGAACCAGGTGTCCACACTGGCAGTTTTAAATCGAGAATCGGTGAGGAATAATCTACAAGGTGTAAAGTAATCTCAAACAGATGGGTTTCTGGTTGGGACATTGCCACCAAGTAATGAATTGTTGGCTCGGTTTCTTGGAGATAAGTGTTGGGGCGAGTTGCTGTTGCTTCAGTCATCTTGCGTGCTGAGTTAATAAATCAATGGGCAATTTTCCCCATCATGACAAATTTGCTTTTAACATCGCACACAAAACGTCTTTCGTTGCTCATTATTCAAAATCTCTGGCGTTAAACTTACAAAGAAGTAAGCTATGCAAAGTGTCTTGTAGAGAATCGGATAAAAAAATTACACTTTGCCAGCCAAGTTCATCAACTGTTTAAAGTTCACAAGATAAGTGATATTGTTGGCGCTATCAATTTTTATCCACCGTTTTTCATGCAGTTTTTCCATGATTTTGGTGGTTTCTTCAACGCCGATCTCTGTTACCTCTGCTAAATCTTTAAAGGGAATATTAAAAATTTCTCTTCCTAAGTCTGATTCCTGACCATAGCTTTCACCTAAAGTCACTAGGGTATGGGCGAGTTTGACCGCTGGTGGTGAAGACCGCATTTGTAAGCGCAGGTTAATTTGTCGCAATCGCCGCACCATCAGTTGCAACATTCGGTGGTGTAACTGCGGGTCTTTAAACAATATTTGAATAAACCGCTCTCTGGAGATACTAAGCAACTTCACCGATGAAAGGGCAATGACATCAGTTGAACGTGGAGATTCATCCAAAATTGCCATTTCTCCAAAAAAATCGCCACGCCCAAAAATTGCCAAAGCTACTGAATCTTCTCCGACGGTACGCCGAACTTTGACCCAACCAGAAACCACGAAGTAAACGGCGTTACCCCAGGCATCTTCCATCACAACGGCTCGCCCAGATGGGTATTCATGTTCAATTGCAACGTTGAGTAGCCATTCCAAGGTCTGTGGGTTGGCTGTACTCATTAAGGGGAAAAGTTCACTAAAAACCTCAGTTAGCATGAAATATTTGCAACAATAGGATTTAAGAGCGGGAAACTAACTTTGCTACTATTAAGTTTGTTTAAACCGTAATCTTACTTAGAATACGATCGCAAAATTTGTATTTATTTAGAGATGAATCTTTAAGCTTTATCAGTCTAGGATTCCATTACAACATAACAATTATGTATGCGAACGAAATCAGCGTTTTCACTTACTGACAGATGATTTACTCTTTGTTGGTAGATTGCTATTTAGTGCCAGTATTTTGATCTGTTGGTCTAAATTTTTCACTAATTGATTCAGGGCAACTAAAGCTTCTAATTGCTGAGAATCAAGGCTAGGATTCAGTAAAAGTTGTTCTTGTAGTTCATGTAACTTGATGCTTAGTTGCTGAGAAATTCCTAAAGCATCGCGGCCTAGACGTGTTAACTGCTGTTGTTGATAGAACTTTAATGCTGCTCCCCGCAATACTTGGAGTGTCGCCTCTTCGCCATGGATTCCCGGCATGACTCGCAAACGTAATAATAAGCGATTTTTTTGATATACGTATTCCTTTTCTACCTGTTTTGGTTCTGCAACCGTGGTTACAGGCAGGGAAGCAAACCGCTTTAATTCATTCAGTACGCCTTGGAAAACTGAGAGTGGCAGTTTGTCTAATACAGACTGCAAAACTCCATTGTCACTCCACAGTATTCTGCCTTCATAAGCTTGTCTTTCTAAGTACAGACGACCAATTCCCCCAGTGAAAATTTGCCTTAGTAATTCTTCTAATATTTTTTTTGTTGGCAGTGTTTTTAGCAACTCAATCGAACTTAATAGTTCGGAAGCTTGTATGGGCAAAATAGGTAAATTGTTTGATGATGTGGCTTCAGAATTCTCTTTTTGTTGAGTTCTGAAAACAGGGGTCAAGAACGTTGTAGTTTGAGATGATTGGTCTAGCTGTGGTATTGGAGACAAGTCTACCTGCTGTCCAGAATTTTGACACTTTTGTGTCTGAAATACCATCAATATTGGTTGTTGATTTGATTCCAAGTCGGCATCTGGAGAAGGACTAGGTGTGTCAGCAATCGTAGCTGGGTTATTTGTTGGGGGAGAATCCACTATTGCCTGATGCACAAGTTTTGCATCTAGCTGAGATGTATTTTTATGGTTGAGGTAGGCTAATAATATTCTGCGGTGGGCATCGGCTGCGATCAACTCAATTACCATTGTGCAATTGATAGAAGACAAAATGCGACCAACATAATCTAGGGCTTCGCTGTCTTGTGGATGAACCATACCTAGCAAGAGGTTTTTGTCTTTTAATCCAAAGGGCAAAATCTGGTGGTAGAGGCAAGCTTCAAAGGACAAAAGATTATCAATCAGATAGAGTATTTGTTCGCGATCGCTTCCTTCTTCCCACCTAGTTTGAGCGGCAGTTAGTATTTGCTGTCCATTTGCTGCGGTATCATTTAGTTCGCCCTTTGAAGACAACATAGATTTGATTGGTTGGTGTTTACTTATATTTTGCCTCTAATTCAATAGGTAGTTAATAAAGATACTTTGTTAGATTGTATAAATTTCAATTATATATACTTAAGTAAATGTAAGTAGAAGATGAATTTTAGATTATGGACTGGGGATAATACTGAAGATTGGGCATTGGGCACTTGTACTGAGCGTTTGCGTAGCGTCTTGTAGAGAAGCCGAAGTATTGGGCATTGGGTATTAATTATTCCCCCTGCTCCCCTGTTTCCAATTCTCCATTTTCCACTACAGGTTACTCCTGGGTTCTTAAAGCTTGAGCTCCAAGATAGACTTTCGTCCATTCGCCCAGCACTTGATGGGTTTTGAGTTTTAATTGTTCGGCTATGGCTTCTATTGAATTACCCGCTCTCCGCAAATTTAAAATCTGCCGCCCTAGAGGAGTCAATTTTTCATTAAGTTGTTGCCATTGGTTCTGGGTTAATCCCAAGTTATGTTCTTGCAAGGAAATTGAGAGCCAGCTGTCTACAAGTTCTGGTTTACCTTTGAGGGCAAAAACACGTACAGCATGGTAACTAATTTTTTCTCGCAGACGGTAGACTTCTTTCGTCGGCTTATTTAGTCTTTGGGAAATCTCTTCTTGGGACTTACCTTGCAGATACAATCGTAGCCATTCCACTGCATCTATTCCTAAATTTTCTTGCAAATAATTTTCAAATTCTTTTTGTACTGACTGGCGCAGCCCTTGTTGTTCTTCTAGTTGTTGTACTTCTTGATATTCTGCGATCGCCTGACTATCGACTAAGTTAACTCGATTGTCACTGTCCTCTGTAAGAACTTCTTCTGACACTAGTCTAACCAAGTCACGGCCCGGTACTTGGGTTAAACCACCGCGCTGAGTGCGACGCAAATAATTCACAAATCGGTAAGCTAATAGGGGTTGATTCCGTACTGGTCGCAGACAATATTCTTCTACACTGGCAAATAATAGAGCATCCCCCAATCGTCTATCAGTTGTATATTTGGCAATATCAACCATTTGTTGTTGCATCTGACTGTCACTTTGCAGTAGTTCTTGGAGTACTTCTTGTAATACGTCGATTACACTACGCTGGCGATCGCGGCTGAGAGAAACCCAAGTCTGAATTTTATTCCGTAATGTTACTAAACTCCCCAATCGCGTTATCAAGTTGCGATATGCACGTTCTCGCCCCAGCCCCAAGTAGCGTTGACGTAAAATCCTCCAGCGATATTCCATCGCTTGTTTGGCGATATCGAGTTCTTTAGGATTATACAGATCGAACCGTTTTGAGTCAGATCCCAACAGCCAGAGAATAATGCTTTGCCTAGCGGCTTCATTTTGATCTGGACATTCCACAGCCAAGCGCTTTTGCCAATCTAGAGCCAGTTTTTCTACATCCATTGTCATAGTGAGATTGCATTCCTCGAAACTCAATTTTGAAGTTTGCATCACAACCCCCATTCGCCCCACCTAATTGTTTAACTGGTAGCTGCCCCAGATTTCATGAGTTTCATGAAAATAGCTTAGTGATTCTACTTTTATTACGTCTGAATTCACTAAAATTATGCAGAAAGTTCTATTTTGATATTTTGCTTTCAATCCAAAATTACTAAAAGCCATGTATATCAAGCATTTGGAGCAATTATATTAATTGAAGCTTTTTGTAAAGTTATGTTTTTTAGTTGAGAACAGAAATCTGCTTAAAGTGGTGAGGATACACCTTGCATGAAATGAATCGGGTAAATATAACATTTTGTAACAGATTGAGGAACGAATCTAATTTAACTCAATGTCAGACGTTATTCCACCCGTATAAGTTTCAACCTTCTACAACCCTTTACGTAGTAGAATACTTAGTTAAATCTAAATATCCTTGGTATTAATGAGATTTTGCCCTAGAAGATTCCCCAACCCCTCTGATAAATTGACTTAATTTCCTGCTTTTTAAAGAGGAGCGCGCTTTAGCTGAATCGTATTAAGTCACATTCTCTGATATTTGTTGGTTTTATTAAGTGTATGTACGGTAATTAGCGATTTCAGAGGTTTTTATTTGGTAAGTAGTTGTATAAAATATTAAATAAATACTATCGTTATAGCGTGGAATTAGTCTCAGTATCTTATGTGGCGATGTCTATAACGGGCTACGCCTACGCTATTCTGGATAGTAGGGATTAGGCAAATTTTTTTTTAAACTAGCTTCAGTCACAACTACACCTTTAATATTGCTAAGTTTTTCTTAAAGCTTTTATATTCCTAAAAATGAATAGTCAACAGTCAATATTAGTTATGACTATTGACTTTGACTGTTGCTTTCCTCCTGCCTCAAAATTCAACTTATGCAAAATCTAAAAACAGAAAGAATGTAATCCTCTAAAGTTTTGATAATCAGAAGCCTGACAAGAAACTTCTCTTTTAATTCATTTATGAGAATTTTTTGTTTTGAATTCCCCCGCAAAAGGTTAAATCTATCGATTGTTCGATCTAACAATGGGATTTTCTACAGATTCTCGATAGCTTTGGACTTGTTCTGTGTAAGCAATTGGCAGAACAGCTTCAACGTTTTCATGGGGACGAGGAATAATCACCCAGGATTCTAGAGTACCGCCATAAACATTTTCTGCGGCTTCAATACCAGCAGCCATAGCTGTCTTTACTTCAGAAACATCGCCACGAATATTAACTGTAAAACGGGCGCTACCCACTCTGATATAACCAACAAGGGTAACTCGACCAGCTTTGAGCATAGCATCTGCTGCTGCTAGCACCGCAGGAAAACCTTTAGTTTCGAGTGCTCCAACTGCCTGTAATGACATTATTAATCTCCTGTATGAATAAACGATATGGGGGCTACAAGTTAATTGTACGAAGCTTCGCTACAGATTTGGATAGCAAAATTGCTTAGAAGATGCGGAAAGGTTCTGATTCTTCAGTGAAATGGATTGGTAATATGGTTTCGACATTTTTCGGAGGATTAGGAACGATGTAGTGGGTAATTACTGTACCAACCTTTACTTCCTCTCCAGCCGCGATTCCGGCTTCAACAGCTCTTTTTACCTCAGCAACGTGTCCCCGGACGGCGACTAATAAACGAGCGCTTTCAGCTTGACCATAGTACACAATTGTGACTTCGCCAGCTTTAACCATTGCATCTGCCGCTGCTAAGACACTAGGAAAACCTAAAGTTTCAATTACGCCAACGGCCATTGGCATAGCATTAGCTCCTGGATTAAGGGATAGGCGATTTTAATTGTACGTGGCTTTAGTCCCAATTTTGACATTTTGGAAAACTTTCTTTGATGCCATATTTTTTGGAGGAGTAGAGACGCGATTCATCGCCTCTTTTGGGAGTTAGAATATTTTGATAGCCCACTGGTTTATATTTATATTACAAATAATACCTCAGCATCTTAGATTGTGTAAGTTTATTGTTTAACAAAATCAGTTATGCGTGGAAGTAAGCTAGTACGATAAACTGAAATTTATGTTTCCGAATTTTCTTCCTAAAGCAGTTAGGCAATTAACAGAGCCTACTTCGATCGCACTAGCCCGGAGTATTCAAACAACTGCGATCACTACTCCTTTAACTAATCAACCAATTACTACAACATTTGTCAAGCAAGGGTGTGGTGGAACTCCGATTTTATTAATTCACGGCTTTGACAGTTCTGTATTAGAATTTCGGCGGCTTTTGCCATTGCTTTCTGGAGATAATGAAACTTGGGCAGTGGATTTGCTGGGTTTTGGATTTACAGATAGGCTTTCAGGAATTGCCTATAGCCCAACTGCGATTAAAACCCATCTTTATTATTTCTGGAAATGTCTGATTAACCAACCTGTAATTTTGGTGGGCGCTTCGATGGGGGGTGCGACGGCGATTGATTTTACGCTGGCTTACCCAGAAACAGTCAAAAAGCTGGTGTTAATTGATAGTGCAGGGTTAGCGAGTGGTTCGCCATTGAGCAAATTCATGTTTCCCCCATTAGATTATTTAGCAACTCAGTTTTTGAGTAATCTGAAGGTGCGCGATCGCGTTTCTCGCATTGGATATAAAAATCAAACTCTTGCCTCTATCGATGCGCTATGTTGTGGGGCATTACACTTACAAATGCCGAGTTGGCATCAAGCTCTAATTTCTTTCACTAAAAGTGGTGGTTACAGTGCTTTTAGATTTGAGATAGTATCACAAATTGTGCAACAAACACTAATTTTATGGGGCGATTCTGATAAAATTTTGGGTACTGAGGATGCTATGAAATTAAAAAGGGCAATTCCACACAGTACTCTCACCTGGATTCAAGATTGTGGTCATCTCCCACACTTGGAACAACCACAAATAACTGCTCAGTATATTTTAAACTTTTGTGGTGAACTCATTAATTAGCTAGCCGTAAAAATATAAAGTTTGTAGTAACGACTTTAGTACTGATAATTCTTGTTTTAAGCGATTGATTACTCACTACAAACTCACCGATTATTTCTAATAGTTTTTACAGTTGCTTTCCAATAGATTTCTTGGATGAATCAAACGCCCTCACCCTAAATCTTTCTCCCAAGCTTGGGAGAGGTACTTTAAAATTGGCTGTCTTTCTCCTCGTTCCCAGAATATGGGAACGAAGAGAAAGACAGAACAATAAAAAATCGGGCTTTTTTTGATTTGCGCGTACACCGTAGGGTAGGAGAGGGCAAGCCAAGATTAACTGACTTTAGTCAAGTAACCACATTTCATTAGAACTATCAGGATACTCATTCGGTTGATTTTGAGGTTGATTTTGAGGTTGATTTTGAGCTAGTGTTTCCGATGAGCGATGTGATTTTTTATAGTTAAGTGGATTGTAATGGTCTTTTACTGGTCTGATGGCGCTACTTTCTTTGACAACAAGTTTAGATTTTTCTTTTGCTTTTTGCTCTGCTTGTTGTTTGAAAGCATTAATTTCTTCTATAAGCTGGGAATTTGCTTCTGCAAGTTGCAGTGCTACTTTTTTTGCTTCTTCAAGTTCTTTTGTTAGCTGTTCTAGTAATGATTTTTGTTCTGATGCAAAGGTTTTTTGTTTAGATAATTTTGATTGCAAATCAGCAATTTCTTGTTCAAGAGATGCTTCTTTTTTGTGACTTATTTCTAGATTACTCGTCAAGTCTTTGACAGTTGCTTCTAAATCAGCCTTAGTGAGACTTGTGCGTTTAGTAGAAGTTGGCTCAAGTGTTTGCTCTGATGATTCTTCATCAGATGAAGCCTGTTCTGCGGCAATTTTTTCTGCTGTAACTTCGATCGCAGATTCACCTTCTGGAGGTGTAAATTTTTGTGCCTCTTCTTGTAGTAATTCAGAGAGACTTTGTTTCCTAGCCATTATTATTTTCTCCAATCACGCTGTAATTCATCAGCTGCACGGCGGTAATCTAATTCCGCCTCCCGTGCATTTCCTCCTCGCCATTGAGTAATCGCTACACCTTCTAGTGCTGCTCGTTCATGAGCTTTATAAGCACGGATGAAAGTATTACAAGTAGGAATACCTAAGCGAGTCAGAGTGTTTTTTGCTTCTTGTGCTTCCCCCAGACTGCGCGTATCGACTTTGGTGAGCAATACCCGATGGGGGGTTCCCACTGGGATGACGGCTTCCTTTACTGTTTCCACGAGGATTGCTAAATCCATTGCGGCTGGGGGTGTAGGCAAAACTAGATAATCTGCGATCGCAACTACCGCCACTAATGCTTCAGAGCGTAGCGCGGGAGGTGTATCTACCACTACTAAATCGTAACCTGTTATCTTTGCTAAATCACCTAAAAGTGTGGGATCGGTTTCTTGAGATAAATCAAATCCCATTCCCTGCTGACTGCGCCCAAACCACCAACTGGCAGAACCTTGAATATCTGCATCAATCAGCAGCACCTTTTTTTTCTTCGCAAAGTTTGCAGCCAGATTGACTGCGGTAGTCGTTTTACCGACTCCTCCTTTACCGTTGAGAATAGCGATGATTTTTGGCACTGCTTGCTTCCGATGCTGCCTTTTGAGTGCTGAGTTAGGAGTGCTGAGTGCTGAGTTAGGAGTAGAGACGCGATTAATCGCATCTGTACAAGAGTTATTATTATCCTCTTTGTCTTCTTTTTCAGTCCCCAGTTTCCAGTCTCTAGTCCCCAATGATGAATATACCGCTTTCTGTAACCCTAAGTAACATGAAAAGTCGTAACAATAAAATTCAGAAGCCATCAACTCCCCAAAATTTTATGACAACAACTTACAATTTGCCCGATGGGCCTCAAATGCCGCGCTGGTTACGGATGATCAAGTTTATTAGTCAGCCACTGAAATATGTGGATGATTTTGCCCAAACCTACGGTGACACTTTCACGATCAGGAGTAATCGCTCGGATAACCATCTTGTGTATTTTAGTCAACCCCAAGCGCTTGAGCAGATTTTTACTGCTGATTCCAGACATTTTGAGGTTGGCAGAGGGAACATAGGACTAAAATTTTTACTTGGCGATCGCTCCTTTATGTTAGCGGATGGCAATCGCCACCAGCGCCAACGGCAATTGTTAGCTCCTCCCTTTCATGGCGAAAGAATGCGGGCTTACGGCGAGGAAATTCGGGAAATAACCCAACAGGTAAGTAATGAATGGCAAATTGGCAAGCCTTTTAATATCCGTAAGTTGATGCAAGAAATCACCTTGCGTGTTATTCTCCGGGTTGTATTTGGTTTGAATGAAGGACAGCTATTTGAAGAATTGAGGCGATCGCTAAGTGATTTACTAGATTTCATTAGTTCGCCCGTAATGTCCAGTGCCTTCTTTTTCCGGTTCATGCAAAAAGATTTTGGGGCGTGGAGTCCGTGGGGTTGGATTCTGCAACAACGGCAAAAAATCGATCAACTTATTTATGCTTTGCTTCGAGAACGTCGGGCTGAACTCGATCGAGATCGCCAAGATATCTTGAGTTTGATGATGGCAGCTCGTTATGACGATGGTCAAGCGATGTCAGATGAAGAATTACACGACGAGTTAATGACGCTGCTAGTTGCGGGACATGAAACTACCGCTTCTGCATTGACATGGGCTTTTTACTGGATTGACCATTTACCAGAGGTGCGTGAGAAGTTGCAAAAGGAACTCAACACCATTGGAGTTACCCCTGATTTGAGTAGTGTGGCTAAATTGCCGTATTTGACAGCAGTTTGCCAAGAAACATTGCGAATTTACCCAATTGCCATGACTGCTTTTGTGCGGATTGTGAAGAACCCAATTACAATTATGGGCTACGAACTGCCAGAAGGAACGGCAATAGTCCCCAGTATTTATTTAGCGCATCATCGCCAAGAAGTTTACCCACAATCCAAGCAGTTCAAACCAGAACGCTTTTTAGGAAGACAATATTCGCCTTATGAATATTTACCCTTTGGTGGCGGTAATCGTCGCTGTATTGGAATGGCATTTGCCCAGTATGAAATGAAAATTGTCTTGGCAACTGTTTTGTCAGAATTTCAAGTTTCGCTAGTGAATAAACGTCCCGTGCGTCCTGTGCGCCGTGGGTTAACTTTAGCTGCACCAGCTGGAATGCGGATGGTTGCAACACCTCAAGTAAAGTGTGCAAATACACCAGCGTTAGTTTAGGCAACTAGGGTGGGTATTAAAAAAATGCCCATCCTAACTTCGCAATTTGCTAATATTCACCCTCCTCTATTTCCTGCGGTTCTAGCAATTTCCAAATCAGGAAGGCTAACTCAATTACAATACCTGATAAATAATAAGGCTCAAGATTGCGCATTAATCAGAAGTGATTTGTTAAATTTACATCTACTCCAGCGTAAAAGTGAGGGAATTTATCAACTACATCCCCTGCTGCGGGAGTTTTTCCAAGATAAGCTTACAGGTTTAGAACAGGCAGAGGAATTGAAGCGATCGCTTTGCCAGGTAATGGTAGCAGTTGCCAAGGAGATTCCTGAAACTCCTACCCTTAAGGAAATCACCGCTGTTACCCCAGCAATACCTCATTTAGCAGAAGTAGCGAAGAATCTCATTCAATACATCAGTGATGAAGATTTAATTTGGGCGTTCATTTACAACATTCTGTTTCACAATGGTCAAGGGCTATATAACGAATCTTTACCTTGGTGTAAGCAGTGTCTAGAAATCACCAAAAAACGTCTAGGCGAAGAACATCCAAGCTTTGGAACTCAAACGCAAGCTGCTGGGAGATGAACATCCAGATGTAGCCACTAACCTCAATAACTTAGCGTATCTCTACCGTGACCAAGGCAGATACAGCGAGCGAAGCAGAAACCCTTTTCATCGAAGCTTTGGCACTCAGGCGCAAGCTGCTGGGAAAAGAACATCCAGATGTCGCACACAGCCTCAAGAACCTAGCGGCACTCTACTGTGACCAAGGCAGATACAGCGAAGCGGAACTTTTGTACATACAAGCATTAGATATTTTTGAGCGTCGGTTAGGCGCAAATCATCCTAATACTGTTGCTGTGCGTCAAAGTTTTGAAGATTTACACGATTTTCTATAATCACAATAGCAAAATTCCAGTTCTCCACCTCATCAATCAAGCTTTAATCTCAAAGTTTCACCTTCTGATCCCTCTTTTGTTACCACGGGGAAAGTATAATCAGTGAGAAAAGCGAAAACCTACGCTTTGTTTGTTGATAAGCGCGAAAAAACAAGCAAAGAATTTTTGTGCATATTTGAACAAGCATCGAAGTCGATCTATATCAATTACCTTTAACATTCAGCGCGTATTCTTTAAACCTTTCCAAATCAGCTTGAATCGTTGATTCAACTATCCGCCCCAAAAACAAGTTATCCATAATTTTGCCAAGAATGCCGGGGATGGCATAGGAAATGGTCATTTTGACAATGCTACTATTGTGGCGATCGTAAAAGCGAATCGCTCCCTGATTCGGCAAACCATCAACCGATTCCCATTGGATAATTTGGTTGGGAATAACTTTGAGAATTCGGGATTGCCAATTAAATTCTAGACTGCCAGTTTTTAATTTCCAAAGAGATATATCTGGATTATCTGGCGGAAGTTTCACCGAATCGATCCACTTCATCCACCGGGGCATTTGCTCTAAATCAGACCAGAGGCTCCATACTAAATCTATGGGAGCCTCTACTTCTACCTGCACAGTATGCTCTAACCAGTCTGACATTTCTTTTGTTCCTTCTCTACAAGATGCTTTGCGATCGCGTTCTTTGCACCCTTTGGAGTTTTTTATTTCTTTAAACTCTCCAAAATCACTTTTGCCGCACGTCGTCCAGAAATAGTAGCACCTTCCATGCTGTCAATGTAGTCTTGCTGAGTATAACTCCCTGCAAGGAAGAAATTATCTACTGGTGTTTTTTGGTTGGGACGGTAAGCATCCATCCCTGGCGCTTCTCGATAGAGAGACTGAGCAAGCTTTACAACACTGTACCAAGTCATCTTTAGCTCCCGCGACGAAGGAAACAGTTCATGGACTTGCTTGAGAACATGCTGGGCGATCGCTTCATTACTTTGGGCAATAAACGGATCTCCCGGTGTCAGCACTAGCTGTAACAAAGACCCCTGTCCTGGGCGATAATAATCAGCAGGGCTAGTCACCGCTAAATCGGCAAAACAAGAAAAGTCAGCATCGGCTGTGTAAAGTAAATTATCGATTCCAGCCGCATGGTTTAGTTGTTTGCGTTGCTCTCCATCGTTCAGTTCTGTTACCCAACCATCAAAGCGTAACTGCACTGTGGCCACTGGCACTGCATCCAGTTTGTAGATATTGTCAAATTCTGACCACTTACGCCACTTCTGGGGTAGGATGCGTTGAATTCCTGGAACATCACAGGCAAAAACGTAAGCATCAGCTGCGATCGTTTCTACTGCATCACCTTGGGCAACTACTATACCAGTAACACGGGTTTGTTCGGCTGACTCAGTAAACTGAATTTCCCGAACTTGTCGGCGCGTATAAACTTTGGTGCCTCTAGCTTCCAGATATTCCAGAATTGGTTTGTGTAAATATTCAGATGGAGAACCTTCCAGCATTCGCAAAACCGAAGCTTCAGTTCTAACTGCAAATAACTGGAATATGGTTAACATACAACGGGCAGACATATTTTCGCAATCTATAAATCCCAATGCGTAAGCAATGGGGTTCCACATACGCTTGATGCTGCCATTACTTCCACCATGACTACGAAACCAATCGGCAAAGCTAACTTTATCTAAATTGCGGATAGTTTTCATCGCCCCATTAAAGTCTACCAATCCGCGAACTATCGGACTAGTACCCAAAGCGATCGCATTTTGTAATTTATCCTGCAACGATAGTTGAGAAGTAGTGAAAAATGCCTTTAAACCATTGAAAGGCGCACCTGTAAGAAAGCGAAAATCTAAAGCACCAGTGCGCCCCCCTTTATTAATAAAAGTGTGGGTATGTTCCTTGAGGCGTAAGTTTTCTAACACCCCCACTTTTTTCATTAAGTCAAATAGTTGGTAGTAGCACCCGAAAAATACATGCAACCCCATTTCTAGATGGTTGCCATCTCCATCAACCCAACTGCCAACTTTACCACCGACAAAAGGACGAGATTCAAAAATCTCGACTTCACAACCAGCATCAGCTAGATCTACTGCGGTTGCTAGCCCAGCCAGTCCCGCACCTACGATTGCAACACGCATTCCGTCGTTCCTTTTCAGTTTCTTTACAGATTGTAACTGGGTTAGTGTCGGAATTTGCTACTTAATATCAACTCCAGCAGCATATTAAGACTTGCCAATGTCGATATTAAAACCTCTGTGATTACTTTTTTTAGTCCCGGCAAATGACCAGACGCGATAAAAACGCGTCTGTATCATCTAGACAAACTTTTGTCCATAGTGACGGACTCTCAAAAGTATCAGAGATATTTTTTTGGTGCCAAAGCAGTTTTTTGGATAAGTTGTGAAAGTAACTTCTTAGTTGTTTGCATCTTTGCTGTCGTCGGAGACAGGCAAACTTCTAATCAGTTCACGAATCACATCAGTTGCAGGTCTACCTGTTTGTTGGCAATATTTTTCTAGTTTTTCCGCTTCCTGTGTTGCAAGATTAACTGTTATGCGTTTAACGGCCCATTTTTTATTTGTCATTATCATGCTATCTGCTGTATATTTAGATGGTCGAAAGAGTCTAAATTAATGAGGGAACCGATAAGATTATCAGAGTTTGTCTCAGGAAACAAGTAATACCATTAATATTAAAAATGTTTGTTTTGTCAAAGGATTGATCATTTTCTAAAAAAATTAAAATACTACACTTTATTTGTTACTACTGTGACAGCATAAATAGCACATAGTTGCTTTTGAAGATAATAACCCTACTAACAGCATCAGTAAAGCCTGACAATGAAATTTTATAAAGGAATTTGAGACATCTACTATTGACTCAATAAAGATTTCCAAAGTTATTCTCTATTGAAACCATTTGACCTTCTCTCTTCTCTCAAGTTTGTCAAACCCACTTGGGGAGAACATCTGCTAAAACACCAAAAAATAAAGCTTCAGAATCATTATCATCCTGAAATACTGGTTTACAGGTGGGTTAGAGTGGTGTATACAGAGCGTGAATAGTGACTTAGAAAGTAGGCAAATAAGCGATCGCTTTAAAACAAACACCCATCTCTAACCAAGAAGTTAAGAGTTACTTGAACTGTTATGAATTTTGGCTTACCTCGATCAAGCTGATTGCTTTTTAGTACCAATATAGTAGCTACAAAAAAAGAGGACAAAACTCAGTCTACTGAGGGTAAATTGCCAAGCAATTTGGTAAATTTTGACAGCTATATCTGTAATTTTACACAGACAAATTAATCAATCATAAATATGATGTTACTTGACTGTTGCCAAGTCTAATATTTTAGTTTTGTTTCATACTTTTATAATAACTTATCGTCACAATGCAATAAATTTTTGCATATTTTATCTTCCTTCCAGCGATATAAATTGCTTGAAAATCAACATTTCTTTGCGATTTTTTCTATTCATCTATCTGGAGGTTATATAAATCATTTTTAGCCAAGTAGGGTACTATAATTTTGCCATAAAATCTTTTCCTCACATCTAAGCCAAGATATAAAATACTGTCAATCAAATTGTAATTACAATTATTTTTATTTGGTAAGTATACCTATAAAAATAATCGTATATTTTAATTTTTTCAGCTGTGTGTTTATTATAGCTATTATTTACGCGCTTTAAATAATCTTCATTTAGACACTAAAAAAGCTATTTTTTCTCCTTTATAAAAAAATTACAAAGAAAAAGATATATATCTGAACTTTTGCTTAATGATATTGATATATAACAGGATGCTAAACTCAAAAACTTGTTAAAAAAAAGATTCCAATATCTAAGTGCATTAGTTAAGAGGATGTTTTAAAAGTGAGGGGCTATTGTAAGAAAACTCACAAGGCTTAAGCTGAAAGATTGAAGATATCAGCACCTTGTGAGCAAAT
>NZ_JBALDE010000219.1:0-37252 GCF_036917515.1 Nostoc sp. | reverse complement strand
TATGCTGAAGTATTCAATTCGATTATTACTTCATTACTTGAAGTACGGGAAAATACCCGTGTTAACCTGATTCATCCCGCACTTATGCAACGCCATAATTTTCTATAACTTTCTTTTGTTCTTCGTTAGCAAAGGAGACAAAAGGAACATAAATACTTTCAAAGGCTGAATTTACTGAACGAGTTCCAAGAATATTTAACTTATAATTTATAAATTATCTTCTAAATAAATATTTTGTATTAACGAAAAATTTGCTCTAAATATTTTTATACCCTGAAGATTTAGCCCTGGCTCTAATTCACCTAATAGATTGGATGGTTCTATGTCGTAGTAATAAGGAATAAAAAACTCATTTGCAGAAACCTCACATTTTTGCTGCAAAATGTATTCATAGGTAAGCTGCTTTATAATGTCATCCCTATATTTTTTAGCCGATTTTTGAGAAAGTTTTTTATTATAAAATCTTAATGGTAAATCTTTATAATCGATTATTTTTATAGATTTACTTTCTGGAAAGTTATTATTTACTTTTTCAGTTTGGCTTTCTAAAATTAAATCAGGACGTATGAATCGACGTAGTACTTTACTTTTAACTCGTTTTTCAGACTGATTATATTTAGAACGCGAGTAAATAAATTGTCTATGATTTAAATCAAATTCAATGCAAAGTAGCTCGTCCCATTCAAGTTTTTCTTGGATTTTTGCTAACTTGTTAGAATTTGTTAAACTTGTGCAGTAAACCCATTGATTCCAATATACACTTCTGCCATTGGCTTTGCAGTTTCCAACTCGATTTTTTTCTTCTCCTTCCCTTTCTAAGTTCTGATATCCTTTCAAAGATATATCTGTATCTGCATAGCAAATTTCGTCACGGTGCTCTTTAAAAAAATAGGTGTTGCACATATCTTCCCAAATTAGGGAAAATCTATATACTCCCCAGAATTCACCATTACCTTGCTCAGGATTTAGCTCGCCGTAGAGGAATGTTTCAATAGCTTCGTAAAGTCCCCAATAGTCAGCATCCTTGTATAAAGTATTTTTATCTATCTTATCTAGCGCTTCTTTAAGAATACTAATAGTTTCTTCAAAGGTATCCTTGGCAAAAATAGATTGGTTACTAGTTAGATAATCTTCCTTAAAGCGTTGGGCAAGAAAGCGTATATCTTGAGTGTGTGCTTTAATGTTATCTGACACATCGCTATTTAACTGCTCTATAATCTCATCTAGAATATAGCAATACAGATTTACAAGGTCAGTACTTTCATAGCGTACTGTCGAACGTGGCAGATTCATTGCCTCAAGATAGATTACATCGTTATTTAAATTGTCTTTTAGATAAATAGCGTGATCTAAATACTTATGAATTTGAGAATATTCGATGTCTTCACTACGTCTAACCTTCTTTTGAACTGAGTTTATCGCAAGTTCATCGTAGGCTTCCAAAACTCGTTCAATCATTTTAATTTTACTGTAGAGTACACAAACATCTCCTTCCTCTGTTTGCATTTTGACTCCACCAGATGAAAGAGTCGTCTGATCCTGCTCTTGTTGAAAATCAGGTTTATTTATATTGAATCGTTTATTATCTAAATTATCGACCTCAAACTTCCGAAAAGTACGATACATTTTAAAAAATAAATTTCGTACTGCATCGAAGTCACCCTCTGGAAAATTATCAAAGCCATTGGGTAGACAAAACTCGAAATTATCTTCAAATTTAGATTTACGAATACCGATAAAAAAATCGTTAGTATTTTTGACTATATTAAGGCTGGAAAAGTCAAACATGGAACGTTAAACATAGGGGCTAGTATTTCAAATTTAAATCGTGATGCCCAAGTTAATCAGGAAGATTCATTATATTTTTAATTAAAGTATTGTGTAGTTTAGTAAAATCTCCAAAAGTCACAAGATTATCTTTTGTTACCTTCAAAAGATCCACTAGTGGCTTTTTATCACGATTAAAAACACTGTCCCATAAAAAGAACATTAGTTTATTCTGTATCTGTTCAGCAGTTACAGGCTGTTTGATGAAATAATAGCCGATTTGCTTGTCTTCAATTCCTCGAATTGAGGCATGATGGCTTTTAATAAAGTTATTAAGCTTTTTAATCAGCTTTTTCCATTCATTTTCATCTAAGATTCCTCCTTTTCCATACGTAGCTGTATTCGGCTTACTCTCATCCCAGTTCACGAATTCCCAATCCCAACGACGCTTGAATGCACTGTCCATGAAATAAATGGAGTTATCAGAAGTATTCATGGTAGCCAGGATAGAAAGATTAGGCGGAATTCTGATAATCCTATTTAATAAATCAAACCTTAAAAATTCAATTTTCTTTTGTAATGTCTCTAATTTAGCAACTCCTTCGTAAGGTTGTAATCTGTACTCATTGATATTTCCTCTTTCATCGTAACCAAACTTTGTTCCTATCAATTCTAATAACTTTAAAAATTCGATAGCGGTTAGATTAATCCCATAACTTGACCAACCATCTTCATCTCTATCTAAAAGCTGAAAAGCAGTACCAAATATAGCTGATGAATTACCTCTATTAATTTCATCAATTACAAGAGCAACATTTTCTGGTTGCTTGACTTGTTTACCCTCTTTATCATAGGCTTCCTTTATATTTTTATAAGATTGAGATAGTGCTTTTAAAAAATGTCCTTCATAATAGTTGTATTCTACTTTCCCTGATCTCATCGTAATTGGTACTAATTTACCCATAAAATCCCCATAAGTATATTCTGGATGAAAAACTGTTTTGATAATATTTTCAGGATAAGTGGATTCATCTATACCTAAGTAGTTAGGGATAATATCGGAAACAATTCTGTGGCTTTTGCCGGTTCCCGGACTCCCGAAGAGAATTTTATGAATGGGTTTATTCATTATTGCTGACATTTGATAAGCAACCATTTGTTAACACTAAATGTAAAATTTATACAACAAACCAGTTTAACTCAACTTTTTGCAAACGGGTGGTAAAACTTTTTGGCTGTGAACAACAAATATTCGATAAACTCAGAATTCCCCCAAGATTTAGTTATCATGTCAGATTCTCAAACCGTTAGTGCTGCTGTTGCCAAACTCTACAATACTTACCCCTTTCCGCCAGAAGCCCTGTTGGATGAACCACCTCCAGGCTACAACTGGCGCTGGAATTGGCTAGCCGCTCATAACTTCTGCACGGGTCAAAAACCCCAAAGGCAAGATATTCGGATTTTAGATGCAGGTTGCGGTACTGGTGTGGGTACAGAGTACTTAGTTCACCTCAATCCTCAAGCTTCTGTTGTGGGAATTGACCTCAGTACTGCTGCTTTGGCTGTAGCTAAAGAACGTTGTCAGCGTTCTGGGGCTAACCGCGTTGAATTTCATCACCTCAGTTTGTTTGATGTCGAACAGTTACCGGGTGAGTTTGATTTAATTAACTGTGTTGGCGTTTTGCACCATACTTCCGATCCCATTCGCGGTATTCAAGCTTTGGCGAAAAAGTTAGCCCCAGGCGGCTTGATGCACATTTTTGTGTATGGGGAGTTGGGGCGTTGGGAAATTCAACTCATGCAAAAAGCGATCGCCCTTCTCCAAGGTGACAAAAAAGGCGACTACCGCGATGGTGTCCAAGTCGGCAGACAAATATTCGCTTCTTTACCAGAAAATAACCGAATTGTCAAATACGATAAACAACGTTGGTCATTAGAAAACAACAAGGATGAATACTTCGCTGATATGTACGTTCATCCTCAAGAAATTGACTATAACATTGAGACGCTATTTGAATTAATTGATGCTTCGGGATTAGAATTTATTGGTTTCTCGAATCCGAGTTTCTGGAATTTAGAGAGACTTTTGGGTAAAGCACCAGAGTTAGTAGAACGGGCAAAACAATTGAGCGATCGCCAGCTTTATCGCTTGATAGAATTATTAGACCCAGAAGTAACTCATTACGAGTTTTTCCTCGGTCGTCCTCCTTTAATCAAAGCTGACTGGTCAGACGATAACGTCCTATTGGCAGCGATTCCCGAACTTAATCCTTGTATTGAAGGATTTCCCGGTCAATGTTTCTTTAATTATGATTACCAAATTGTTAATTTATCTGTAGCAGAGTTTGAGTTTATGCAAAGATGTGATGCTAATTCCACAGTTGCAGATATTTTGGCAAGTGTACAATTGGGATTGGATGGGGTAAGAACCCTTTTGCAACAGCAGTTGATTTTATTAACACCTGCTTAAGGAATTCAATAAAAAAATATCCAATTATTTATTGTGGGATAGCCGTTTCGGTCATCCCACAATCAGATATTTATCCGACAACAGCCGGACTTGCTACCTTCTCTTGTCTTTGGGAAGGCGGACGCATTCCCAAGCCAAGTAAATTCAGCATTTCTCGGTCAGTATCGTAATCGGGACAGGGAGTTGTCACTGTCAACATCTTGTTGTCGTCGCTGGAAAAGATAGAATTAGCTCCTGCCATAAAGCAGAAAGCTTGCTCAACTTGAGAAAGTCTCGCCCTACCAGCACTAAGACGCACATCAGAAGTTGGCATTAAAATTCTGGCTGTGGCAATCATCCGCACAATATCCCAAATGGGAACATCAGGCTGATTTTCTAAGGGTGTGCCCGGTACTTGGGAGAGAATATTAATTGGTACGGATTCTGGATGGGGATGTAAGTTTGCCAAAGTTTGTAACATCCCAACCCGGTCATCGACAGTTTCGCCTAAACCCAAGATACCGCCGGAACATACAGTAACATTTGTCTGACGGACATTCTCAATTGTGTTTAAGCGATCGCTATATGTTCTTGTGGTAATAATTGTGCTGTAATATTCCTGCGAGGTATCTAAGTTATGGTTGTAGGCGTAAAGTCCTGCTTCTGACAATTTCCTAGCCTGATTTGCCGTCAACATACCCAGAGTGCAGCACACTTCTAAACCCATTGCAGTCACATCCTTGACCATTTCTAGGACTTCCTCAAATTGTGAGTTATCCCGCACTTCGCGCCAAGCAGCACCCATACAAATGCGACTAACACCAGTTTCTTTAGCTTTTTGAGCGATGTTAACTACTGTTTCTTTTTCTAGGAGTGCTTGCGCCTTTACCTCTGTTTTATAGCGGGAAGATTGGGCGCAGTAGCTACAATCCTCTGGACAACCTCCCGTTTTAATCGATATCAGCTTGCAAACTTGTATTTTTGTTGGGTCATGATATTGGCGATGCACGCTAGCTGCTTGATAAATAAGCTCTAGCAAAGGCGTGTTGTATATCGCCCTAATCTCTAATTCTTGCCAATCGTAGCGTATTCCCACCACATTACTATCCTTCTTGTAGACTGGATTAATCAAGAGCTATCTTTTACTTGAATCTGCTGTGGTACAGCGTTTGGGCAAAGCGATTTTATCGAAGTTATGCCCAGCACTGTGCTTTATCACCCATTGGCTCTCAATCCTTCCGCTCTAGATATTAGACATCAGCTTATCAAGATTTTGATTAAATGGCAGATTAAGAGCAAAAATACTCATGAATTGGAGATTATTGACGCTTAATTCTTAACAAACTTTATGAAAAAGCTATGACACTTGTGTAAGTCGTAATGATGAGACAGCTAATTTAACTGCTGCTAAACCACAGGTTATGAGAGAATTTATAACATTTAGAGAATGTTCTGCGAAGAGATCCCCTTGATTAAGTAATTTATGATATCAGAACTGCCAATAATTGCAAGCGATCGCCTGTTATTACGAGCAGCGATCCATGAAGATATACCCCAAATTCTCAAATACTTCATTGATAACAAAACTTATCTGACTCCATTTTACCCTCTTTGGGCTGATGGTTTTTTCACTGAAGAATATTGGCAGTATCAAATAGAGAATAGTTTTCTAGAATTTATCAATGGGCAATCGTTAAAATTATTTATTTTTACCAAAAAAAAACCTACCGTAGTTATTGGAACGGTTAATTTTAGTAATTTTGTCCGAGGAGCCGCTCATTTTTGCTATGTGGGATATAGCCTTGCTGAAAATAAACAAGGTAAAGGATATATGACAGAGGGGTTAAAATCTGCAACTCAATATCTATTTCAAGAGTTAAATTTTCACCGAGTTATGGCTAATTATATGCCTCACAATCGCCGCAGTGGCAATGTACTCAAAAGACTCGGTTTTGTCGTTGAAGGATATGCTAGAGACTATTTGTTAATTAATGGGCAATGGGAAGATCATATTTTGACAAGTCTTACAAATCCTAATTGGAAAGCACCTGATTTTTAAAAATATACTAAATTTTTTATTAACTTTTTATTTTATTTATCGACCATACTTGTTGCTTATAAACCTTATTTAGGTAATCTATACAAGTAAGTTAGGCTTCAAATTAATTCAAATACTTATTTGCAGTTAGTAAAAATTCCTATTTATAATATTATAATATCCATCTGATAATAAATTTAATATATCAATTTTGAACATCTCCAAATTCATAGTAAATTCATAATAACTACACAACAACTCCACAAGCAAATGCAATAGTAATATTTGTTCACTACCAGGCTTAGTTATTAAGGTTAGCTTGAACCGATGTGTCCGATTTTCTTAAATAGTTGAGGAGTTTTTTAAAATGCTCATTAATTCTATAAAGCGCTTATCTGTCTTTTCTACTATCTTCGCTTTTGCTACCATTTTAAATGGAGTTGTCTTGGCAGCACCAGTCCCAAATTCCGCCACTACACCAGTCTCAAAAACTCAGACTAGTGCTGCATCACACCAGCCAATCAAACTCACAAATCAACAGCGCCTACAAATCCAAATAGCTCGCCAGCAAAGAGATAAGGATATTGAAGCTCTATTAACCCCGTCCCAAGATACTAAATTTAAGGCGGCATTGCAATCCCGTCAGAGAATCAGAATAGTATTAAAATCTTTGGATCTCAATCAAGATCAACAGAAACAGGTTCAATCAATTTTGCAAACTTATAACCTACAAGTGAAAAAAATTCTCGCTTCACAAGTACCACAAACACCATCAAAACCAGTAGGAATTGCTGCACCAACATCACAACCAATTAAAAAATAAAAAATCAGTTTTATTTCATTAAGTTTAAGTTTTGTAAGACTGGCGGATTTTATCCAAACTTCGGTTAAGTCAGTCTTATTTTTTTGATGTCCAAAACTTTATTTATTTTAAAATAAGGTAAGAGTAAATAAATATATAATCTGTATAAAATCAGTGAGAGTTAACAACAAAAATATTCCACTTGATTTTCAAATAAAGTGTTTTTTTGCAGATTTTTACACATAGACTTGGCTCAATACCAGTTTGCTATTCACGCTCAGTTCAAATTAATTAACTTACTTCTAAAATTGATTTGACTTTTTTAACAAATACATCAAGTTGAACTGGCTTGTAAAGAAATCCAGCTACTTCATTGTTGCGAAAATCTTCTTCATTATTAGCTGATACAATCAAAATTGGGAGAGTGTTTATTTTTAAATTTTGCCGAACATAATTAATTACATCCCAACCACTCATATCTGGCATCATTAAATTTGTAATTAGTAAATGAGGTTTTTTTATCTTAATTTTGTCAATTGCCTCCGAACCTCTATTTGCAGTTGATACCTCATAACCTTCTGATTCTAAGACGAGTTTCATCACTTGAACCATTTGTTCAATATCATCACAAACTAAAATATGTTTAGTACAATTCTCTTGATTCATCTTGCTGATTATTTAGTTTAAGTTAGAAAAAAGCCTGTAATTTCTAAATCAAATAGAAAAAATTGCTGATTCTTATTTTTAATAGTATACTCTTTCTTACTAAAATTCTTCTATCTGGTGAACAAGTTCAGGTAGATAAAGCATAGTTTAATGTAAAATTTGCTAGTGATACAAAATACAAAACAAAAGCGTCAGTATTTCAACATTTCTAGACGATTGAAACCGGTTTTACAAGAGTCAATATCTCATGGCAGAGGTAGAAATTTACTCGTGAGCGATTGACACGCATCTACGAACTTATGCTAGCTTCAGCATTCTAATTATTCTGAGTTGCCTAACCCAAAACGGATATATAAGCTTCAATGTTTATAGGGCTTATTCTGTACAAACCACTTTTCATAAGCTTCTTTTACAGCTTTTCTCTCTTCAGATGATAAAAGCTCATCTGGTTGACCAGAAGCTAAAATTTTAGCGGCAGTAACCGCTTTTTCATATAACACACCGGACTGAACCAGTTCTGTACAAAAGATTTTTTCTCTTTCTTCTACTGGTGTAAAAAAATTACTTGGCATTAAAAAAAATTCCTTAGTCTTGTTTTCAAAACAATACTTTTTATTACTAAACTTCTTCTTCTATCTAGTGAATAATTTCAGGTAGATAAAGCATGGTTTAATGTAAAGTTCGTTAGTAATAAAAAATACAAAACTGAAATTTCTCGCTGATAATTTTATCAGGCAGTTCGCTACAACTACAAATTAGTCAGCGTTCTTGCTTCAATTCCACGTTTTTCAAGGTGGGTTACTTCTGCCTGCTGAAGCGCTGCCATATTTTAGATATGGATCGCTTTTTGCGTCTATGCTGATGATGCTGAAGCCAGAGGTAGTATTAAAGGAAGAATGAATTAGCTTTGCTCGTAATGACTCTGGCTGAAACTCCAAACGATAAGAATTCTAGCAATCCTTTTCTCACCCTCAACTACGAAACTGCCTTAGAATCTTTAGGTGGTGACTACTACGATGAGGTTGCAGCGGCTGAATTTCCCCAACACATCCTGCGTTGGCGTAACGATGAACTATTGCCCCGTTTCGGTCTAGACCCCCAAGTAGTCAAAGACGAAGATTTCATCAAAGCCTTTGGTCAATTTCAGGGACGCAAACCCTTGTTAGCACTGCGTTACCACGGCTATCAATTTGGTGAGTATAACGGACAATTAGGTGATGGTAGAGGCTTTCTCTACGGGCAAGTACGCGCCAACGATGGCGAATTATACGATTTTGGCACTAAAGGTTCTGGGAGAACGCCCTACTCCCGTGGTGGCGATGGTATGCTCACACTCAAAGGTGGAGTACGGGAAGTTCTGGCTGCGGAAGCGCTGCACCACTTGGGTGTACGTACTTCGCGTTGTCTGAGCATGATTGAAACAGGTTTACCACTCTGGCGGGGTGATGAACCTTCGCCTACCCGTTCAGCTGTGATGATTAGAATGAGCAGTTCTCATATTCGATTTGGCACTTTTGAGCGACTGCACTATTTCCAGCGTCCAGATTTAACTAAGAAGCTGTTAGACCACGTAATTGAGCAGTATTATCGACACTTAAATGCTGAAAAAGATAAATATGCTCTGTTTTACGCCGAATTAGTGAAACGGGTTGCAGAACTAGTAGCGCAGTGGATGGCGGCTGGCTTTTGTCATGCAGTCCTGAATACTGACAATATGTCGATTACTGGAGAGAGTTTTGACTATGGCCCTTACGCATTTATTCCGAGTTATAACCCATCCTTTATAGCTGCATATTTTGACTATTATGGACGCTACTGTTACGGTAATCAACCAAGTATTTGTCATCTGAATTTACAAATGCTCCAAGAACCTTTAAAGGCGATTATTGATAAAGGCGAAATGGAAGCTGGATTAGCTAGGTTTGATGAGTATTATGAAGCTGAATACAGTTCTTTGATGTTGAAAAAGTTAGGTTTTGAGAATTTGCCGCATCGAGAAGCAGTGGAGCTATTGAATCTAACGATTGAATTTTTGAGAGATAGCCAAGTTGGTTATCACCAGTTTTTTTATGAGATGGCTCGTACTTTTTCATCGAAATGGCGAGATGAACCAGGTTTTGTGATGAATAATTCAGATATTGTGCCAGTACCGGGTGCATCTGGAATTTTTGATGATTGGTGCATACTATACCATCAAATTTTGAACGATTTTGAGAGCGATGTCTACGACGGGCTACGCCTACGCACTGATGTAATTGCTCAAACTCTAGCTGTTAATAATCCGAAAACAGTATTATTAAGACCTGTGATTGAATCTGTTTGGGAAGCAATTGCCCAGGAAGATAATTGGCAACCTTTTTATGAGTTGATCAAAGCAATTCAGTTTAGGAGATAGTTTAGTAAGGGGGATTGGAAATTGGGCATTGGGCATTGGTTATTCCCTTTGTCTCCCTTGTCTCCCTTGTCCTTTGCTCCCTGTTCCTCTACCTCTAACTAAACTGCTGGGCATAAAACCGCGCATAGCGACGCTGTAGGGCTAATAATTCTTCATGGGTTCCCGATTCGACAATTTGTCCTTGTTCGAGAACTAAAATGCGATCGCACCTTTTAACTGTCGATAAACAGTGAGCAATAATAAACACCGTCCGTTTTTCCATTAGTCTTTCCAGTGCTTCCTGTACCAGTGCTTCTGATTCGGAATCTAATGCTGATGTCGCTTCATCAAGAATCAAGATTTGCGGATTGAGTAAAACAGCACGAGCGATCGCAATTCTTTGTCTTTGTCCACCTGATAAGTTTACCCCACGTTCGCCTACCCAAGTACGATAACCTTCTGGCAGTTGGCTAATAAACTGATGAGCATTAGCAATTTTCGCCGCTTCTTTAACTGCTTTTATGTCAAAAATATCTTGTCCAAAGGCGATATTTTGGGCAATTGTCCCGGAAAACATAATGGTTTCTTGAGGAACAATCCCAATTTGTCGCCGTAGACTATGCAACTTCACATCTCGAATATCAACCCCGTCAATGAAGATTTGACCAACTTCAGGATCGTAAAAACGTAGGAGGAGATTTACAAATGTGGTTTTACCAGCACCAGAAGCACCGACAAGAGCGATCGCTTCACCTGGCGATACCAATAAACTGATATCTTTTAAGACAGGTTTGCCTGGTTTATAGGCGAAGGAAATATGACGATATTCTACTTTGCCATTGACTGGAGAAAGAGTGATCGCATTTATCTTTTCGATCACCGTTGGCTGAATTGCCATCAATTCAAAAACGCGATCAACAGATGCTTCACCCTGCTTAAATTCATTGTAATTATTAGTAGTGTGACCAATAGGATCAATTAACAGCGCCGCCGCCGCTAGATAACTGAAAAAATTCGCCACTGTCAAGTGACCTTGGGAAATTTGCCACGCTCCTACAATCAGTAACAATAAGGCACTTAAGGCTTCAAAAAATCCGATAATCGGAATCTGAATCGCTTTCAGACGTTCGGCTGAGTATTTTGCTTTGAGACTGCGTTCTGCTTCATGGCCAAAGCGAGCAATTTCGTAATTTTCGGCAGCAAAAGCTTGTACCAAACGAATACCGTTGAAAACTTCCGTGAGGATGGCTGATAAACCCGATACGCGATTTTGACTTTTTAAGGAATACTTACGTAATCGTTCACCAAACCAGCTAATTAAAATAGCCATTAGTGGTGCAACTATTACTGTTGCTAGTGTCAGTTGCCAATTCAAATAAATCATGTAAATAGGAATTGCTAGCAACTGCAAAATACAGGGGATAAAGTCGTGAAATACTTTATTTACGACTTCGCCAACGCGGTCAACATCTTCGGTGAGGCGGTAAGATAAATCACCTGCTTTTGCCGTTTCAAAATAGCTGAGATTGAGCTTTTGAAGATGGGCATAAACTTGCTGGCGGAGATGAAAAGCAACTCTTAAAGCAGCTTTCGCCATGTACATATCTTGTATAGACTGAAATAAGCCTCTCACCAGAAATACTAAAGCACAACTGCCAGTTATTTGAGCGATCGCGACTACATTACCTTGGGCAAAGGGAGTTGCCAATTTACCAGCAAGATTAATTAACACTAATGTTGCTAGTAGGTATCCTGATATACCAATAAGTCCCTTAGTGATGGTTTGCCACTGGAGTCGGATATAAGGCAGTAGTTGCCAGTAATTAGAACGGGTTTTCAAGCTCGAAGATCCACAACAATATTGTTTGACGCTAACAGTTTTTGGCAAGTTTCTGAATAGTTTGCTAATTAGTTACAAACTGTTGTAGTATTCAGGTTAAAATAATGTATACACAAAGAATTAGTATAAGTACTAAAAGTATATCCTGCTATAGATGCTAGGTTTTTAGTATGTATTAATACTGATACTTAGATTTGAGTATTACTTACACCTACGCTTCATAGTTTTGCAGCTTGAGCAACATGGATGTAGATAACTTTAGCCAGGAAATAGAGGAATTGCGATCGCGAGTAAGGGGGATATGGCAGCGCACTGCAACTCAACCAAACTCACACCAAGAGCTAATAATAGCAGCTTTCAATGAACTCCAAATGGTAGTGGAAGAACTATTGGTTGCCTCTGAGGAGTTAGAGGTAACAAGAGCAAGAGCAGAAAGAGAACGCCAGCGTTACCAAGAATTATTCGATTTGGCACCAGATGGTTACTTAGTAACTAATATCGTAGGGAAGATCCTAGAGGCTAACTATGCAGCAGCAATTATCCTCTCTGTGCGCCAACAATATCTCATTGGTAAACCATTAGTTCTGTTTATTGCTCAACAAGACCGCCAGATATTTAGCTCTCTGATAAATAATTCGCAGCAGATACAAGACTGCATCATTGACATAAATCCACGCTTGGGTACACCCTTTCCTGCTAGTGTCAGGGCAGCTCCAGTGTATAACTCACAACAAAAGTTGGTAGGCTGGCGTTGGTTGCTGCGTAATATCAGCGAAACGAAACAAGCACAAGAACGAGTGGCAAAACGCACAGTGGAACTGGCAAAAGCAAATGAGCAATTGCTGGGTGAAATTACAGAGCGTAAACGAGCCGAATCACAACTGCTACACCTTGCCTTTCACGATGTACTAACGGGCCTGCCAAACCGCGCTTTATTTATGAACCGTTTAGAAGATGCGGTCAATTATTCTAAACGGCATTCAGATTATCTTTTTGCTGTCTTGTTTCTAGACCTAGATCGCTTCAAGTTGATCAACGACAGCCTGGGACACGCATTGGGAGATCAATTATTGCTTACCGTAGCTCAAAGGCTTCAAGAATGCTTGCGCTCTGTAGATATAGCTGCACGGCTGGGAGGAGACGAGTTTATCATCTTGCTGGTGGGAATTAAAGATGTAGTAGAAGTGGTAGCGGTTGTTGAACGAATACAAAAGAAACTGGCACTTCCGGTGATTTTAGGCGGGCAAGAAGTTTTTACTACAGCAAGTATTGGCATTGCGTTAAGCATAACAGGTTGTCAACAACCAGAAGACTTCTTGCGTGACGCCGATATTGCGATGTACCGAGCTAAGACACAAGGCAGGGCGTGCTATGAGATTTTTAACACTGATATGCATATTCAAGCAATGGCACACTTGGAGTTAGTTAACGAGCTACGCCGAGCCGTTGAGCTTCGAGAGTTTCAAATTTATTATCAACCGATAGTGTCACTCAGTAGCGGCAAAATAACTGGTTTTGAAGCGCTTGTGCGTTGGCTACATCCAAAACACGGCATTGTTTTACCAGAGTATTTCATGTCAATTGCCCAAGAAACCGGGCTAATTGTCCTTATTGAGCAATGGGTTTTGTATGAGGCCTGTGGTCAGATGCAGCAGTGGCAAGAGCAATTCTCTTCTAACTCTGAGAATCTGCCTAAGTCTCCCTTAAGCATTAGTATCAATCTTTGTAGTACTAGGTTCAGTGAAGAAAAGTTGCTACCGCACATCAATAAAGTTCTACAAGACACTGGACTTAACGCACCGAGTTTGACGCTGGAGATTACAGAAAGCGTAATTATGGAAAACAACGATAAAGCGATCATCAGGTTAAAGCAACTGAGAAATTTAGGAATTAAGTTGGCAATTGACGACTTTGGTACAGGCTATTCTTCATTAGGTCGTCTCCACCACTTTCCAATTAATCAGTTGAAGATAGACCGCTCCTTTGTTAGTGGGGACATTATTGATGGAAATTTAGATATTGTTCAGACAATTATTACATTGGCACACAAATTAGGTGTGGATGTGACCGCTGAAGGAGTGGAGACAGAAGAACAAGTAGCAATGTTAAGAAAGTTGAGCTGTGAATATGGGCAGGGATATTTTTTCTCCTATCCATTAGATAGCTCTCAGGCAGCGGCATTAATTATGGCAAATCCTCAGTGGTGATACGCCAAGAGCAACAGCGAAATCAGTCTCCTACCAGAATGAGATTTTGGTAGATAAAAAATTAGCCCCCTCCTTACTTGCAAGGAGAGGGCTGAACTTATCTGAAGAATAATTCACGCCTAATGTGAATTAGAAAAAAAGGCGGGAGAAGTAAGAAGATGAAAGTTACCAGCTATTCAACTCAGACTTCCCCCATGACTAGCATAAACTTTGGAACGCTCTTAACAAGAATATTTGTATTGGTAGATGATTGCTATCAGCAGCAAGTAAAAAAGACAACAGTGCTAAAACCAGGGATAAAACCAAGCATCAGCGATAGTGAAATGATGACACTGGCATTATTAAAACTGTCGATGGCTTTTGTGTACACATTGCTGCAAAAATAGCATTCTCACACTCTACGCTTATTGCTTCGTCGTCATTTTGGTATTAATGTTCTCACTTTCCAGTCTCAACCTATTTAATTCACATTAAGCGTAATTCATAATTTAAGCCGAAAATTACGAATTATATTAGGTTGCGAGTCTACGTACTCTTACAGAGAAGCAAGCTACGCTTTTAGCGTCTCGTAGAAAGCGTCATTACGAATTACTTAATATCCGCCTTCTTCTTCGTATTCTGGCTGTCTTTCCTTGACTTTCTTAGGAATATTGACTGGCTTCGGCGCATCTTCCCAAGCATCGCCCTCTACGTCGTCATAATCATCGTATTCGTCAACATAAGGCTTGTTGTAGGGCTGGGCTTCATATTTTAGCGGCTGCTGCGGTTGTTGATACCTGTCGCTGCCTGTTGCCTCGCTCCAGTTATCTTCTTCCTCGTCTTCTTCGTATTGAATAGATTCATACTGCCGTGCTTTCATTACCTGACGTTGTGGCCTTTCTTCTTCCACATAGTCTTCATTCCATTCTTCTTCCCGCGCTACGGGTTCAGGAGCACGAACTTTTTGCCTGGGTGGCTGCAATGGCACTCCACTAGGTAATTGATTGGGTGGTGCAATTGTACGTGGTGGAGTATAGCCGTATTCTTCTTCTATATCTCGCTCCCACGGTGCTTTGCCGATACCCAGGCGTTCTAATAAACCGACTGTCAACTGATTTACTCGTTCTTCGGCTCCCTCAAACACAATCAACCGATTGGGGCCAGTGCTGACAATTTCATCTACTGAGAACTCGTAAGTACTCACAAATTGATCGGGAATTTGGGGCAATCCTAAAGAAGCAATGACTATAGATTCAAG
The DNA here is from genome assembly GCF_036917515.1 of Nostoc sp. Taxonomy (GTDB): domain Bacteria; phylum Cyanobacteriota; class Cyanobacteriia; order Cyanobacteriales; family Nostocaceae; genus Nostoc. The sequence continues at coordinate 21,872 of NZ_JBALDE010000219.1, read as the reverse complement.
CTTCCCACTTTCGCCGTTGAATTTGAAGCCGCGAACTTTGCCTAAGACTTCACCTGTTTCTGTAATTACTTCCCAGTTAATTAAATTACTGAAAGATTCAACATCGATATCTTCAATGACATCTTCGTTATCAACCAGGATGACATCACCAATCTGGCTAATGTTGTTGAGGTACATATAGCGCGGTATGCCCGAAATAGAGATCAGGCTGTCTCGCAAACCAAGAGCCACAACCTCTCTTTGATCGATATCAACCCAGACTTGACTGATGATGCCTAGCCGCTTGCCGTTGTCGCGGGTAATCACCTGGGTATTTAATATGTCGGAACGCCTAATTATCTGTTCGGAGGTCATTCTATACCGAGTCCTGATCTCGAATCCGGTTTATCTATACACTATTATTAACAAAAACTCAAGCAGATGTATTGGATGATTGTAACTTAATCCCCAAAACTTGAGTGTAAGCTCCTCGTGCTTGAGTAACGCCAATTGTGCGTTCGGCTGATTCTATCATCGGACGACGCAAACTCACAACTATAAATTGCGCTTGTTGTGACTGTTGTTTAATCATTTTAGCTAATCGCTCTACATTTGCCCCATCCAGAAACATATCTACTTCGTCAAAGGCGTAAAATGGCGATGGGCGGTAGCGTTGCAGGGCAAAGATAAAGCTCAAGGCTGTAAGTGATTTTTCTCCCCCAGACATGGAAGCTAGGCGCTGTACTGGTTTGCCTTTGGGGTGCGCGACTAAATTTAGCCCACTGCTAAAAGGATCTTCAGGATTTTCTAGTTGTAAATAGCCGTCGCCGTCTGAAAGGATGGCAAAAATCGATTGAAAGTTTTCGTTGACAGCATCGAAAGCTTCTTTAAAAGCAAGTTGCCGCAATGTGGTAAAGTTTTCAATCCGCAAAAGTAATTCAGTGCGTTCTCCTTCTAGTGTCTCTAATTTTTGCGTGAGTTCTTGGAGACGGTTTTGAGTGCGTTCGTATTCTTCCAACGCCAGCATATTCACAGGTTCCATTGCCTGTAAGCGTTTGGTAAGCGATCGCAATTCTTTCTGCAATTCTTCCAAGTCTACTTTATCTGGAACTTCCGGTAAGGGATTTGGTAATTCTGCTCCTACATCCTGCAACTGACTTTGCAATGCAACTAATTCTTCTCGGCGCTTCTGTTGGGTTTCTTGGAGTTTTTGGATTTCCCATTCCAATTGTTGTTGGCGTAAAAGATGCGATCGCACTTCTTGTTCTGTAGCATCGCGTTTTTGTTTCTCTTCTCCCAAATTTTGCTCCATTTGACTCAACAATAAACGGGTTTGGGTGATTTGCTCGTCTATGGTTGTGGTTTGTGTGGAGACGCGATGAATCGCGTCTCTACAAGAGATTTCTTGGGTTTCGTATTCGGTGATTCGCGTTTCTGCTTCTTGGATTTTTTCTTGCAAACGTTGTTGCTGATTTTCTAAATTTTGTAATCTTTGTTCAGCTTCGCGTAATGCTGTGTCTCGTTGTTGCAATTGTTGCTCTTGAGTTTTAATTGTCGCCTGGATTTCTTGCCATTCACTGGGGGTTTGGGATGCTTCTAACTCCGCTAATGCGTGTCGCAATTGTTGTAATTCATTTTCTTGTCCAGGTAATTCCCGTTCTAAAATTTCCAGACGGGATTGTGCTGTGGCTAACTTTTCACTGTTTTGTGCGAGTTGCGATCGCGTCCCCTCTAATTGCACTGTTAAACTCTTAATATCTTTTTGCAACTGTTCCAATTGTAACTGCTGTTCTCGCCGTGCTTGACGCGCTTCGGTGAGTTCCTGGGTGAGTTTTTTGGTTTTAGTTGACAAAGTAGCGATCGCCTCGGTACAACGCTCTAAAACTCGCTCAATGTCCGCCAAACGACTTTTTAAAGCGATCACTTCATCAGATTCCGCTGCTTCACCCGTACCAAACCGCAACGCCGAACGCTGAGTGTTACTACCACCAGTCATTGCACCACTAGTTTCCAGAAGTTCCCCGTCTAAGGTGACGATGCGATACAGTCCTAAATTTTTCCGCGCCGCCTCCAGACTGGCAAAAACTACTGTGTTACCAAAAACATAGCTGAATACATCTTTGTAACGGCGATCGCAATCAACTAAGTTAACAGCATAGTTAACAAAACCGCTAGCAAAACGCAGCGTTGCATCTTGGGTAAATTTGGGAACGTGAATTTTATTCAGCGGTAAAAAAGTTGCCCTCCCTGCACGTTTCTGTTTGAGCAGTTCAATACCTGCTGCGGCGATGCTGTCATCTTCCACCACAATATGTCCCAAGCGTCCACCAGCAGCCATTTCCAAGGCAAGCTGATGCCGGGGTTCCACCAGTCCCAACTGCACAACTAAGCCGCAAACACCAGGCATTCCTGATTGTAAAATAACTTTACTAGCTTGGGTTCCTTGGACTTCCTGCTGTGCCTGCGCTTGCGCCTCTATTTTATCCAACTGGCGTTGTTTTTCTCGTTGTTCAGAAAGTAACCGTTTTTGGGTTTCCTGTTGGATTTGCAGTTCTTGCTCTGTGGCTGAGAGATTTTGGGCTAAATTTTGGATGGGTTCGCTAGAGGTGTTAAATTCCGTTTCAACTCCACTACACTGAGTTTGTTTTTCTGCTAATAGCGGTTCGTCACGTTCAATTAACTGGGTTTGCTCTTGGATAAGCTGCTGTAACTGATTATTGCGTTCCCTGAGTTGTGCTTGTTCGGTGCGTTGCGGTTCTAGAGTGTGTAGTAAAGCTTCAATTTGACGGTTGAATGCTGTTTGTTGCTGCACCCAGGCTTCTGAAGCCGAGGCGATTTCTGCTGCTGCTTCGCGGGAAATTTCTAAAGCTTGCTGTGTTTCATCCCTTTGTTGCTGACAATAGACAATAGATTGCCCTTCTACAATCTGTGTTTTGGCAATTTCTTCTAAGGAATGACGCTGTTTTTGAATTTCTTGCTGAGTTTGAGCTAGACGTTTGGCAGTTTCTTGGGAAGCCGTTTGTAATTCCGTTAGCTGACGCTGGAGTTGTTTATGTTCTACTTCTTGGGTAGCGAGAGTAGATTGTACCGCCAAAAGTTCCTCTTCTCCCAATGCTTTCACGTGGGCATTGAGTTGTTCAAGTTCAGCAGTTTTTTGAACGATTTCGGAATTTAGGTTTGTGAGTTGGGTAGTGAGTTCACTAAAATTGCGATCACCTGTTTGAATTTCCTGAACTAACTTTTCTTGTTGTGCTTGTAGCGATCGCCATGATAAAACAGCTTCCCAGGATTGTTTAGCGAGAAATTCTGTGCGGAGTTTTTGATATTTCTCAGCTTTCGCCCGATCTTGGGAAAGGCGATCGCGCTGTGCAGTTAATTCCGTTTCAATAATCCGACAGCTATCTTCCTTTTCCTTTACCTCATCTAAAGTTGATTTGGCTTGGATAATTTTGCGATCAAACGCCGCCACCCCAGCCAATTCATCAATAATTTCCCGCCGTTCCCGCCCATTCATCGAGATAATGCTGGTGACATCCCCTTGTAGCACTACATTGTAGCCTTCAGGATAAACCCGTAGATTATTTAGTTCCCCATGCAACTCTGTTAACGTGCAAGGTACACCATTGATATAGTAATTCGATGTGTAAGTCCCTTGGTGAGTGACTCGTAACCTTCTAGTAACACTCCATTCAGTTGGGGAGTGGGGAAGGTGCGGCTCCCTCTGGGGATAAGGAATAATGGGGAGTGGGGAGTGGGAATTCTCCCGATCTTCATCTACCTTTTCCTCTACTTCCTCACTCTGCGCCTTTGCGCCTTTGCGTGATAAGTCCTCCCCCGCCAAATCAAATGTCACCGTAACGCTAGCCTCAATCGAAGCACGTCCTTTACCCGTTTGAGTATTATTCACCAAATCCGGCAAGCGATCGGCTCGCATTCCTTTAGAACTGGAGAGTCCCAGGCAAAAGAGCAGTGCATCTAAGATATTAGACTTACCCGAACCATTTGGCCCAGATATGACAGTACATCCCGGTAGCAAAGGGACAGAGGTAGTGCCACCGAAGGATTTGAAGTTCGTAAGTTCCACGCGCTTGATGTGCACCATAGGCGCTGGTTCCCTGAGCTAATGAAGAACAAGTGTATCAACTAATTAAAAATTCGCAAGAGGGTAAAGGGGAGAATTGAAGATTATCCTAGACGCTTTGCGGTGAGGCTGCAAGCTTTACCGAAAGGCTTACTACTAACGATCGCCCAGTGTACAGCGAAAATTTTGATGTCGCAAACCGATCGTTAAAATTTTCCCAGAGCAGATAATATCATATCCGCCTAATTACTTATAATTCAAAAATATCTGCGTCTGCGTGTCTTTGAATCAGTCCTGATTACAAGTATTCTATTGGACGCGAACTCAGAATCGCTTAAGTGTGAAGAAGAATCATTTGGTATAGTTTTAATCATTCATTCTGTATCTGTCGTCCTCAGTTGATCGTGACAACAAGCGATCGCATTTTTCTCTCACGATATAGCTAGTTTGAAACAGGCTCAAGGTATTCTCACATAGTAATGCGAACTGCTAGGAACAGAGGAGAGCAAGGGAAAAAAACAACTTAACCAAATGGCAGGGGATATTAAAAGCACCAAATGAATTTATAATATAGTAATCTTTACAATTGGAAAAACGTAGAAAGAAAGTCTTCTTTCCTACCTCAATCTGCTGTCTGTGATTTGATTCTTAACCCCCAAATATTTGTAGAACTTAGTAATGAAGAGATTAATTAAAGGTCTGCGTGAATTTAAATCTAGCTATTTTTCGACACATCAACAACTGTTTGAGCAACTTTCACACGGTCAAAAGCCCAGGGTCTTATTTATTACCTGTTCTGATTCGCGTCTCGATCCAAATCTAATTACACAAGCTCAAGTTGGTGAATTATTTGTGATTCGCAATGCAGGTAACATCATCCCACCCTATGGGGCAAGTAATGGCGGTGAAGGTGCGACAATTGAATATGCTGTTCAAGCTTTAGATGTTCGCCAAATTATTATTTGTGGTCATTCTCATTGCGGTGCAATGAAAGGATTAATGAAGTTACACAATCTCAGCGATGAAATGCCGCTTGTACATGATTGGCTTAAATATGCAGAGGCAACTCGAAGACTAGTTATAGACCACTACAGTCACTACGACGGAGAAGAATTGCTAGAGATTATGATTGCCGAGAATGTTCTTACTCAAATTGAGAATTTACGGACATATCCAGTGATTCACTCTAAGCTTTATCAGGGAGAACTCAGCATTTATGCTTGGGTTTATCACATTGAAACAGGAGAAGTTTTCGCATACGATCCCCAGAAGCACGCTTATGTTTTGCCTCAAACTCAGCTTTCAGAATTAGAAATAGATGAGTCGTTCAGGGATGAGGTTCCAAATACCAATATAATAGCGCGTTCTCCTCGAATCCAGCAGGATGATGTTCAACCTTATGAGAAACAGTCTGTTTCTCCATTTGAGTGGTTTCCAATGAGACGCCTTTCTCCAGAGCAGATGGAGCGAATTTATCGAGGTTCAAATAATGGAAGTTGAAAGATGAAAAAGTAGAATTTCAAGCATCCTCTTATCGAGTTGGGGGTAATTTGTTTTACCTTACTCAATTAAGAATCACTACATAAAGCTACTCAAGTGGTATCAACTACCTGTTATTTACTTTGATTTAAGTAAGTAAAAAACAGAGACTTACACAGATGTAAGTCTCTATTTGGTTTTCATGCCGATGCTAACTGAAAGCTTCAGTTATTCTTTTAGGACTTTTTTGCAGCATCAACTTTTGCTTCTACCTTTACTGTCTTTACACCTTGAACTTCTTTAGCCAAGGTTTCAGCTTTTTTAAGTTCTTCAACAGAAGCAGATGTACCTTTGAGGATAATTTCACCCTGTTTGTTTTCAACTTGTAATTTATTGCCTGGTAAACCTTTGTTCAACTTTGCGCTAACTTCAGTTTTTAAGTCACTTTTAGCTTTGGTTGCTGCCGTTTTTTCAGAATCGGTTTTAACTTTAGTACCTGTATTAGCTGCTAAAGGAGTAGTTTGTGTTTCTGGAACTTTGGCAGTTTGATTTGTTTGCGAAGCTGGTTTCGCTGGTACTTGAGCAGCTTCATTAGTTGTGCTAGGAGTTTCCAAACCAGTTTTAGGAGCCTCTTGACAGCCAAAAGTACCAACTACCAAAATACCACTAACTACTAATAAAATTAGCTTTTTCATTATCTATCTCCGAACTGAGTACTTGAAGCGGTTAATTGAGGTATGTGTAATGGTGAGGAGCAAATTAAAAAAACAATTAAAAGTGGAGTAACAAAAGTGTCATTAGTCATTTGTCATTAGTCATTTGTATTTAAAAGGACAGATGACCATTGACAAAGGACAGTCTTAACAATTGCAATGTACAATCTAGACGCGCATCATGGTAGACGATGCCACCCCACAGTGGTGACTTGATGTTATCAGATTTGAGTCAATTTGGCGATATCTATGACGAATTTCAAACTTCAGCGTTTTCGCAATCCTATGCCAGCAAACTCACCAACAAAATGTTACTTTATAAAATTATGGCATACTTAAAATGCCTTAAATATCAGGAAATATTAACCAATGCCCTACCTTACTTCGGCTAATGAAATTCGTGCGATTGTCACTGAATATACCAATGCTAAAACATTGTGGATAGATACAGAAGTCGCTGACTATAAAAGTTGTAATCCTCGATTATCGCTGATTCAGGTATTAGATAACCCTCAAGATATGAGTGGCGATCGCGTCTATCTTTTAGATGTATTAGATAAGCCTAATATTATAGCTGAATTTATTGAAAAAATTATGATAAATTCTGCCATTGAAAAAGTTTTTCATTACGCGAGTTACGATCTAAAATTTCTCGGTAGCAAGAAAGCCAAAAATATTACTTGTACTTTGGAAATGGCTAAAAAAATTCCCTACTATCTTTTGCCATTACCCAACTACCAACTCAAAACAATAGCTACAGCACTTTGTAGCTTTAACAATATCGATAAACAAGAACAAAAAAGCGATTGGGGAAAACGCCCTCTAACTGAAGAACAGATAGAGTATGCTTACTTAGATTGTATTTATCTGGCTCAAATTTACTCAAACTTATTAACATTACAAGCCCAAGCCAGCCCTGATCCCGTAACAGAAGATTTAATAACGCTAAGTACTAGATACTCACAACTTGAGCAGCAATGCAAATTGTTGAATTCCGAATCTGAGCATTTACAAGAACGTATAAAAAAAGCCATGCAAGCTCAGAATATATCTGAAACTGTCTATTACAAACTGACTAGTTATGAACGAACTACAATCAAAGCTGCATTTACAGAATTGGCAAGGCTAGCACAAAATGAAGGTATTAATTTAGATTTTCCGATCCCACTCACTCAAAAACTCCAAAAAGATTTAGGGCAAAATCTAGAAAAACTCTCTGTAGATATTGAAAAAAGCACCTCTTGGCGGCTAAATCCCAAAACTCAAGAGAGCGATATCAAAGATGAATAAATTGTTTAAATAGCTACAAATACTAGAATTTATGGAGTTATTATTTAGAATAACTCTTGAGATTTATTTTTTCTTTTAAAAAGTATTCTAAAAAACACAATCAACAGGATGTTAGTGTTCATAAACTCATTGTAAAAAAATACAAAAATGACAATAGCAAAGAGCTAAAGTGATAAGTTTTATACTTTATATTTTCAGAGATTTATTTAAGATAACTATTAAATAAATCTCTGAAATTTCAGGTAAATTTATCAATTGACTTGAAATCTCTATCAAAACTTAAAATAACTATTGAGTTAAAGAATTAAAATTTAGATTTTGGCACTAATTGCGTTCAGGTGTTATGGCAGTTTATATTAAATTATGAAACGGCGTTTATTTAGACAAAAGCTAACAAAGGTAAATCAAGTATTTCCTATAGCTGTTTTTACTACATTGACCGCAATTAGCAGTGTTTCTTGCACAAAAAATGACAATGTTTTGGTGACAGAAATAGGAGTCACTCAACCTAGCCGTCGTTCAGCTACAACTTCCATTGGTGGAGAATTCTATCTTCAGGGAAAGAATCAGCATTTAAACGGCGACTTACAAGCTGCGATCGCTTCATACAGTAAGGCAATTAGTCAAAATTCTCAGTATGGCGATGCTTACAACGCGCGGGGATTAGCCTACTTTGATTTGGGAGATAAGGAAAAAGCGATCGCAGATTACAATCAAGCACTCCGCATCAACCCTAACGATGCCGAAGCCTACAATAACCTGGGGAATGCCCGCGCCTCACTAGGAAACAACAGAGAAGCAGTTAAAGATTACAGTGAAGCAATTCGGCTGAATCCGAACTATGCCGAAGCCTACAATAACCGGGGAAATGCCCGCGCCACCAATGGAGACAAAAAAGGGGCACTAGACGATCTTGATCAAGCGATTCTCCTTAACCCCAAATATGCGATCGCTTATAATAACCGAGGCAATGCCCGTGCTGCCAATGGAGATCCTCAAGGTGCGATCGAAGATTACAATCAAGCCATTCGCTTCAATCCTAACTTTGCCGCTGCCTACAATAACCGGGGAAATGCCCGTGCCACCAATGGAGACAAACAGGGGGCACTCAAGGACTTACAACAAGCAGCAAACATTTTTCAAAGTCAAGGTAACAACGACTTATACCAACAAGTGACAAATAATATCAAAGAACTTGGACAGTAGTATCGGGGCAGGGATCAGGGGAGCAGGGGAGATAAGGGGACAAGGAGACAAGGGGGGAATTATTGAACAAATCTCTTCCTTGTCTACCTTGTTTCTTCTTGATGCCCAATGACAAATGACAAAATTACATCCCAGAACCAATGTGAATGCGATCCTCAACTTCCGCAAATTTTTCCTGTGCCTGCTGTTCAGTACTCAATAGTGAAACGACAATCGCCACAATAAACGCCAATGGGATACTGATTAATCCAGGATTTGTCAGCGGAAAGGGTGCAGAAGTGTGCTTGAGAATCGTTACTTGAATAGTAGGTGACAAATAAATCAGCACTAAAGAGGAGACAGTACCTACTAACATACTCGCAACCGCACCGTTGGTAGTGAAGCGTCGCCAAAGCATTGATAAGAGCAACGCTGGGAAGTTTGCACTCGCAGCGAGTGCAAATGCTAAACCTACCATATAAGCTACGTTTTGCCCTTTAAACAAAATACCCAAGAGTATTGCCACTAATCCTAAAAGCATTGTTGCACCGCGAGCCACCTTTAGCTGTTCTGACTCGTCAGCATGACCAGAGCGCACCACGTTCACCCACAAATCATGGGACAGTGCAGCTGCACCTGAGAGGGTTAACCCTGCTACAACCGCCAAAATCGTAGCGAAGGAAACAGCGGCTATAAAGCCTAAGAAAGCATCACCACCGAGAAATTCTGCCAACATCGGCGCAGCCATGTTACCACCAGTACCAATTTGCTTGATGGCATCTTGACCTACCAGCACCATCGCTCCAAAGCCCAGGATGAAGGTAAGGAGATAAAAAACGCCAATAATAGCTGTGGCATAACTAACAGAGAGCCGCGCTGCTTTGGCGTCTGGTACTGTGTAGAAACGCATCAGGATGTGCGGGAGTCCAGCAGTGCCGAACATTAACGATATCCCCAAAGAGATAGCATCCCAAGGATCAGAAACCAGTTTGCCCGGAGCTAATACACCTATATACTTCTGGGATGCAGCGGCGAAAAGAGTGATCGGGTTAAAGCCAAATCGTGCCAGTACCAAGATAGCTAGTAAGATAGTTCCACCAAGCAACAGAACTGCTTTGATAATTTGTACCCAAGTGGTGGCAATCATCCCGCCAAAAATCACATAAGCCATCATCACGCAACCGACGATGACCACAGCTAATTCATAATCAAAGCCAAACAATAGTTTGATTAACTCACCAGCACCTACCATCTGGGCAATTAAGTAAAAGCTAATCACTACCAACGTTCCAATCGCAGATGCGATACGTACAGGTTTTTGCTGCAAGCGATAAGCTACTACATCAGCAAAAGTGTATTTACCTAAATTACGTAGTGGTTCTGCAATTAGGAACATGACAATCGGCCAGCCCACCAGGAAGCCGATAGAATAAATTAAGCCGTCAAAGCCCTTGAGTGCCACCAGCCCCGCGATACCTAAAAAGCTGGCTGCACTCATGAAGTCTCCAGCCAAGGCCAGCCCATTTTGGAAACCGCTGACCTTACCGCCAGCTGTATAGAACTGTGCGGTATTTTTGGTGAGCTTTGCCGCCCAATAGGTAATGCCTAAAGAACTTACAACAAACAGAAAAAAGAAAGCGATCGCCAACGGGTTAAACTTACCAAGACTGGTAATATCCGCCGCTAGTGGCAGATCGAACCACACACTATTCATGCTTAATTTTGGGTTTGATAATTTGGATTTGAGACTAGAAATTGCTAATAGCTAATTAGCCTTACTCAGTCCTGAGTGCTGAGTGAGTCAAATAGTACTCAGCACTATTCATTTGCGTGTCAGCCTTGCGATTTGGTCGTCGTAACTGCTATTTGCCCAACGCACGTAGATAAAAATTAATACCCATGCTGAGACAATCACCAACGCCCCTAATAAAATTCCCAGGCTGAGACCAGGAACTACTAATGACCCCAGCAGCGGCTTATTGAACGCGATTAATAAGATAAAGCCGAAGTAAATAAACATCATGGCTCCACTGAGAATCAAGGATACCCGCCAACGTTCAGCCGCGAGAGCCTGGAGAGCCTTTGTGCGATCGTTCATGTCTTCCTTTAGGTTGAGAAGATTAGGTCAGATTGTCTCATTGAAGCTGATTTCTGCGTAAATTTCTTAAAGATTATTAGTAAATCTATTGCTATATCAGGTAATAAAATTAACTTTGCATGATGTATCAAATTAACAAGACAATAGCGACTATATTTTGAGTCAGAGAAACATAAAACTATAGATGCAGTTAAACACAAATAAAGCCGAGCTATTCAGTAATTTGTAATTATGCTGACAACAATATTTTTTTATACCTAAAAATTTAAACAGCTAGCTCAGAAATTAAATTTTATATATCAAAAAATAAAATAAATACGTAGTCCCTACCAGGCTTTAAAATCCTTCAAGTGTTATGAAATATTTTTTGAAGTTATCAAATCAATTGAAATTAATAAAAATAGTAACAGGACTTACGCAAAAATAACGTAATTTCGTCATTACGAGCGATAGCGTTCGCGAAGCGTCTCGAAGAGAAGTAATCCCCCCTGACGCTCTTATTACTTCCCTGCACTCCGTTTCGCTCACAATGACAATATTGGCGTTGCCTAAGTCCTAAGTAAGTTTCGATTTATAAAATATACCAAAAATCACTTTAGCAGATTAAATAAATATTTTAATAACATTTATATCAATAGCTTGTTATTTCACAGATGGGGCATTACAAAAATTTAGTAAAGTATGTTTGTCGAAACTAATAATAAACAGTTACCATAGATATTCTTAAGTAAAAATACTGAAAAATAGTAGTTAGTAATTACTTCAGTAATCTTAACATTGAAGTTAGTGGATATGCTTAGTTACCTTAAAGGCACAACTTGAGTAGCAAGATTACTGTGTTTAATCTGGAAGATTTTTTTTACCTTTCATCTGACCTATTTTGTATCATCGGACAAGATGGTTTTTATCAGCAAGTGAATCCAGCATGGGAACAAGTGTTGGGATGGAAAGCGGAAAACTTAATCGGGTACCCGTGGCTGGAATTAGTGCATCCAGAGGATATCACAATCAGTCATTTGCCAACACAACCACAGCAACAGTTGCACTGGGAGAGCCGTTATCTTCATAAAGATGGTAGTTATCGGTGGTTGTGTTGGAGTTTATCAACTTCTGAAAAGGGACTCATTTATGCAGTAGGTAAAGATATTAGCCAACAACTGCGGCGAATAGAAGCGCTACAAACTGAACGGGAAAGCCTTTATAACCTGCTCAATCAGTTACCAGCCTTTCTCTATCTGCAACCCAAGGATTACGGGGTGGGATTTTATAACCAACGCTTTCGCGAGGTATTTGGAGACCCTACAGGGAAACGTTGTTACGAGGCGATCGCTGGATTAAAGCAACCTTGTCCTGAATGTCCCACCTTTCGTGTTTTTGACAGTAATGCTCCGCAACTCTGGGAATGGGTTGATAGTAAAACAGGCCGGGTATACCAGATTTATGATTATCCCTTCAAGGATATGAATGGTGAGCCGATGGTTGTGGAAATGGGTTTAGATATTACTGCTGTCAAAAAAGCCGAGGCTGCTTTGCGACAGCGAGAGCAGGAATTAACTCTAAAAAATCAACAACTTCAAGAAACTCTTGAACAATTACAAAAGACCCAAGCACAACTAATTCAAACAGAAAAAATGTCTTCTTTGGGACAATTAGTCGCGGGTATAGCTCACGAAATTAACAATCCGATTAATTTTATCAATGGCAATATCACTCATGCTAAAGAATACATTCAACAATTGCTAAAAATACTGCTACTTTACCAAAAAGAATATCCTCATCCAACACCAGTGATTCAGGAAGGAATAGAAGCCATCGAGTTAGATTTTGTCATTCAAGACCTACAAAAATTACTAGATTCCATGCAAATGGGAAGCGATCGCATTCGCAACATTGTATTGTCGTTGCGGAACTTTTCACGATTGGATGAAGCAGAGATGAAAGCAGTGGATGTTCATAGCGGTATTGATAGTACGCTAATGATTCTGCAAAACCGCCTCAAAGCCAAGCCTAACAATTCCCAAATCCAAATTATTAAAGAATATGCTCAACTTCCTCTAATAGAGTGTTATGCCGGTCAACTTAACCAGGTATTTATGAATATTATTACTAACGCGATCGATGCTTTGGAAGAGTTACATGTCAAGAACCAGGAGTCAAGTTGTAATTCGCAAATCACTATCAGTACTAAGTTGCTCAACTCAAATTGGGTTGCTATTGAGATTGCTGACAATGGATTGGGAATGTCACAAGAAGTTCAACAACGTTTATTCGATCCCTTCTTTACAACTAAAATAGTAGGCAAGGGAACTGGTTTAGGGATGTCAATTAGTTATCAAATTGTTACAGAAAAACATCAGGGCCAACTGCGATGTATTTCATCTCTAGGAGAAGGAGCAACGTTTAAAATTGAGATTCCTATTCGACAGAATAAATCCATACAGCCAAATTTACTCGCTGACAATAAATAAATGCAAAAATACTAAAAATCTTTAATGTTTGAAGATTTTCTATAAGTTTTTCCAGCAATTATCAATTAGATTCATAATATATATTTGTAAGGACACAACTTTTTGTGCCACTACTGTATCATCAGCAAAAGTTATAATTGCTATATAATCTAATTATCTGTATTGACAGAAAGAACTTTACTAGAATATTCTGTCTTAGTATAAATACTAATAATACTATCATTAACTACAAAAAAAGTACCTTCTTGCTCATTTTTAGAAAATTGCAAATTTGGGTATTTTGCAGCAGCTTCGTCAGCAGTCATGGCTTTGGCTTTCATTTGATTTGGCAATAATCCAGTAGAACCAATGTAAAATACCAAGGGAGATATTTTTTCTTGATAAATATTTTCTACATATTCTTCTAACTTGTTATTTGCTAGCGTCAAAGCTGCAATCATTTCTTCTTTGCCGATTTGCTTCCCAGTTTGTTTATCCTGCAATAACTGCGCTAAACTATCAGCACCAACTTTATTCAGAATACTTTCAACAATTCCATTTAGCTCAAGCCCAAGAAAATTCTCAAAAATTGGTTTCATCAACTCGTCAACTTTTGTAATCTTGGTGCGTGAGGACAATAACCTATGCCTAACACCAAGATTTTGATTAAGTACCAGATCAAAACTCGGCTTAATGATAATTTCTCCAGTTTTTTTATCATAAAGACGATACATTTTATTAAGAAACTTGTTAGCAGAAGGTAACTTACTCAGATTCAGAATATCTTGACTGCCAATATCTATTTTATAGCTCAATTTTGATTCAAGAGTACCATTAGCTAAAGCTTCATTGATATCAGTATATTCGTTAGTTGTAGGAAAGTTGATATAAATATTTTTAGACAGATAGTACTTTTTAAACTCATCTAACTGCGTCTCGATAAATACATCTGACTCTTTTTTCAAGTGAGCGCAAACAATACTAGTCAGTACTTTAATTTCTGCTAGTTCATTGAATAGTCCATCAATATTGCTATAACTACTATTAGCCACTACAAGTGGCAAGTTATCTAACTGAATCGTATATTCTGCTTGAAAGTCAAATTTTTCTGCATTCAGTATACCTTTTTCTTTGAGTAAGTCAAAGACTTTTTTACTACTAATTTTTACTTTTAATAAATTTATGTTAATTTTGCCGTCACTTACAATTGTGTAATTATTAAAGGTGTTGAGGTCATTTACTAATAACCCTGCTACTTCAACAGTAGGAGTTTGGTCTTCAACTTTAGCAAGTTTGACTCTACGTTTGACAAGCATATTGATAGTAGCAGTATTACGATTAAACTGAAACTTGCCCATACCAACGTAGTCAGTATCATCCATATATTCTGTTATCAACCAAGGTTGGAGTAGTTCTCCATTTTCGTTTCTAACACCTCTAATACGTTTAATACCTGTTCTTTGATAATGTTCTTGTAGATGCTTAATATTGACTATAAGATGATTGTGGTATTGTGCAAAAATTTGGATTAGTTCTATTAGAGAAATCTGATTCTTTGTCATATTGCCACCTTCCATTTCAAGGTCAAGAATCGTTTCCAACCACTGTTACTAAAATTGACAAAATAATCTGTTACAACCGTATAAAGTTGAAAAGTAAATAGACAATAATTTGATTGTGAAACTTTGTAAACAGTTTCGTAAATTCGTGGATAATTAAAGGTTTAAGTTTAAACGCATAGGCGCTTCTCTACGAGACGCTACGCGAACGCCTTCCCGCAGGGTAGGAGTGCAAAGTTTGACTACGAACTTAGGCAAAGCTATATTTTGCCTTACATGCTTACCGGATATTCATTTATAGTACAATTGTATCATAATAAATGTCTAGTTGTGTAGGCGTCACCCGTTGTAGGCATCGCTTGATATTATCTGTTCCTAATCAGCTGAAATCTCGAATTCAGGGGAACAGCAAGGAACCAGCACGTTATTTTTTCGCACATTTAGGCTCCGGGTTTGAAATAATCGAAGAGGCGATCGCCTGAATCTGCACGAATTAATGCTACAACTACATCTGGTAAAGCAGCTAAACTGGGGTAAACGAAATAACGCGGTTCCCAACGAGGACGGAACTTCTCTTTATAGGCGTGCAATCCTTGGAAATTGTAGAAGCGATTTAAATGGTCGTAAAGATAGTGCAATACTTTTTCCAAGCGGCGCGATTCCGGGTTATCTCCAACTCCAGCAAGGGCAGAAAGACCAAAATTAAAGCTGTCGTAACCACCTTCTTTAAAATGCTGGAGTAGCGAAATAAATAGAAAGTCCATTGTGCCATTTTCAAGAGATGAGCGATGTCGCATCATGTCAATATTTGCTTCGTTAAGTTGATACTCCGAGATAATGTTGGTAAAGGCGGTAATCTGGCCTTCGGGATTATACACTACAGCAATCTCGCACTCTCGCAGGTAAGCTTCATCAAACCAACCCAAAGAAAATTGTTTTTCTGAACCTTGCGCCATTTTCAACCATTCATCACTCACAGATTTGAGCCGATGCAATAAATCATTGGTGATGGGTGGTTGGTGAAAGTCGATTTGGTATCCTAGCTTAGTTAAACGACTGATTGATGGTCTAAAGTTTTTACCGGCTTTACCTTGTAATGTAAAACTTTTTAGATCGACGATCGCTTCCTCTCCAATCTTGAGTACCTTATACCCCAAGGATTTGTAAAGCTCAACATCATCAGGCATCGTTTGGTAAAAGCTAGGATACCAGTCATTACGCTGGCAAAACTGCTGGAAAGCAATAATTGTCTCTTTGCGGTCTTCAATCGGGCCAATGGGATCTCCCAAGGCGATCGCGCCCCGTCCTTTGGGAACATAAGCAATTATACTATTACCCGAAGGACTGAAATAATAACTTTTATCATTTAAGAGTGTCAGCGCTGCTAAAGAAGAACATCCATATTGCTCGACAATTTCTTTAGCTCTTTGTCGCTCATTTGTAGTTGCTAGATTCCGCCAAAACACAGGTTGCAACAGCATTACCATTGCATAAGTAATAGTACCTGCGGCAATAATATAGATAGAATTAGCAAAAAAATCTCCAAATCGAGTCTTTGGTTGCAATCCCCAATTATCCTCGGTGAAGAACATCGCCAAAGTCTGAACTATCGCTTCCCGCCAATTAAAATTCTCTGAAAATTTGCCATCTAACAAATAAAATCCAATAGTTCCGTATGCCAGGGTAAATAATAAAGCGCCTATCAGTACTCTAACTCCCCGTGCGATAGAAGGACGGTCTGATTGTGCCGTGAAAAAATGGCGCATCAAAATTAATTGGACTAGCAAAACTCCAGAGAGGAGACTTTCTTCATAGTCCAGTCCCTTCAGCAAGTGACTGCAAATAGAAATTACTAGTAGAGCAATGGTTAATAACCAGGCTATTTTTTTTCGACGTAATAAATTAGTAGCAAGTGTTAGTAAAATAAACCCAGTTAATGCTGTAAATATATGACCACTAGCACGAACATCAAATGGTAAAAGTTCTTTTAACCACTGATTCCGTCCATACAGGTTAGGTGTCACGGCTGATAATAAATTTACTACTCCGACTAAACCTGTTAGGAAAGCTGCACTCCAAAGTCCAATCCGAGTTTTTAAATTATTAGTCATATTAGTCATTAGTCATTGGTCATTTGTCATTTGTTTTGGAGTTAAAACTCTTAACTTCTAACTTCTAACTCCTAACTTTTTAAATTGTTCTCCGACATAGGATAGTGAATCTTTAAGATGTTTGTGAAAGTAATTCCAACCTATATCTGCGCCAGACAAACCATGACCTCCAGGAAATGCATAAAATACGTGAGCAATGCCTAATTGATTTAAGGTTTCGTTGAAAGCTTTGGTAGAAGCTAGCAAATTAGTATCGTTCACACCCGCATCTAGATAAACACGCAATCGCTTCCTATCTTTAACTGGTAGCTGTTGCACAATTTGTTGAGGACTATTTTGTGGGCCGCTGTCATCAGTAAAGTAACCGCTATGGCTAAACAAAATCTGAAAGTTGTTAAGATAGCGTAATCCGATATTCAATGCACCCCATCCTCCAGAAGATAGACCTCCTAGCGCCCAAAATTGGGGTTCTTCCAAAGCGCGATAGCGCGATTTGACAACTTGTACTAATTCTGAACCAATCAAAGTCCCCACTTTGCCATTCGGCCCATCAAAGTAATCGGGGTCGTATAAAGGACTAGAACCGCGATTATCATTACCATCAGGTGTAATCACAATCGATGGGGGTAATTTTCCACTTTGATAAAGTTCATGCAATACATCTAAAAGTGCGTATTTATCAGCATAAGCACGAGCATCATCATGACCCCCGTGTAGTAAGAATATCACAGGATAGCGCTTTTGCGGATTTTTGCTATAACTAGGGGGCAAAATCACGCCATAGTTACGGACTGCACCCATTGCTTGGGAGTTAAAGGTTGCTAATTGAAACTTTAGCCCAGTAGTTGCGTCTTCTTTGGGTGGGTCTAGTTGTGGCGCACCTAAGATGAATACATAATAATAACCAGCGCTAGTCAGGAGGGCGATCGCTCCTACCAAGCTAATTAACAATTTATTAATCTTCATATTCTTTATATTCTTTTAACTTTTAAAAAAATCACCTCCATTAAAATTTACTATAATGAATATTTCGCAAAATGGCAGTATAGTTTTTCACCTTAAATTTTAAGTATCAAATGGTCGGTAGCAAAACGTTTTAGATCCCCCTAAATTCCCCGATAAATTGGGGGACATTGATTTTGGTTCCTCTTTTTTAAGAGGGTTAGGGGGATCAACAAGTGCCTAAAATTACAGCCAATCAATTTTAAAACATCCTCTCATCAGGATTGCTATGGCTTGACACGCTAGAGATTTTCAATTATTTTTAGCATTTTTATTATGATTAATACTTAAGTTTCTCTCAGCCATATTTGCTGTTTCTGAAGCTCGAAATTGTTCGCCGACAAATGTCAATGAGTTTGTTAAATGTTGCCGCCAGTATTTCCAAGTGTGACTGCCAGGAAACTGACGAAATGAATTATAAATTTTAAGTTGATTTAGTACTTTACTAAATCGCTCTGCTTCAGCGAGTTCATCAGTATCTGATGTACCCGAATCTAAATATATTTTCAGCTTTTTTTGAGCTTGTAGGGGAATAGTTTTAATATAAGATATTGGGCTATTTGCTGGGCCACTTTTATCTTGAAAATAGCCACTATGACTAAATAAAATTGAGAAACGATCTACGTTGTGTAATCCGACATTGATTGCTCCCCAACCACCAGAAGATAAACCACCTATCGCCCAAAAATTTGGATTATTTATTGTGCGATAACGGCTTTGTACGACTTTTACTAACTCATCGCCTACGGCTGTAGAGACTTTACCGTTAGGGCCATCGATATATTCTGGATCTCGGTAGGGACTAGAGCCACGCTTGTCGTTGCCATCTGGTGTAATGATGATGCTGGGTGGCAACTTACCTGTAGTATAAAGTTGTTCTACAGTTTTGAGGGCTTGTCCTTTATTTTGAATAAACCAATCACTGGGATTACCATGTCCACCATGGAGGAGAAAGATTACAGGATACCTTTGTTTTAAGTTTTGCTCATAGCCAGGAGGTAAAGAAACGCCATAAGTGCGACTTGCACCCATTACTTTACTATCGTAGGTTTCAATTTTATAGGTTAGAGGAGTCGCCAAGTTACTAGGCTGAGTTGGAAGAACGGAAGGCGTTGTTTGTAAATCTTGCGGTTGCGGTGGTTTGGCGACGACACCTTGAGATAAATTACAGCTAACTAGGGTTAATACTGAAAATAGCAATAAAATTTTAGATTGTTTGTAGTTCATTTTTGAAAGGCATTGGTTAAACAGAGCATTATTAAGTAATTGATGCTTGCCTTCAAAAGCTTATGCAAATGATATGTCGATGTTGTGTCAACAGAATGGAAACTTTGCGACTGGTTGTAAATTAAAAGTCAAGAGTTAGGATAAGTTTCTTCATAATGTTTAAAAAGCTGCAACTCAATTTTAGTTCTTTGTTTGGCTTGTTACTGCTGGTGCTTTCTTTGTGGGCGATCGCTCACGAATTGCATGAGTATAATTATCGTGATATCCTCAACTCTCTAGCTGCTATTCCCAAAAGTCGCTTAAGTTGGGCAATTTGGCTGACAGCTTTCGGCTATCTAGTGATGATTGGGTACGATATCTTAGGTTTTAACTACATTAATCGTTCCCTAAGTTGGAATAAGATAGCTTTCACTAACTTTATTAGCTCTGCATTTAGTAATACCATCGGTTTTGCCTTGCTAACTGGCAGTGCTATCCGTTATCGATTTTATGCTAGTTGGGGAGTGTCAGCAGTGGCGATCGCTCAAGTAATTGCTTTCGCCAATTTTACTTTTTGGTTGGGGATGTTTGCCGTTGCAGGTTTCTTATTTCTGATCAACCCCCTGAAGATTCCCACTCAAATACATTTACCTTTTGCTACTGTGCGCCCCATCGGCGTAATTTTTCTACTATTAGTTGTGGCTTATTTACTAGGAAGTATTTTTATTAAACAACCATTAATAATTCGTGGACATGAATTTCGATTTCCTTCTTTGAATATATCTTTGGCTCAAATAACAATTTCTAGTTTTGACTGGATTCTGGCGGCGGCAGTTCTTTATGCTTTACTTCCTAGCAATATATCTTTGTCATATCTAGACTTTTTAGGCATTTATTTACTAGCGATGTTTGCAGGTGTGGTTAGTAATGTCCCTGGTGGTTTGGGAGTATTTGAAACTATAATTTTGCTGATTCTTTCCTCAAAAGTTTCGGCAGCGGTACTTTTGGGTTCAATGTTAGCTTATCGAGGAGTCTATTATTTCTTACCTTTGCTAGTAGCAGCAGGCTTGCTAGGACTTTATGAAATTAAATTTAGAGTCGAAAACTTACATAAATGAATCAACGATAAAGTCCAGTTTCAGGATGAACACAAAGAGATTACCGACTTCTTGAATAAGTCGGGGATCTAAGAATTTCAATTAAGTAAAATTGATAAATACTGCTAATTTTAAAGACGATATCTTTACAAATAGCGGTGAAAGTTCATAATTTTTACTGAGGCGATCGCATTTGCACTATTCGGCGTTACAGTTTATGAGAGATGCGATCGCACGATTCCTTAAAACTTACCTATGACACAAATAACCTTTGCAACTCTAAGGCATCATGTAAAAATAAATTGAACAATTTATAAAAAAAGGGTATAGGGTGTGGGGTATAAAAATAAAAAACGAAATGGGAATGCCTACTATTTCAAGCATTTTTGCTATTTCTAAAATTGGGGACTTTTTGGAGAAAGCAAGTGCTTCACAGGAAGCTGCTTTTCTCAGCTAGAATCTCTAATGAGCCAAGGTGTCATTAAGTTGACTGGTTAAATGAATTCTAGTAATAAATTTATCATAACCGTTGGTTTCAACTTCTCTGCGAGACGCTACGTGAACACTCAACCAACTGAGTGGTGGAGAGTTAAGCGAACAGGACTTACGCAACTTGCCTTGAGCATAGCGATGCACTGAGCTTGTCGAAGTGTCGAAGGGAGTCAAAGTAGTCGAAACTCGTCAGCATAGGTATTTTTTTCATCAGAAATCACCTTAATAGTCATCAACTCACTTGCAATTCATCTCATCACCTGCTTATTGGGTAGGTGATGAGATGAATTGCTGTATCAGTTAAGTTTTAAGTAGGTGAGTCGGAACGTTCTATTTGCTGACGAATGGTATCAATAGAAGCATTAAGACCAGCCAGTTTGGACTCTAAATCATCTCGCATCCAAATCAAGAATTTTAATTTCCGCTCTAAGCTAGTTTTGTGCGAAATGGGTTCGCTTCCGTAACATGGATTACCCCAAAAAGGAAACATATTTTACCTCTGTATTTAGCTTTTGTAAGAGTGCAATAGATTGCACCATTACATTCTGACGAATAATAATCAGACTGGTGTATGTAACAACCGACCATTATTGTGGGTGCTTAGCGAACTTTTGCTAAAAGTTATCTCTTGAATTGGTGGAGGTATTTAACCAAACTGCTGTCAACTTTATCCACTTTCTCTTCTAAGAAAAAGTTGAAGTGACAATGCTAGGTTAAAAAGTTCTGGCAATTTGGCATCACAACTCTGTATTTTGCGGTTTAAATAAGATATCAACAGAACAACCACAAATCGCCAGTTGTTGACCCAACGCTGTAAAATAACTCAGCAGCCAATTCATAGCGTTTGGTCATCGCTTCATTACAACTGGCTAGTAATTTACTAGAAAACCCATAGTAAAAGTGCGTAGATTAGAAAGCTGTCTTAATACGGCTGGTAAAATAAATGTGAAGTACCCGCAAATCAACATACTTGTATCAGTGTAGATACTTCTAATAATAGATGACTTGGTAAAAGGGAAAGGGATAATGCTGAAAGGCGTAATATAGCGGTTCTCAGTTGGGTGCAATATAGTAACAGCAGTGGGTGAACCATCCAATAATGTCTTTTTTAGTTACCGCATTCAGAGCATTTG